>CAMHUU010000012.1 GCA_946188395.1 uncultured Prevotellaceae bacterium | reverse complement strand
AACCAGCGGTGAAGTTGTCGCACTCGAACACACCGGCAGGACCGTTCCACAGGATGGTCTTAGCACCCTTGATGGCCTTGCGGAAATCTTCCTGAGAGGCAGGACCAGCGTCAACACCCTCGAAACCAGCAGGAACCTTATTGGCGGGGCAGGTAATGATTTCAGCACCAGCCTTCACAGTCATCGTACCGAAGTCGAGACCATTTGTTGCTGTGCAGTCGCTGCCCAGAACGAGCTCTACGCCGTTCTTCTTAGCCAGCTCCTCAACGCCCAGAGCTACATCGAGCTTGTCGAGCTCAACGATAGAGTTACCGATCTCACCATTGTGAGCCTTAGCGAAGGTGTAGGTCATACCACCGCAGAGGATGAGCTTATCAACCTTACCGAGCAGGTTCTCGATGATACCAATCTTAGAAGATACCTTTGAACCACCCATGATGGCTACGAAGGGGCGCTTGATGTTAGAGAGAACGGCGTCAACAGCCTGAACCTCCTTCTCCATCAGCAGACCCAGCATCTTGTTGTCAGCGTCGAAGTAGTCGGCGATAACAGCAGTAGAAGCGTGCTTGCGGTGAGCTGTACCGAAGGCGTCCATTACGTAGCAGTCAGCGTAGCTAGCCAGAGTCTTAGCAAACTCCTTCTGGCTGGCCTTCATAGCCTTCTTAGCCTCGTCGTACTCAGGAGTACCCTTCTCAACACCTACGGGCTTACCCTCTTCCTCAGGATAGAAACGCAGGTTCTCGAGCAGCAGAGCCTCACCCATCTTCAGAGCCTTGGCAGCATCAGCAGCCTTAGCGCAGTCGGGAGCAAAAGCAACGGGAACACCCAGAGCCTTCTCTACAGCCTCGCGGATCTGACCCAGCGACTTCTTCATGTCTACCTTACCTTTGGGCTTACCCATGTGGCTCATGATGATAGTAGCACCACCATCAGCCAGAATCTTCTTCAGGGTAGGCAGGGCACCACGGATACGGGTGTCGTCAGTGATCTTACCATTCTCATCGAGGGGTACGTTGAAGTCTACACGTACGATTGCCTTCTTACCGGCAAAGTTGAATTCGTTGATTGTCATAATTGTATTGTTATTAATAATGTGAAAAACTTCGTTATTTAACGCAATAGCCATATCGCGGCGTTTTGCGCCGCAAAGGTACTACTTTTAATTGAAAATTGACAATTGATAATTGATAATTTAAGTCTTTTTTACGAACTGTGTATCATAATGCAAGGTCTACTTTGCAAAACGGCTGTGGAATTAGAACATGATACTCGCCGTGACGACTAAGAGGGTGGTCAGTTCGATGATGAGACAGAGTGCTCCGCAGCAGTCGCCGGTATAGCCTCTGAGCCGGTTCCAGATGAGCAGGTAGAGGAAGTACATAACGATGGCTGGGGCGAACAGAAGCCATTGCCAGTCGATTCTCGCGTACATTATATATATGTAAGCCGCCATGGGGAGCAGGCCTTGAATGGCCAGACTAATGCCGGCAGCGATGTTGAACTGACGGTAGACTACGCGGTTCTTGGCTGTCTCCTCGTTACGGGCATAGGGCATCATTTGGATGAGCTGTGCGGAGAGCATCTTGGCATAGGGGTCGGCCATGGCGATGGTAAGCGCTGCATCGAGCGGAGCCAGCGTGTGGAGTGCAAAGAACAGGAGCAGGAAGTACATGATAAGCCCGATGACGCCATACGTGCCAATGTGGGAATCCTTCATGATGTCGAGAATGCGCTGGCGGTTATTGCCTCCACCGCCAAAACCATCCATGAAATCGGCCAGTCCGTCTTCGTGTAGGGCGCCAGTCAGAAGCAGGCGTATGACGATGGCCAGCAGGATAGCTAATTCGTAAGAAAACAATTGACAGCCGAAATAGATGACAGCACCCATCACGGAGCCTGTAATCCAACCCGCAAGTGGCCAATGTTCGACCACCGTCTGGTAAGCCTCCTTCGGTGGCTGGTGCAGGCGCCAAAAAGGTAGTCGGGTGAAGAAAATCAGGGACGCCCAGATGCGGTCATACCATTTAGTGGTGTCGATAGATACTTGCATGGCTTATTTGATTTTTACGGGTATTCCGCTGACCATGAGGATGACCTCGTCGGCGCGGGAGGCTACATATTGGTTCATCCAGCCCATGAGATCGGTGAATCGGCGTTGGATGGCATCAGGGCTCACACCACCAAGGCCTATCTCGTTGGTGACGAAGATGAAGGTGGCTTCCTGTGCTGTGAAACGGTCGAATTCCTGTTTTACTGCTCGTAAGACCTCGTCGACTGTTGGTTGCTCGGATGCTGTCTTACTATTGTCAAAAAAGAAATTGGTACACCATAGCGTAAGGCAGTCGATGAGTATCACGCGACCTGTCAGCTGGTGACGACTCAGCAACTGTTCTTCTTCGATATTCGTCCATTGCGGACCGCGCCGTTCCTGATGACGGAGCACACGCTGGCGGAATTCTTCATCCCACACATGAGCAGTAGCCATATAAACGGGCTTGTCGCTGAGACTCAATGCCATACGTTCAGCATACTCACTTTTACCCGAGCGCTGGCCACCGGTTATCAATACAATTTTATTCATTTATGATGCAAATTTAGTATTTTTTTAAAAGAAAATGCTGATTTTGCCTAAAAAATATACGTATTTTTGCACTTTTCTTTGATTTTTCTTGGAACTTAACGATTTTTTTACTTACTTTGCACCCGAAAAAAGTGTAAAATCGTTAAAAAGAGAATATTTATTCAACTAATTTAATTTAGTAATAACAATGAAAAAATTATTTTTGATGTTTGCTGCCGCTATGATGGCAGCTTCAGTGAGTGCACAGGAAAATACTGCAATCACTGCAAACAAGGCTGGTGACAACTGGTACTTCGGCGTTAACGCTGGTGTTTCTACTTTAACAAAAGAATCTTTTGATGGTGCTTCTAACGGCTTCTTCAAGTCATTGGCTCCTACTTTTGGTGTACGTGTAGGTAAGAACCTGAACACCGTATTCGGTCTGGCTTTGGATGCTGACATGCACTTCAAGTCTAACGACAAGTGGAATGCTGGTAGCAAGACTTTCGTTGAGGATCTTAATGTTGACCTGCTGGGTACTTTCAACCTGAGCAACCTGTTTGCTGGTTATCCCGGTGAGCCCCGTGCTTTCGAGGTTATCGCTCTCGGTGGTTTCGGTTGGTCTCATGGTTTCAACCATGCTTCAAAGGCTAATGGCATCAACTCTAAGGTAGCTCTTGACTTCGCATTCAACCTGGGTGCTGCAAAGGCTTGGCAGCTCTACATTGAGCCTTCTCTGACTTATGGCTTGATTGGTACTGCTTATGATGACTTCGATGACTTCAAGTATGACATCAACCGTTCTATCTTCACTCTGAAGGCTGGTTTGAACTACAAGTTCGGTAACAGCAACGGTACTCACAACTTTGCTAAGGCTCAGCTCCGCGACCAGGCTGAGATTGATGCTCTGAATGGTAAGATCAACGAGCTCCGTGCTGATGTGAACGCTAAGGACGGTAAGATTGCTGCTGATGCTCAGACCATCGCTGACCTGAAGGCTAAGCTCGCTGCTTGTGAGTCTCGTCCTATGCAGACCACTATTATCGAGGAGAAGAAGGAGACTATCCTGCAGCCCATGGTTATCTTCCGTCAGGGTAAGAGCGTCATCGAGCCTGCACAGTATGCTAGCGTTGAGATGGTTGCTAAGTACATGCGCAACCACAAGGATGCTAAGGTAATCGTTCGCGGTTTCGCTTCTCCCGAGGGTAACGCTGAACTGAACCAGAAGCTGTCTGAGGCTCGTGCTGAGGCTGTGAAGACCGCTCTTATCAAGAAGTACAAGATTGCTGCTGACCGCATCACCACTGAGGGTCTGGGCGCAACTGACAAGATTTCTGAGGAGAACGACTTCAACCGCGTTGCAATGTTCATCGATACTACTAAGTAATCATTGATACATCAGATAAAGAAGTTCCCGTAGATTCAGTTCTACGGGAATTTTTTTGTGCTATTGTTTGGCATTGTGCTCACTATTTTGTAACTTTGCTTCGCCGAACTTACTTTTCGCTCGGAAATAAAAAGAAAATTGAGGTTTTCTTTTTATTTCTCTCACTTATTTCGTAACATTGGCTTCGCCGAACTTACTTTTCGCTCGGAAATAAAAAGAAAATTGAGGTTTTCTTTTTATTTCTCTCACTTATTTCGTAACTTTGTAACCAAATTGCTAACGATATGACTATGATAAGGCTAAAAGTATTAACGGTATTGTTGGTTTTGTGCCAGTTGGTGACCGCACAGACGCGACGTGAGATGAATTTGAAGACATGGGAATTCTCTCGTGATGAGACCTCATGGACTCAAGTGAATATTCCCCACGATTGGGCCATCGGTGGACCGTTCGATAAGAAGTGGGATTTGCAACGCGTGGCCATTACCCAGAATGGTGAGACGGAAGCCACGGAGAAAAGTGGTCGCAGCGGAGCATTGCCTTGGATTGGTGAGGGCTGGTATCGCACAAGTGTAGTTGTCCCTGCGGGCTATGAGGCTGGCGAACTGGTGTTCGATGGTGCCATGTCGGAGCCTCGGGTCAGTGTGAATGGCGAAGAGACGGGCTACTGGGCCTATGGATACAACGCCTTTCGGGTGGATGTGTCGCGTTTCCTAAAGGCTGGTAAGCTGAATATCGGCGTGCATCTGAACAACCGAGAGGAGAGCTCGCGTTGGTATCCTGGTGCAGGACTCTATCGTCCTGTAACGCTGGTGCTGACGCAGAAGACGCATATTGACGACTGGAGTCTGTTTGTCAGGACAACTGAATTGACCGATAAAGGGGCTCACCTCAGCGTTGACATGATGGTAGAGGGGCCGACAGAAGGTGTAACGCCAAGGATAGATTTGTCCGATGCTAACGGAAAAATCATAGCATCGTGTACCGATATTTCTATCAAGGACGGTCATGTCAATGCTGGTTTCTTTGTAAAGAATCCCATGCTGTGGTCACCTGAGAATCCTTATCTCTATCGGCTGACAGCCACTCTTTACGATAAGGCAGGCCGCATCTGTGACAGTAAGACCGTCAAGACGGGTATTCGTACGGTTCGGGTCAGCCGTGAGCATGGTTTCCAGTTGAATGGTCAGACGCGTAAACTGAAGGGAGTCTGTCTGCATCACGATTTGGGGCCATTGGGAGCTGCTATCAATAAGACGGCCTTGATTCGTCAGATTGAGATGATGAAGCAGATGGGGTGTGATGCCATCCGTACATCCCACAATATGCCTTCTACTTGGCAGATGGAGATTTGTGACTCGTTGGGTATGATGGTGATGGCTGAATCGTTCGATATGTGGATCTATCCGAAGTGCAAGAACGGTTATGCACTTAATTTCCGCGAGTGGGCTGAACGTGATATCACGAATCTGATATTGAACCATCGAAATCATCCAAGTATTGTGATGTGGTCGATTGGTAATGAGATTCCAGAACAAGGCAGCGAGGAGGGCCGCCAGATCAGCATTCGTCTGCAGGGGCTTTGTCATTCCTTAGACCCCACACGTCCTGTCACTCAGGGTATGGATCGTGCTGAGGCTGCGTTAGGAAGTGGATTCGCACAGGCTATGGAGGTGCCGGGATTCAACTATCGTGTGCATAAGTATGCCAACAATATCAAGCAGTTGCCGCAGGGTTTCCTGTTGGGTTCCGAAACGGCATCGACGGTAAGCAGCCGTGGGGTGTATAAGTTCCCCGTTGAGGTGACAGATAATTCGCAGTATGCGTCGTGGGCACCAACCTATGATCCCACAGCCATTCTGAAAGCTGACGGACAATGCTCGAGCTATGATGTGGAGTATTGTTCGTGGAGCAATCTGCCTGATGATGACTGGGTGTGGCAGGATGACTACGACTGGGTGATAGGTGAATTTGTGTGGACGGGTTACGACTATTTGGGAGAACCCACGCCATACGATGAATATTGGCCTTCGCGCAGCAGCTATTTTGGAATCTGCGACTTGGCCGGCCTGCCCAAGGACCGCTATTATCTCTACAAGAGCAAATGGAACAAGGAGGAACATACCGTTCATCTGTTGCCTCATTGGACGTGGCCTGGCCGCAAAGGACAGGTGACGCCAGTCTATTGCTACACCGATGGTGTAGAGGGCGAACTGTTTGTCAATGGCAAGAGTCAGGGTCGTGTTCGTAAGAATAAGGCAGAGCGCCTGGACCGCTATCGCCTGCGTTGGAACGATGTGAAATATGAGCCGGGAGAAATCCGTGTGGTGGCATACGACGAGCAAGGCAACAAAATTGGAGAAGATGTGCGTCGGACAGCAGGAAAACCTGTCAAGCTGGTAGCACAGACTGAGACTCGTGAACACAAGGCCGACGGTGAGGACTTGATCTATGTCCGCGTGGCGGTGGAGGATAAGAATGGTGTACCTGTTCCGACGTGTCAGGAACAACTGACATTCAGCGTGACTGGTGAGGCTCGTTTCGAGGCCGCTTGCAATGGTGATGCCACGTCGCTGGAGTCATTCAGACAACCGCGAATGAAACTATTTAATGGTGAATTGGTGGTCGTTTTGCGTCCTACGACGAAAGCTGGACAAGCCACGCTGACGATACAAGACCAGAAGGGTAGGCTGAAGCCCGCAGTATTGACCATTGACACAAAAACGGCAGAAGCGACTACGTTTTGGTTGGGCGCAGATATTAGTGGAACCACTGACTTGGAGACCCGTGGTGTGCAGTTGCGCAATACAAAAGGTGAGCCTCGTGAGTGTACGGAACTGATGCACGAACTGGGACTCAATGCCGTCCGCCTGCGTGTGTGGGTAAATCCCAAGGGTGGACTATGCAACAAAGATGATGTTGTGAAGATGGCCCTGCGAGCTAAGCAGTGGAATATGGCGTTGATGATTGACTTTCACTATAGCGACTGGTGGGCCGATCCTGGACAGCAGAATATCCCTGCTGCGTGGAAGGAAATGAATTATCAGCAGATGAAGCAAGCTTTAGCTGACCATACGCGCGATGTGCTGCAATCTATTAAGCAGGCTGGGGTAGACGTGCGATGGGTACAAGTAGGCAATGAGACCACTAACGGATTCCTATGGCCCATGGGACGTGCACAGGAACACATGGACCAGTATGCCGGTTTGACGGATGCCGGCTATGCGGCTGTCAAAGAGGTGTTTCCGCAAGCAGAGGTTATCGTTCATCTGGATGGTGCTTTCGACCCCAAGCGTTATGATTTCATCTTTGACGGACTGGAGAAATACAAGGCCCGTTACGATATGATAGGTCTGAGCGTCTATCCCTATTGGGACATGAAGGATCATCATATCCAGTCGTGGCAAGAAACCGTGGAGAAGGCCACTGCCAACATCAATCGTCTATGGACGAAATACCATAAGCCCATGCTGGTAGTCGAAACCGGTACTGAAGCCAGCAAGCCCGTCGAGGGTAAACAAATTATTGCAGCCATTATCGATATGGCCAAACATCAGGTGGGTGGCCATTGTCAAGGTGTGTTCTATTGGGCCCCCGAGACGGATCGTTTCTACAAACTGGGAGCTTTCCAAGACAACAAACCCACCATCATCATGGACGCCTTTACGGAGGCAGCACAGCAAACTATAACAAGATAATATCGTATTTATAGCATATAGGTTTTTTTTATGAAACAAACAAAAATAGTAGCTTCTATTAGTGATCGCCGATGTGATGCGGATTTCATCCGTTCTTTGTTTAATGCGGGAATGAATGTGGTGCGTATGAACACAGCCCATGCTTCAGAGGACGGCATCAAGACCATCATCAAGAATGTGCGAGAAGTAAGCCGGCATATTGGTATTCTGATTGATACAAAAGGCCCTGAGGTACGTACTACAGGGTGCGAATCCCCTATCGAGTATAAGATAGGTGACGTGGTGAAGATTTTCGGTCGTCCGGAAATGGATACCACTCATGACATCATCAATCTGTCGTATAACAACTTTGCGGCAGATATTCACGAAGGTGACCATGTGCTGTTCGACGATGGAGCGCTCGATATGAAGGTGATTGGTATCAACGGACCTGCTGTTATCGCACAAGTAATGAACGATGGCGTGTTGGGTTCTCACAAGAGTGTCAATGTGCCTGGTGTTCACATCGCATTACCCACACTAACAGAACGTGACCGAAAGAACATCATGTTGGCCATCAATCAGGACATTGACTTCATTGCCCATAGTTTTGTGCGCTCGGCAGCTGATGTTCGTGCCGTACAGGCTATTCTTGACGCTTTCAATAGCGATATCAAGATTATTTCGAAGATTGAGAATCAGGAGGGCGTCGATAATATTGATGAGATTATTGATGCATCATATGGTATCATGATTGCCCGCGGTGATTTAGGTATTGAGGTTCCCATTGAACGTATTCCTGGTATTCAGCGTCAGATTATCCGTAAATGTGTAGAGAAAAAGAAACCGGTCATCGTGGCAACGCAAATGTTGCATACAATGATCAATAATCCGCGTCCTACACGTGCAGAGGTGACTGACATTGCCAATGCTATCTATTCGAGTACGGACGCCTTGATGCTCTCTGGCGAGACGGCCAGCGGCAAGTATCCTGTGGAGGCTGTACAAACGATGGCTGCTATAGCCGAACAGGCTGAACGCGATAGAGCCAAGAGTCATATCGACATCAAACTCTCTGAAAATTGTGATATCCGCGAGTTTATGGCTCATTCTGCCATCGAAGCTACAGAGCGTCTTGGGGTAAAGGGTATTATCACCGACTCTACAACGGGTACTACTGCTCGTTCGCTGGCTGCTTTCCGGGGTCCTCATCCTGTTTTGGCCATCTGCTATAATGATAAGTTGCAGCGTCTGCTGAATCTTTCGTATGGCGTTATTCCCGTCTATCAGAAGGAACATATCGGAAGCGAAAAACTGTTCTTGGCAGCGGTGCGCATGCTGCGCCAGAAAGGCTATGTGGAACTCGACGACAAGATTGCCTATCTGAGTGGCAACATCGGAGCCGGTGGCGCTACGAAGTTTTTGGAAATCAATTCGGTGAAGGAAGTATTTGAACATAACTATCAGTTCCATCTGCCCAACCTTTAGTTCTGAGAAACAGCTCTTTGTATACTGGATGGCAAGAAAAACGGGCAAAATGGTGATTATCGGCTTCAAAATTTGGCAATTAGGCAGAAAAAGCGTAATTTTGCAAGCTAAAACGTATAGTAAGACTAAACAAATATGAAAGAATACAAACATCCACTGCGTAGTGCGGTATGCACAGAAGGCAGACGTATGGCTGGAGCCCGTGCCCTTTGGGTAGCAACGGGTATGAAACATGAGCAGTTTGGTAAACCGATTATTGCCATTGTGAACTCTTTCACCCAGTTTGTACCAGGACATACCCATCTGCATGAGATTGGACAGATTGTGCGTGAAGAGATTGAGAAGATGGGCTGTTATGCCGCTGAGTTTAATACCATCGCCATTGATGATGGTATCGCCATGGGTCATGACGGTATGTTGTATTCATTACCTTCGCGTGATATTATCGCTGACTCGGTAGAGTATATGGTGAATGCCCATAAGGCCGATGCGATGATTTGTATCTCTAACTGTGATAAGGTGACGCCGGGTATGCTGATGGCGTCGATGCGACTGAACATCCCGACGGTCTTCTGTTCCGGCGGTCCGATGGAGGCTGGTAAGTGGCGCGGTGAGAATGCCGACCTGATTACGGCGATGGTCAAGGGCGCTGATCCTACGGTGAGTGATGAAGAGATGAAGGAACTCGAGGCCTGTGCTTGTCCCGGATGTGGTTCCTGCTCTGGTATGTTTACCGCCAATTCAATGAACTCACTGACGGAGGCCATTGGCCTGTCGTTGCCAGGTAATGGTACCATTTTGGCTACCCATACCAATCGTGTTGAGTTGTTTAAGGCTGCTGCACGCCAGGTGGTGAAGAATGCCTTTGCCTATTACGAGGACGGTGATGAGAGCGTATTGCCTCGCAACATTGCTACTCGCAAGGCCTTTATGAATGCCATGGCGCTGGATATTGCGATGGGCGGAAGTACGAATACCGTGCTCCATCTGTTGGCTGTGGCTCAGGAGGCAGGTGCAGACTTTACGATGAAGGATATCGATGCCTTGAGCCGTAAGGTGCCTTGTCTTTGCAAACTTGCACCTAACACACAGAAATACAGTGTACAGGAGTGCGGACGTGCAGGTGGTATTTTGGGTATCTTGAATGAACTCTCGAAGGGCGGTCTGATTGACGGCTCTGCGATCCGTGTAGATGGCATGACTTTGGCCGAAGCGATAAAAAGTTATGACATTACTGCGGAAATCGTAGCAAGACAGAAGGAAGAGGGTAGCAAGACAGTAGGAAGAGGCAAGGAAGAAGAGACGGATAAAATAAAAATTTATTACAGTGCTCCTGGTAACCGTTTCTCGACGAAGATGGGTTCCCAGTCGGAAGAGTGGGAGAGTCTGGATACCGACCGTGCTGAGGGATGTATCCGTGATTTGGAACATGCCTATACGAAGGACGGTGGACTGGCTGTACTCTTTGGTAATATTGCCCAGGACGGTTGTGTGGTGAAGACCGCAGGTGTCGATGAGGCTTTGTGGCATTTCGAGGGACCGGCCGTGGTCTTTGACTCACAGGAAGATGCTTGTGAGGGTATCCTGGGAGGCAAGGTGAAGAAAGGCGACTGTGTGGTGATTACCCACGAGGGTCCGAAGGGCGGTCCTGGTATGCAGGAGATGCTTTATCCCACGAGTTATATCAAGTCGATGCACATGGGTAAGGAGTGTGCGCTGATTACGGATGGACGTTTCTCGGGAGGAACCAGTGGACTGAGTATCGGACATATCTCGCCCGAGGCAGCGAATGGTGGCAATATCGGTAAGATTAAGGATGGTGACATCATCGTGATTGATATTCCGAGTCGCTCGATTAATGTCAAGCTGAGCGATGAAGAGCTTGCGGCACGTCCCCAGCAGCCGCTGAAGCGCAACCGCGTGGTTAGCAAGGCGCTGAGAGCTTATGCACAGAGTGTGAGCTCGGCCGATAAGGGAGGAATTAGGATTATTGACTAGAAATACTTGATAATCTAGAAATACTAGAAATAAGAAAAGATGAGAGACAGAATAACAGGTGCAAAAGCGCTGATGCGAGCCTTGCAGGCTGAAGGGGTAAAAACTATTTTCGGTTATCCCGGTGGAGCCATTATGCCCGTCTATGATGCGCTGTTTGACTATACCCGAGGAGAGAAAAAGTGTTTCGACCATATTCTTGTGCGTCATGAGCAAGGAGCGACCCATGCTGCAGAGGGCTATGCCCGTGTGAGTGGTGAGGTAGGCGTAGCCTTAGTGACCAGTGGCCCTGGCGCTACGAATACGTTGACCGGTGTGGCTGATGCCATGATGGACTCTACACCGATGGTGGTAATTGCCGGTCAGGTGGCTATCGGCGCCTTAGGAACCGATGCCTTCCAGGAGGTCGACCTTGTGGGTGTGGCGCAGCCTATCTCGAAGTGGTCGTACCAGATACGCCATGCCGAGGATGTGGCATGGGCTGTGAGCCGTGCATTCTATATTGCCCGCAGTGGTCGTCCTGGCCCTGTGGTGCTTGACTTCCCTCGCAATGCACAGGTCGAAGAAATTGATTGGGAACCCAAGAAGGTTGATTTTGTGCGCTCTTATGTTCCCTATCCGAAGCTCGACGCTGAGGCTGTCCGTCAAGCAGCTGAACTGATTAACAACGCTAAGAAACCTCTGGCTCTTGTTGGTCAGGGCGTAGAACTGGGTAATGCCCAAGAAGAACTGAAGACCTTCTTGGAGAAGGCCGATATTCCTGCTGGACGCACCATGCTGGGACTCTCGGCTCTGCCATCCGACCATCCGTTGAATGTTGGAATGTTGGGTATGCACGGCAACTATGCCGTCAACTTGAAAGAACAGGAGTGCGACGTGTTGATTGCCATTGGTATGCGTTTCAGTGACCGTGTGACGGGTAATCTGCAGACCTATGCCAAGCAGGCAAAGATTATTCATTTAGATATCGATCGAAGCGAGATTGACAAGAATGTCAAGACTAATGTAGCTTTAATAGCCGACTGTAAGGTGTCGCTTCCTGCGCTTACTGCTTTGGTGAATGAGACGAAGCACAGCGAATGGCGTGAGTCGTTCAAGGAACTCGACCAGAAGGAGCGTGAGAAAGTGATAGAGCCGGCCATCCATCCGAAGGAAGGCCCGTTGCTGATGGGTGAGGTGGTGAATGCCGTTGCTGAGCAGGCTCCCCGTGGTACTGTTCTTGTGACCGATGTGGGACAGAACCAGCTGTTTGCTACTCGCTATTTCAAATATCCTGAGAAACGCAGCATCTGCACCAGTGGAGGCTTGGGAACGATGGGTTACGGTATGCCTGCAGCTATTGGTGCTACGTTTGCAACAGACCGTACGGTATGCTGTTTTATGGGTGATGGTGGTTTCCAGATGTGTATCGAGGAGTTAGGTACTATCATGGAACAGCAAGCTCCCGTCAAGATGATTCTGTTGAATAACCACTACTTGGGTAATGTACGCCAGTGGCAGGATATGTTCTGGATGCGTCGTAAGTCTTTTACTAAGATGATGAACCCCAACTATGAACTGATTGCGCAAGGTTATGGCATTCCCTATATGGCAGTAACAGACCGTAATGATTTGCGTCAGGCTGTGGAAAAGATGATTACCACGAAAGGTCCCTTCATCTTAGAGTGTGCAATTCTTGAAGAGGACAATGTGTTGCCTATGACTCCTCCGGGTATGAATGTCAATGATATGATGCTCGAAATTTAATGCATAATTAATAATGCATAATGCATAATAATATGGAAGAGAACAAGAAACTATATACGCTGCTGGTTTATTCAGAGAACATTGCTGGTATTCTGAATCAGATTACTGCTGTATTTACACGTCGACAGGTGAACATTGAAAGCCTGAACGTTTCTGCATCCAGTATTGAGGGAGTGCATAAATACACTATCACAGCATGGAGCGATGCTGACCAAATAGAAAAGATCACTCGTCAGATTGAGAAAAAGATAGATGTGGTCAAGGCTAACTATTTTACTGATGATCAGTTGTTTATCCGTGAGTCAGGACTCTATAAGCTATCAACAGAAAAGGTCTTACAGTGTCCTGAGATTTCACGTACTATTCGTCGTCATGAAGCTTCCATTATGGAGGTTAATCCCACTTATACAGTGGTAATGAAGAATGGAAAGACGGAGGACATTCTGAATCTCTTTTATGCGCTCAACGAGTTCGACTGCGTATTACAATACACTCGTTCAGGTCGTATTGCTGTGACGCGTGCTAAGCAGGAACAGGTCAGCGAATTCTTAGAGGAACGTGAACAGCATCATTAATGCAGTTACAGCTTATAGTTAATGGTAATGGAGAAAATGGACAAGATAGGATGTTACGAATTTATGGCAGAGCCGTTCCATTGTGACTTTAGCGGACGGCTTTTTATGGGCCATCTCGGTAATCACATGCTTAACGCGGCTGATTTCCATTCTTCTGCCCGTGGTTTTGGCATGAAGTATCTGATGACGATAAAACGTTCATGGGTACTTTCGCGTTTGGCTATTGAGATGAACGAAATGCCCCAGCAGTACACCAAGTTTAATGTTGAGACTTGGGTTGAGTCGGCTATGCGCTATTTTACTTCACGTAACTTTGCTGTTGTTGGGAATGATGGATACACTTATGGCTACGGGCGCAGCATCTGGGCGATGATTGACACAGAGAGTCGTCAGCCTACAGATATCTTTGCCATTGATAACGGTGCCATCAACAATTGGATTGTGAAGGACAAGGATTGTCCCATCGATAAAGGTGGACGTGTGAAGATGTCCGAAGAAGCCCAGCTCATTCGCACCATTAATACATATTATAATGATGTCGATATCAATGGCCATATCAATAGCGTCAAGTATATTGAGCATGTGCTTGACCTATGGCCACTCGATTGGTATCGTGACCACAATATTCGTCGCTTCGAAATTGCCTACGTTGCCGAGGCTCATGGCGGTGATCAGCTTAGCTTTTATCGGGAACAGACGGGTGACAATGAATACTGTGTGCGTATCGTTCGCTCTGATGGTACAGAATGTTCGCGTAGCAAAGTCATTTTTTGCTAATATATAATTTTTTAATGCGCAGAGTGCGACAATTGTTCTTGATGATTGCCCTGATGCCTGCATGTCTGTTGGCACAGGAAACTGAAACGGAGGAATTTACCTCCGACCTTTTCGGTGGCATCACAGGAACAGACATTCTTCCCAAAGGGCGTTTGCAATGGGAAACCTATGCATTCTACGAGCATACCACGATGTTTGGCATCGAGGCCGATACTTGGTCGCCCAACGTCTCTGTCCTGCGCTATGGCATTCGCAAGGATACGGAACTCATGTTGCAAGGAGCTTGGCTTCATACTACTGACGAAGGCAATAACTATACGGGTTTTGCTGACTTGGCTGTCGGTTTTAAGACCAAGCTTTTTGACGGTTGGAAAGCAGTGCCCTCCATAGCCATGCGAGGCTTACTCTACTTCCCTGGCGGTGAGAACTTTTCGTATCTGCCCGATAATTTCGGTTTTCAGTTAGATCTCATCTTCCGCAACCAGCTCACATTGTGGTGTGACCTGGGATATATGGGTGCGATTATTTGGGATGACACACCTCGCCCGACAACCTTTTGGGGAGCCTATCTTGACTTTAAATTGTCTGACAAACTTGTCTTGACATTGGAGGAGGATAATTATTACTATGGTCCAGATGAAGATGAGAAATTGCAGCCGTGGGCGTCGTGGACTATTTCCTACCAAGTCCATCCTCGTGTAGAGTTGGGAATAGCCTCAGATATCAGTCTCAGGCATATTAAGAATTATTTTAATGTCATGATTGGCGTTGCTTGGCAACTGACTTCTCATTGATGTTTCTGTGTAAACCAGTCGAACTGAGCCTTACCGTTGTTTCCATAACAGAATAGTCCCACACGGATGCCTTTCCAATAGCCTGAACGCATGGGGAAGGTGTCTGCTGCGTTGACAAAGTGCTGACCGTCAGTACTATAGGAAAATTGATGTTTGTTTGTAGTGCAGTCGTTGCTGACGCGTAACCAAAGACGGTTGTATTTCCCTTTAGCCACTATCTTGCGTTTACCGTGTGATTCCATGAAGATTCCTTCCTTGCAGAGTCCAATGCCGTAAAACGCTTTTCCAGAACAGAAAAGTCCTGCATAACAGTCGCCTTGGGCGGTCAATAGGGTAGTGCTCTCGCTCTGATAGCCAATCACTTTCTGCGTAAGCATGTTCCTGCTTGCTTTCAGACTATCGGCAGGCTGTGCTTTCAGGGTCAGCCAATCTTTTCGTTCATTCAGCGTCCAATGGCTGTCTTTGGGGTTGTGGTTCCACTGCCATTGTAGTCCTAAAGCTGGCCCTGCGAAGTCATCGTCAGTCTGCAACAGGTAGTCGTCGGATGCTTGCACGATGGGCTTCTGCCACGTGTGGACGGGTTCTCCGATACCGTTGCCGTCGTAGTCTACTCCCATCAGTGGCCAGTCGTCCTGCCATCGGACGGGTTGCAGGTGTACGACACGTCCCAGTACGGGCGTCTCTTGGAAATGATAGAACCACCAACTGCCGTCAGGTGCATCAATCAAAGCACCCTGATGAGGACCGTTCACCTTCGTGGAGCCTTTTTCCAACACGATTTTCCGTTCGTAGGGACCGTAGATGTTCTTGGCTCGCAGCACCGTCTGCCATCCCGTGCCTACGCCTCCCTCAGGGATAATCAGATAGTACCAGCCGTTGCGTTTCATGAATTTCGTTCCTTCGGCAATGGGACCTTCATAGACGGTAACTCCCTCGTCGAGCAGTTGCTTGCCGTCGGGCGACATCTTGTGCACAATGATGGGACCTGCCCCATGACGGCTGCGACCCAGATAGGCCTCTCCGTTATCGTCCCAGAAAGGACAGGGGTCTTCCCATTTCTTCACGCGTTTCACCAGATGTAGTGGTGCCCAGGGCCCATGTGGATCTTGGGCAGTACTCATATACAATCCTTCATCGGGGGTACAGAAATAGACATAGAAAAATCCGTTGTGGTATCGGATAGCAGGTGCCCACGACCCTCCGGCATAGTGTTGGTTCTGGTCCCATCCGGGTTCGTCAATTTTGTTATATATCTGACTGATATAGCGCCAGTTGACCATATCTTCCGACTCCATAACCTGCATGCCCATAAAATGGAAGTCTGACGCTACCATATAGTATTTTCGTCCTACTCGGATGACGTCTGGGTCAGAGAAATCGGCATTGATAACGGGATTAATGTACGTTCCGTCACCTTGGTCTCCCCAGCCCTCTGTATCGATATTTACAAAGTCAGGTCGTACATCAGGCTTCTCTGTCCTGATGTTGACGTTGTTGAATTTGATATTGCGCGCGTGACGAACGAAAAAACCTTTGGCTGGCAGGTTGCCCCACATGGTAGCTTCGGGATACTCCTTCTCTTTCTCGTCGTTAATGGTGTCGTTGATGATTTTGAGGTCCTCCGTTTTAACGCCACCCTTGTGGTGAATCGATATGTTCGATAGCCACACGTTACGAATAGGATGGCCAGGCAGACCAGTTATCGAACAGCCTATAGCCCCTGCGTTGTGTACTTGAATGTTGTTTATGCGAATGCTTTCAATCTGTCCCACGTGGTCAATGGGGATTAATTCGGCTATCGTGTCGTCATTACCATTTCCACTTAGTGCTTTTTGCTCGCTTCTAAGCTTGTAGCCCCGTCCGCGATTACCTAATCGGATGAAGATAGGCGACTCAGTACCCTCAATTGTAAAGTCAGACACGTTGACATTTTCCATCGTACCGCCATCAACGATTTCAAGCGAGATAGCCGATGTTCCGATCCATTGTCCGAAGAATTTCTCTTGTTGGTCGCTGCTAGGCTTTACTACAATGCCCGAGATGTTGATGTTGCGGAATCCACCATTTGTCTCTGTGCCCAGTTTTACGGCGTTGCAATGACTTGATACCACACAATCGGTGATGCGGATGTTTTCGCAAAGTCTGGGCGATGTAGATTTCAGCGTGATGCCGTCGTCGTCAGAGTCTGCTATGATGCCTTGTACGACCACATCATGACAGCCGTCAAGATCCAGTGCATCATTATTATAGTTGTTGCGGTTCACAACTTTGATACCTTCTATTTTTAGCCTGTCGCAGGCTAGATAGTGTTGCATCCAACAACCAGAATTCTTCAGTGTAACATTCTTAATGGTGATGTCCTCGCTCTGGATGAATCGGATGAGGTGGGGACGTGTGATTCCCTCGTCGTTCCACGAGAGTTTCTTGAATGCCCGCCCGCGTCCGTCGATAGTACCGTAGCCGTCTATTACCACATTCTTTACACCATCGGCATAGATCAATTGTATGGTCGTAGTCTGGGTGCGTAGCGACACATAGTCCGATTTCATGGGAGTGTAGTCCTTCAGATTTGTACTACCATAGAGCGTTGCTCCATGCTCCAGAAAGAGATGCACATTCGACTTCAGCCTGATGCTGCCTGTTTTGAAGTTTCCGGTTGGAACGATTACCCTGCCGCCTCCTGCCGCAGAGCAGTCGTCGATAGCTCGTTGCAATGCAGTCGTCGAAAGCACCGTTGTATCTGCCTTTGCACCATAGTCCATGATGTTGTAGTCCCGTCCCTTTGCAATATAGGAAACGGTAGCCAGCAGCACAGCGATTGCTAATCGACGTCCAATCATATTACATATATCCGAGCCAGCGTAGAATGTCGTTGAGATTGGCGAAGACCATTAGGAGAATGAGAATGCCAAAGCCAACGTATTCTGCCTTAATCATAAAGTTCTCAGAGGGTTTGCGGCGGGTGATCATCTCGTAGAGAAGGAACAATACATGTCCACCGTCGAGGGCGGGAATGGGCAGGATGTTCATGAAGGCAAGGATGATGCTAAGGAATGCAGTCATCTTCCAGAACATATACCAGTCCCACATGGGCGGGAACAAGCTGCCGATGGCTCCGAAACCACCCAGCGACTTGGCACCTTCCGCAGAGAAGACATACTTCATGTCGTCGACATAAGATGCCAGCACGTGCCAACCATACTTGATGCCTGCAGGAATGCTCTCGAAGAATCCGTATTCGGTAGTAATGGGCTTGTAGATGTCGGCAATGCTCTTGACGACAAAGCCAAGCTTGAGTTCAGGAGTGAGTGTGACAGAGGCCGTATCCGTGCGGGTGTCGTTGCCAAAAGCAATAACCACAGTACGTGCTTTCAGCGAGTCAGCCTGCGTCTGAGCAGTGAGCAACATGTCGCGACGACGGCCCAGCTGGTCGATAAACTCATTGTATGAATCGATGGGGGCATCGTTGAGTGCAAGAATGCGGTCGCCCTTTTGCATGCTGATTCCTGCTGCTGGCGAGCCTGGCAGAATACTGTCAACCTGTGCAGGAAGTAGAGGACGTACAAACGAAGGGTCAGCCTTAATCATGCCCAGCAGATTAAGATCGCCAGGAAGAGTGATGCTCATAGGCTGGCCGTTGCGGATAATGTCCACACGATGGGCCTCTGAGATGTCACGATAGAGGTCGGCCGAGAAATCCTTGAAGGTTTTGGTATCGGTGCCAACAAGGATGTCGCCGTCTTGGAAACCGTACGACTTGGCTTCTTGGTTGAACTTCATACCCAGCGTCATATCCTTGACGGGAATGTAAGTGTCGCCCCACCAGAAAAGAATCTGGGAATAGATAAAGAGGGCGAGCAGGAAATTAACCAGTACACCGCCAATCATAATGAGCAGACGTTGCCAGGCGGGTTTGGTACGGAATTCCCAAGGTTGTGCGGGTTGTTTCATTTGTTCGGTATCGAAACTTTCGTCAATCATACCGGCTATCTTACAATAACCGCCCAGGGGAATCCAGCCCACACCATATTCTGTGTCGCTGTTCTTGGGTTTAAACTTGAAAAGACTGAATTTCCAGTCGAAGAAAAGATAAAACTTCTCGACACGAACGCCGAAGAGTTTTGAGAAGAAGAAGTGACCACCCTCGTGGAGCAATACCAGCAGGGAAATGGCCAGCATGAATTGTAATACTCTGATTAAAAAAACTTCCATTATTATACTATATTCTTATTTGTTCATTAATTCTGTGGCGATACGACGAGCCTCAGCATCGGAAGCAATATAGGTGTCGTAACTGGGGTTCTTGTCGAATGTGGCGCGGTGCATAGTCTCGGCAATGATGTCTGCCATTTGGAGGAATCCGCACTTGTCGTCGAGGAATCCACGATTGACAATCTCGTTGGCTGCATTCACAATGCAGGGCATGTTACCTCCCTGGTTGATGGCCTCGAAGGCCAGTGCCAGACAACGGAACTTCTTCAGGTCGGGCTCAAAGAACTCAAGCTTCTGCGAGGTGAAGAGGTCCAGACGGTCGCCGCTGAGCGACAAACGCTGTGGGAACGAGAATGCATACTGGATGGGCAGACGCATATCGGGCACACCCAATTGGGCCTTGACGGCACCGTCATGGAACTGGACGGCGCTGTGGACAATGCTCTGCGGATGCACCAATACCTGAATTTGACGGGCATCAACGCCAAACAGCCACTTGGCTTCAATCACCTCGAAACCTTTGTTCATCATAGTGGCAGAATCTATGGTAATCTTTGCACCCATATCCCATGTGGGGTGGCGCAGGGCATCGGCTTTGGTGACGGTGCCCAGTTCGTCGATACTCTTCAGACGGAACGGACCGCCTGATGCTGTCAGGAGAATCTTTTCTATGGGGTTGTCGTCCTCGCCCACCAGACTTTGGAAAATGGCAGAGTGCTCGCTGTCGACAGGTAGGATGGGAGTGTGGTACTGCTGTGCCAACTGCAGGATGAGTTCCCCGGCAACGACCAGTGTCTCCTTATTGGCCAGTGCGATAGCTTTGCGGGCTTTGATGGCATGGATGGTTGGCGACAGTCCGGCAAATCCCACCATAGCCGTCAATACCATGTCGATGGGACCGGCCTCTACGATTTCGTCGAGGGCTTTTGCACCTGCATACACTTTGACGTCGGGCAGGTCGCTCATCAGCTGCTTCAACTCGTCCAGTCGCTGCTCGTTGGCAATGACTACGGCGGCAGGCTTGAATTTGTGGGCTTGCTGGGCTAACAACTCCACTTTGTTGTTGGCTGTGATGCAATATACTTCGTATAGATCACTATGCTCCTCGATGACCTCAAGAGCCTGTGTGCCTATCGACCCTGTAGAGCCTAATATAGCTATTTGTTTCTTTCTCATATCTCAAGTAAACCTTCTGGTATATTCATGATGATTTGTTGTTGTGCTGTGTCGATATTTTCTATCAGCTCGTCGCTGGCAGGAATCAGTGTGCCGTCTTCCAATTCGAACAGAATGTTCTGGGTGGTGTCGTCGATGGAGACAATAGTCCCGATGGCCGAACCATCGGACACATTGACTATTTCGAAACCTACGAGGCTCGCCAATGAAAGTGTTTCTTCGGCTTCTTCGGCCAAGGCTCGTGGAAAGTAGACGTCGCATCCTGTCAGTTCCTGGGCACGTTGCTGTGTGTCGACGTCGCAGAACTTGACCAAGCAGACACTGTCGTTGCGGAAGCGGTACTCTTCCAAGAAGAATGGTACCAGAATGCCATCAACGTCGAGAACCAGATAGTCGGCATCTACGCTGTCGAAGATGTCGTCAGTAAATTGGAACGACACCTCGCCTTTGACACCGTGCGCCTTGCCTAATCGGCCTATCTTGTAAACGTCTTCTTTTTTTATCATTGCTAATTGTTAACAGCTGATTGCCAACAGCTATATTCTCTCAATTTTAGCCCCCAGCGCATTCAGACGGGCTTCGATGTTTTCATAGCCGCGGTCAATCTGCTCGATGTTGCTGATGATGCTAGTGCCGTTGGCGCTCATGGCCGCAATCAGCAGGGCAATACCAGCACGGATATCAGGACTGGACATGCGGCTGGCACGGAGCTTCAATTTGCGGTCGTGACCAACAACAACGGCACGATGTGGGTCGCAGAGGATAATCTGTGCTCCCATGTCGATGAGTCGGTCGACGAAGAACAAACGGCTCTCGAACATTTTCTGATGGAACAATACACTGCCGCGAGCCTGTGTGGCTACTACGATGAGCACGCTGAGCAGGTCGGGCGTCAGTCCGGGCCAAGGTGCATCAGCCAGCGTCATAATGGTTCCGTCGATAAACGAGTCGACCACATAGTGTTTCTGTTGTGGAACAAACAGGTCGTCGCCATTGACTTCAATCTTTACGCCCAGACGACGGAAGGCTTCAGGGATAATACCCAAATTGCTGAGCGAACAATCCTTGATGCGCACTCCAGCACCGCACATAGCTGCCATTCCGATAAAGGAACCTACTTCAATCATGTCGGGCAACAACCTGTGGTCAGTGCCGTGAAGTTGTTTAACACCTTTGATGGTCAGCAGATTACTGCTGATACCGCTGATGTCGGCTCCCATGCGGTTAAGCATGTGACAGAGTTGCTGTATATAAGGTTCGCAGGCTGCATTGTAAATAGTAGTGGTACCTTCGGCAAGTACGGCAGCCATAATGATATTGCCCGTACCGGTTACAGAAGCCTCGTCAAGCAGCATGTACGAACCTTTCAGACGCTTTGCTCCGATTTCGTAAACCTCGCGGTCGTCCAACTGGTGGAATTTTGCCCCTAACTTTTGGAATCCTAAGAAATGGGTGTCCAGACGCCGGCGCCCGATTTTATCGCCACCGGGTTTGGCAATAATGGCTTTGCCCATGCGGGCCAATAATGGACCAATCATCAACACAGATCCACGCAATTGGGCGCATCTCTCAACAAACTTGTCGCTCTCCAGAAATTCCAAATTCAACTGGTCGGCTTGGAAGGTAAAGACTCCTGGTTTTCCTGGAAGAACCTTCACTCCGACATCTTTCAACAACTGAATCAGGTTGTTAACGTCACGGATGTTGGGAATGTTGCTGATGGTAACAGGCTCGCCTGTCAGCAAGGTAGCACAAATGACCTGCAAGGCTTCGTTTTTTGCGCCTTGCGGAGTAATCTCGCCGCTGAGCAGGGTTCCGCCTTCAATCTTGAATGTTGCCATTTTATTTCTTTTTCTTGTTGCGTTTGCCGTCGCCAGACTTGGCAGATGCCATGTGCTCGAACTCGAAGTCAGAAAGGTCGAGCTGGATGACGCCATCCGTGAAGCGGGCTAAATCGTCAGCGACACGTTCGTCGTCCATCGAACCATGTCCCCACGTTGTCAGGTCGCGTTTCATCTGGTTTGCCGTCTGGCGCACCAGTTCGTCACGTTCAGGCCCCTCAGGCATGGTCTTCAGTTCTTCAAAGACCTTGGCCATCAGACGCCCGTAGTGGCGTTGATAGGGTACTCCGTCTTTTCCTGGCAGAGGCAGCGGCTGGGGCTTGGTGTGAATCTTCTCAGCCTCGTCCACATCGAAGGGCCAGTCAATGTCAAGTTGCTTGTGGCTCATCAGATAGAGATGGTCCCAAAGGGTCTGTTCATAGTCCGGATTGGTCCGAATCTGTGAATTCTTGCTTTCCATCTGTCGTATGATAGACTGTGCACAAATGTTGCGTTCTTCTTTGGTGGGCAGGCTGACAGCCAATTCCACCATCTTTTGTATTTCGCGCCCATATTCAGGCATCACCAGCTTCTCGCGCTGGGTGTTATAGTCTAATCCTTTTATATCCATAGTCATAATAATTTCTTGGGTTTGATGGCCACGAAGTCCTTTAGATAGAAAGGTACGAAGTAGGCCACGTTTTCGAACTGCTCATTCAGGAAACGTTTCTCAGCCAGTGGCTGCATCCATTTTGCCAATGGGGCAATGTTCTCTATATAGTGAGCATTTGCGTGATTGATCGTATCCATACACTTTTGTGCTCCATTACCGAAGAAATAGATGGGACGTTCGTCAAGCCACTGCTTGTAAGTGTCGGCTTCTACTATGTCAGCGCTGACGGGACGAACCGCCTTCAGACTGCGGTCGTAAAGAGCTGCATAGACCTCCATCCTGCGAGCATCGAGCATGGGACAGAGTAATGCGTTCTCTTCCATTTCCGGATTTCTGAGCAGCACGGGGACGCACAGCAGTTCCAAAGTGGGGACTGCCAGCAGTTTCAAGTCGCGGCCATAGCAGATGCCTTTGGCCATTGAAACGCCAATGCGCAGCCCAGTATAGGAGCCTGGACCGCAACTGACAGCGACCGCATCAAACGGTATGGCGTGATTGTCGGTAAACGACATCGCTTCGTCAATCATTGTTCCCAAATGTTCAGCACCAGCACCCCGTTCACCGCGTTTCTGTTGTTCGAAGATGCATTGTCCGTCCTCCGAAACAGCTACCGAACAGACATCTGTACTGGTTTCTATATGTAGAATACAAGCCATATATCTCTTTTTAATTTGCAAAGGTACGAATTTTTCCATCAATACTCGCATGTTTCATAAAATTTTTGTACCTTTGCAACCATATTTAAGAAAAAACCGAGTTATGATACAATCAATGACGGGCTACGGCAAGACTGTCGTGCTCTACAAAGAAAAAAAAATTAACGTTGAAATCAAGTCGCTCAATTCGAAGCAGCTTGACCTGACCACCCGTATTGCCCCTCTTTATCGTGAAAAGGAAATGGAGATTCGTCAGCTGATTGCTGAGCAGTTGCAACGTGGTAAGGTGGAGTTTGCCATTTGGATAGAAAAAGATGCTGCCACAGAAGCTGCTCCTGTGAATACGGCGCTGATGGAAAACTACCTCTCGCAATTGCAGGCTTTTGCTGCAGGTCATAACATGCAAAATACTGACTGGATGCAGATTTTGGTGCGTATGCCTGATGTACTGACAAAGACGGAAGTCGAAGTGCTCGATGAGGAAGAGTGGAAAGCTGCCCGTCAGGGTGTCGGCGAGGCCATTCAGCATTTGGTGGACTTCCGTACGCAGGAGGGTGCCGCTTTGGAGAAGAAGTTTGCAGAAAAAATTGACAATATCGAGCGTCTGTTGTTGTCCATAGAGCCCTACGAAAAGGCCCGTGTGGAAAAGATCCGTTCGCGTATTGTCGACGGACTAAAGCAGATTCCTGAGGCTGAGTACGACAAGAATCGTCTGGAACAGGAACTGATTTATTATATCGAGAAGTTGGATATCAGCGAGGAAAAACAGCGTCTGACCAACCATCTTAAGTATTTCCGCGAAACGATGGCCGATGCTGCCGGACAGGGCAAGAAGTTGGGATTCATCGCCCAGGAGATGGGCCGCGAAATCAATACCACAGGCTCGAAGTCGAACCAGGCCGAGATGCAGAACATTGTGGTGATGATGAAGGACGAACTTGAACAGATCAAGGAACAAGTGCTGAACGCGCTATAGTTTTTTGACCACAGATTTAACGGATGATACGGATATGAAAGGAAAGATGTTAATCGTTTCTGCCCCAAGTGGCAGCGGAAAGAGTACTATTGTGAACTGGCTGATGCGCGAGCATCCGGAATTGAAGTTGTATTTCTCCATTTCTTGTACCTCACGAGCCCCTCGCGGCACGGAGCAGAACGGAGTGGAGTATTTCTTCCTGACTCCCGAGGAATTCAAGGAGAAAATACAGAACGACGAGTTTCTGGAGTATGAAGAAGTATATGAGAACCGATTCTACGGCACTTTGAAACAACAGGTTGAGAACCAGCGCGAAGCTGGACAGAATGTGGTGTTCGACGTTGATGTCAAGGGTGGCATCAATATCAAGAAATACTATGGTGACGAGGCCCTGAGCCTTTTCATCCAGCCGCCTTCTGTTGATGAGTTGCGCCGTCGTCTGGAAGGTCGTGGTACCGATACTCCTGAAGCCATTGCCGAGCGTCTGGCCAAAGCGGAGTATGAGATGACATTCGCCCCTCAGTTTGACCACGTCATTGTGAATGACAATTTGGATGTGGCCAAGCAGGAAACCCTGCAAGTGGTGAACGACTTCTTGGGACTCTAACCAGTTATCGGCTCCATGAATATCGGCATCTTCGGTGGATCGTTCAACCCCATTCATTGTGGACATGTGGCCATAGCCCGTGCGGCATTGACACAATGTCGCTTGGATGAGGTGTGGCTGATGGTATCGCCGCAGAACCCACTGAAACAGGAGTCCGATTTGCTGGACGACGGTCTGCGTTTTTCGTTGGCACAACAGGCTTTGGAGAACGTTGATGGAGTGGTGGCCTGCGATTATGAGTTTCGCTTGCCCAAACCCTCCTATACATGGAACACGCTGCAACATCTGTCGGCGGATTACCCTGACCATCGCTTCTTCTTGTTGATAGGTGGCGATAATTGGGCTCATTTCACCCGTTGGTACCATTGGAAGGACATTCTTCGCCACTATGATGTTGTGGTCTATCCCCGCGACGAATATACCGGAACCATCGACGTTCCCTTGCTTGACGTTTCCAGCACGGAGATTCGTCGGAAGGTTAGGGCGGGGGAGTGTATCCGAGGGCTGGTGTCAGAACGCATAGAGGCCTTAGTAGAACAATATTACCGGTAAGCAGTCATGGATAAACGACAATATTCTATCATTGTTGTCACCTACAACAACGCTGACGGCCTGCTGCGGACGCTGAAGAGCATTCGCCAGCTGGACTATGCTCAGCGCGAAGTCATCGTAATCGACGGAGGCAGTCAGGACCGTTCGCTCGACGTCATTGCCGACAACCAGGATATCATCAGCACTTCTGTCTCAGAGCGCGACAACGGCATCTACAATGCCATGAACAAAGGCATCAAACTGGTGCACGGCGACTACGTGGTGTTTATGAATGCTGGCGACGTGTTTGCCAATGCCGACATCCTGTCGCTTGTGAGCCGTTACGAGGGTGACATCATATTGGGCGGCGATCTCTACGGAGGGCAACAACGAATGCCGAAAGCGACTATGACGCTCTACGACCTGCTTTCTATCGGCATCTGCCATCAGGCAGTCTATTACCGCAAAGAGGTGCTGCAGAAATATGGTTTCGATGAGTCGTATAAACTGATTGCCGACCTGAAATCGGTAGTAGAACCCGTGGTGAAGGATCGGGCGACAGTTACCGTAGTGCCGGAAGTGCTGGCCATCTGTGAAGGCGGAGGCCTTAGCAAACAGCGTTGGAGAGATACATTGACGGAGAACCGCCGGATGATTGACGAGTTGGTCGATCCGTTTTATCGGGCCGACTATCTGCGCTTCTCGCGTGTCAACAACAGCATGTTGCACGACTTTACGGTGTTGTCTCATTTCCAAAGCCTTTTCCCGCTCATCAAGTGGCTTTCAAAAGTGATGTCGTTCCTGAACAGCAAGTTTAAGCATATTCCTATCGAGTAGATGATGAAAGTTTCTGTATTGGTACCCGTTTATGGCGTAGAGAAATACGTTGACCAGTGTGCGAAAACGCTTTTCGGACAGACGTACAATGACATAGAATACGTCTTTGTCGACGACTGCACGCCGGACAACAGCATTTCCATTATCCAGCAGGTACTTTCGGAATATCCTTATCGCGAGCCCCAGATGCACATCATCCGCCACGACCGTAACCGCGGGTTGGGTGCAGCACGAAAAACCGCCTTAGCAGCTGCGACTGGCGATTTCGTGTTGAATGTCGATAGCGACGACCATTTGCCGTTGGATGCTATTGAAAAGCTGGTAGCCCGCCAACAACAGACGGGGGCCGATATTGTTTCGGGCAACTACAGCTCGGATTTCGAAAACGGAACCATCGTCGCTCATCATGAGTGGCATGGCGACAGGGATGTCTGTTTGAAATTGATGCTGATACAACACACCTTGCTTCCTCATATCTGGGCACGCCTGATTCGTAAGACGGTCTATACGGAATACGGCATTGACTCTGTCGAAGGCATCAATATGGCAGAGGATATGGCGCTGACACCGCGACTCATTCATGCAGCCCAACAGGTGGCCTACGTCGAGGATTCCGTCTATTTCTACCGCGACGACTCTTCTGCCAGTACATTTGCCAACCACTTGTCTATGAAACATGTGCTGTCGTATGTCAAAGCCAACGAAACACTTTGGCAGTATTTCCGGCAGAACGACAAGAACGGCGATTTCCTGTTTGCCCTCGAAACAGGCATGCTCAATGTCTATTATCAGGCGTTGGCTGTGGGAATGGATAAACAACAACTGGCAGAACTCCTTTCCTATAGGCCGCAAACAGGACTTTTCCGATGCTTACAAGGGCTATTTGCTCACCGTCAGACCATCTCCTTGCTCCGACTGGGCTATCTGACAGTGAAATGGTGCTATAAGAAACGTCTTATGGCTTCTTTCTGATAAATTGCAGGCATTCTTTCAGAATGGCCACGTTGAGCAGCCTCATGATGCAGAAATAGAGTAGGGCGGCGACAACGACACGAACCAACATCAATACCCAGAGCGTAGGGATGCTAAGCGTGATGTAGTGTGTTGCCAGCATCACCGTAGCGGCAATCACGGCAAAGGGCACGACGTCTTTCAAGACATCCCATAATGCCAACGGGTGTATGCGCTGTAAGGCCAGATGCCAGCAAAGGGTGTATAACACGTTCAAAGCCGAGAATGCAGCCACCATCACCGTAATGCCCTGTGTCGACAGACTCAGCGTGATGCCTATCTGCAGCGCAATCTGGAGCGCTACGAGCCGTAGGTAGATGTCCGAACGTCCACGACTGATGATCAGATTCTGGTAGAGGCCCTGCAACGGCAGGAAGGCGCCTCCCATACACAGTATCTGAAGCAGGGGCACACAGCGTTCCCACGTGGGGCCCACCGTCAGCAGAATGAATTCGTGGGCAGTCAGTGCCAGTCCGAACATCAGCGGGAAGGTCAGGAACGATGTGAAGCGCAGCATCTTGCGGAAGATGCGCTCCTGACGCTCCTCCTCGTTGCTGACGTTCGCCAGGACGGGCTGTGCCACCTGTGCCATCGTGTTTGAAACCAGCGAACTGCCCATGGTGTTCCATTTGTTGGCCTGATTGAACAGTCCCACTTCTGAGATGGACAGCAGATTTTGGGCTGAAAGTTTTCCGAAGATAAACGTCAGCACGCTCTGGCTGATGACCGTCAGCATGTTTGTCAACAGCATTTTCGACGAGAAGTTAAACATCCTGCGAATGGGACTGAAGTCGACCGGTAGGGTGGGTATCCAGCCTGTGAAGTAGTATTTCAGGATGTTGGCCACGCTGATGTATATCACCTGTTGCCACGCCAGACTCCAGTATCCGTATCCGTTCCACGCCAGCCATACGCCACAACAGCCCGACGTCATCAGGGCGGTGATGCTGGCAATGGCCTGTTCGCGATTGCGCAGCTCTATCCAAAGCTTGGCGTTCGGCACAATGCCGACAGCCGATATGGGAATGGTGAGGAATGCCAGTCGCGACACGTCCGTCAGCACGGGCTGGTCGAAGAACTGCGCAATCAGCGGTGCACAGAGAAACAGAATGGCATACAGCGTGAATCCGGCAATGATGTTGAACCACGCCACAGCGTTGTAGTCGCGCTGCGTGGGCGGCTTCAGATTGGCCAGCGCCTGCGAGAATCCTGCCGCCTGGATACATCCTGCCAACAGCGTGAAGATGGTAATCAGGGCCAGAATACCATAGTCTTCCGTCGAGAGCAGTCGTCCCAGGAAGATACCAAACACCAAGTTCAACACCTGAGTAGCCCCGTTGTTGACGGCTCCCCAGGCTATGCCTTTTGCTGTTTTCTCCTTCAAATTGTCCATATCGTAGTGCAAAAGTACGAAAAAAAGTGACTTCACTCTTCACTTTTCACTTTTTTTTTGTATTTTTGCAGCGAATATGGAGAACAAAGTAGCTAAAAAACCTCGTTTGGAGTGGCTCGACGCCCTCCGCGGATTTACCATGATACTGGTTGTTGCCAACCATGTGGCTGGCATGGGCTTTGGTGAGGAATGGAAACATTCGTCGGCCATCCCCTTCCTCATCTTGTTCCGCATGCCCTTGTTCTTCTTCGTCAGCGGTTTCCTGGCCTATAAGGCGTCGCAGGTGTGGAACCTGCAGAATTTCGGTTCGTTGGTATGGAAGAAAATCAAGGTTCAGACCATTCCTACGGTGGTGTTCTTCTTCCTGGCAATGGCCATCCTGAACCGCCATTTCTGGCCGGCTGTCGAGAATGCCATCCATCTTCCCATGAAGGGCGGCTATTGGTTTACCATCGCCCTGCTCTACATGTTTATCATCTACTATGTGTTCTCCTATCTCGAGAGCAAACTGAAGTGGAAATCGTGGATTCCCATCACCCTGTTGTTCCTCGTGTCGTTGGTGTTCTATGAAACGAACTATCAGCCCCAATATTTCTCGTGGGCTGCCGGTTTCCATGGCAAGAAGACCGATTTGTTCTATTTCCTTCAGGACACCTCCTTCGTGCAGGTGCTCCTCTATTTCCCCTTCTTCCTATACGGCAATATCGTGCACCGCTATTGGACGAATGCCCAGAAGGTGATGGACTCGAAGTGGTTCTTCCCGGCCGTAATCGTTATCGTCATACTGGCCACGCTCGACGCCCTGAAGTGGCACACGATGCGTATGACGTGGGCTGTCATTCCCCTTACCATCTCACGTTTCGGACTGCTCACCATCACGTTCATGTATTTCCGCCACTACCATCAGTATTTCACCCGAATGACCTTCATGGGTGCGTCGCTGCAGTACATCGGCCGTCGGACACTCGACATCTATCTCATCCATTTCCTGTTCATGCCCGACCTGCCGCACGTTGGTGAGTTCTTCAAGAGCTATCCCCATAATTTCGTAGTCGATATCGTCCTTTCCGTATTGTTGGGACTGGTCGTTATCGGCTTTAGTATCATCACTTCCAACATTCTCCGCATCAGCCCGTTCTTCAAGAAGTGGCTGTTTGGTAGGAGTTGAAAGTTTAGAGTTGAGCGTTTTGAGAAAGATAGAAGATATTCACGAGTTGCGACAGATTCAGATGGGCATTCTCGACAGCGTTCATAGCTTCTGCGAGGCTCACGGTCTGCGCTATTTCCTGTCGAGTGGTACGCTCATCGGAGCGGTGCGCCACAAGGGTTATATCCCCTGGGACGACGATATTGACATCTATATGCCTCGCAAGGACTATGAGCAGTTCCTGCAGACCTATGCTGATGCAAAGGGTGTTTATCGCGCCATTAATCCTGCAACGGAGCCACATTATTATTATACCTTTGCTAAAGTGATTGACCAGCGCACGCTGATGGTCGAGGACGAGACCGAAGGTTACGAGATTGGCGTCTTCATGGATATCTTCCCAGTGGACTATGTGACCGATGATTTACGGCTGCGCAAACGGGTTTTCCGGCAGAAGAAGCTGTTCTACAAGATTCGCCGTTGCAAGATCTCGAACAGCAATCCGCTGCACTCTCGACTGGCTTATCTCTGCTACAAATGTCTGCCCTACACGCTGAAGCAGCTGAACCGTCGCATCCGGCGGCTCATCATCCTCGAAACACCCACCCAAACTGTCTGCAACATGACGGAGGCCGGCCCTAAGATGAAAGGCTGTTTCCCTGCCGAGGACATAGCCTCGTCGGTCGATATCGAGTTCGAAGGAAAGCTGTATAAGACGATGGTGGGCTACAAGGATTATCTGGAGCGAACCTATGGCGACTATATGACGCTACCCCCGGTCGAACAGCGCGTCACCCACCATTTTGAAGCCTACTGGCGCGACTAATAACCGTTAACCCTTAACCCACTTCATGCCCCATTCGTAGATTCTGTCAATAGTAGGCGAGGGGATGCCTTTTTCGTGTGTCAACCGGTGTACGATGGCCAGTCCATAGGGGAAATCCTCGGTGAAATAGCGGCTTTGGAAGTCGGGCACATAGCCTCCAACCATTTCCTTCATGGGCGCCAGAATGCCCTTGAAGGCCTCAATGCTGCGAAGCTTTCTGGCCAGCGACGCAGCGTCACAACTCTCATAATAGTCGAGCACGGTGGCAATGCTGCCTTTGCACACGGGCAACTGCTCCAGCAGGGCCTGCAACTCGTTGTCCATCTCGATATAGAGTCGAGCGGCCTCTTCTGTCCATTCCTCGTAGAATAGGGGAATGCGGTCGTAGGTCATACCCTCGTGCCAGTCTTTCCAAAGTGAATAGAGCCGTGAGGGGTGCAACAGCGGATTGCTGTTCGATAGGCTGACCTCGTAATAGCTGCCTAACAGGTGGATGGGGGTCTGCAACATATCGGCCAGCGTGTTGCGCAGCTGCTCTGGATGCTGGGCACGTTCGATGGCTAGGTGGAGACTTTCTTTGTACCCCATGAGCCGCGCTCTGTGGCCGTATTCCACAATACGCGATATGAATGGTACGCGCTGGAATCCGAACAGCGGTTGAGACGTGGACAACAGTTCCATTGCCTCGAAGAAAAATCCCGTACTGCTCACCACGCTGCCTACGACGGCGTCAGCCTTCAGATGGGGTTTAATCTGCTGTAGCGTTTCGCGGATGGCATAGCCCGGCAGACACAGCAAGACTATATCTGCATCACCGACAGCCTCTTGGGCGTCGCTATACAGACCGCTGAGATGTCCTGTTAGGGTAGTTCCTGTGGGTGTTTCTATGGCCAGTTCCTGACTCCATCGCTCTGGGTGTCGCGTCAACAGGCATACCTCGTGTTTCCCTTGTGCTGCCACAAAGCCCGCCACGACATGTCCCAGGTTGCCCCCTCCGCAGATACAAATTTTCGCCATCCTTCCACAGATCACTTATCACTTATCATTCCCTTCAGTCCTTCTGCCAGTCGTGTGTTGTCCTCGTGATTGCGGACGGCAATGCGCATGTACTGCTTGTTGGGGTCGAGGCCCGGCTTCAGGCTGCAGTCGCGCGTCAGAATGTTGTGCTGCTTCAGCATGCGAATCACGATTTCGCTGGCCTTGTATGGGGGCAGCACTTCGCAGAGAAAATAGTTGGCCTCGGTGGGCATTACGCGCAGGAAAGGTACCTCGCGCAACTGCTGTTCGAAGCTGTCGCGCTCGGCTACAAACTTGGCACAGGTCCGTTGGTAGTCCTTCTCGTGCTTGTTGTAGATTTGCATGAAGAATTCTGCGAAAGAGTTTAGGTTCCAGATACTTACCTCTTTCTTGATGCGTGCAATAAGTGCCTTGTCTGCAGATGCCAATATGCCCAGACGGAGTCCCGGAACACCATAACTTTTCGAGATGCTCTTCATCACCGCCATGTGCGGATACTGCTCCAGCGTCTCGTCGCTCAACAGCGAGTTGGTGGCGTAGTCGCGGCTGAAGTCAACGAACGATTCGTCGACTACCAGGCGGATATTTCTTTCCTCACACCATTGCGCCAGGCGCAGCACGTCGGCCTTGGGAATGAAGTTGCCCGAGGGGTTGTCGGGATTAATTACCATCAGCTGGCGGATGTCCTTGTCGCCGAAGAATGCCATCAGGTCGTCCGCCGTGTAGCGGTAGTCCTCGTTCTGTGGCACGAAGGTCACCTGCTGGTCCTTGTCGTAACGGTTGGGATATTCCTCGAACGTCGGACGAATGAACCCCGTCTTGGCTCCCTCTCTATTGGAGAGGGTTGGGGTGAGGCTCATCAGCACCTTGATCAGCTCTGCGGCACCGTTGCCGGGTACGATATACTCCTCGCTCACGCCGAAGCATTTGCTGGCAATGAGCGTGTTCACCTTCATGCCCGAGGGGTATTCCGTCAGCAGTGTGTCGAAATTGGCACGCAGCTCGTCCTTCATCCTGCGACTGGGGAAGTAGGGGTTAACCAGGTAGCAGAAGTCCAGCATCTGCGGGAACCGCCAGAAACCGCCGTAGCGGCCATAGTATTTGCGCAGCACGTCCTTCTCGTCGGCAAACAGCGCCTCGGCAATGTCCAGGTCCTGCTTGTCGTCTATCTCGTACCATTTCTCCCCACCGATGGGCAGTGCCTTCATGTCGTGGTTGTTCAGCAGCGATATGATGCGCAGCACGTTCTCGTAGTATTCGTTGTTGCCCACGGCCTTGGTGTAGGCATCCAGGAAAGGCACGTATTTCTGTTGCGAGAACTGGCGGCTCAGCTTATAGATGTTTACCGTCTTGTAGTACGAGTCGACGTCGTTATAGTCGAAGGCATCCTTCGATATGAAGTTCACGATGTTCTGCTCGTCGTCCAGCCGCACCATCGTACCGTCCATCCACGTCTCGTATTTCGCTACGAGGGCCAAGTTGGGGCAGGGGTTGTCGACAATCATCGGAATCATCCGGTCGCTGAATATCAGGTCGCTTTCAATCAGCAGCGTGTCGTCCTCTTGCAGCTTGTCCTTCACCAGCGCCAGCGAGTAGATGTTGTTGGTCTTGTCGTAGACGGGGTTTTCGGCGAATTCTATTTTTAGAGGTGAGGGGTGAGAGGTAAGAGGTGAGAGATATGTCGTCTCGATGTACTCGCGCAATTCCTTGCCCTTATAGCCTACTACGATGATGACGCGGCTCAGCTGCTGCTTGGCCAGTTGCCCCAGCAGCCTGTCAATCAGTCGCACGCCATTCACGGGGACCATACACTTCGTGTTGTCCTTCGTGTAGTCGCCCAGTCGGCGCCCCATGCCCGCTGCTAATATAATCGCCTGCATAACCCTTAACCTTTAACCATTAACCCTTAACCGACCTGGCTTCCGGGTTTCACGTCCTTGGTGGTAGTGACCACGCTGAGGCTCTCGTCGGCGTCGACGGCCGACAGAATCATGCCCTGACTCTCAATGCCCATCATCTTGCGTGGGGCGAAGTTGGCCACAAACAGGATGCGCTTGCCGATCAGCTCTTCGGGATTCTCGTAGAAGGCGGCAATACCCGAGCAGATGGTGCGGTCCTTGCCGTTGCCGTCGTCGATGGTGAACTGCAGCAGCTTCTTGCTCTTCGGCACGCGCTGGCAGTCCTTCACCAGACCCACGCGGATGTCCAGCTTCTCGAAGGTCTCGAAGTCGACGGTATCCTTCACGGGGGCGGCCTGCTGCTGGGCAGCGGCATTGGCCTTCTTCGTGGCTTCCAGCTTATCCAACTGCTTCTGGATGACGTCGTCCTCAATCTTCTCGAACAGCAGGGTGGCTTCACCCAGCTTGTGACCAGCCTTCAGCAGATCGGTGTTTCCCAACTGATCCCACTCGAAGCTGTCCATAGCCAGCATCTCGCGCAGTTTCTTGCTCGAGAACGGCAGGAACGGCTCGAAGGCAATGGCCAGATTGGCCGTCAGCTGCAGGCAGATGTTCAGAATGGTCTCGCAACGCTTCGGGTCGGTCTTCCAAACCTTCCACGGCTCACACTCGGTGATGTATCGGTTGCCGATGCGGGCCAGATTCATGGCCTCGAACTGGGCGTCGCGGAACTTAAACTGATCCAGCAGCGCCTCCACCTTCTGCTTCACGTCCTTGAATTCTTCCAGGGCTTGACGGTCAACGTCAAGCAGCTCGCCGCAGGCAGGCACCACGCCGTTCCAGTACTTCTTGGTCAGCTGCAGGGCACGGTTCACGAAGTTGCCGTACACAGCCACCAGCTCGTTGTTATTGCGGTCCTGGAAATCCTTCCAGGTGAAGTTGTTGTCCTTCGTCTCGGGGGCATTGGCTGTCAGCACATAGCGCAGCACGTCCTGCTTGCCGGGCATGTCCACCAGGTATTCGTGCAGCCACACCGCCCAGTTTCTCGATGTCGAGATCTTGTCGTTCTCCAGGTTCAGGAATTCGTTCGACGGCACGTTGTCGGGCATGATATACTTGCCGTGGGCCTTCATCATGACGGGGAAGATGATGCAGTGGAACACGATGTTGTCCTTACCGATGAAGTGCACCAGTCGGGTGTCCTCGTCCTGCCACCATTTTTCCCACGAACCCCACTTCTCGGGCTCCTTCTCGCAGAGCTCCTTGGTGTTGCTGACATAACCGATGGGCGCGTCGAACCACACATACAGCACTTTTCCCTCTGCACCCTCGATGGGCACGGGGATACCCCAGTTCAGGTCGCGCGTCATGGCACGCGGCTGCAGGTCCATCTCCAGCCACGACTTACACTGGCCGTACACGTTCGGGCGCCACTCCTTGTGACCTTCCAGAATCCACACCTTCAGCCACTCTTGATACTCGTTCAGGGGCAGATACCAGTTCTTGGTCTCCTTCAGCACCGGCGTCGAACCGCTGATGGTCGACTTGGGGTTGATGAGCTCCGTCGGACTCAGGTCGCGACCGCACTTCTCACACTGGTCGCCATAGGCGCCCTCGTTGTGGCAGTGGGGACATTCGCCCGTCACGTAGCGGTCGGCCAGGAATTGCTTGGCCTCCTCGTCGTACAGCTGCTCGGTGGTTTCCTCCACCAGCTTGCCCTCGTCGTACAGCTTGCGGAACCACTCGGCGGCAAACTTGTGGTGCGTCTCCGACGTCGTACGGCTATAGATGTCGAACGAGATGCCGAACTCCTCGAACGAGTCCTTGATCATCTTGTGGTAGCGGTCCACCACGTCCTGCGGGGTGATGCCCTCCTTGCGGGCACGCACCGTGATGGGCACGCCGTGCTCGTCCGAACCGCCGATAAACATCACGTCCTCCTTCTTCAGACGCAGGTAACGCACATAGATATCTGCCGGCACATACACGCCAGCCAGGTGACCGATATGCACACCGCCATTGGCATAGGGCAGGGCAGAAGTCACCGTTGTTCTCTTAAACTTTTTCTCTATCATTTTTCTTTGTTGCTTATTTTCTAGCCTGCAAAATTACAAAATAAAATCGGACTGACCAACTATCAGCCCGACTTTTTACATTTTTAATTTAAAAGGCGCTAACCTTTTTACGCTCCCGTTCCGAAGTCGTCGTCGTCGTTGCCGCCGCCTCCGGAGTTACCGCTGGTGTTACTATTAGTGTCCAGCAAGCTCCGACAACTCCAGACGGTTGATGACCTCCTTCTTACGCGATTATTTTAGTAAACTTATCTTCATGTTCTACTAAATTTTAGTTATTTTGCTTGCAAAGATGCTGATTTTATGGGACTTATGCAAATTATTCGCCAACTTTTTACCTCTATTTAAGTTCTACTTTAGTCCTACCTATCCTCTACCTATGTTCTACCTTAACTCTACCAAACGATGATTCGTTTTTTATCTCCGATACTCCCCTGCAGGTTTTCAGGCAAGGCCTTTTAACTGGATTTACTCGTAGCTTATTAAACAGTCCCACGTTGGGAACGTTTTAGTCCCAGGCTGGGAATGTTTTAGTCCCAAGGTGGGAACAATTTAGTCCCAAGGTGGGAACATCAAGCCAGCCTCCGCCTCAGTAGTCATCACCTTCCTCTTAAACACACACAGATGGCGACAGAGGAATGACAAAGGTTATGTAGAGGGTTAGTAGAACTTAGGTAGAACTAAAGTAGAGGATAAGTAGAACTTAAGTAGAGGTAGACTTTTACGTAAAATGCTATATTTCAGATAGATACTTTGTTTTTTAGTAGAACTTATTGAATTATTCTTTCATAATCATTTTGGTGTTATTAGTATTAAGTAAAATTTGCTTACCTTCCACCAGGAATCCTTGGTGCGGCAAATGGCCTGGACGACGCAGTTCATGGCTTTACATTCGGGTACGGAAATAGTGTGGTTCACACGCCGATACGCGTATTGCCAAGGGCTGATTTTCTGAATTTTGCGGGTTTTTCGAAGATTTTTTGCTTTAGAGACCTTGTTTACAAATAAAGTTTGTACTTTTGCAGCTGGTTCAAAACTAACAAACTACTATATATGAAATATATACCAAACAGAAGACTACTGGCTATGTGCCTTTCATTGATCCTTGCTGTTGTTGGCCTCTCGGCTCGGGACATCCATGTGGCTACTACGGGTAATGATGACAATCCGGGTACTGAGGAAGCGCCCCTGCTGACCATTCACAAAGCCGTAGAACTGGTGCAGGCTGGCGACCGCATTCTCATTCATGAGGGTACCTACACCATCAGCGAACGCATTAAGATTCCCGCACTACCTACGAGTGCCGAGCGACGCTGTGAGATGCGTGCCTGGCCCGAAGAGGCCGTGGGCAAGGTTATCATCGACGGCTCGGCTATGAACCACAAGACGATGAACGACTTCAAGATGGGACGCTGCATCTATGTGAACCACGAGGCCAACTACTGGACGTTCTACGGACTCGTGCTGCAGCATGCCGAGGATAACGGTATGAAGGTGGAAGGATCGTACAACATCATCGAGCGTTGCGTGTTCCGCTGGAACAACGATACAGGCCTGCAGATAGGCATGTACAAGGATTTCAGCATCGAAGAGACGAAAAGCCTGCCCGTCAGCGGTACGCCGCAGTTCAACCCCGGCTACACCTATTGCCGATACAACAAGGTCATCAATTGCGACGCCTACGAGAACTACGACAGCCGCACCTATAACGGCACCGACGACGGAGGCGATGCCGACGGATTTGCCTGCAAGCTGTTTCCTGGTCCCGGCACGGAGTTCCACGGTTGTCGCGCATGGACCAACAGCGACGACAACTGGGACCTCTACATGGTCTATCACCCCGTGGTCATCGACCATTGCTGGGCCTGGCATGCCGGCTATTCACCCGAAGGCGAGGTCGTGGGCAACGGCAACGGCTTCAAGCTGGGCGGTGGAGGGTCGTCGGGCGGTGCTGCCTTCGACCAGTCGGTGGGAGCTCATGTCGTCACCAACAGCGTGGCCTTCGGGAACCTGCACAAGGGTTTCGACCAGAACAATGCCTACGAGGGCATGTACATCATTAACTGCACCGCTTGGGGCAATGAGTATAACTACCGTTTCCCCACCATGTTCAAGTATGGCGGCATGACCATCCGCAACAGCGTAGGGTGGGGAGCCGAAAAGCAGAACCACGAGTTCCTGTCGGCAGACAAGGACGGCTCGCAGCTGCCCGACACCGAGTTCAACTCATGGACTACGCTGGACGGCTGTAATCCATACAAGGAAGGCCAGAAAGTGGCCGACGGCAGCAAGCCCCTTACCAAGGACTACTCCGGCGAGTTTCTGTCGCTGTCCGTCGAGGACTTCATGGCACCACGTGAGGTCGACGGTTCGCTGCCCAGCAACGACTTTGCCCGTCTGAAGCCTGGCAGCGTCATGAAGGACCAGGGCACGCCCATCATCGGCTTTACGCCAGTACGAAAGATGACCGAGGCCGAATGTGCCGCCGCAGGGTTGGAGTATATCACCGCCGATGACCTCTACATTCCCTACAACGATGCAGCACCCGAGTTTGGCGCCTTCGAGCTGGACGGCGTACCGGCAGACTTCACCATTCCGGAGAAGATAGAACTGACCTGCACGACGGCCAACTCCATGCAGGAAATTGTCCAAGGACAGCCTATTGAGGACATCGTCTATGAGTGGAATGAGGCAGGCACCAATGCCAGCGTCGATGGTCTGCCCGATGGTCTGAGCTACACCGCCAGCGGGCGCACTCTGACCATCAGCGGCACACCCGCCACTGGCGGCACCTTCAAGATTACCGTCTCTGGTGATGCAGAAAAGGGAGTGAAACCCGTCAGCACGACAGGCACTATCACCCTCGTCATCCCCTTCCGTGTACTGACTGGCGACTGGTACCACTTCCAGGACGAAGCCGATGCACTGCCCGCCGACCTGAAGGAGGTCGTAGAGATAGTACAGGGTACAGACACTGGCCGTCCGTCGTACATCAGTCCTACCTACACGGAGAATGACGGTGTCATCCCCGGTGGTTGCACCATAGGAGCTTTCGTCATGGGGCGCAACAACGGCGGCATCCGCTGGAACTTCAAAAGCGGTGTCATTCAACTGTTTGTCAACCTGCACTTTACCGGCGGACGCACCTTCCGCATCAACTACACACTGGCCGACGGTACTACCAACACCGTCAATGTTGCCAAACAGAGTAAGGGAACCTACTGCGGCTGGAACGTACTTGAGAATGCCGGCATCATCGATGGCACAACGCTGCGTAGCATAGAGTTGCTGAACAACAATTCCAGTGGTGAGGTGCGCATGTACGACATGTATATCCGAGTGCCAGATGACGGTGCAACAGGAATCAGATCTCTTGGCAGCGATGAGGCTGAGAAACCTCTCAAGTTCATGCACAAAGGGCGTCTTGTCATTCAAAAGAACCAAGTACAGTATAACGCACAAGGACAAATACGTAAACGATTTCGTGGAAATTAACAGAATTTTATACGAAGAAAATCGGCGGCCCGTGATTTTCTTCGTATCTTTGCAAGAGCAAAACGGCCTCAAGATGAGGTTGCAAGACAAACTACTACTGTATATACGCGCGAACAATTATTATTAATACTATTAACGATTAAAAATTGATTTTATGAAGAAACAATTACTTAGATGGAGCACGCTCTGTCTGCTGTTCATCTTGGGCATGACACGGGCAGCAGCGTTTACTGACATCAAGGCAGATTTTACCAACGGGTCGTTCTTCACTGCTGAGGAGACCAACGTGACAACTGCCGGCTTGAAGATGAATGCTGACGGCACGTTTACGCGTGTGGCGGCAGATGCTGCAGATGCTAACGCGGTGATTACTGGTAAGTTCCACTCGAACGACCATGGTATCAGTAATTTTTCAGCCACTGTCAAAGTGGACGGTCCCGTGAAGGTTTCCATGGGAACCTGCGCCTGGGGTGGTGACGTGACGATTAAGGATGCCACGGGTGCTACTGTAGGCACGTTCAACACAAATACGGGTGCTTGCTACCACAACGAAAAGGTAAAAAACATTGCCTCAACGTACTACAAAGGTGAAGCCACGACGCTGACCATCAGCGGCGGCAGCTATACTCCGTACTTTGCCGTAGAGGCTGTTGACCCTTCTCAGTTGCCCAACGACGCTACTGTGACTTTTGCCAGTGGTGATGCTGCTGGCTTGGCTCCTGCCGCCGTCAAGAAAGAAGTGGGCAGCACCTTTGCTCTGCCAACGAACTTCACCCTCTACGTGGAGGGCAAGACCCTGACGGCTTGGACTGACGGCACCAACGACTATGCTCCTGGTTCTGAGTATACCGTCCCCGCTTCGGACGTCACTCTGACTGCCAAGTTCACTGATAACGAGGTGAGCCTTGGCGACCGCATTGAGTCTGTGACTGTGAAGTTCAACTTCCGTCGCGATGCCGGTGCCCCTACTGTAGGCTATCAGAATGCTACTGGCATCTGGGTGGCTCAGGCTATAGTCAATGGCAAGACCATCGATGTGAAGGCCGACTTTGACACCAACAATGGCGGTAAGTTTGCCAACGGCAACTGGAATGACTGGGCTCAGCTGAACAAAGGTACCAAGTGGACCATTCCTTCATGCAAGGGTGCCACCGTTTCTATTGAGGCTTACAGCGAATTAGGTGCTGCTGGTAAGACAGCCACTACTATCGACGGACAGAGTGACTATACTAACGGCAAGACTATCAGCTACGAGATTGCCGGTTCTGCCGAGACCATTGACGTGGTCATTGGCGACGACGGCTCATACTACCGCTACATCCAGGTTGTTTTGCCCGTTGTGGCAAGTGCCGGTGGCGAGAAGTTTGACAATGTCGATGCCTCTGTCGAGTGGCCGATGCTGGTGGATGGTAATATAGATTTGGGAAGCAAGACCGTTAATCCCGAGTCAGCTATTTCAGTAGCTTCCTTCGAATACAGTCCTGCTGATGCTACGGTTGCCACAGGTTCGCGTAGCAAAGATCCTGATAATGGTTTAAAGTTTGTGACCTTTACAGGTGACAACGTCCAGCTGCACTGGAATGTGAAGCCTGCATCGGGCCTCACCTTTACCCCGACTCAGATTAAAATGTATGTTCAGCGTTTCGGTACCAATAAGAAGGACGGTGTTGTCGTTTCTGCCAAGGTGGGGGAAGGCGAATCGACTACCCTTGGAACCTTTACGGCACGACGTGCTAACTGGGATGACAGCCAGGAGGAAGGCCAGTGGGGCGAGAACCTGAGCAATCTGGTTAACGAGATTGTTATTAATCTGACTGAGGATCAGCAAAAGGCTCTGACATCAGGCGAAGGCTTCGACCTGTATGCTACAACCGGTTTGGCCAACAATAAGGCTGGCGGTTTTGCTGACGTGCGCATCTATGGTAAGGTGAATGGTACCAAGGCCGCTGTCGAGATGTACACCCTCTCTGCTGTTGCCAATCCCGAGGAAGCCGGTAGCGTGAGTGTCTATCCGAAGTCTGACAGCTATGAGGCTGGCAGCGAGGTGACGCTGACCGCCACTGAGAACTTCGGCTACGACTTTGAGAATTGGACTGATGCCACCGGTCAGGTAGTTTCTACCGAGGCTAAGTTCAAATATGTTGTCAATGCCAACAGCGAGCTGAAGGCTAACTTCAAGAAGGTGGAGACTTACGAGTTGAAGTTGACCATTGAAGGTACGAACGACTATATGGTTAAGGTTAGTCCTATTCCTGAGACGATTGACGGCAAGTGGATGTATGAAGCAGGTGCAACGGTGGCCCTGACGGCTAGCCAGTATGAGGGTCTGGTGACCTTCACCAACTGGAATGATGGTACGACGAACAGCGATCTGACTGTAACGATGGACGGCGATAAGAATATTGTTGCTTCCTATTCTCAGGCAGACATCATTGCCGGTTGGGATTTCTATAAGGCTGGAAGCAATGGCCGTAAGGCTGACTTCGCCGCACAGGACAACGACGGCGATGCCCTGAATCTAGTGAATACCGAGACTGGCGAGACCAGTGGCTGGCTCGACAAGTCGACTGTTGGTGGCGGTGGTTACGAGAGCTTTGCAGGTGCTGCCGTCAACTGGCGCCAGGGCAAGCAAAACGGCGACGTGGGTAACTGGCATTGGCAGACGAAGATCAATGCCGAGGCATTTACCGACATCAACGTACAGTTCCAGATGCTGTATAACTACAACGCCTATCAGACCTACGATGCTGAATACTCGCTAGACGGTGAGAACTGGACAAAGTTCGGCAGCGTGACCATGACGGGTGCGAAGGCTGTGGCTACGTTCAGCGAAAAATTGCCCGCAGCTGCCAACAACCAGAAGGAACTCATCATCCGCATGAAAGCCGACAAGACCTCGCAGGTCGATGGTGCTGCATCGGCTAACGACGGTAACACGCTGGCTATGTTCTTCATCACCGGTACTCCGAAGTTGGTTGACGACGGCAAGGCTCCTGTGCTTGTTTCGACAGTTCCTGCCGACGGCGCCACCGGCGCTTCTGCTAGCGGTAAGATTGTGCTCGCCTTCGACGAGCGCGTGAAGGTGAAGGACGGTGCTACGGGTATGATGGCCGTCAACAACGGCGCGAGCGGTGCTTGGCTGGTAGAACCCACAGTCAGCGGTAAGACCATCACCTTCGAATATAAGGGACTGGAGTATGCTACTGCATATAAATTCAGTATGCCTGCCAACACTATCAGCGATCTGACAGACAACTATCTAGACAAGGACATCACGATTGACTTTACCATCATGTCTCGTCCTACTATTGAGAAGAAGGCTTACGACCAGATTGTCGAAAATGCTGAACAACTGCTAGCTGCCATCGATGCTGCCCAGAAACGCAGCGACAAGAACGTGCGCTACCGTATCTTTATCAAGAACGGTAACTACACCATTCCTCTCTATTCAACAATGAAGACCGTCAACGGTTATGAGGTTCCCGAATGTATCACATTCATCAATACCAAGAACGTATCATTCATCGGTGAAAGCCGCGACGGCGTTATAATCACCAACGGTATCGACAAGAATGCTACCTTCGCAGGTACTTACGGCACTACCAGCAAGTACGATGGTATTGGTAACAGCGACGTGTTCCAGATAAGCGGTAGCGACTATTACTTCCAGGATTTGACCATCGAGAGTGGTATGGAAGACGCTACGGGTCGTGACCTCGCCATTCAAGACAAGGCTACGCGTACCATTTATAAGAATACTGGCCTGCGCGGTTATCAGGATACCTGGACTTCGAACAATGACAACGGTTACTACTACTTCGAGGGTGGTTATGTTCGTGGACGTACTGACTATATGTGCGGTAAGGGCGACGCCTTCTTCAATGGTGTTGAACTGCGCCAGATTGCCGGTGGCTACGCTGCCGTACCATCGAAGAGTATAAAGTACGGTTACGTCTACAAAGACTGTACCATCAACGGTGAAGGCAATAATGTCGACGGCAACTACACCCTCGGTCGTCCTTGGGGTAGTGGTACTCCAGTAGCCCTCTTTATTGACACGAAGATGAACGTTGTTCCTTCGGCTATTGGCTGGAACGAGATGGGTACAGGCTGGCCCAAGCGCTTCGCTGAGTACAACTCGATGACATCGACTGGCTCGCAGATTGACCTGAGCGGTCGTAAGAAGACCTTCGGCGACGGCCATGCCAACAATCCTGTTCTGACTGCTGAGGAGGCTGCCGAGGCTGGTAACTTGCACAACATGTTTGGTGAGTGGGATCCCACTTTGCTCACCGAACAGGCTCCTGTCCCACAGAACGTGAAGATTTCCGGAACCACGTTGACTTGGGAGAATAGCAACTACGCTCTGTTGTGGGCTGTCTGCAAAAATGGTAGCATCGTCGGCTTCACCACGGAGCCTACTTATACCGTCGACGACGCAACGGCTACTTATACTGTGCGTGCAGCCAACGAGATGGGTGGTCTGAGCGAACCTTCGGAAGCTGGCACGACTGGCATCAAGACAGTTGAAAGTTCAAAGCTCAATGTTGAAAGTTCAATAATCTACGACCTGCAGGGCCGTCAGGTGACCAACCCCACCAAGGGTCTGTATATTGTCAACGGCCGTAAGGTTGTGATTAAGTAAAGCCTCACCCCCGACCCCTCTCCAAGGGGCGAGGGGGAGTGATTACAAACTTGAATAAAATTAGATAAAATAGAGCGGGAAAACGAGTGTTTCCCGTTCTTTTTTTGCATAAATATCGTAATCGTTTACGAAAAAAAGGATAAAGAATATTTGGTTGTGTTATTTTTTCTTCGTACTTTTGCAGCAATTTAAGAAACTACTTTTATATAAAACAAACAAACAATTACTAACATGCAAAGAAGAAGACTACTCTTAGCCCTGTTGCTGTGTGCGCTGTGGCTAACGGGCTTCGCCCAGAATGCAATCAAAGGTACCGTGAAGGACAAGAGCGGTGAGCCTCTGATTGGAGTAAGCGTTACTTATGGTAACGGCCAGGGTACGGTGACCGACATTGACGGTAACTTCAGTGTCAACGCCCCCGCTGGCTCAACTATCAAGTTCTCGTATGTTGGCTACAAGCCCCAATCGGTGAAGGGCGGTGCCAACATGAACGTCACCCTCGAGGAAGACAATACAACCCTCGAGGATGTGGTTGTTATCGGTTATGGCACGATGAAGCGTCGCGACCTGACTGGTGCTGTGGCATCGGTAACGGGTGAGACACTGGCCAAGAACCCCGTGTCGAACGTGGCTCAGGCCCTGCAGGGTCAGCTTCCTGGTGTGAGCGTCATCTCACAGGACGGTCGTCCTGGCGGTACCACTCAGATTCGCGTTCGTGGTGGTGGTTCTATCACCCAGTCGAACGACCCGCTGTATATCGTGGATGGTGTGCAGGTAAGCGACATCAACGATATTCCTGCCGACAACATTGAGAGCATTGACGTGCTGAAGGATGCTGCTTCGACAGCCATCTACGGTGCCCGCGGTGCTAACGGTGTTATCCTGATTACCACGAAGGGTTCGAAGGGTGACGGCAAGGCCAAGGTGAAGTACAACATGTACTACCAGATCAAGAAGTCGACGTACACTCCCGACGTGCAGAACGCCTACGACTACGTGCTCCACAACTGGAGCTATGCCAAGTCATACGGCGAGGCTTACGGTGAGGGTGTTGCTTCGTACTTCGGACTGGGCAGCGCTCATGGCAACCATCTGAACGACTACAGAAACGTAGGTGTACACAACTATGTGGACGACGTGATGCAGACCGCTCACTCTTGGAACCACGACCTGTCGCTGTCGGGCGGTAACCAGAACACCAAGTACTATGCTTCTGTGAACTACGTGACCGATGAGGGTAACCGTATCAACACCGGTTTCAAGCGTTGGAATGCCAGCTTCAAGATCTCTCAGAAGATCAACAAGGACCTGACTTTCGACGCTGACCTGCGTTACAGCGAGATGAAGCGCGAGGGTACACAGTTTGAGTATGCTGCCGGTAACGCCGTTTACGGCTTCCGTCCCATCGACAATCCTCTTGGAAGCGGCGAGCCCTCTGATCTCGGTATGGGTAGCGCCAGTGTGGAAGATATCAGCAATCCCCTGTCGATTATCGACAACTACAGCAGCGTGACAACCCGTCAGCGCGTTCGTGGTATGGGTACGCTGACTTGGAACGTCCTGAAGGGTCTGACCGCTAAGACTGAGCTGTCGCTGAGCCGCAACTGGAGCAAGACGCAGGAATGGGACGGCGGCAAGTCGTCGAACCCCTACAACAAGGCTACGCTGACCAATGGCGACGGCTACGGCATCCGTTGGGCCACCACACTGAACTATCAGGTTCAGGGCTTGGGTGAGGATCACAACCTGTCGTTCCTCGCTGGTAACGAGGTGCTGGCCAGCAAGTCGAACAGCAACACCATGACTGGTGCCGGCTTCCCCGCCGAGTTCAGCCGTGAGCGTGCTTTCGGTTTCTTCAGCATGTATAACATGGTTGACGCTTATTTGAACCAGACTCAGCAGGCTTCTGACTTCAGCAACACCATTGGTGAGCCTAAGCACACCCTGTCGTGGTTCGGTCGTGTCAACTACGACTATCTGGGCCGCTACCTGTTCACCGCTACGTTCCGTGCCGATGGTAGCTCGAACTTCGCTCCCAACAAGCACTGGGGTTATTTCCCCGCTGCTGCCTTCGCATGGCGCATCAACGACGAGCCGTTCATGGCCAACACCAAGGACTGGCTGGACAACTTGAAGTTGCGTCTGTCGTATGGTACCTCTGGTAACGACAATATCGACGCCAGCCTCTGGAAGGAGTACTGGGAGCCGAAGGTTGTCTGGACCAATGGTGTCCGCAAGGTGACCTTCTCGCCGGGTGCCGTACTGGCTAACCCCGACCTGAAGTGGGAGACCACCATCTCGCGTAACCTCGGTATCGACTATGGTTTCTGGAATGGTAAGCTGCGTGGTAGCATCGAGTTCTACTGGAACACCACGAAGGACATTCTGATGCGCGTGCCCGTTGCTGAGTCGACAGGTCATAGCTATCAGTACCAGAACGTCGGTGAGACTTCGAACAAGGGTATTGAATTCTCGGTATTCTACGAGATTATCCGTTCTAAGGACTTCAACCTGAGCGTCAACGCTACTTACAACTACAATAAGAATAAGGTTGAGAAGGTTGTCGAGGGCGTGAATGCCGACACCAATACCAACTGGGGTTCTTCGATGAAGCGTCCGTACAACGACTACATCATCCGCGAGGGTGAGCCTGTAGGTACTATCTACGGCTACAAGTCGGCTGGTTACTATACCGTTGACGACTTCAACGTAGCTGATGGCGTATGGACTCTGAAGGCCGGTGTGCCCGACATGGGTTCGAACGTAACCAACTATTCTACCGGTTACCTGAATGCATATCCTGTTCCCGAGGGTCAGGTGGCTCGTCCCGGTATGGTGAAGTTCCGGGACACCGACGGTGACGGTACCATCACGGAGGACGACTGCCAGGTAGTGGGTCACACCATGCCTCAGCACACCGGTGGTATCAACCTGAATGCCAACTACAAGGGCTTCGACTTCTCGGCAGGCTTCACCTATCAGATTGGTGGCGACGTCTACAATGCCAACGCCATGCACTCTATGATGGGTAATAAGGATACCAGCTTCGGTTGGAACCGTCTGGCTGTCGCTTCTGATACTTGGAAAATGTACGACGTAGACGCCAGCGGCGATCTGGTTGCTGTAACCGATCCTGCTGCCTTGGCTAAGCTCAACAGCGGTGTCAAGTACGCTCTGCCTTACTACGAGTATGGTCTTGTCAACTCTGAATTCATCGAAGATGCTTCTTATCTGCGTCTGAACACGCTGACCCTCGGTTACACCATTCCGAAGCAGCTCACCAAGAAGATTGGTATCAGCAATCTGCGTGTCTACTTCACCGGTGGTAACCTGTTCTGTCTGACCGGTTATGACGGCAGTGACCCCGACGTGAACACCCGTCCCGGTGGCAACAACGGATTCCCTACTCCGAACTACGACTGGAACTCATATCCGCGTGCCAGAACTTACACATTCGGTCTTAACGTTGCATTCTAAATCATAAGGAGGTATTAAAGATATGAAAAAGATATTATATTCAACGCTTTTCGCAGCAGCCACCCTCATGCTGGGTGTATCATGTAGCGACTATTTGGAGACTGACACGCTGTCAAAGGCCGATGCAGGCTTCGTATTCTCGACCAACGAGACGGCTCGTGCCGCTCTGGAAGGTGCCTACTCTTCATGGACCGATGCTGCTCAGAATAAGGTTTTCGGCGACGGTTTGTTCTATGCTGCCGACGTGGCAGGCTCTGACATTGAGCGTCACCCCGAGAACTTCAGCAACCAGCCCGGACGTCACTATCCGGAGTGCTTCTACCAGAATGGTGCTTATGCCAGCGAGTACACGCTGCTGAGCTATCAGAAGGAGAACGACACCTATGCTTCGCTCTATGCTGTCATCAACAAGGCTTGTATCGTTGTGAAGGCCATCTCTGAGTCTACTGGATTCCAGGAGATGATTGCCGCTGGTGTGGAGTGCACCATGGGTCAGCTCTACGGTGAGGCTGTTGCCCTGAAGGCTACTGCCTATCGCGAGCTCATCAAGTACTTTGGTGATGTTCCCTATATCAGCGGTAATGCTACCGACCACGATGGTCTCGTAGGCCGCGACTCTATCTACGACGTCATCCTGGCTGAGTTGCAGCAGGCTGCTCCCGTCATGTATCGCGTGGGTTCTATCCCCGGCATCTCTGGTAAAAACTACTTCTCTCGCACTTACGTGGAAGGTCTTATCGGCCGTATCGCCCTCGAGGCTGGTGGCTATCAGACTCGTCGCGGTGATATTGCCCGTGTCGACGGTAAGGGCAACGCGCTGACTTTTGAGACTATGGGTACCGAAAACAATGGTGCCACCTACGGTCGTCGTAGTGACTGGCAGAACTACTACCGTATGGCTCAGACCTACTTCAAGGCAGTCATCGACAACCCCGGTTCTGCTAAGTTCATCACTACCGACTCACGTACTCCGGCGAACCCCTACCAGGTATTCTTCCAGCAGATGCACGCTGAGGACGAGACCTATGCCGACGAGAGCATCTACGAGTATGCCATCACACAGGGTGGCGGCAACGATGCACGTCCTTACTCTTTCGGTCGTCCTACCACTGGTGGTTCGAAGAACAACTATCCTTGTAAGAACTATGGTCAGGGCCGTATCAATCCTGCCTTCTACTATGGTGTGTTCGATCCTGCCGACATGCGTCGTGACGTCAGCTGCACCGTAACAGCTACGAAGGGTGCCGACGGTACCGAGATCATTCTCCCCTTCACTCCTGGTTCACAGGGTAAGGGTGGTGGTATCGCCTGCAACAAGTGGGACGAGAATCGTCAGGACAAGCCTTGGGTTGCCAACCAGCGTAAGTCGGGTATCAATGGCCCGTACATGCGTATCTCTGAGATTTACCTCGGCTACGCAGAGGCTTGTGCCGCTTTGGGCGACAACAATACTGCCCGTCAGTATCTGGACATCATCCGCAACCGTGCCTTCGGTGGTGCTGCAGCTGCTAAGACTGATGCCTTCATCGCCAAGGAGGGTTCCGTGCTGAATGCTGTCATTCAGGAGCGTGGCTTCGAGTTCGCCGGTGAGGGTGACCGTCGCTGGACACTGATCCGCACAGGTCTCATCGGTCCGAAGATTCGTGAGATCAAGGAGCTGACTGCCAAGATGTTCGCTGGTCTGAAGGCTAACGGTTCGTTCACCTTCGACAACGGCAACACCATTTCTGAGTACATCTGGACGAAGTATGTCGACCTGGGTAAGGGCAAGCGCCTTGTCAACCAGTGTCCCGACGAGAACGATCCTGCTCAGTTCCCCGGCTGGCGTGGTGTGAACAACGACTGGAGTGCTTTTGGTCTGGCTATTCCCGACAACTATGCTCCCAACTTGGCCATCAAGGGTCTGTTCAAGGCGCTCACCGCCGACGAGATTGCTGCGCTGGAGGCTGACGGCTACAAGAAGACCAACTGGGCTGTCGACCTGGTGAAGGCTGAAGACGAATACAACAAGTACCTGTTCCTCGACTACGACTACGTGAAGGCTCCTATCTATCTGTGGCCTTTCACCCCGAACGTGATGGCTAACGGCCACTTCACCAACGGCTATGGTTTCAAGCAGGAATAATACTTGAAGTTAAGGAGTTAAGAAGTTAAGAAATTAAGAAGAGCGGAGAGCACTTTTGCTTTCCGCTTTTCTTTTTGCATTTTTCTTGTATGTTTTTTCGTAAACGTTTACGAAAGAAAGATTTGTTAACTTTTGGAAATCTTAATAAATCTTTGTACCTTTGCAACCAGAATATTCTATTTATTTATTAATTTTTTAAAACTACTAATTTATGTCTGTTAAGATTAAGAGTATTTTCCGACTGACACTATTATGGTGTCTGCTCTTAGTGTGTGGCCAGGCTATGGCTCAGACTACCGCTAAGGGTACGGTTACGGACGCGACGGGAGAACCCGTTATTGGCGCAACCGTAGTAGAGAAGGGTAATGCCAAGAATGCAGCAGTCACCGACTTCGACGGAAACTTCACCTTGAAGCTCCAGAAGTCGAAGACCATCGTGGTATCATACATCGGTATGGTCACCCAGGAGGTCAATGCTACAGGAGGCGATTTGAAGATTACCTTGCAGGACGACAATGCTTCTCTGGAAGAAGTCGTTGTCGTTGGTTACACCAGCAAGGCTCGTAAGGACCTGACGGGTTCCGTGGGTTCTGTCTCGGGTGCCAAACTGGCTGTGGTTCCTGTATCGTCAGCCGCTGAGGCCCTGACGGGTAAGATTGCCGGTGTGCAGGTAACGACTACCGACGGTCAGCCTGGTGCCGACATCAACATCCGCGTTCGTGGTGCTACGTCAGTAACCCAGTCGAACGACCCGTTGTTCATCGTCGACGGTTTCCAGGTGGCTAACATCAACGATATCCCTCCCTCGGATATTGCTTCTATCGACGTTCTGAAGGATGCCTCTCTGACCGCCATCTACGGTGCGAAGGGTGGTAATGGTGTTGTTATCGTCACCACCAAGAGCGCCCAGGCCGGTAAGGTTCAGGTGTCGTTCAACGGTCGTCTGAGCGTATCGTCGCTGACTCGCTCGATGAAGCTGATGAATACCGGTCAGTTTGTCGACCTGATGTACGACCGCGCCTCGAGTAACGGTGGCGGTGCCCGCGACAGCTGGCAGAAGGCCTTCCGCGGTGACTTCGGTAACCCCAAGGATAACGTTCTTTATTACAACCAGCCCACCAACGACTGGCAGGACGAGGTATTGGGCAACCACCCGATGAGCTATTCGGCCAACGTCACTGTAGGCGGTGGTAACGAGTCTACTCGTTTCAACCTCTCGCTGACCCAGTCGGAGGACGTAGGTATCATCCTCGGTTCTGGTGTTCGCCGTACCAATGTGAACTTCAAGCTTAACACCAAGATTACCAAGAACCTCGAGTTCACCTACAACCCCAAGCTGACCTATCGTCGCGACGAGGGTGCCGGTGGTGCCAACGTAGGTTCGGGTGGTCTGGTCGACCGTGTGCTGCGCTATCAGCCTACCAGTGGTCTGCGCGGTTGGGGTAACTATTCAATCATGGAGGATGCTGCTGACGCAGAGCGCTTCAACCTGACGAACCCTGTGAGCGATATCAACACCAATACCCAGAAGAAGCACAGCTACGCCATCTCTCAGCAGTTCTCGCTGAAGTGGACGCCCATCAAGGGCCTCGTGCTCCGTTCCGAGGGTAACTATAACATCTCTTTCCGCGATACCCAGCGCTACTGGGGTTGGCTGACCTCTACCGGTCAGAGCACCGTCCACCAGCAGATGCCGGTTGCTGCACTCACCAAGCGCACCACCGAGTCGTACACCTGGACCAATACCGCCAGCTACGACATGAGTATCAAGGACATGCACAACCTGTCGTTCCTGCTCGGTCAGGAAATCTACAACACCCAGTATAAGGAGAACAAGCAGACCGCTCACCTGTTCGATCGTGGTATCGACGCCGAGACTGCTATCAACAACATGGCCCTGGGTCAGCCTTATGCTGCCGACACCTACACGCTGCGCTCTACGGCAAACCGCACCGCATCGTTCTTCGGACAGGTTTCTTACAACTACGATCACAAGTATCTGCTCTCGGCTACGTTCCGTGCCGACGGTAGCTCGAAGTTCGCTCCCGGCAACCAGTGGGGTTACTTCCCCTCAGTCAGTGGTGCTTGGGTTGTCAATCGCGAGAAGTTCCTGAAGGACGTGAAGTGGATCGACCAGTTGAAGATTCGCGCCGCCTTCGGTCTCGCCGGTAACAACAACATCAGCGACGACCTGTGGCGCTTCCTCTATACGTCAAGCAACTCGGGTGGTCCTGAGTTCGCTTCTACCACTGCCGCCAATGGTGAGCTCTACTACAGCGCTCCCGGCAGCTATCCTAACAAGGACATCAAGTGGGAGACCACCATCACCCGCAACTTGGCAGCCGACATCTCGCTGTTCGGCGGACGCATCACCATTACGCCGGAAATCTACTGGAACACCACTCGCGACCTGCTTTATCAGTCGCCCATCCCCAGTGTGTCAGGTTACAGCCGTCAGATGCAGAACATCGGTAAGGTGAACAACAACGGTTGGGAGTTAACCATCAATGGCGACATCCTTCGCGGTAAGGACTACGTGTTGAGTGCCAACTTCACGCTGGGTCACAACAAGATGACCATCAAGGAGTTGAACGCTACCGACACCCGCATCTACAACTACGCAGGTGCCTGGAAGTCCAGCGACCAGAACGACTACCTCCTCGAGGTGGGCGGCGAGCTCGGTCTGATGTACGGCTACGTCTACGACGGACTCTACACTTGGGACGAGTTCCTGTATCCTACCACATCGACCTATGCTGCCAACCCGAAGGGTAAGGGTGTTGTCAATGGCATTCTCGTTGGCGGTACCATCACCGACGGTTACGAGGGCAACTCGGGTAACGGTGTGCTGGGTGGTTCACACTCAGGCTATTCTACCATGCCTGGCAAGATCCGCATCAAGGACTTGAACGGCGACGGACAGATCGACCAGAACGACAAGACCGTCATTGGTCGCACCACGCCGAAGTGGCAGGGTGGTTTTGGTATCTCTGGTCAGTGGAAGGACTTCGACTTCGTAGCCAACTTCACCTACATGCTCGACTTCGACGTCTACAATGCTACTGCTTATGCATTGTCAAGCATGTCGAGCAGCCAGAACAACTTCACCAACGTTTATGCTAAGTTTGCTGACGGCCGCTGGCGTTACAGTGCTCCCGACGGTTATACCGACCTGAGCGGACACGACATCACCGGTGAGTCTCTCTATAAGAATGGTAACCTCGACGGTATGCCCGGTCTCTATAAGGACATGAATGCCAACGTCAACAAGTGGAATCCCGCCGACCTGGTTACTAATATCATGCTCGACTCCTTCGTCGAGGACGGCTCGTTCATCCGTTGCTCTGACATTACCCTCGGCTACACCTTGCCGAAGAGTGTTATCAAGAAGATCTATTTAAATAAGGTTCGCGCGTATGTGTCTGTTTCCAACCTCTTCATCCTGACCAAGTATTCTGGTTACGATCCTGAGGTGGACGTACAGTCGGGTCTCACTCCTTCTATGGACTACAACCGCTATCCGCGTGCACGTACATTCTCTTGTGGTGTCAACGTTACGTTCTAATTGATAATTAGTAATTGAAAATTGAAAACGATATGAAACTTAATAAGATATTTATCAGTGGACTGGCCATGCTGGCGTTGACTTCGTGCAACGACTATTTGGAAACAGATCCGGCCACCAACGTAGCAAGTACGGAATTGGTGTTCGGCTCCGAGGGTGAGACACGTACCGCCCTGTATGGCGTCTATGCAAAGGTTTGCTCCGACAACCTGTTCGGTGGCAAGCTGTATAACGATTTCCAGCTGAACAGCGACGTTGACTTCTATGCCAACTCGAACGAAGCCGCAGCTGGCAATCAGCCCCGTCGTTTCGACGTGCGTTCCGACGCCAACAACGTGGAAACACTTTGGAACAACCTCTATTCAGCTGTCGAGACAGCCAACGAGTTCATCTTCAACCTGCAGAACAGCAGCATCTATAAGGAAGAGACCGAGGACGCTGCCTCTGAGGCTGCCGACGGTACCATCAGCACCGTTCAGGTGCCCAAGGTTACCAGTCTGACCCAGATGATGGGTGAGGCCAAGGTGATGCGCGCCATGTTCTATCACGAGCTGTTGAGCTACTGGGGCGACATCCCCTTCACGCTGAAGTCTACTTACGAGACTGACGACTTGAATCCCGCCATCACGCCGCGTCAGCAGGTGAGCGACGCGCTCATCGCCGACCTGCGCCACGCTGCCGAGTATATGTACTCCGACCAGGATGGTAAGGTGGCTGCCCCCGAGCGTATCACCAAGGAGGCTGCCTACGCCATGATAGCCCGTCTGGCCCTGCAGGCTGGCGGTTACTCGCTGAACCACGATGCCAACGACGCCACCAACTATCAGATGACACGTCCCTCCAACTATCAGGAGTATTACATCATTGCCCGCGACTACACCAAGCGCATCATCGACGCTGGTGGTCACCGTCTGAACAAGAGCTTCCGCGACGTGTTCATCGACGAGTGTAACTTCGTGGCTTCTACTGGCGACGACCCCATCTTCGAGATTCCTTTTGCCAAGGAGACCAACGGTAACTGGGGTTATGCCCAGGGTCCGACGAACGGTGTCGACACCGGTGTGGAGACCGACTATACGAACTCTGCCTGGGGTGCTACCAGCGGTGGCGTACGCACTACTGCTTTCTACGGCTACTCATTCGACAGCCTCGACGTGCGCCGCGACTACATCTGCGGTCTGTGGTACTATTCTAACCAGGGCCTGCCCACCATGCGCCTCGACTATGCTATGCACAACAACAAGTGGTCGAAGCTGTGGAACTCGAATGGTCTGGGTAAGACCACCACGGGTGCTACTGGTATCAACTTCGCCTACATCCGCTATGCCGACGTGCTGCTGATGTTTGCCGAGGCCGAGAACGAACTCTCTGGTCCTACCGCTGCCGCTCAGGAGGCACTGAAGACCGTTCGCCGTCGTGCCTTCGACTCTGAGGCTCAGGCCGAGAAGGTCGACCAGTATGTCGCTGCCGCTACTTCTAAGGCCGACTTCCTGAAGCTGGTGCTCGACGAGCGCAAGTGGGAGTTTGCCGGCGAGAACATGCGTTGGAAGGACCTCGTCCGCAACAACATGTATGCCGAGAAGGTGTTCTTTACCTTCCTCGACTACTATGCAGTCACCGAGGCTATGGCCGGTACGTCGTCTTACATCGACATGGTCGAGGAGTACGACAAGGTGCCCTACAGCGAGGTATTCGTACAGAGCATGTACTCTATCCTCGTCCGCAACTATGTCGATCCGAACTTCCCCAACCGTGGCGTCTACATGTTCTACGTGGCTAATCCTTACAATGGTGCTATGCAGAACCCCACAGGTACCGCTCCTGCCAAGTATTTCGAGGACAACGAGATGGACTTCGAGGCTGTGTCGCCGAAGACTATCACCGGTCTGTCGACAGCATCCAATACCGTTGCCTGGACCACCACTACGCTGGCTTGGTCGAACGACGACGGTACGCCCAAGAACCAGGTTGTCTACTCGCTCTATGGTTATATCCGCATCAATCAGGCCGGCAACATCGTTGTCGTCAACAATGGCTCTGCACAGCCCTTCAGCATCAATCCTAACGATGCCCAGGCCAACATCAGCCGTCTGCCTGCTGTGCGCTATCTGCTGCCTATTCCTGACGAAGCTATTGCCCGCTCGGGTGGTGTCTATAAGAACTACTATGGTTATTAATGGATAATTGAAAATTGATAATTGATATGAAAAAGATATTATTGTTATCACTGGCCCTTCTGACGACATTGTCCTTCTACTCTTGTAAGGACGATGACAACAACAGCGTGCCCGAAGGTGCCGATGGTCGCTTGTTCCGCCCCATGTTCCGTAACGACAACAGTACGAACAAGGGTTCGAACGACCCCTACAATACCGTCATTACCGACTACAACACCGCCAACCTGTATTGGTATGTAGTCGACGACGCCGTAGGTTATGAAATCATGTGGACCACCCCCGTGGCCTATGTCGCTGAAGGTGAGAATGGCTGGAACCAGTCGCTCAATAACGAGGAAGGCAAGTCGCTCGTTGGCCATGTCGTCATTGCCGACAAGAACCGCTACAACCTCATCATCGAGAATCTGAACTATCAGTCCGTCTATCGTTTTGCCATCCGTGCCCTCCACTCGTTCAATCCTGCCGGCTATCAGCTGTGGAATGGCGAGTCGGGTGTCTACGATGTGCTCAACACCCCCGACGCCGACTGGAAGAACGATCCGAAGAACTCGCTGTGGCACGGCATGGGTAACCTCCGTGAGTGGGCCGACTACGTAGCCCTCGAGACCAGTGCCCGCGACTGGGTGCCCTTTGTCATCCAGGTGTCCGACATCACCAAGACCTCGATGAAGGTAACCCTCAACCGCAACATTGCTACCTATAAGGATGCCGAGAAGGACAAGTTCCGTCAGTACTGGCACTTCAAGGATGCCGAGCAGAACATGCTTGCTGTCGACTACCTGACCTTCGAGCCCAACGCCGGTACGCCCAACGCTGTCGTTCCTGCCAAGTTCGTCAAGTACGACATTCCCGAGTCGGCATGGAACGAGGCAGGCATTGCCGAGATCGTTGTCGAGGGACTCTCCGAGAACTCTTGCTACAACATCAACGTTTGGGACAAGGAGATTCCGCTGGCCATCGACGCTTGCTTCAACACCACGATGAAGCGCACCAAGGGTACTCCCGCTCCTCCCATCCTCGTCAACCACGTCGTATGGGCTAACGATACCGTTGGTACCGATCCTGCTACCTGGAACATCTACGACATCTCGCAGTATCAGGCTTGCAAGCTCGACCAGATTCTGGACGACTATTGCGCCAGCAGCACATCTGCCGAGAACCAGCAGTTCTATCTGGAAGGCGGCAAGACCTACTTCGTCAGCTCGAACGTTCAGATCTACAAGGGTCTCACCATCCGTACCAATCCTGCCGACCTGGCAGCTGGTAAGGGTCGCGCCAAGTTCTATCTGGCCGGTATGTACAAGTCTGGTTCAAGTGTCCGCACCTGTAACTTCATGCTGGGTCGTCAGCCCGTTGCCGGTGAGAATGCCTCTATCACGCTCGACATCGACTCCGTCCGCTTCATGGACCTCGACGTCAACGTGCCGCAGGCCACCAACTACGGACATGCTCAGGAGGGTATCGGCGGTGCCGTCGGTAACTACTTTATGAACATGTACTCCAACGGTATGGGTATCAACGTCACCACGCTCGAGTGGCGCAACTGCTCGTTCCAGGGTCTCATCCGCGGATTCTTCCGTATTCAGGGTTCTAACGACTTCTACATCCAGCACATCCGCCTCGTAGGCTGCGACTTCTACAACTGCGGATACTATGCACAGACCGGTGGTGACTACGCCTACATCTTCGGCGACCACAACGGAAAGACCAAGTCCAACATCTTGCAGGATGTCGAAATCAGCGACTGCGTATTCTACAACAACCCGAAGCGCTCAGTCGTTACCGACAACAACCGCAATCTGGTTTGGGACGAGAGTGTACGCTGGCACATCAGCCTGCACCACAACACCTTCGTCAACTTCTGTACCGTGGCCAACAACCCGATTCTGAACACCCGCTACAATCCTGGTGGTTCACTGCTCGAGTTCCACGACAACGTCATCATCCTCACCAAGGATGCTAACGACAAGAACCGTCTCATGAACGGTGCTGGTTGGGACACCCGTAACATCCAGGGTGGCGACGGCAGCGGACAGGTCACCTTCAACATCTACAACAACTGGACCACCAACGATGAAGAGTATCTGACCAACGGTCAGCCCTTCTCGGCCAACGCATTCAATGCTACGTCGAATGCTCCTGGTAAGTTCATCAAGGGTGGCGAGGGTATCTATCCCGCAGGTGAAGCCGAGCTGGAAGTTCATTGCGATCAGACCTTGCGTGCTACCGACCTGATGCTGGATCCCAATCCGAAGTACTTCATCGGCGAGACGCCTACCGGTAAGGACTATCATACCGACAAGGGTATCGACGGCCTCTACTACAAGCAGAACGACATCGTCTTCAACTCAGCCATCTACAAGAGTGGTGCTGGTTGCCAGCGTCTGCTGAAGGGAAAGTAAGCGGGCTGCGCCCTAAATAAAAAATAATAAATAATAATAAGTAAGACTATGAAGATTTATAAATTTGTAACTGTACTGGTGGCTGTTCTGGCCATGTCGGCTACGTTCTTCAGCTGCAATAGGGACAACGACATCACGGGCGATCCTATGGCCAATCACACCCAGGGCGACAAGCAGGACTATTGGATTGACTTCACGCTCTCCAATCCCGGCAGTCTCTCCGAGGCAGCACAGGCTCGTTTCGTCGAGTTGCGCGACACCACCATCTATGGCGAGAAGCTCATCAAGATTATCGAGCATCCCATGTATGTCGAGTTAGACTACGCCATGAAGAGCTTCAACAGCGTTGCTGCTCTGCCCAATGCCGAGAACGACATCGTGCAGAAGGTCATGCTGCCCACGTCGCTCTTCGACGATGCCAAGAACCCCAAGCGCGACTTCGCCGTCACCATGACGCTGTCGAAGGACAGCATGCGTACCGTGCTGGCCACCAAGGTTTGGAATGCATCAGAAGTGCTGAACTGATTCCCTTTGTGAATCCACAATAGAGTGGGGGTGGGCACCGCATCAGGTGCCCGCCCTTCCTTTTTCTGCCTGTTTCGTAAACCTTTGCGTGCTTTTTTTGTGATAAAAACGTTAAATATTTGGCTGTTTTCTGCAAAAAGCGTAACTTTGCACCGTGTTATTATGCACAAAACGAATACGAAGATATTAATTTTACTAACAATTTAACAAACAAAACAACGCGTATGAAGAAAATTTTTACTCTTATTGCAGTAGCCGCAATGGCTTTGACAGTTAACGCTCAGGGCAAGTATGCCATGGAAGAGGGCGAGACCATCGCTGCTGGTACACAGCAGGCAAAGGCTAAGCGTGTAGAGAACTGCAAGCTGGTCTTCGGTGAAGGTGGCGACGATTTCAAGGCAGCTCAGGCCGACACTCAGGTTGAGGGTTATGCTGCTTACACTCCCGGTAACGGCACCAATGGTAACAAGGAGAATGGTACTTTCTACCTGCTCACTCCTTCTATCGATGGTAACATCACTGTTGCTGTTGTGCTGAACGCCGACAAGGCTTTCTATATTGAGGAAGACGGCACCGCTCTCGAGGATTTCAACGGTATCAAGGTCGACGAGAAGTACTATGGCACTTACACTTTCAACGTCAAGGCCAACAAGACCTACAAGGTTTACTGCGCAGGTTCTAAGCTCGGCTTCTATGGCTTCGAGTTCAAGACCGGCACCGCTGGCATCCAGGGCGTTAAGGCCGAGAAGGCTAACGCTGCCGCTTTCAACCTCGCTGGTCAGCAGGTTTCTGAGAACTACAAGGGTGTAGTCATTAAGGACGGTAAAAAGGTTGTGATTAAGTGAGAATAAAGCAGAACTCGTTCTGGCTTTATCGAACGTGAACAAGCTCGACCGAAGGTCAAGTTGTGATTAAGTGAGAATAAAGCAGAACTCGTTCTAGCTTTATCGAACGTGAACAAGCTCGACCGAAGGTCAAGTCATTCAGAAGTAATCGTACTTCGGGTAACAAAGAATAAAGGCGAATCATTCCGATTCGCCTTTGTTTTTTCTCACCACTCACCACTAAAATACCACCGACCTGAACCAGTCGCGCAGCATCCCTTTGTGCTGGTTCTGCGAGTCAGCCACCAGCAGCAGCACCTGCCGTCCGTCCACCAGCTGCGGACCCACGCAGATTCCTTCGTAGTTGGCAAAGTTCCGTCGCGTCAGGTTCATGCGCGTGCTGAATTCCGTCATCAGCTGTTTCTCCAGCGTGTCGCCGGGCTCGTGTCCTTGCGGGTTCACCATATAGAGCCGTATGCGTGTGCTCGATCCGATGCCGTTGCCGGTGCGTAGCGCCTGTCGCTCCAGCACCACAATCCGTCCGTCGTCCAGCGCCGCAATTCCGCTCACCCCCAGCGTACATTTGCTCTTGGCGCCGCCTCTCGACAGCGTGTCTGTGATGTACCAATACTGCTCGCGAGGCTCCAGGTCGTCACCAAAGCTCTGCAGCCGCAGCCTGTTGGCAATGTTGCGCCCCGCCTTGGGGCGCTGGCCGTCGCTGCGCAGCGTGTTCTCGGTAGTCGTCCAAAACCTGCGGGTGACGGCATTATACGTCAGCGCTTCGAATCCGCGGTTGTCGTATGTGTTGGCAAACACCTCGGGCGTGTGCAGCCGTCGCCCTGTGGGCTGTCCGTCCAGTGCGTATTCAATGATCTGTCCGTCCTTCTCGCCACTGACGAATACCGTGTTCGTCTGCGCCACATAGCAGATGCCCTCCTCGTCGCGGTTCGGCTGGTGGCTCGTCACCAGGCTGTCAGCCCGTACTGACAAAATGTCACCCGTCAGCGAGTCCACCACGATAGTCATCGGCCGGAACCCCGCCGTCGGCGACTTGTCGTCCACGACGGCATAGCGCTCGCCCCCCATCCAGCAGATGCCGCTGTAGTTCCCCGCAGGCACCGTCTTCCGAAAGTGCCGCTGCTTGTTCACCACCACCTCCTGCTTGTTCACCACCGCCTCCTGCTTGTTCACCACCGCCTCCTGTGCCTTCGCTTGTGCCTTCGCCTCCTGCGCCTCTGCTGTCGCAGTTCCCGCCAGCATCACCGCCATCATCACCAGCAATCGTATCATTTCTTTCATCATCGTTGTTTTGGATTGTTGCATTTACGTTGCAAAGTTACGGTTTAATTCTTGAACTACAAAATATTTTTGCATGAAGTCCCCTCCCGCCTCAAAAACCCATGTATCGCGGGGGTGATACACTTTGTTGTAAAAACAAAAAAGCCAAAATTTAAGCAGCTGGGCGTGCCCAATGCGGTCAGTGCCAGAAGTTTCTTCACGTGAGTACGTATTTATGCAAATTTTCACATTTTTACTGCCATACTGCCACCAGCCTTTTGGAATGCCTTTATTTAAAGGAATGATAGTGGTGGAAGATTAGTGGTAGATGGAAATAATCTCCCACCGCCGTTTTCAAAACTCCGAGAGTAATTCCGAATACTCTGGGAGTATTTCCGAATACTCTGGGAGTATTTCCAAATAAGCGGTACTTATTTTCCAATAACAGCCACTTATTGTGCAATAAGAGCCTTTTATCTAACAGAAGGAAGTGACCTATTCCTCGTCCGGATAGTTTCTTTGTGTCGTTCAGATTATCCGAACAAGTCATTCGAATAGTCCCTATACCCCCATAGAGACTATTCGAATGAGTCGTAGAGACTATCGGAATGAATCGACAATTACCTTTTATGTTCCTAAGACCATAAATGGCTTGCCAAGGAATTTCTGAATAGGCGTCTAAAGGTTTGCCATCATCTTTTAGCAGTTTGCCAACATGTTCGCCAATGACATCGCTACGCGGGTTTGGAGGCTGAATTCGAAGCGTTCGGAGGCTGAATTCATCTGCGATTCGCGCGCATAAATAAAACTATTTAGGGAATGGAATTATCAAGCAAGGTCCTTTAGCCCAATGAGGCTGAAGATGGCGATTTTTCCCCTTAACGTTTTAAGGGAATTCTGTTAAAATCGTTAAATCGGCAAAAAGCGCGAAATATGTTAATGGACTTAACAGAAGTTCACTTGCTTTAACTAAAACCCCGTTGGTTAGAATAGCATAAGGCGTGAGGCGTTTCCGTTGGGAAGTTCTTTGTATAAAGTGGAAGCCTTCATTTGGCATCTAAAGTGGTCATGGCTAGCATTGCTCCCATTGCTCGCTAGGGTCTCGCCCATGTCTCTCCCATTTTTTACACGGAAAAGCAACCGGATTTGTATTTTCGTGAAAAAAATCATGCCATTTTGCTGGAAGATACATATTTGAGGACCTTGATGGGGGGCGGCCTGAAGGCCTCAAAATTAAACAAAATCTAAAAGAAAATTTTTCAAACTAAAAAAATCGGGCTGATGTGAGGTCAGTCCGATTTTTTTTATTACCCTTGACTTCGTCGAAGATAGGCTGCATCTCAGAAAAACTCAAAATTATTTGGTTTTTCGTTCGATTTTCACTATCTTTGCAGGCATGAAAGAAACGAAATGGTGTGAGAATGTCATTCTGGTCGACGCAGACTACGTGGACAAGGTGGCATTTGACTTGATAGTGAATTTCGAACGCATGATAGGTCGGCGGATTCCGCAGGCCGATATGGCGCAGTGGCTGGAGTGCGTGGCGCTGGACGGCGGACTGCGGCCAGCGGATCATGGGGACGGTTCTGCTGATCCGTCGTCGAAAGTCGACTGTGATCATCAGAACCGTCCCCAAGTGATCCAGCGAAGTGTCCAGGTGGTGCTGTTGCACAAGGGCCTGAAAATGGATAACTTCGCGCCGGGCAGCTTCGCCGAACTGGACGGTAAGGCGTTTACGGGTAGGCTGGGGGAGTTTCTGATGAGCTGCGTTCCCGTGGAGGAGCTGACGACGATGGACGACCTGTTTGTGGACTCGATGCAGATTATTGCGAATGCCGAGGAGGTGAAGCGGATGATTGTGGTGCCGAATGCCGAGGAGATATTCCAGAAGGTGCGCGAAGGATTGCGCCACGCCGACCCCGACAAGCACGTGACGGTGCTGGCCATGCAGCCCATGGAGGGCGGGAACTTCCGACAGGAGATTCTGGGCTATTCGCTGATGGCAGCGCTGGGAATTCGTTCGGAAGAGATAAATAAAATGTCGTAATAACGTAATAACGAAAAAACTAAATAAAACTATGGCTAGAGTATTAATGATTGGCGCCGGGGGCGTCGCAACAGTGGCAGCATTCAAGATTGCTCAGAATGCTGACGTGTTTACGGAGTTTATGATTGCCAGTCGCAGGAAGGCGAAGTGCGACAAGATCGTGGAGGACATCCATAAGGCAGGCTACACGCTGGACATCAAGACGGCACAGGTGGACGCTGACGACGTGGAGCAGCTGAAGGCGCTGTTCGATGACTACAAGCCCGAGCTGGTGATAAACCTGGCGTTGCCCTATCAGGACCTGACGATTATGGACGCCTGTCTTGCTTGCGGATGCAGCTACCTGGACACAGCGAACTACGAGCCGAAGGACGAGGCTCACTTCGAGTACTCGTGGCAGTGGGCCTACCGCGAGCGCTTCGAGCAGGCCGGACTGACAGCTATTCTGGGCTGCGGTTTCGACCCGGGTGTGACGAGCATCTATACGGCCTACGCCGCCAAGCACCACTTTAAGGAGATTCAGTATCTGGACATCGTCGACTGTAATGCCGGCGACCACCATAAGGCTTTTGCCACCAACTTCAATCCCGAGATTAACATCCGCGAAATTACGCAGAAGGGCCTCTACTGGGAGAACGGCCAGTGGGTGGAGACGGAGCCGCTGGAGATTCACAAGGACCTGACGTATCCGAACATCGGTCCGCGCGACAGCTACCTGTTGCACCACGAGGAAATCGAGTCGCTGGTGATTAACTATCCGACGATTAAGCGTGCCCGATTCTGGATGACCTTCGGACAGCAGTATCTGAAGCACCTGGAGGTGATTCAGAACATCGGCATGAGTCGCATCGACGAGGTCGAGTACGAGGCTCCACTGGCCGACGGCAGTGGCGTAGCCAAAGTAAAAATTGTGCCCCTGCAGTTCCTGAAGGCCGTGCTGCCCAATCCGCAGGATCTGGGCGAGAACTACGAAGGCGAGACGAGCATCGGCTGTAGGATTCGCGGTATCGGCAACGACGGACGGGAGCATACCTACTATGTGTATAACAACTGTTCGCACCGTGCGGCCTACGAAGAGACGGGCATGCAGGGCGTGTCGTATACTACGGGCGTGCCGGCGATGATTGGTGCGATGATGTTCTGCAAGGGTCTGTGGAAGAAGCCCGGCGTGCACAATGTGGAGGAGTTTGACCCCGATCCGTTTATGGAGCAACTGAACAAGCAGGGTCTGCCTTGGCACGAGATTCACGACGGAGACTTGGAATTAGAAACAACAGTCCAACGACGACAGACGATGAAGCGAATACTGATAGCATTGACCGTGGTGCTGACCACCGTGGTGGGCTGGGCTCAGGATGTGAAGATAGAGTTCATGGCCCCGAACATGGTGCATGTGGTGAAGGGCACGCCGACGAAGAGTCTGGTGGTGACAGCCAAGCCCGGCGAGGTGGCCGTCGCGAAGAGCGGCAACACGTGGAAGAGCAGTGAACTGACGGTCAGGCAGGACGCCCAGGGGCGCCTGACGTTCCTGACGGCGAAGGGCAAGGTGCTGCTGCGCGAGGGTGGTTGGAGCCTGATTCGGAAGACCATCGACGAGTGGCAGGTGAGTCAGACCTTTCTGCTGGACAAGGACGAGGCCATCTACGGCCTGGGTACCATCCAGGACGGCAAGATGAACCGCCGCGGCACGCAGAAGCGCATGGAGCAGTCGAACCTGGAGGACTTCCAGAACGTGCTGCAGTCGATTAAGGGCTGGGGCCTGTACTGGGAGAACTATTCGCCCACGGACTTTGCCGACGGACAGGATGGTATGACATTCACCTCGGAGGCCGGTCAGGGCGTGGACTATTACTTCATGTATGGCGGCAGTGCCGACGGCGTGATAGCCCAGATGCGCTGGCTGACGGGCGACGTGCCGATGTTTCCGTTGTGGACCTATGGCTTCTGGCAGTCGAAGGAACGCTATAAGACCGCACGGGAGACGGAGAGCATCGTCGACAAGTACCGCGAGTTGCAGGTGCCGCTGGACGGTATCATCCAGGACTGGCAGTACTGGGGTTCGAACTACCTGTGGAACGCAATGGACTTCCTGTCGGAGGACTTTGCCACCGGCAAGCAGCTGATAGAGAACGTGCACCGGAAGCACGCCCACTTCATGATTTCGATATGGGCCAGTTTCGGACCGCAGACCAAGCAGTTCCGTGAGTTGAACGAAAAGGGCCTGCTGATGCCTTTCGAGACGTGGCCGCAGAGCGGTATCTCGCATGTGTGGCCGCCAATGAAGGAGGACTATCCGTCGGGCGTAAAGGTGTATGACGCCTTCAGTCCCGTGGCCCGCGACATCTATTGGAAATACCTGAGAAAGCTGTACGACTATGGCACGGACGCCTGGTGGATGGACTCGACGGATCCGGACTGTTTCTATCCGACGGAGGCCGACTACAACCACAAGGTGTATGGCGGCACGTGGCGCTCGCAGCGTAACGCCTTCCCGCTGGAGACAGTTCGTGGCATCTATCAGTCGCAGCGCAGGGATTATGCCGACAGCCCGAAGCGCGTGTTCATCATGACACGCTCGTCGTTTGCCGGACAGCAGCACTACGGTTCGAACATGTGGAGCGGCGACGTGAACTCGTCGTGGGATATGCTGCGCAAGCAGGTGCCTGCCGGACTGAGCTTCACGCTGACGGGCAACCCCAACTTCAATACCGACATCGGCGGTTTCTTTTGTAATGCCTATAACACAATGGGTCCGGCGTCGGCTCCCAAGAATCCGCAGTTCCAGGAGCTGTACGTACGCTGGATGCAGTACGGACTGTTCTGTCCGGTGTTCCGCAGTCATGGTGCCGATGCGCCCCGCGAGATCTGGCAGTTCGGCAAGAAGGGAGATCCCGTGTACGACGCCATTGAGGAGGCCATCGGTCTGCGCTACCAGCTTATACCTTATTTATATAGTACCGCCTGGCAGGTGACGTCGAACAACGACAGCTATATGCGTCCGCTGTTTTCCGACTTCGCCAGCGACAAGCGCGTGTGGAACATGACCGACGAGTTTATGTTCGGTCGCAGCATCCTGGCTTGTCCCATTGTAGACCCGCAGTATACGGAGGAGAAAATTATCCGCACGGACGCTATGACGGGATGGGACCGGAATGAATTAAGAATTAGGAATGAAGAATTAAGAATTGATTGGGCGGCGAAGAAGAGCGCTGTGAAATACCTGCCGGAGGGTGCCGAATGGTACGACTTCTGGACGGGTAAGCGATATAAGGGCGGCCAGACGGTGACGCTGGAAACGCAGCTGAACCGTGTGCCGATGTTTGTCCGTGCAGGCAGCATCGTGCCTATGGGTCCGGTGATGCAGTACGTCGGCGAGAAGTCGTGGGACGAGCTGGAGCTGCGCGTCTATCCCGGTGCTGACGGACGGTTCTCCCTGTATGAGGACGAGGGCGACAGCTATCGTTACGAGCAGGGCGTCTACAGCGTGATTCCGATGCAGTGGGACAACCGCACGCGGACGCTGACCATTGGCAGTCGCCAGGGCAGCTATCCCGGCATGATCGGAAAGCGCACCTTTATCGTTATCACCCCCGACGGCAGTCGACAGTCGGTGACGTATGAAGGTCAGACAGTAACATGTAAACTATAATAAACTAAACATATTATATTATGGCAAAGAAAGAAAAAGAAGAGAAAGAGAATTTGACCCCGCAAGAGCAAAAGATGAAAGCCTTGCAGAATGCGTTGGCTCAGATTGAGAAGAGCTTCGGCAAGGGCAGCATCATGAAGATGGGTGAAGAAAAGATTGAGAACATCGAGGTGATTCCCACGGGCTCGATAGGTCTGAATGCCGCACTGGGTGTGGGCGGTTACCCCAAGGGCCGCATCATCGAGATTTACGGTCCGGAGTCGTCGGGTAAGACCACGCTGGCCATCCATGCCATTGCCGAGTGTCAGAAGGCCGGCGGCGTTGCTGCCTTCATCGACGCTGAGCACGCCTTCGACCGCTTCTATGCCGAGAAGCTGGGTGTGGATATCGCCAATCTGTATATCTCGCAGCCCGACAATGGTGAGCAGGCGCTGGAGATTGCCGACCAGCTGATTCGTTCGTCGGCTGTCGACATCCTGGTTGTCGACTCGGTGGCTGCGCTGACTCCCAAGGCTGAGATCGAGGGTGACATGGGTGAGAACAAGGTTGGTCTGCATGCCCGTCTGATGAGCCAGGCCCTGCGTAAGCTGACCGGTACCATTTCGAAGACCAAGACGACCTGTATCTTCATCAACCAGCTGCGCGAGAAGATTGGTGTCATGTTTGGCAGTCCCGAGACCACGACGGGTGGTAATGCGCTGAAGTTCTATGCCTCAGTGCGTATCGACGTCCGCAAGTCGAATGCGCCCATCAAGGACGGCGAGACCGCCATTGGTAGTCAGGTGAAGGTGAAGGTAGTGAAGAACAAGGTGGCTCCTCCCTTCCGTAAAGCCGAGTTCGAAATCATGTATGGCGAGGGTATCTCGAAGGTTGGCGAAATCGTGAGCCTGGGTGTTGAATACAACATCATCAAGAAGAGCGGTTCGTGGTTCTCGTATGGTGACACCAAGCTGGGGCAGGGTGATGCTGCGGTGAAGGAGTTGCTGAAGGACAATCCCGAGCTGTGTGACGAGATTGAAGCCAAGATCATGGCGAAGATTGCAGAGAATAATCAATAATAAGTAAGGGCCGCAAACTTGCGGCCCTTACTTATTATTGTATAGGAGTGGCGTTGCCTTTGCTTGAGAAACCGCTTCCCGTCAGGCGCGTGCTGCCGGCACTCTGCTCGGCCATGCGGCGTTTCTTGGTAGTTGCGCCGTTTCCTGCGGCACGGGCTCCAGCCTTCTTGACGATGCCGTCCTTGGTGAACTGGACGACCAGCACACTGTTGGAACGCGGATACCACCACTCGGTCACGCCGTCGCTGGTGGTCAGCTTGTTGGTGCTTTCGCCCACAGCCATCTCAACCTCCTCCATAGTCATACCGGGAATGACACGGCCTTCGCGGATGGCGGTACGCGTCTCGAGGGTGGTGTTGCGCGATGTACCTTCACCCATGCCGAAGAGATAGCCGAAGTAGTCCTCGCGGGGTCCGCGGTTGTCCTCGTTGAAGGTGATGTCCTTATAGTAGATACGGCGGGTCTCCACTTCGCGCAGTGTCAGCGTGTAGTAGCCTTCCTGATTCTTGTTACGGTTGATTTCGTCGATGATGAAACCTGTGAAGCGTGGCACCTTCACGTCGCGCTCCTTACCGGCACCCTTACTGCTCATGGCTGTAGCGAACTTATTGTGGACGGTCTGGTTCAGGTAGGTCTTGTAGTCCTTCGACACCTCCATCTCGGCACCGGTGAACTCGAACGAGCCCTCGAAGAGGAATTTAGCGTTGTCGACGTCGAACTCGTCGTCGCGCATGCCGCAGTTAGTCTTCGACATGGCCACATTCTGATAGAACTGTTCGCCATTCTCGTCCTCGACGATAATCTTGACGGGGAACGCACGGGTGCCTACGCCGATAGCCTTGACGGTGACCAGCTTGTTCTTCGGGTATTTCACCTCCTGGAATCCGTCGCCGTCGTATTCGGTATCAATGCGGAAGAACTGGGTACGCGTGATGAGCGGCTGGTCCATGAGCAACTCGCGGGCCTTGTCGACATCGCCCAGATAGGCCAGGGTGGGGACACCCAGCTTGCCGTAGCAGTAGTCATCGAACGTGCCGTTGGGCAGCTCGTAGTAGTAGCTCTTCTTGTCGGTCTCGCAATAGAAATTGATGTGGACGCGCCCGTTTGGCATATCCTCGTGACCCTTGTAGACCATGATGTGGTGGCGCAGGCGTCCGCTGCTGGCCTCCTTGTTGGTGGCCATGTCGCGGAAGGTGTTAACCAACAGGTCGTACTTCTCGGGAATCACCATGAATCGCATACCCTCCTTCCAGTCGCACATGCTGTAGAAACGGAAGTTCTTACCCATAAAGTCCTTTGGCTCGGCATCCTCGGCAACGACGTCGTCTGCGGTGACTGCTGCGGCGACAGCTGTCTTCTTTACATTCTTCGTCTTCACGATGTAATCCGTGTCTTGAGCCATAGCAGCGGTCATGGCAACAGCCATTCCTGCCAACAAAATCATTCTTTTCATCATGATGTTTTTTTGTCTAATATCGATATTCTGCCGACAAAGTTACAAATAATTTTTCTAACTTGTGCCAAAATGTCATTATATTCTTCATTTTTTTTTATTTTGGCACGCACTTTGCTATCTTGTCAGTGTCAAAATGTGAGAATTCATGTGATTATTAACATATAAAAAATATACAACTATGGGAAAAATTATTGGAATTGACTTAGGAACAACTAACAGCTGTGTTGCCGTATTCGAAGGCAACGAGCCCGTTGTGATTGCCAACAGCGAGGGCAAGCGTACGACGCCTTCTGTCGTTGGTTTTGTGGAAAATGGTGAGCGCAAGATTGGCGATCCCGCCAAGCGTCAGGCTATTACGAACCCGAAGAAGACCGTTTATTCGATTAAGCGCTTCATGGGTGAGAACTGGCAGCAGACCGAGAAGGAAATCTCGCGCGTACCTTATACTGTAGTAAATGAGGGTGGTTATCCCCGTGTTGACATCGACGGCCGTAAGTATACTCCGCAGGAGATTTCGGCTATGGTGCTGCAGAAGATGAAGAAGACCGCTGAGGACTATCTGGGCCAGGAGGTGACGGACGCCGTTATCACTGTTCCTGCCTACTTCTCGGACTCTCAGCGTCAGGCTACGAAGGAGGCAGGCCAGATTGCCGGTCTGAACGTGAAGCGTATTGTGAACGAGCCCACAGCTGCCGCTTTGGCATACGGTGTTGACAAGGCCAACAAGGACATGAAGATTGCCGTGTTCGACCTGGGTGGCGGTACGTTCGATATCTCGATCCTGGAGTTCGGTGGCGGTGTGTTCGAAGTGCTCTCGACCAATGGTGACACACACCTTGGCGGTGACGACTTCGACCAGGTCATCATCGACTGGCTCGTTCAGGAGTTCAAGAACGACGAGGGTGCCAACCTGAAGGACGACCCGATGGCTATGCAGCGTCTGAAGGAGGCTGCCGAGAAGGCAAAGATTGAGCTGTCGTCAAGCACATCGACGGAGATCAACCTGCCGTACATCATGCCCGTTGGCGGTGTTCCCAAGCACTTGGTGAAGACACTGACACGTGCGAAGTTCGAGCAGTTGGCTCATGATCTGATTCAGGCTTGTCTGGCACCTTGTCAGAAGGCTATGGCTGACGCCAAGCTGAATACTGCCGATATCGACGAGGTTATCCTCGTAGGTGGTTCGAGCCGTATCCCCGCCGTGCAGACGCTGGTGAAGAACTACTTTGGCAAAGAGCCTTCAAAGGGTGTGAACCCTGACGAGGTGGTGGCCGTAGGTGCTTCTATCCAGGGTGCCATTCTGAACAAGGAGGGTGGAGTAGGCGACATCGTGCTGCTCGACGTGACTCCGTTGACACTGGGTATCGAGACTATGGGCGGTGTGATGACCAAGCTCATCGAGGCCAACACGACCATTCCTTGCAAGAAGAGCGAGGTGTTCTCGACTGCTGCTGACAATCAGACAGAGGTAACTATCCACGTGCTGCAGGGTGAGCGCCCGATGGCAGCTCAGAACAAGTCGATCGGTCAGTTTAACCTGACAGGTATTGCTCCTGCCCGTCGTGGTATTCCTCAGATTGAGGTGACCTTCGACATCGACGCCAACGGTATTCTGAAGGTATCGGCCAAGGATAAGGCTACCGGTAAGGAGCAGGCCATCCGCATCGAGGCTTCGTCAGGTCTGTCGCAGGACGAGATCAACCGCATGAAGGCCGAGGCAGAGCAGAACGCCGAGAACGACAAGCGTGAGCGTGAGCGTGTGGACAAGATGAATCAGGCTGACTCGATGATTTTCCAGACGGAGAATCAGCTGCAGGAGATTGGCGACAAGATTCCTGCCCAGCACAAGCCCGCTATCGAACAGGCACTGCAGCAGTTGAAGGACGCCCACAAGGCTGGCGACATTGCTGCTATCGACTCTGCCATCAATGCCCTGAACGCCGCTTGGCAGACTGCCTCGCAGCAGATGTATCAGGGTGCTGGTGCACAGGCTGGTCCTCAGCCCGGCGCTGACCAGCAGCAGGGTCCCTTCTACAACCAGCAGGCTGGTCAGGAGCCCCCGAAGGATGACAACATCCAGGACGCCGACTTCGAGGAGGTGAAGTAAGAATAGATAAGCAACAATAAGAAAATCATAAGAA
>CAMHUU010000011.1 GCA_946188395.1 uncultured Prevotellaceae bacterium | reverse complement strand
GCACGGCCAGGCCGCGGTGCCACACCATGAACTGGTAGTACTGCTTGTCGGTCATTTCCTCCTGACCGTTGTAGGGCGCACCCTTGAACATATACATGTCGAAGGTCTCCTTCTTGGCTATCGACGAACAGCTCAGGATCTGGTTCACGCGGTCCTTGATGCCATCGTCGGTACCGTCGGCATAGAAGGGATGCAGCAGGCTCGACTCCTGGGCGCCGTGCGACTTGATGTAGTCGATGACCTCGGCGTCCTCGCTCTGTGCCTTGGCCCAAGCGGGGGTGGTGTAGAGCCAGTGGCGGTCGGAACGTGTCACGTTGGTGATGTTCCAGATGGCATTGGCTCCGGCACCGTCTTGCAGCGTGCCGCGCGTCATGGCGTAGGTGAATCGCTTCAGCGGTCCGTGGTCGCCGTGGAACGTGCCCGTGTCGTTATAGGGTGCCGAATAGTATGCCGACGCCTTGAAACGGCCGGCCTCCTTGTCCCACATGGCGGGGTTCAGCTCGACGTATTTCGACTCAGCAGCCCACTGTGCCTCGATGTCCTCGTCGGTGATGGCATCGATGAGTCCGGTACCGTAGAGTCCGATGGTCGATTCGAGTCGCACCTCGTAGTTCGTGGGCTTCGGATTGGTGTTGAAGGCGGTGACGGGAATGGTCACCTCGGGATAGATGAGCGAGTATGTCTCGCCGTCGTCCTCGAACTGCATGGGCAGGCCGCTCTCCATGGCTGTCACCTCTTTCCACTCGATGCGGATCTGCGTCTCGTCGATGGGTGCCTTGAAGGGTGTCATGGCCTGTGTCTGCGGCATACCCGTCACCTCGGTGATGTAGCCGTTGGTGTCGGGATGATAGATGACCAGCAGGTAGCCGTTGCCAATCTGGTTGGCGCGATACTCCGTCTGGCGCTTGCCGTGACCGTAGGCAGGGTGACAGGCAATGCACGAGTTGCGCACCCAAGCCGGACCAAGGCCCTTGCGGGGCTCCTGCTCGAAGGTGTAGAGGTGTTCGAAGAAATCCTCACCGGTGTTGAAGTCAGCCTCCATGCCGGCCTCCAGTGCGGCAGGCGTGATGGCCGAATAGCTGGCATTCTCCGTCGTTCCTAACGCACCGCCAGGGTACCACTCCTCGGCGGAAAAGTTACCCGTTGCCTTGCCGAAGAACTCTTCTGCTGGTGTCAGCGGACCCAGCGAGGTGCTTTCGTCGGCATCGTCAGAACATGCCGTAAGTAAAATGAGAAATGAGAAATGAGAAATGAGAAATGCCGTGCTTCCCATTTTCCGAAAGTTCTCTTTACTCATCCAACTGCGTATTCTTCCTTTTTTCATGTCATTTCTAATTTTTCATTTACATTTCTTTGACCTAAAGGTACAAAGTGTGGCGTTGCAATCTCATTCCTCATTTCTCATTTCTCATTCTTCCGTTGTGCTCTCCCAGTTGGTGGGGTCGTCGAAGTTCTTGTTCCAGATGACGGAGCAGTACTTCACGAACGGAGCGGGCATCTGGCCAATGGCATTGATGGCGCTGTTGAAGGCTCTCGTGACAGCCGTGTTGGTGGCATCCTGTCCGACGCTGGCGAAGAAGGCATTGAAGCTGCCTGCTGCGGCACTGCCGTTGGTAGAACCGAACCAGACGTTGCGGATGCTGCGGATGTTGTCCTGGAAGTCGGTGATGGAGTTGTAGCTGTAGGGCGACTCCACATAGGCGATGTCACCAGCCGAGAAGGGGTTGGCCACCTTGGCGGTACCCACCTCGTTACAGATGGCCACACACGAACCCTCGTCGCTGCTCAGCACCTGGGCGACGGCGTCCTTCAGGCTGGGGAAGGTGCTCTTGCTGTTCTGTCCGGCACCAATCAGGTTATCGCCGTACGACAGGCCGTTCTCCGTCTGGTAGGGCAGTCCGGCAGCCTTGACGACAGCCACGCGGCTGGGGTTCTTCTCGCCCTCCCAGGCTACCTGCAGCTGGAAGCAGCGCTCCTTCAGCAGCTTGCACACCTGCTGGGCGTATTTCAGTTCGTCGGCACCGCTGACGCTTTCGAAGTTCGTGTAGGTGTCGTTACCCTGCAATTCGGCCACCTTGCGGTTCTGACCGTTACGGAACAGGATGAACTCCAGGGCGTGGAAACCCAGAATGGTCGACTCGTCCTCAATCTCGGCCTTCATGCCGCCCTTGAAGTAGTCGAGCAGCTCGGCACGGTCCAGCGGCCATGAGTCGATGGTGGGGTCGATGCTGAAGTCGGATGCGGCACCACCGAGGAAAGCCTCCGAGCGCTCCCAGTGCTGGCGGGCAGCCTTGAAGTCGGCGCAGGCCTTGTCGATCTGTGCCTGTGTGATGGTGCTGGGCGTCAGACCGTTCAGCGTCTTCTCCAGGTCCTCTACGTCGTTGGCCAGATCGGTATAGGTGGGCACGATGACGTTGCTGACCAGATTCGTCAGCACCTGACGCAGGGCAGTCTCCTGTTCGGCACTCAGGCTCGACTTGGCAATGACCTCGTTGGCTTTGACCAGCTGGTTGACGGTCTGTGCACAGGCGTCGATGGCTGTGATGCCATAGGTCTTGTCCTTGTACTTCGCATCGTCGCCAGTGTTGTTGTTACTCTCGTTGTCGTCACTGCTGCAGGCAGTGAAGGCCAGTCCCATCATCAGAACTGCCGCAATTTGAAAAAACTTGTTCATATCTTTATTGAATTATGTGGTTATAATGTTCATTCCTCATTTTATAGGAACCATCCCTCGTACGCCACGCCGATGTTCAGGCTGGGCTCGTCGTTGTAGATGCTCTTCAGGAATCGCTTCGAATACTCCGCCTTGATGACCAGCTGCGGCAGGGGGTGGTAGTTCACGCCCACGGCCATGCGCTTCACCTCGGTATAGCCGTAGTCCGTACCCTTGGTCTTGCTGGCGTAGGGGTTGTACTGCTCGTAGCGTCCGAAGACGTACAACTTCTGGTTGTCCTTGCGCAGGCTCTCAATCTGCGAGAAGATGTTGTAGCCAGCCTCGATGCCCACGGCATAGGCGTTCTTCGACACGAAGGCCGAGTGCTTGAAGGGCGATTTCGAGTTCAGACGGTTGTACACATACTTCAGCTGGTCGGCATCGCCCAGATAGCCGTAGTCGGCCTGTCCGCGCACAATCCAGTTGTGGCCCTTGTAGGTGAAGTCGAAGGCACCAATCAGCACCTCGCCCTTGTATTCGGCATCGACGCCCGACGCATTGCGGGGATAGCTGTTGCCGATGCTCTGGCCGTAGTATCCGCTCAGTCCGATGCGCAGTCCGGGCACCGTGTAGTTGTCCAATCGCAGCGAGACGCCGTATTTGTTGGCCACGTCGAATTCCATCGGCGACTTATGGCCTTTACGGATCCAGCCTGTGTTGGTGAAATTGTCGGCATTCAGACCAGCCAGGAACTGTGCCTCGTAGCGGAAGTCGCCATAGCGGCCCCAGAACGACACACCCGTCTGGTGCCACGTCGAAGGCATGATGGTGTTCTCGCCCTCAGGACGGTAGACGGTGAAGAAGTTCAGCGGCTCGTGGTGGGCGTTGTTCAGACCTACAGGTACTACGATATGTCCGGCGCGCAGGTTGGCAGCACGCGAGAACGACTTCTGAATCCAGAACTGCTCGAGTTCGACCTCGCCGCCTTTCTCGGTCTCCTGTTCCCATTCGCCGCCTTCCTCGTTCTCCTTCTCGTAGGCGATGCCGTTGCCGCCGTGCTCGAACTCAATCTCCGTGCTGAAACTCCAGCCCTTGCCGAAGTCGTAGCCCAGATAAATGACGGCATGCGGAATGTCGAACCGGCCGTGCGACGGGTCGTTCTTGTGGGCTTCCGGCTCGCTGTAGCGGCTGACGTGGTCGCTATACCAGTTGCGCGAGAAAGCCACCTCGCCGTAGCCGCCCACATGGAGCCGCGACAGGATTTTCTGCTGTACCGTGCTGTCGGCACCGTTTCCTTGTGCGCTGCCTGTCAGACAGGCGGCAGTCGTCATCAGTGTGAATAACAATCTTTTCATCTTTCTTATGGTTTACTCTTTTACTTTTTTGTCTTTTTAACTTTTTTCGGGTGCAAAGGTAGACAGATTCTTCGACAGCGGCAATACCTAAAAATGATGAAAACGCTTTCGGCTCTTGCACAATTCATGGAAAATGAGTACTTTTGCAGCATCATTTATAAATAAGGAACACGAGCGATGAAAAATTTGAAGATGTATGAACCCGACGACAAGATGATTACCCTCATCAAGGACAACTCCAGCGTGCTGCAGGCACTGGGCTCGTTTGGCATCAACCTCGGCTTTGGCGACAAGACCGTCAGCGAGACGTGCCAGTTGAACGACGTCGACACATACACATTCCTGGCGGTGGTCAATTTCACCATCAACGACTTCACCAATTATGAGGATGACGAGCGCATCAGCGTACCCACACTGCTCCATTACTTGAAGGCCAGCCACGCCTATTATCTCGATTTCCAGCTGCCCTTCATCCGCCGCGAGTTGCAGGAGAGCATCAGCGACGACGATCCGCTGGGCGGACTCATCATGAAGTTCTACGACGAGTATGCTCAGGAAATCCGCCGCCACATGAAGTACGAGGAGAAAACGCTGTTCCCCTATGTCGAGTCACTCATCGACGGACGGCCCATGAACGACTACAACATCGAGACCTTCTCGAAGCACCACGAGCAGACCGACAAGAAGCTGCGCGAGCTGAAACTCATGATTATCAAGTATCTGCCCTCCGACGCCCATCATAACAACCAGCTGACGGCTACCCTCTACGACATCTACAACAACGAGGAATGGCTGCGCCAGCATGCCGACGTAGAGGACCACATCTTCACTCCCGCCATACGCCGCTTGGAACAGCGCACCCGCAAGGACGACGTGTCGAAGAACATCTCGTCGATGGTCTTCAAGGGTGGGCAGGACAATGCCGACGCACTGTCGGACCGCGAGCGCGACGTCATCATCGGCGTCGTGCAGGGTTTGCAGAACAAGGAGATTGCCGACCGACTGTACATCTCGGTCAACACCGTCATCACCCATCGTCGCAACATTGCCCGCAAGCTGCAGATTCACTCTCCAGCGGGCCTTACCATCTACGCCATCGTCAACGGCCTCGTCGACATCTCCAGCGTCAAATTGTAGCCGTGGGCTATTTGGCGTGGGATGCAGCGTGGATGAAATGCATTACCGTCTGGTAGAAAGTCGTGGGTTGTTCCATGTTGAGCATGTGGCCGCAATCGGGTAGCACCACGTAGCGTCCGTCCGACAGCCAGCGCAGTTCGCCAGGTTCTCCTTTCTTTCCCTTCAGCTCGTTCTCGCCTCGGATGATGAGGGTGGGAACGGCGGTCGTTCCGCGCTGGCGCAACATGCTCCACGCCTCCTTGCCGTAAAACAATCGTACTTCCTTATGCAGTGGTTGCCAGGCTGTCCAGTCGCCAATCATGCGTTCCAGGGGTTTCCGCATGCGCTCCTTGTGTGAGCCTCCGGAAGCCATGAGCTGTTCGGTCCATTCGCGCTTATACTGGTCGATGCCCTTTACTTTCAGCGCCGCTATCTCCTGATCGCGGCGGGCACGCTCGGCGGAGTCCATGGGTTCGGAGGGCCCCGGGCTGTTGCGAATGCCGCCACTGACGAGTACGCAGGTCAGCAGGCGCTGGGGATACATGGCCAGCATGTCGCCAGCGACGAAGGCACCCATGGACAACCCCACCACATGGGCTTGGGTGATGTGTAGCGAATCCATCAGTACGAGCACGTCGTCGACATGGGTGAACTGCTCGGTCTCGCTCTGAGGCGACGACAGGCCATAGCCGCGAAAGTCGAGCCGCACGGTGCGGAAGTCGCGGGCAAAGGCACGGAACTGGTCGTCCCACATGCGGCGGTCGAGAGAATGGCCGTGTAGCAGGATGAGGGGCTCGCCCTGTCCACGCTCTTCGTAGTAGAGGCGTCCACCGTTACCCACCGACACGAATCCCGTCTGTGTGGTGCGACAACCCGTCAGCATCATGCCGGCAAGGCAGAGCAGCAGGAGTTGTTTCATTTGGAAGTAGTTGTTCCGGTGCCCTTGTTGTAACACCATTTGATGAGACCGGGACAACCCTTGCAGAAGAGCCGCAACAGCCAAAGTCCCGTACGGCTGTAGAAGAGACGGGCTTCGAGTTTCTCTTTCTTCTTCTTGGCAAACACCTCGCTGTTGACCTGTGCAAAGGGGCGTCCGCTGCTGATGGCCTCGGCGGCATTGCGAGCCGTCAGGAAAGCGTAATAGATGCCCTCGAACGTCAGACGGTTGGCGAACCCGCCAGCATCGCCAATGAGGATGATGCGGTCGTGCAGGGGATAGTCGATATCGATGTGGATATAGGCTCCTTTGGCCTTTAAGTCGGGACAACCCATCTCGTCCAGCACTTTGCGGAATGATTCAGGAGTGGTTCTGTAGTCGCCAAAACCCTGCACGTCGTACGACTCGTTGGGGAATATGTAATAATAGCCTTGGGCATATTTTTTTGAGATATTGCCGATGAGGGCATTTCCTGACGACTTTGGGGCAAACTGTTCCATACACAGGATGCCGCGGCTGGTCTTGGGGTTCAGGTATCGTCTGACTCGGCTATTGCTGCCGTCAGCGCCTACCAGATAGTCGCAAGCCACCTGTCGGCCAGACTGCATGGTCACCACGATTTGTCCGTCGCCCTCGTCGATGGCTGTCAGTGTCTCATGTGCAAAGGCTCCACCGCTTTTCTTGTATTCCTCCAGTAGCTGGGCGTCGAACTGTCTGCGCTTCACAATGCGCATTTCCTCGTTTAGGTTCATGTCGAGCACCGATTCCTTTTCGATGAGCAGTTTCAGTCGTCTGACACTATTGTAGTCATAGAGGAATGTAGGGAACAGGCTGCTCAGCAGACGGTAGGAGTTGGGTGACAGTCCGCCGCCACAAATCTTGTCACGGGGAAATACGGCGCGGTCGATGAGCAGGCAGTCGACGCCCTGTTGCTTCAACAACAATCCACAGGTGCTACCAGCCGGTCCGGCACCCACAATCAGTACGGTTACTTTTTCCATGCGAGCAGAATATTATATTATAGGCTGCAAAGGTACGACAAAAAATCGGACTGACAAAAAATCGGGAGTATTTCGCTCGAAAAAACATAAAATTATTTTGATTTTTGCCCACTTATTCGTACCTTTGTCCCCCAGAACGATAAACATCATTACTGAACGAAAATTTCAACCTGAAAACTGATGAAAAAGAGAATGATTCTTGGCATGATGGCCCTCATGATGGGTTTACATGCTGGCTGGGCTCAGAAGAGCATCGTGATATTGTACGAGAATGACGTGCACTGCGGCATTGACGGCTATCAGAAGATGGCTGGTCTGCGCGATGCCATCAACAAGACGGATACGGCCTATGCCGGTGCCGTCTGTGTGGGTGACTTCCTGCAGGGCAACACGACGGGTGCCATCTCGAAGGGACAGTACGTGGTGGACATCATGAAACTGATGGACTACGACGCCGTGACGCTGGGCAACCACGAGTTCGACTACGGCGTGCCGCGCATGAAGATGTTGCTGGAGCAGCTGAACGCCCCGATTGTGAGCTGCAACCTGTATGATGTTGCTGACCAGCAGTTCGTGTATATGCCGTACATTATCAAGCAGTATGGCAACAAGAAGGTGGCCTTCATCGGCGCCACGACGCCCGAGACGATGATTCTGGAGGCTTATGCCTTCTACGATACGAACGGCGGACTGGAATACGACCTGCGTCCGAAGACGTTCTACCAACTGGTGCAGCAGACGGTGGACGATGCCCGTGCCAAGGGTGCCGACTACGTGGTGCTGCTGTCGCATGTGGGAGAGACGACGCAGTCGATGGGATTCAACTCGCACCTGTTGGTGAACAACACGCGCGGCATCGACGTCGTGCTGGACGGACATTCGCACGAGATTTTCGAGAATGCCAAGGCCACGAACCTTGACGGCCAGGAGATTACCGTCACGCAGACGGGTACGCAGTTCGAGCGAATCGGCAAGTTGCTGATTACCCCCGACGGTCGCATGACGACGAAACTGCTGAAACCTGCCGATGTACCCTACGTGAACGCCCGTGTGAAGGCCGCTACGGACAGCATTCACAAACTGGTAGACGCTGCTACGTCGAAGGTGGTGGCACATACCGACTACCGACTGGTGGTGAGCGACGAGAACAAACAATGGATTATCCGCGGCAGTGAAACGAATGCCGGCGACTTGGTGGCTGACGCCTATCGTTACGCCCTGAAGTCGGACATCGCTTTCGAGAACGGCGGCGGTATCCGTAACGACATCATGGCTGGCGACATTACCTATGGTGATGTCATCGGTATGCTGCCCTACGACAATATTCTGCGTCGCGTGGCCGTGAGCGGTAAACTGCTGAAGGAGATGCTGACGCGCTGTACGGCGTTGGTGCCCGTTTTGGACGGCAACTTCCCACAGTGCTCGGGACTGCGGTTCACCATTCATTGCAAGAGCCATCGCGTCAGCGACATCGAGGTGCTGCAGGAAAACGGTAAGTATGCCCCGTTGGACGAGAATCACACATACAGCGTGACGATGACGAACTATACCCACGAGGGTGGGGGATTCTTCGATATGTTCAAGAAGTGTCCCGTGCTGCAGGAAAGCACCATCCGCTATCACGAGGCGATGATTGACTACCTGACGAAGGTGCTGGGCGGCAACACAGGCAAAGCCTATGCACAGCCGCAGGGAAGAATCAAGATTGTAAACGATTAATTTTTAATTAGCAATGAGTAATTACCCACTACTCATTGCTAATTACTCATTAATCATAGCAGGATACTTGCGAGTCCAGCCGTCCCAGCGCAGGCGCATGACACCGAAGAACGCCTCGCCGAAGATGCCACCCGACATCTTTGAGGTGCCTTCGCGGCGGTTGACGAAAATGACGCTGACCTCCTTAATCTTAAAGCCAATCTTGTAGGCCGTGTATTTCATCTCAATCTGGAAACCATAGCCCTTGAAGCGGATCTTGTCGAGTTCGATGGTTTTCAGCACGCGGCGCTTGTAGCACTTGAAGCCGGCTGTGGTGTCGTGTACCTTGAAGCCCGTGACGATGCGCACGTACTTCGAGGCGAAGTAGGACATGAGTACGCGACCAATGGGCCAGTTGACAACGTTGACTCCAGAAACATAGCGCGAGCCGATGGCTACGTCATACCCATCGTCGGCACAGGCCGAATAGAGGCGCGGCAGGTCGTTGGGATCGTGACTGAAGTCGGCATCCATCTCGAAGATGTAGCCGTAGTCGCGCTCCAAGGCCCACTTGAAACCAGCGATATAAGCCGTGCCTAAACCCTGCTTGCCGCTGCGCTCGAGAATGAAGAGACGGTCGCTGAATTCCGGCTGGGCCATCAGGCCCTTCACAATTTGTGCGGTACCGTCGGGTGAACCGTCGTCGATGACCAGTATATGGAAACATTTCTCCAGACCGAATACGGCCCGGATAATCTTCTCGATGTTTTCCTTCTCGTTATAAGTAGGAATGATGACAATGCTGTCGCTTGCGTGCATAATGCTACTTTTTTTTGTTTTCTGCGTGCAAAGATACAACTTTTTTTGTATCTTTGCAGCAAAATTCGTATGAAAATCGAAGAATTGCTGAAAATTTATGCCAAATCGCCCCAAGTGGGTGCCTTGGCAGATACCTTGAGGAAAAAGTCGGTGAAGACCGTTTTCCTCGAGGGCCTCATGTGTTCGTCGGCGCCGATGGTGTTTGGAAGTATGGTGTCGAAGTCAAAAACTTCGACCACACTATTTATCCTTCAGGATGCTGACGATGCAGGCTATTTTTATCACGACCTGACGCAGCTGTTGGGTGAGGAGAGGGTGCTGTTCTTTCCGAGCAGTTACCGCCGTGCCATCAAATACGGCCAGCGCGACAGTGCCAACGAAATACTGCGCACGGAAGTGCTGTCGAAACTTTCAACTCTAAACTCTCAACTTTTTATCGTCAGTTATCCCGAGGCACTATCAGAACTCGTGGTGTCGCAGAAACAGTTGGGTGACCAGACACTGGTGTTGCGGCAGGGAGAGACGATACAGGTGGACGATGTAACGGCATTCTTGCGCGAGATGGGTTTCCAGGAGGTGGACTATGTTTACGAACCCGGCCAGTTTGCCCTTCGCGGCAGCATTCTCGATGTCTACAGCTATAGCAGTGAGCTACCTTTCCGTATTGACCTGTTTGGCGACGACATAGACTCCATCCGAACGTTCGAGGTGGACACGCAGCTGTCGAAGTCGCGTCGTGAACAGGTGGAAATTGTGCCCGAGCTGGGCGTCACTGAGGAGAAAGTGCCGTTTCTGTCGTTCCTTCCTGACGAGGTGTTGCTCGTGGCGAAGGACTTCCAATATGTGCAGGATGTCGTAGAACGGACCTATCAAGAGGGATTCTCGCAGCAGGCGCTGACGGAACGTCTGGAGGGTGCTACCGAGATGGAGCAGCACGACATCAAGATGCAGATGCAGCGTGACTTGCAGCTAGTAAGTGGTCCGCAGTTCAGCCGTGAACTTCTGCGCTTCCGAAGGGTGGAAATCGGTTCGCACCCGTCGTGTCCGCCCGATGCGACGTTGTCGTTCCACACAACGCCCCAGCCCCAGTTCCACAAGAATTTCGAACTGCTGGAGGCTACGTTGGAGGACTATCTGGCACAGAACTACCAGCTGTTTATTCTGGCTGACAGTGCCAAGCAGTTGGAACGCCTGAAGGATATCTTTGCCGAGCAGGGCAAGATTAGTTTCGAACCCGTGCAGAAGACGCTGCATGCTGGCTTCGTCGACAACGACCAACGGCTCTGCGTGTTTACCGACCACCAGATATTCGACCGTTTCCATAAGTATAATCTGCGTTCGGACAAGGCACGAGGCGGCAAGGTGGCGCTGACGCTGAAGGAGATTCAGCAGTTCGAGCCTGGCGACTATGTGGTACATATCGATCACGGCATCGGACGCTTTGGCGGACTAGTGCGCATGCCGATACAGAATCCCGGAAATTCCGGAGAACCGGCTTTCCAGGAGATGATCAAAATCCAGTACGATGGTGGAGGGACCATCTACGTATCGATACATTCTTTATATAAGGTGTCGAAATACAAGGCGCAGGATGGTGGCGAGCCTCCACGCCTGTCGCACTTAGGTACGGGGCAGTGGGAGCGTATGAAGGAGCGCACTAAGCAGAAGCTGAAGGACATTGCCCGCGACCTGATAAAGCTTTATGCTGCCCGTCGCCAGCAGAAAGGCTTTGCTTTCTCGCCCGATTCGTTCCTGCAGCATGAACTGGAAGCAGGGTTCCTTTATGAGGATACGCCCGACCAGCTGAAGGCCACCAACGACGTGAAGGCCGATATGGAAAAGTCGCGCCCCATGGACCGCCTGGTGTGTGGCGATGTGGGCTTCGGTAAGACGGAAGTCGCCGTGCGTGCAGCCTTCAAGGCAGCGTGCGACGGTAAACAGGTGGCTGTGCTGGTGCCTACGACGGTGTTAGCATATCAGCATTACCAGACGTTCTCGTCGCGACTGAAAGACATGCCCGTCCGTGTGGAATATCTGTCGCGTGCCCGCAGTACAAAGCAGACCACAGCCATTCTGAAGGATTTGTCCGAGGGTAAGATTGACATTCTGATTGGTACGCACAAGCTGATTGGCAAGAGCGTGAAGTTTAAGGACCTGGGACTGCTGATCATCGACGAGGAACAGAAGTTCGGCGTATCGACAAAGGAAAAGCTACGCCAGATGAAAACCAATGTCGACACGCTGACCATGAGTGCTACCCCCATACCGCGTACGCTGCAGTTCTCGCTAGTGGGTGCCCGCGACTTGAGCATCATCCAGACACCGCCCCCCAATCGCTATCCCATTCAGACCGAGATACACACCTTTGGTGCAGAGATCATTGCCGACGCCATCAATTTCGAGATGTCGCGCAACGGACAGGTCTATTTTGTCAATCCGCGCATCAATGACTTGCGGCCCATCAAGGACCTGATTAGCAAATACGTTCCCGATGCACGCATCGCTATTGGTCACGGACAGATGAAACCTGAGGAACTGGAACAAATCATCGTCGACTTCCAGAACTATGAGTACGACGTGTTGCTGTCGACGACCATCGTGGAGAACGGCATCGATATTCCCAATGCCAACACCATCATCATCAATGGAGCCCACCACTTCGGACTCTCGGACCTGCACCAGATGCGAGGTCGTGTAGGACGAGGTAACAGAAAGGCTTTCTGCTATCTGCTAGCACCACCCTTGGCGGCACTGCCCGTCGAGAGCCGCCGCCGACTGGAGGCCCTCGAACAGTTTAGCGACTTGGGCGCAGGCATCCATATTGCCATGCAGGATTTGGACATTCGCGGAGCGGGCAATCTGCTGGGCGCCGAGCAGTCAGGATTCATTGCTGATCTGGGATATGAGACTTATGTGAAGATTCTGAACCAAGCAGTGGTGGAACTGCGAAATGAAAAGCCGGAAGCTACGGTGGCTTCTAGTAATACTAGTCGTCCTAGTCGATCTAGTCAGACTAGTGATACTAGTCTCGCTAGCCAAGGCGATTATGTCTCCGACTGCACATTGGACAGCGACTTGGAGATGTATTTCCCCGATCAGTACGTGCCTTCCGACTCGGAGCGCATGCTACTGTACCGTGAGTTGGACGGACTGCAGACTGACGAACAGCTGGAAGCCTACGGCAAACGACTGATAGACCGCTTCGGACCGATTCCCCATGTGGGCGAGGAACTGATGCGTGTCGTACCGCTTCGACGGCTGGGCAAATCGCTGGGGTGCGAGAAGGTGGTGCTGAAGCAGGGCCGTATGACGCTATTCTTTGTGTCGAATGCCAACAGCCCCTTCTACCAGAGCGACGCTTTCGACCATATCCTGTCGTTTGTGGCACAAAACCCCCGCCGTTGCAACTTCCGCGAGGTGAACGGCAAACGCTCGATGGTTATTGGCAATATTGCGAGTGTGAAGGACGCCGTAGAATTGTTGGCTTCCGTAAATAATGCTAAGAATTAGGCGATAATTTGCGTATCTCGAAAAATATGCGTAATTTTGCCGCCCGTAAATTAATAGATAATAGATAAAAGATAAGAGAAAACAGATATGAAGAAACTGATTGCACTTTTGGCAATGGTGTTTTTGCTGGCTGGTGTGCAGTATGTGCAAGCCCAGGACCAGTTGGAAGACGATACGACAGAGTTGGCTGATGTCGACACGACAGCATTGGTGGCAGACTCCGCAATGGCTGTGCTGCAGGCCGATTTGTCGGGCGACGACAGTGAGTTAAATGAAGAAGAGGGCGGAGGTCTGCACAAGCAGTTGAAACGCAAATTCATCGAGGGTTCGGCAGGCTTTATGTCGCTGGTGGCCCTGGCCTTGGTGCTGGGACTGGCATTCTGCATCGAGCGCATCATTTATCTGACGCTGTCGGAAGTGGACACCAAACGACTGGTGAACGACGTGGATGCAAAATTGCAGCAAAACGACGTCGAAGGAGCCAAGGCGCTTTGTCGCGACACCCGTGGACCTGTGGCTTCCATCTGCTATCAGGGCCTGATGCACATCAAAGAACCCTTGGAGCAGATTGACCGCCAGCTGACGAATTACGGTATGGTTCAAATCTCAAAGATGGAGAAGGGTTGTACGTGGATTCGTCTGTTTATTGCCGTTGCTCCCTCGCTGGGATTCCTGGGAACGGTCATTGGTATGGTGATGGCCTTCGACCGCATTCAGACTGCTGGCGACATCAGTCCGACGATTGTCGCCGAGGGTATGAAGGTAGCGCTGATTACCACCATCTTCGGTATCATTGTAGCCATCGTGCTGCAGTTCTTCTATAACTATATTCTTTCGAAGATTGAACACCTGACAGCCCAGATGGAGGAGGGTGCCATTGTATTCATGGACTCAGTCACTGAATACAAAATGAAAAATGAGAAAGGAGGGAATGAGTAATGGCTGATATGAGTAGTTATCTTTTGGCAGACGTAATGCTGTGGCTGATGTATATCGCCATGGGAGTGGCTGTGGTGGCTACCATCGTCTCTGCCATCCGTTCGTTTTGGCTTAACAAATAATACTGACAGTGAGGTTTCGCCGCAGACATAAGGACTTTCCCGAGCTCAACACCACGTCGACAGCTGACATCTCGTTCATGCTGCTGGTGTTCTTCCTGGTTACCTCGTCGATGGACAGCGACAAGGGACTGGGGCGTAAGTTGGCACCCATCGACGAACAACAGCAGGAGCAGGTTGACGTCAATCGCAGTGACGTGTTGCAGATACGTCTCGACGAGCGCGACTCGTTATTCTGCGACGACCAGCCGGTGACGCTGATGCAGTTGCAGCAACAGGTAGAGTCGTTTGTGGCCTCGCGACAGACCGACCGCTATATCATTGCCGTGCAGACGGCTCGTACAACCACTTACGATGCCTATTTCGAGATGCAGAATGCGGTGGTGGCGGCCTATCGGGAGTTGCGTGAAAAGATGGCCCAGCAGCGGTATGGCCGTCCGTTCAGCCAGTGTACAGAGGCCGAACGTGAAGTCATCCGTCAGCGCTATCCCCAGCGCATCAGCGAAGGCATGGGCAGCGAAGAGTAAAGTTGTAATATCGAAATAACGTTATAACGAAATATTGTAATATCGGAAAAAGAATAGAGAAATGAGCCGTTTTCGCCAAAAACAGAATCGCGAGGTGCCAGGACTGAATCTGGCCGCTATGCCCGACCTGATTTTCACGGTCCTGTTCTTCTTCATGATTGTTACCCACATGCGCGACGTGAAGCCTATGGTGCGCTTCACTATTCCCCAGGGTACGGAAGTGGAGAAGGCCCGTCAAACTGGCATGGTTTATCTGTTCATTGGCAAGCCCGTCAGCGAACAGGGCGATGTGATAAGTGGCGAGTCGCGCATTCAGCTGAACGACCATTATGTCACCCTCGACGAGTTGGGTAGCGCCATACAACAGGAGCGTTCGCTGATGTCGGAAGAGAACCGTCAGCGCATGGTGGTATCGATTCGTGCGGACCGCGAAACGCCGATGGGACTCATCAACGATGTCAAGCAGGAATTACGCAAGGCGGGTGCCCTGAGCATTAATTATTCAGCCACTGGAAAACCGAAGAAGTAACTTCTTTAACTTCTCTAACTTCTCTAACTTCTTTAACTTCTCTAACTTCTTATATAATCTACAAACGCGTATTCGAAATCGTGGCGCTCATCCTTCGGATGGGCCTCTTTCGTCTCTATGCGCCAACCCTCGCTGTAGTCGGGGAAGAAGGCATCGGCCTCTGCGGGCGTGTCGTCGACTTCCGTCAGACACAGCCGGTCGGCTAACGGCAGGGCTTGTTCATAGACGCGGGCACCACCAATAATATAGATGTCCTCTTCGGGCTTGCAACTCTGCAGGGCCTTTTCTAGGGTGGGGTAGACGTCACAGCCTGGCAGTTCCTTCGTTGTTCTCGACAATACCACATTCCTGCGATTAGGCAGTGCTCCCTTAGGCAGCGACAGATAGGTGTTACGGCCCATAATGATAGTGTGGCCCGTGGTGAGCGCCTTGAAGCGTTTCAGGTCGTTGGGCAACCAGTAAATCAGTTTGTTCTTCAGTCCGATGGCCCGATTTTTAGCCACCGCTGCAATAATGGAAATCATTTTTACCTAATTACTATTATACCTTTTTACTTTATACCGATACTTCGGCCTTGATATGCGGATGGGGATCGTAGCCAACGAGTTCGAAATCCTCATACTGGAAATCGAAGATGTTCTTTACGTCGGGATTGATCTTCATGGTGGGCAGGGGACGCGGGTCGCGCGTCAGCTGCAACTTGGCCTGTTCGATGTGGTTCAGGTAGAGATGCGTGTCGCCTGTGGTGTGGATGAAGTCACCAGGACGGAAGCCCGTCACCTGTGCCATCATCTGCAGCAGCAGGGCGTAGGAGGCGATATTAAACGGTACCCCGAGGAAGGTGTCGGCCGAGCGCTGGTAGAGTTGCAGCGAGAGGCGTCCCTGGGCATCCTGTCCATCGGGATAGTCGACATAGAACTGGAAGATGGTGTGACACGGAGGCAACGCCATCTTGTTGACCTCGGCGACATTCCACGCCGAAACAATCATGCGGCGCGAATTGGGGTTGGTTTTCAGCTGGTCGACTACATACTGAATCTGGTCTATCACCCCCCCGTTGTAGTCGGGCCATGAGCGCCACTGGTGGCCATAGACGGGTCCCAGCTCGCCATTTTCGTCGGCCCACTCGTTCCAGATGCGCACGCCGTGCTCCTGTAGATACTTTACGTTGGTGTCACCCTGCAGGAACCAGAGCAGTTCGTAGATGATGGACTTCAGGTGCAGTTTCTTGGTGGTCAGCAGGGGGAAACCCTCGCTGAGCGGATAGCGGCTCTGGGTGCCAAAGATGCTGATGGTGCCCGTGCCTGTGCGGTCGCCTTTCACCGTTCCTTCGGTGAGGATGCGGTTAAGTATGTCTAAGTATTGCTTCATAATCTGTAGGTATATGAGTGGTTTTGATTCTCCAGGGTTTGGGATAGAGGTTGTTGGCCCGCGAGCCGATGTTCTTGACCTGTCCGAGGGCATGGCCCATGAAACAGACCTCGACGATGCCGCGAGGGGTGTCGGCAGGTAGCACGAGTGCTTCGCCACGCAGAAACTTCATGGCATCTGGGTACGAGAGGTCGGCTTGGGGTAGATTTCCCTCGATGGTTTCCGCCTTCAGCGGATGCAAATCACGGGGACAGTCCCCCTGTAATCCGCTTCGCTTCTCACAGCGGGGACAGTCCCCATGATTCGCTTTGCGCAGAGCGCAAAGGAAGAGTCCTTCGCTTTGCGAGATGCCGGGAATGAAACGGTAGACGGGTTCGGTGAATCCTTCGAGCAGGGAACCCGTGATGTTCCATTCGGGTTTCGTCTCGATGGGCAGCACTTCGGCATCGTCGAACTCGCTAAGTATCCAACGGATGTTTTCCTCGTTCTCTTTTGTATTAAATGTACACGTACTATATATTAAAAGGCCTCCGTCGTTCAGGCACGTCCATGCGTCGCTGATGATGTCGCGTTGCAGCTGCCAGCATTTCTCTACATTCTGCGGGCTCCATTCGCCGATGGTGGCAGGGTCCTTGCGGAACATGCCTTCGCCCGAGCAGGGCACGTCGCAGAGAATCAGGTCGAACTTCATCTTGGCCTTTCGGTAATCACGGAGGTAGGCGTTGGTGACGATGTGATTCGGATAACCCCATTTCGTGACATTCTCCAACAAGATGCTGGCACGATTACGAACGGGCTCGTTGGAGTAGAGCACGCAGTCCTCGGGCAACGCCGAGCGGAGTAGGGTAGACTTTCCACCAGGAGCGGCACAGAAATCAATTGATAATTGACAATTGACAATTGATAATTTCTGGCGGAGGACTTCGTCCAAGAACATCGAGGCGGCTTCCTGCACATAATAACAACCCGCATGGAACAGCGGATCGAAGGTGAAATTGGGGCGCTGCTTCAAATAGTAGCCGTTGCGACACCAGTCTATCCTCTCTCCACTTTCCACTTTCCACTCTCCACTTTTTCGGGGATTCAGGCGAATGCTCACAGGAGCGTCCTCCTCGAACGACTGCAAATAGCGTTCGAAGCGCTCCTCGCCCATCAGTTGGCGGGTATATTCCGTGAACAAAACAGGTAATTCTGCCATTTCGATTGCAAAAATACAATTTTTTTTCGTAACTTTGCAACTAATTCGCAATTTGTTTCGTCAAACAGACAAAAGAAAACAAAAAAACGACAGTATGAAAAAGGTATTATTTGCAGTTTTGACACTTGGAATGCTCACTTCCTGTTCTTGTCATGGGGTGAAAATGGATTGGTATAAAACCGAGACTCATGGTGAGGAAACCCGTTCGATAACGGGCTTCGAGCGCATATTCCTGCAGGGATCGTTAGACGTGAAGTATATGCAGAGTGATTCGTTCATGGTGAAGGTTGACGCTCCTGTAGAAGTGATTAAAAACGTGGAAACACGTGTGGAAGGCAACGTGCTGAAAATCAAAATGAAGGGCGAAGGACGTTTTCTGAACTTTGGTGTATCCAGCACGGATGGCGTTACCGTTTATGTCACATCGCCCGACTTCTTGGGTGTTTCGCTGCAGGGTTCAGGCGATTTTGAGTGCCAGGGCTTGCTCGATACGGACAATCTGGACATCGAATTGCAGGGCTCTGGCGACATTCTGTTCGACGACATCATTTGCGACAAGGTCGATGTGTCGGTGCTGGGTTCAGGCGATGTGAAGCTAAAGAATGTCAAGACCCAGCAGTCGGTGAACGAAGTGGTGGGTTCTGGCGATATCAAGATCCACTATGACAATAGCGGTGATGTACAGTCGACCATCGTAGGTTCCGGTGACATTACCCTCTCGGGTCAAGTGAAGCGTAGCACCTACGAGATTCGCGGCTCAGGCGATATGCACACAGATAACCTGCTTGTAAAAGAAGAGAAAACAGAGACTATTATCAAGTAAAATGTACCAAAACAATACGATTATGAAGAAAGTTCTAATAACATTGGCAATGATGCTGGCTCTCGGAACGGGAGCGCAGGCATCAGGACAGAAGCACCGTCACACTCCGCGGCAGGAGCTCAGCGACTCGACGGGTAAGGACGGTGTAGTGGTATACTCGGACACATCGAGCATCGACACGGTAACTGTGACAAATAATAAGGCAAAGGTCACCGTCACCACGAAGACCTCGCCCTGGAGCAGTCGTACGACGACTTACGAGGTGGACGACGATGACTTCGGCGGCATGATTCACAACGCCTTCAGCCACATGGGAAGCAAGGACATTGCAGGCATGTTCTTCGTGCTGTGCGTCCTGCTCATCATCTTCGTGCTGGCCCCCGTGTTCATTATCATCGCGCTGTTCTACTTCATCAACAAGAACCGCAAGGAGAAGATGCGCCTGGCACAGATGGCTATGCAGCAGGGACAGCCCATCCCCGACCAGTTGCTGAACGATAAGCCCGTCGATGCTGACAACGAATACCAGAGTGGCATGCGCCAGTGTTTCGTAGGCGTGGGACTGATGATCTTCCTGGGCTATGCAGCCGGTTCGGTGGGCTTTGGCATCGGAGCATTGGTGTTCTGCATCGGACTGGGCAAGGTGTTTGCCTCGAAGACAGCCAATAGGCGCGAACAGGACTTCAGAGACTTGAATTCACAGAATAGACGTGATAATAACGACGATTTAACACAGAATAATTATGACTAAGAAACTTTATCGCAGCAACGACCGCGTATTGGGCGGCGTGTGCGCAGGAATTGCTGAATATCTGGATTTTGACCCCGTGGCTGTTCGCTTGGGCTATGCAGCACTGACGCTGTTTACGGCCTTCGCAGGCATACCGTTCTACATCGTTGCATGGATCATCATGCCGGGTAAGGATCAGATCATACGACAGTAAATGGCTTCGCTCACAGACTTCTCTCTCGTAGCACAGGTGGCTATATCGGGTAACCGACGGGCTTTCGACGAGCTCGTACGCCGATACCAGTCACCCGTGCGCAGGTTTTTCCTGCATCAGACGCTGGGAGACAGTCAGCTGAGCGACGACCTGGCGCAGGACACGTTCATCAAGGCCTATACCAACATTGCCTCGTTCCGGGGACTGGCCTCGTTCCAGACGTGGATTATGCGCATTGCCTATAACGTATTCTACGATTACACGCGCAGTCGTCACCAGACGTCGGATATCGATCAGGTGCCGGAACGGTCGGCTCAAGTTAATCCAACGCTGAAGATGGATATTTATGCTGCTTTGGCATTGTTGAAGCCTGACGAACGCACGTGCATCACGCTGCAGCTCATCGACGGTTACGACATTGCAGCCATTGCGAAGATTACGCAAATCAAGGAGGGAACGGTCAAGTCGCATCTCTCCAGAGGTAAGGAAAAATTGGCAAACTATTTAAGACAGAATGGATATGATAGAAGATAACGATCGCCTGCTTCAGCAGTTTTTCAGCGAGGCTGCCAGCCAGCAGATAGCCGATGACGGATTTACCGAACGGGTGATGCAGCACTTGCCGTCGCGCATGAATTGGTTTGTGCGCATCTGGAACACCGTGTGCATCGGGCTCTTTGTCGTGCTGTTCATCGTGTTCCGCGGGTGGGACCTGCTGGCCGTACAGCTTGAGGTCATGCTGCGCACCATGTCCACCCATTCGTTCAGCGTCAACCTGCTGATGGCGTTTACCATCATCTTCGGCTTGCTGTTCGTGGGAGTGGGAGAAGTGATATATAAAGAGGTACACCGTCCGGCTTAATTCTTGTTGAATAAGCCGTAGGTTGTTCTCAATACCCTAAATTCGGTACGACGGTTCAGCTGGTTGCACAGCTCCTGCTGTTCCTCGTCGAGCGTCTTGATGAATTCTTCCGTCAAGACGTCGTTTTCTTTCAGGAACGGATACTTTTCCGCCACCTTCCTGCGAATACGTTTCGCCTTGTCCTTACCGTAGCCCACAGGCGTCAGACGGTCCGACGCAATGCCGTGCTCTATCAGGTATCTGACCACCGATTCGGCCCTTCGCTGCGAGAGTCGTTTGTTGTAGTCTGCCGAACCCTTGTAGTCGCAGTGTGCCGACAACTCGATGGTCACGTTGGGGTTCTCTTCCAGCAGCGTCACCAGTTGGTCCAGCGCCTCTGCCGATTCCGGACGCAGCGTGGCCTTGTCAAAGTCGTAGAAGATGTTGTCAATCAGTACTGGAGCCGAAATCGATGCCAACGGGAATTGCAGCACATATTCTTCCGATTCCTTCACGGGTTCCACACGCAGCTGTTCCTGATGGTTCAGGAATCCCTTACAGGTTCCCAGGAACACATAGTCCACACCAGGCTTGATCTGTTGGGTAAACGATCCGTCGCCCTTCACGTTCAGCTTCAGGTTCGTACCGTCGTTGCCCACCATATACACCTGACCTGCCGACAGTTCATAGCCGTCCTGCTCGTATACCCAACCCGTCACCGTCTGGACGATTTCGGGGTTGTAGAACGAGAAGATGTGGTCCCAACCCTTTCCGTCGCCTCGGTTCGACGAGAAGAATCCCTGGTTCTTCAGACCCTCGAAGGTCATGCCGAAGTCGTCACCCTGCGAGTTCAGCGGATAGCCCGGGTGTTCTAATGAGTAATGTGAACCGTTTATGATTTCTTCATTTCCCGTTTCTAATTCATCATTGAGCGTTACATTGCTCACAACGTGTGCAATGTATATGTCCAATCCACCCATGCCCTCGTGCCCGTTACTCGAGAAGTAGAGGTCGCCATTGGGACGGAATGTGGGGAACATCTCGTCGCCCGGCGTGTTGATGGGCGTTCCGAGGTTCTCTACGCCACCCAGTCCACTGGTGGTCAGCCGGACGCGCCAGATGTCGTAGCCTCCCTGTCCGCCAGGCATGTTACTCGTGAAGTAGAGCCACTCGCCATCGGGCGATACGGCAGGGTGGGCGTAGGTCGACAGCGTGTCGTAGGTCAGCTTCAGGTCCGTGGGTTTACTCCAGGCGGCATCCGTACGACTCGAGGTGGCTATTGTCGCAAAGCGTGGGTAGTCGGGGTCCATCTTACACAGCGTCAGATACATTGTCCTGCCGTCGGGACTGAACGAGCAGGCTCCCTCTTCACCCTCCGAGTTCAACTCACTGTCTATCGCCTCGGGGTGTTGCCACTTGCCTTTGTCGTCTTTCTGCGACAGGAATATGTCGGCGTTCTTCGTACCCGTAATGCCGCTCAGGTCGTCACCCTTCGACTGATTGCGCGTCGATGTGAAGAACAGCTGGTTCCACTCGTCGCCACCCAGCATGGGGCTGTATTCGGAACGACGGGAATTGAAGAAATTTTCGCGCTTAACGGTATAGGCCGACCCTTCCTGTTTCCAGGCTGGTGCCTGTTGTGCCGATCGCAACCCCGTTTTCGCCAGCGTCACCACGTCGTCCATATTTTCCTTTCCGAAAATGCTGTCCAGTTCGGCTTGGAACTGCTTGGCAGCCTCCTTGTATTGCCCGTTCTTCATCAGCTGCTGACCCAGATACAGGTGCGTCAGCGAGTCGTGCTGCTTGTAGCGGATAGCATTGTTGTAGGCCGCAATGGCCTTTTGGGTGTAGTTGATGCGGCGGTAGCAATCGCCCATCTTCAACGCCAGTTGTCCACGTAGCTTACGCTGCTTCGGGGGCGTCTGCGAATAGGCCTTCTTATACTGTGTGGCAGCATCAAAATACTCTCCTAAGGCCAACGCTTTGTCGCCTTTCTTGATGGCCTGGTCTGCTCCGCATCCCGTCAGGAGCGCAGCGACCATCAATAGCCCTGTCACGTATTTTTTCTTTAGCATACTTAATAAATAACGCAAATGTTCGCATTTTATTGTTTTTTTTTGCTATCTTTGCAAACGAAAATCCATTTTTATGTAATAAACCTCGCAACAAACCAAATAGATTAGCTATGAGAAAGATTCTGTGGATGGTCGTAGCCATGATGGCTATTATGGGTAATGATGCCTTTGCCCAGAAAAGCCCTGTGGGCATTGTCAGCGTCCAGGATACGGTGAAGAGTGTCCAACTTGGCGTCATCTCGTCCATCGCTACTGACGGTGGTCATGGCCTGCAACTCTCGGGCGTTTCCAACATGTCGGCCAATAGCTTCAAAGGTCTGCAGCTGACCACCATTTCTAATATTTCGCATGGTATGGAGCGTGGCTTGCAGGCTTCAGCGCTGCTGAACGTTTCGTCGGCGATGATGCGTGGTTGGCAGCTGGGTGCCGTCAACTATACCGATTCGCTCGACGGTGCACAGGTGGGCTTGTTCAACATTGCCCGCAAACACCGTAAGGGCTGGCAGGTGGGCCTCGTCAATCTGACGTTCGACAGCATCGGCCACAAGATTGGTCTGGTCAATATCAGTCCGCGTACCGTTGTCGACGTGATGCTTTATGGCGGATCGTCCACCAAGGGTAATGTCGCCGTGCGCTTCCGCAACCTCAGCACGTATAACATCGTCGGTGTGGGAACACACTTCATGGGACTCGACTCGAAATTCTCGGGCGCCCTGTTCTACCGTCTGGGACAGTACAAACAGCTGTCGCCCAAATGGAGTGTGAGCGGCGACATCGGCTTCTATCATGTCGAGACCTTCCATAAGAACAGCGACGAAGGCCCCGAGCGCCTCTACTCCCTGCAGGCACGCATCAATGCCGACTACAAGATCAACAAGCGGTTAGGTGCCTTCGCCTCGGTGGGATGGGGCATTACGCGCTATTACGATCACAACGAAACCTACCGCAACCGTCCGCTCGTGGAACTCGGTCTGACCTACCACCAGCCCCGTGAACATCGTGACAGCTGGACTCACGCCTGGGCTGAACGGCAGTCGAAGCTAATCTACAACGACTCGACCAAGGCACTGCCCGTCAAGAAGAATTTCTGGCTGGCCGCTGCCGAGGTGACGGGCATCAACGTCGGCGTACAGCTTTTCGACCGCTACGTTACCAAGTCCGACTTCGCTCAAACCACCCTGAACAGCATCTGGCATAACTTCGAGACGGGGTTCGTCTGGGACAACGACTTCTTCATCACCAACCTGTTTGCCCATCCCTATCACGGCAACCTCTATTTCAATGCTGCACGCACCAACGGCCTGTCGTTCTGGGAGTCAGCACCCTATGCGCTGGGTGGCTCGCTCATGTGGGAGCTGTTCGGCGAGACCGAGCCCCCTGCCATCAACGACATCATTGCCACCACCTGCGGCGGTATGGCCATTGGTGAAATGACACACCGCATCAGTCTGGCCATTCTCGACGACCGCTATCGGGGCACCAAACGATTCGTGCGCGAGGCTTTTGCCACCATCTTCAATCCCATACAGGGCATCCATCGCCTCATTTCGGGCGATGCCTGGCGTGTGCGCAACACCCACTATCGCTATCACGACATCCAGTCGACGCCCATCGATGTGGCATTATCGTTGGGCTGGCGCTATCTGGCCGACGACGGAGCCCTGTTCCGCGGGGTCCATGCTCCTTACTTTAATATGGCGCTGAAGTATGGCCTCTCCGTCGATGGTGAACGCCACACGAAGCCCTACGACTTCTTCGATCTCGACATCACCTTGGGCGTGGGTGGCGGACAGCCGCTCATCAATTCGCTGCAGATCTTGGGGCGCCTGTGGAGTACGCCGATTCTGAACAAGCAGGTGGCCACCTCTGGCGACAAGGAGTTGGAGGGCGAATTTGGTATCTACCAGTACTTCAACTACTACGATTCCGAGCCCATTAAGGACGGCTCCTCGCTGACTCCTTACCGCATCAGCGAGGCTGCAAGTTTCGGTCCTGGCTTCATCGTGTCGCTGCCCCATACGGGAGCCATGACGCGTCTCGAGCAGCGCGTGTTCCTCGGCGGCATCCTGCTGGGTGGCACCAAGAGCGACTACTATAACGTCATCGAGCGCGACTATAACATGGGCAGCGGATTCAGCCTCAAGGCGAAGACGCAGATTGAATTCGGCAAGTACGGCAACATCTCGCTCGACGCCAGGTACTTCCGCCTGTACACGTGGAAGGGCTACGAAGGCAAGGATCTGCAAGCCTATGCCGACGGCACGCTCGACCTGCACTATCTGAACGTGCAGGGCGACAACAGCAATGCCGCCCTGCTCATCATCAATCCCGTCTTGGATATTCACCTGGCCCGTCAGTGGTCCTTGAAGTTGTCGGCAGCCTACTATTCGCGCCGTACCTTCTATAAGTACCACGATAAGGTGCATGCCAAGACCTTCGAAACCAAGGTTGGCATTACCTGCCGATTGTAAACGCTGGTTTTATGTAATGGTGATGCGGCGGTTGGTGGGGTCACTCATCACGTCGTGCACAATGTCGGTGACCTGCTGTTTCAGTTCGTTGATGAACTGCTGCGGGTCATACTTCTTTGCTTCTATGTCGCGCAGCTTCTTTTCCCAGATACCCGTCAGCTCGCAACTCTTCAGCAGCTCCTCGCGAATCAGGTCTATCAGCTCGATGCCAGTGGGGGTAGCCACCAGACGCTTCTTCTCGCGACGGATGTAGTGGCGCTTGAACAGTGTCTCGATGATGCCTGCACGCGACGACGGACGGCCGATGCCGTTCTCCTTCATGGCAGCACGCAGCGTCTCGTCCTCGACGAACTTACCCGCCGTCTCCATGGCCCGCAACAGCGTGGCCTCGGTGTAATAGGGCGGGGGCGTGGTCCATTTCTCCGTCAGCGTAGGCTGGTGGTCGCCACTCTCGCCTTTGACGAAGGTAGGCAGCGTACGCTCTTCGTCGGCCTGCTTCTTCTCCTCGTCATTGCCCTCGTCGTTTTTCTCACCTCTTTCCTCTTTCCGCTCACCTCTGACCACCCGCCAGCCTGGGTCAAGGATTTCCTTACCGGTGACCTTGAATTCAATGGCGTCGACAGAATCGACGCCCACACTACCGAGGACGGTCGTCGTCGAGAACTTACAGTCGGGCAGGAAGACACCGATGAATCTTCGGGCCACCAGGTCGAACACCTTCTGTTCGGCGTCGCTCAGGTTCTGTGGGATAATACCCGTGGGAATGATGGCGTGGTGGTCGGTTACCTTCGACGAGTCGAACACACGCTTCGACTTCTTCAGCGCCTTGCCGCCAATGGGTTTGATGTATTCCGCATAGACTGCCTTGCCGAAGAACTTCGTCTGGTACAAGCCGTTCATGGTCTGCGGACATTTGGGATAGATGTCGTCCGACAGGTATTGCGTATCCACACGCGGATAGGTGGTCAGCTTCTTCTCGTACAGCGCCTGGATGAGGTTCAGCGTCGTCTCTGCCGAGAATCCGAACTTGCGGTTGCAGTCCACCTGCAGCGACGTCAGGTCGTACAGCTGCGGCGGCTGTTCCTTACCCTCCTTCTTCTCCACCTTGGTGACGGTGAACGGCTTGCCCTCGATGTCCTTGAAGGCCTGCTCGCCTTCCTCCTTCGATGTGAACTTACCCTTGGTGGCGGTGAATGTCGTGTCGCGATAGACGGTAGCCAGCACCCAGTAGGGCTCGGTCTTGAAGTGGTCGATTTCCTTCTGACGGTTCACGATAAGGGCGAGGGTAGGGGTCTGCACGCGGCCTATGGAGAGCACCTGGCGGTTCTGACCGTATTTCAGCGTATACAGGCGGGTGGCATTCATGCCCAGCAGCCAGTCACCGATGGCGCGGCTCAGTCCGGCCAGATACAGCGGCTGGTAGTCCTGCTGGTCTTTCAGGTTCTGGAATCCCTCGCGGATGGCCTCGTCGGTCATCGACGATATCCACAGTCGGCTGACGGGACACTTGGCCCCCGCCTTCTGCATCACCCAGCGCTGGATGAGTTCACCCTCCTGTCCGGCGTCACCGCAGTTCACGATGCGCTCCGCCTTCTGCATCAGGTCCTCGATGATGGCAAACTGCTTCTTGATGCCCTGGTCGTCGATGAGCTTGATGCCAAAGCGCTCGGGAATCATGGGCAGCGACGTCAGACTCCACGATTTCCACATCGGCGTGTAGTCGTGGGGCTCCTTCAGCGTACACAGGTGACCAAAGGTCCACGTCACCTGGAAACCGTTGCCTTCCATATATCCCTCGTGGCTCGTCGTCGCTCCGATGATGCGGGCAATGTCACGGGCCACACTTGGCTTCTCTGCAATACATACAATCATACGGGGCGCGAAGGTACAAAAAAAATAACAAAAAACCAAATTTTTCCTTGGCTGTTTTATTTTTTCTTCGTAAATTTGCAGCGTTATGAAGAAAGTAGCCCGACTATTTCTCGTGCTCATCCTGTTGTTGGCAACGGGTTTTGTGCGTGTTTCTGCCGAAGAGGCACTGCCCCCGCGGCTCCAGAAACTTGCCGACGAAGCATACCATTATTACAGCTCTCGCGGAACCGACAATTTCTTTGAGGCCGTCCAGAAGGTGAAGGATGCCACCGAGTTTTCCGAGTATCAGGAAACCTACTATCGCGCCTGCGCCTACGAGGCCATCTATATGTTCGAGTACGTCGACCGTCAGAAGGGCGTCGCCTTGTCGCACGCCATCTACCACCATGCGAAAGAGGACAAGAGCAACGTCGGTATGTATTTTGCCACCTTTACCCTGGGCACCATCCGCGAACAGTCGGGCAACTACGGACTGGCCGAGAAGAGTTTCCTGCAGGCGTTGGAGCTGAAGAAGAAATACCTGCCCGACGAGAGTGCCGCACCCTGCTATCTGGGACTTTGCGAGGTAGCACTCCACCGGAAGGACTACGAAGCAGTGAAGGAATACGCCCGCTTGGCCCTCGACGAGCCCAAAGCCATCCCCATGAATCAGATTACCGCATGGAGCTATAAATGTCTGGCACGTTACAACGAAGGCGACAGCCTCGGTTTCGAGGAAGCCTACAAGGAGCGCGCCCAGCTCATGTCCGAACATGGCGGACAGGGCGGACTCTTCGGCGAACTCATCAATGTCTATCTGGCCAAGAACCGCAAGCAGTGGCAGGTGGCCCTGCAGCGCACCGACAAGTTGATTCACCAGCAGAACCGCTGTTCCCAGAAGGCCTCCATCTACGAGCACATGGGCGACCTGAAGCAGGCCCTCTACTGGCAGAAGCAGGCCCGCCAGGTCATCGACTCCATCCAGTCGTCCGAAGCCCGCCTGCAGATGAACGAGTTCGACGCCGAGCTCACCCTCACCTATGCCGAGAACGATATCAAGGAGCAGCAGCTGGCCAAGGAACACCTGATGTTGGCATCCGGTGCAGCCATTGCCGCCATCATCATTACCTTCCTCGGATTCATCGCCGTCCGTCGCAAGAAACACATGAAGACCTTGCAGGGCGTCAACAGCAAGCTGCAGGCTGCCTACGACCAGCTCGAGGAGACCACCAAGGCCAAGGAGCGCATCGAGAGCGAGCTGCGCATTGCCCGCGAGATCCAGAAGCGCATGCTGCCCCACGTGTTCCCACGCCGTCGCGATGTCGACCTCTACGCCATGATGACTCCCGCCAAGGAAGTCGGTGGCGACCTCTATGCCTATGCGCTCATCGACGACATGCTCTACTTCTGTGTGGGCGACGTCAGCGGCAAGGGTGTTCCCGCAGCCCTCTTCATGGCCGAGGTCACCCGCATGTTCCGCACACTCGTCGACGGCAAGCTCACGCCCGGCACCATTGCCACCCGCCTGAACCATGCCTTGGCCGAGGACAACGAGCAGGGCATGTTCGTCACCATGTTCATCGGACTCATCAACCTCAAGACAGGCCACATGGAGTATTGCAATGCAGGCCACAATCCCCCGTTGCTCGATGGCGAATACATGAAGATGGAGTCCAACGCACCCATCGGACTGTGGTCCGAAGTCGAGTTCGAAGGCGAGGAGGTCGACGACATGCATGGCAAGACGCTCTTCGTCTATACCGACGGCATCAGCGAAGCCGAGAATGTCAACAAGGAACAGTTCGGCGACGAACGCCTCCAGGCCCTCCTCAAGCAGGATCTGGGCGATGCCCGTCAGACGTCAGAGACCATCCACAAGGCCGTCGCAGACTTCGTTGGCGATGCCGAGCCCAGCGACGACCTCACCAAGATGTGCATCATCATGAAATAAATTCCAACACCCCTTCAAAAATTAGGTTATATCTTTTGCGTATACGCGCACGGTCGTTTGCGTAGGCGCAAACGGTTGTTTGGGCTAATGCAAACGGTTGCCAGGTAGGCTCGGAATCCCTGTTCCAACGGCACTTGTTCCTTGTTCGGACGGGGCTTGTACCCTATAAGGCCCTATCTGAACGAGTCAAAGGAACTATTGAAAACGCCCTTCAGTAGCACGAGGTGCAGGATTTTTTTTGCTACCTCAAGAAAAGGTAAAAAAAGTCGGGCTGAGGGTTGGTCAGTCCGACTTTTTGGTGTTGTGCGAGATGATCAGTAGGCGTGGTCGTCGGTGATGTCGGCTCGCTCGAGTTTCTTTTTGTCGATGGCGCGCCAGGCGTAGACGATGTAGGCCAGCACGAAGGGGATGATGAGGCTGACGTAGAACATGGTGCGCAGGGTGAACTCGCTGGAGCAGGAGTTGACGATGGTCAGCGACGACTGCAGGTCGGCGGTGGAGGGATAGTAGGCGGTGTGGTTCCATGCTGACATGAGCAGCAGGGGCAGCACGACGAGCACGACTCCGATGCCGGCAGGCCAGATGCCACTGAAGTAGGTCTTGGACACGACGGTCTTGCCGATGCCGAAGAGCACGAGTACGACACCGACGAGCAGGACGATGGTGAGATACCACATGTCGATGAAGTTGGTGAGGTACTTGTAGGGCACGATGGAGATGACGCCGGCATCGTCGTAGGCATAGCCTTCCTTGAGCAGCAGGTGGACGAGATAGGCCACGAAGAATACGAGGAAGGGCACGGCAGCACCGATGAGGCGCACGCTGGCCCGCGAGCGGATGTCTTCGTCGTTGACATTATTAATGATGTAGAGGGTGCCGAGTACACGAGCCAGGAACATGACGGCGAGTCCGAAGACGAGTACCCAGGGGTTGAGCAGGGCGTCGAGTCCGTGTGAGGCGTTGGCCCATCGCGAGATGATGGGGGTGAAATCTAGTTGAGAGTTGAGAGTTGAGAGTTGAGAGTCAACGAGGTTGTCCTTCATGACGATGAAGTTGCTGCCCTCGAAGAAGGTGGCTACGGCGCCGCCCAGGAGCAGCGGACCCAGCAGGCCGTTGATGACGAGGCACATCTGGAAGGTTTTGGGACCGAGGAAGTTGCCGAGCTTGTTTTGGAACTCATAGCTGACGGCCTGCAGGACGAAGGTGAAGAGGATGAGCATCCACAGCCAGTAGGCTCCGCCGAAGGAGGTGCTATAGAACAGGGGGAACGATGCGAAGAACGCTCCGCCGAAGGTGACCAGCGTGGTGAAGGTGAACTCCCACTTGCGACCTGTGGAGTTGATGATGAGGCGACGGCCCTCGTCGGTATAGCCCAGCGAGCGTACCATGGAGTTGGCTCCCTGGACGAACAACAGGAAAACTAACAAAGCACCTAACAGTGATACTAAGAAACACCAGTAATGCTGTAAGAAATTGTATGACATATTAGTTTAGAGTTTAGAGTTTAGAGTTTAGAGATTAGAGTTTAGAGATTAGAGTTTAGAGAAGGATGGTCCGTGTACTCTGGGCCCTTGTGGATTTGCTTGATGAGGATGCTGATTTCGACAGCGAGCATGAGCGTGAAGAGGAACAGGAACAGGAAGAACGTCAGCGCTACGCTGAAGCCTTCGATGTCGCTGACAGCCACCCAGGTGGGCAGCATGTCCTGAATGGTCCAGGGCTGGCGTCCCAACTCGGCCACAATCCAGCCACTCTCGGAGGCGATGTAGGCCAGCGGCACGAGGGCGATGGCCAGCCAATAATGCCAGGCGGGCAGTCCCGTCACCTGGTTTTCGTCGGCAGCGGTCTCGGGCAACAGTCCGACGGTGGCCAGCAGTCGGCGGGTGAAGATGGTGAGGAACGGTATCTTGAAGGTCAGAATGACAATCAGTGCAAAGAACAGGATGAAGATGCAGCCCAGTCCGACCATGATGCGGAACGCCCAGAAGTTGACGGGAATGTAGGGCACGAGGTCGGCCTTGTCCTTGACATAGCCGTAGCCGAAGTACTGCATATTCGAGTTGATAGTTGAAAGATGAGAGTTGAGAGTTGCCTGGTCTGCACCTTCCTTCTTGGCCTTGCGATAGGCGGCGAGGGCGGTGATGGCCTGACGCCCGCGTTGGATTTTTTCATCGGCTGACGGCTCGCGGGTACCATCGGGACGGGTGTAGCCGTTCAGCAGGTCGTTGATGCCAGGCACATAGCCATGAATGTCGTTGGTGGCCATCATGGAGAGACCGTAGGGTAGGTCGATCTTCAGGGGTGCTTCGCCTTCCGACAGGTAGTCGGGCTGACAGAGCGGATTCACCCATGCAATGGCCGTCAGACCGACGTCGGTGCCACCGTTGTAGAGCGCCTCCATGGCTGCCAGCTTCATGGGCTGTGCCTGGGCGACGCTCTGTCCGGACTTATGGCCGGTGAGGGCTGCTCCCAGCGAGGCGACGAGACCAACGATGGCGGCAATCTTCATGCTCTCGATGGCGAGCTTGGTGTCGCGCTTTTTCATGAGATACCAGCAGCATACTGCCACGACGAAGATGGCACCGACAATCCATGAGGAGATGACGGTGTGGCAGAACTTGTCGATGGCGAAGGGCGAGAGGGCGACATCGAGGAACGACACCATCTCGTTGCGCATGGTGTCGGGGTTGAACTCGCAGCCTACGGGACACTGCATCCAGGCGTTGGCCACGAGAATCCACCAGGCGGAAATGGTGGCTCCCAGACCTGTGAGCCATGTGGAGGCGAGGTGGAAACCGGGTGACACCTTCTTCCAGCCGAAGTACATCACCGCCACGAAGGTGGACTCCATGAAGAAGGCTACGATGCCTTCGACGGCCAGCGGGGCTCCGAAGATGTCGCCGACGAACCAGGAATAGTTCGACCAGTTGGTGCCGAACTCGAATTCGAGGATGATGCCTGTGGCGACGCCCATGGCGAAATTGATGCCGAAGAGCCGTTGCCAGAACTGTGCGCAGTCGCGCCAGAAAGTGTCGACAACTGCTCCTTTTGATTGATTGAGGGTGCGATACCAGCAGGTTTCGCAGATGCCCATGACGACAGCCAGTCCGAGGGTTAGCGGAACGAACAGCCAATGGTAGATGGCCGTCAGTGCGAATTGCGCTCTTGCCCAGTCGATGGAGCTGGCGTCGATGTTCAGTAATAAGTCGTTTGTCATCATATTTTGGTTTTAAGTGTCGTTATTGTTCAATTGGCGCGATCGATCATCTCGGTGGCGACGAAGTCGGACTCCTGCCCCTCCTCGGCATGCTCTTTCAGGAAGTTGGGGAAGAAGAGCAGCTTGAGCACGATGAAAATGATGAACAGCTTGATGAGAATGACGGCCCACAGGGTGCGCCCCAGCTTCATAGAGCGGAAACCGTCGTAATAGAGGTCGAAGACTTTATAGAGAAACCCGTCCTTGTTCATCAGTTTTAGGTCTTGTGAGCGTTAATAATGATGCAAATATAGTGAATAAATTGAAAACGCGCAACAATTCTTCGTTTTTTTCGTAGAAAAAGACTAAATTTGCAGCCAAATTCAACGAATTATGGATAAAAAAGTATTTATAGGCATCATCGTTGTGCTGTTGGCCGCCCTGGGTTGGCTGGGCTATAGTCTGATGCAAGAGAAGCAGACCAATCAGGACATGCAGGAGCTGGCCGAGCTGGACAAGCAGGAGATGGAGAAGGAATACCAGAACTTCGCCCTGCAGTATAGCGAGATGAAGAACTATATCAAGAACGACTCGATTATTGCCGAGCTGACGCAGGAACAGGAGCGTACGCAGAAGTTGCTGGAGGAATTGAAGCGCACGCATGCCAGCGATGCCGCCGAGATTACCCGTCTGAAGAAGGAGCTGGCCACGGTGCGTGCCGTGCTGCGCTCGTATGTCCTGCAGATTGACTCGCTGAACCGTCTGAATCAGGACCTGATGACGGAGAACGACCGCGTGCGTTCGGAGTTGGCACAGAGCACCCAGCAGAACCAGGCGCTGACGTCGGAGAAGGCGTCGCTGTCGGAGAAGGTGGCCATTGCCGCCCAGCTGGACGCAACGAATATCTCGCTGACACCGCTGAGCAAGAAGGGCAAGACGGAGAAATACATGAAGAATGCCAAGACGCTGGCGGTGTCGTTTGCCATTACGAAGAACGTGACGGCGAGCAACGGTACCCGTTCGGTGTATGTCCGTGTGACAACCCCCGAGGGCGAGGTGCTCAATGGCGGCGGTACTTTCGAGTATAGCGGCAAGCAGCTGGCCTGGTCGATGAAGAAGGATGTGGAATATACTGGCGAGGAGACGGCCCTGACGCTGTACTGGACGGTGAACGAATACCTGGGCGGCGGTCAGTATAATGTCAGCATCTTCTGCGACGGACAGGCTATCGGATCAAGAAACTTTACGTATAATAAATAGAGCATGAACAAGAATTTGGCTTTTAGCTTTTGGTTTTTGGCTTTAGGCTGTTTGCCTGCCGATGCGCAACAGCTGCTCTCGCTGGACAGTTGCAGGGCCATGGCGCTCCGCAACAACAAGGAGCTCAGCATGGCGCGCGTGAAGCAGGATGTGGCTGCCAATCTGCGTAAGTCGGCGCGTACGAAGTACCTGCCGCACGTCAGTGCGCTGGGCGGCTACGAATGGACCAGCAGGGAGATTTCGCTGCTCAGCGACGACCAGAAGGAGACGCTGTCGAATCTGGGCACATCGCTGACCTCTGGAGTAACGGGGAAGGCCGGCGAGATTATGTCGCAAGTGCCTGCTTCCGTTTGGCAACTGCTGGGCTCGCTAGGAATTACTCCTGAGGGCATTGCCGGCAACCTGTCGCAGCTGGCCGCTGGTATCGGTGCTCCTATTAATGGAGTGGGGCAGCGCATTGTCGATGCGTTTCATACCGACACGCGAAACATGTTTGCCGGAGCCGTCATGGTGACGCAGCCCGTATTCATGGGTGGTGCCATCATCGCCATGAACAAGATGGCTGACATCGGCGAGGACCTGGCAGCTAATTCAGCAGAACAGAAGCGCCAGCTTACCTTATATAATATTGACAAGGCCTACTGGCAGGTGGTGTCGTTGCGTCACAAGCAGAAACTGGCCCAGGGCTATGTGGACCTGGTGAAGAAGCTGGACGGCGACGTGCAGAAGATGATAGAGCAGGGCGTGGCCACGCGTAGCGAAGGGCTGAGCGTCAGCGTGAAGGTGAACGAAGCCGAGATGATGCTGACGAAGGTCGACGACGGACTGGTGCTGTCGAAGATGCTGCTCTGCCAGCTGTGCGGACTGCCTATGTCGGAGCAGATTGTGCTGGTCGACGAGGAGCGTGACGATCTGGATGCCGTCGAGCTGGCCCCGCAATTGGAGGTGGAGCAGGCTCTGGAGAACCGTCCGGAGTTGCGCCAGCTGCAGAACATGGTCGACATGAGCAAGCAGCTGACGAATGTGCTGAAGGCCGGCAATCTGCCGCAGGTGGCGCTGATGGGTGGCTATGCGGTGTCGAACCCCAACCTGTTTAACGGTTTCCAGCGTAAGTTCGGAGGCGTGTGGAACGTCGGCGTGATGGTGCGTGTCCCCATTTGGAACTGGGGCGACGTGACCTATAAGGTGCGTGCCTCGAAGGGTGCGACGACCATAGCGCGACTGCAGATGGACGAAGCGCGTGAAAAAATTACCCTGCAGGTGAACCAGAGCAATTTCCAGGTTCGCGAGGCGAACAGGAAACTGGAGATGAGCAGGGCCAACATCCGCAAGGCCGATGAGAACCTGCGTACGGCCGACCTTGGATTCCGCGAGGGCGTCATCTCGTCGACCACCGTCATGGAGGCTCAGACGGCATGGCTGCAGGCCCAGTCTCAGAAGATAGATGCAGAAATTGATGTCAAACTCAGCCAGGTGAACCTGCAGAAGGCCCTTGGCACGTTGAGTAATTGATAATTGAAAATTGATAATTGAGAATTAAGATATTATGTCAGCAAAAACACAACATAACAACATTCTGCTTGCAATCGTCGGATTTGCAGCAGCCGTGATTATCGTGGCCCTGATAGGATTCTTTGCGTTGGGCCGTGATCCCGAATTGATTCAGGGACAGGTGGAAGTCAGTGAATACCGCGTGTCGAGCAAGGTGCCTGGACGCATCCTGGAAATACGCGTGAAGGAAGGTGACTATGTGAAGGTCGGCGACACACTGGCCATTCTGGACGCCCCCGAGGTGCGTGCGAAGATGGAACAGGCCCAGAGCGCTCAGGATGCTGCTGCCGCTTTGGAACTGAAGGCGCAGAACGGAGCCCGTCAGGAGCAGATTCAGGGTGCCTTCCAGCTGTGGCAACAGGCTAAGGCCGGACTGGAGATTGCCGAGAAGTCGTATCAGCGCATCCAGCGTCTGTTTGACGAGGGTGTGGTGTCGGCCCAGAAGCGCGACGAGGTCTATGCCAACTACAAGGCTATGGAGGCCCAGTGCAAGGCTGCCGAGAGCCAGTATCAGATGGCCCAGAACGGTGCCCGTCGTGAGGATAAGCTGGCTGCTGCCGCCCAGGTGGGACGTGCCAAGGGTGCCGTGCAGGAGGTGAACAGCTACATCCACGAAACCGTGCAGATCGCCCAGATGGAGGGCGAGGTGAGCAGCATCTATCCCAAGGTGGGTGAGTTGGTCGGTACGGGTTCGCCCATCATGACCATCTCGATGATGAACGACATGTGGGGCACGTTCAACGTCCGCGAGGACCAGTTGAACGGCATCCAGGTGGGCAGCACCATCAAGGCGTTCGTTCCTGCCTTCAACAAGGATATCGAGATGAAGGTCTACTATCTGAAGGACCAGGGCTCGTATGCTGTATGGAAGGCCACCAAGGCCAACGGCCAGTACGACCTGAAGACCTTCGAGGTCAAGGCCCGTCCGACGGAGAAGTTCGAGGGCTTGCGCCCAGGAATGTCGCTCATTATCAAATGAGAAATGAGTAATGAGGAATGAGATACGATGAGGCTTAGGCAGGTATACGATATCATGTTGCGAGAGTTGCTGATTCTGCGTCAGAATCACATCTATCGCTTCTGCATGGTGCTGTTCCCGTTGCTGGTGATGTTCTTCTTCACCTCGCTGATGGACGACGGTCTGCCTACCAGTATGCCTATAGGTATTGTCGACCTGGACAATACCTCCACATCGCGCTCGCTGGCGCGACGACTCGACGGATTCCAGATGTCGCGCATCGTGGCTCACTATCCCAATATCACAGAGGCCCGAAAGGCCATTCAGCAAAACGAAATCTACGGATTCCTCTACATTCCCAAGGGTACGACGGAGAAACTGATGGCATCCCGCCAGCCCAAGATATCGTACTATTATTCTTATACGACGCTGGCTGCCGGCGCCCTGCTGATGAAGGACTTGAAGACCATTTCGACGCTGGGCTCTGCTGCCGTTGGACAGGCGACGATGCGTGCGAAAGGCTTTACGGACGATCAGATTATGACGTTCCTGCAGCCCGTCACTCTGGACGTTCACCAGATAGCCAACCCGTGGACCAGCTATAATGCCTATTTGACGACGATGATTGTGCCTGGCATGATCATGCTGTTCATCTTCCTCATCTCAGCCTATTCGCTGGGTACGGAGTTGAAGTTCAACTCGTCGAAGCGTTGGCTCGAGATGGCCGACAACCACATGCTGACGGCATTGTTGGGCAAATTCCTGCCGCAGACATTCATCTGGCTGGCCATTGTCTATGGTTATGAATACTATGTATTCTACGTGTTGCACTTTCCGCATCTGGGCAGTCCGTGGATGCTGGTATTGCTGGGACTGATGCACGTACTGCCCTGTCAGGGCTTCGGCATCTTCGCCTTCGGGTTGTTGCCGTCGCTGCGCATGTCGATGAGTGTCTGCTCGCTATGGGCGGTGCTCAGCATTTCGATGGCTGGTTCCGCATTCCCTGTCATGGGCATGGATGGTGCGCTACAGTCGTTGTCGTGGCTCTTCCCCTTGCGTCATTACTACATGATATATCAAATCACCGTCCTCAACGGCTTCCCGCTCGTCGAGGCGTGGTTCCACTTGGCTGCCCTGGCGGCATTCATACTGCTGCCCTGGCTCGTGGTGGGGAAAATAAAGAATGCAATGCTCACTTATGTCTATATTCCGTAACCTATACAAAGACATAGAGAATGCCTGCTACATCTGGCGAAAGGAAATGACGCAGGCGATGAAGGACGAGGGCGTGCTCATCTTCTTCATCATCGTGCCGCTGGTCTATCCCTTGCTATACTCGTGGATATACAACAACGAGACGGTACACGACGTGCCCGTTTGTGTCGTCGACCAGTCGCACTCTGCGCTGTCGCGTCAGTTCATCCGTATGTGCGACGCTTCTGCCGATGTCCACGTGAAGTGTTATGCACAGGACCTGGACGAGGCAAAGTCGTTGGTGAGTCGTCAGCTGGTCAAGGGTGTCTATTTCATTCCTGAGGACTTCGAAACCCATGTGCTGCGCATGGAACAGGGCGTTATCAGCGTCTATTGCGACATGAGCCTCATGCTGACCTACAAGGCCATCTTCCAGACGGCGCGCCTAGTCACTCTGGAGATGGGGCAGCAAATCCAGACGAAGCTGAGCCGACAGTATACAGCTCGCGAGGAGGCCATTGCAGCCCGTCCGCTGGACTATGCCGATGTGCCCATCTTCAATCCCCAGGGCGGTTACGGATCGTTCATCCTGCCTGCTGTGCTGATGCTCATCCTGCAGCAGACACTGGTGCTTGGCATTGGTCTTGCGGCAGGTACAGCACGCGACGAGAATGCCTATCGTAACCTTATTCCTGTGGGCGACTCACGCTATCACAAGACGCTGCCTATCGTGCTGGGCAAGGCCATGTGCTATCTGATGATTTATGCTGTCATGGGTACCTGGCTGGTGGTTATCGTACCGAAAATGTTCCATTTCCCGCAGTTGGCTACTGGCCATACGCTTTTGGTACTGATGATTCCCTACACGCTGGCGTGCATCTTCTTTGGCATGGTGGTGTCGTGTATGGTGAAATATCGCGAGAATGTCATGCTGCTCATGGTCTTCGTATCTATTCCGTTGCTGTTCATGACGGGTGTCTCCTGGCCGCAGTCCAATATTCCTGGCATGTGGCAGGGCGTCTCTTGGCTGTTCCCATCGACGTTTGGCGCCCGTGCCTACGTGCGGTTGAACTCCATGGGAGCCAGTCTGGGCGACGTACTCACGGAGTATCGCATCCTTTGGATTCATGTGGCATGCTACTTCTTCCTGACGCTGTGTGTCTATCGTTTCCAGATTTACCGTGCCCGCAGACAGGCACTGAACCGTCTGCGTTTCCTGAAGAAGAATCGTCTGGTGCATCAGACCGCCCAGCAGGACGAGACATCAGCGTAAACGGCCCTTAATCTTGACGTTTTCGCGTTGTGACAATTCGCCGGGATTTGTGCCTGGCTCACCTTCCGGTACTGCCATTCCCCGTTTTTCGTAAAAGGCTTTCCAGTAGTCGGTAATGTTTCCCGTGGCATCGTGGAACGACATGGCGATGGGGGAGAATAACGGTTTGCCCTGTGCGTCGACATAGGCAAACTGTACGAGTTCAGAACAGTAGATGTCCTCGTTGTCCTTCAGAAACAGGTGGTCGTACGCTCGCCCCAAATACTGGCGGGCCTGACGGATAGACTGCTTGCGGTCGGCTCTGATGACCTTCCCAATGAGATAGTAGCCGTCCTGCTGGCGCAGCGAGTCGATGGGCGTCATCTTGACACCGCTGCCCACTGCCTCGATGACGCTGTCGCGTGATACGACGATGGCTACATGGTCTATCATACCTTGCGTGACGTCGGTAATGGCATTACCCTTGCTGGCCACATGGAACAGCAAATCGCCTGCGCAATATGACTGACACGACGCCACCATTAAAAACAGCGCAAAAAAGAGGAGTTTATTTGATTCCCCGATCGTTGAGAGCCTTGGCATAACGTGCAGCATTCTTCAGGTGATCCTTGTACGTCGTGGCGAAATTATGGGTGCCCGAGAAATCTTCCTTGGCACACATATAGAGGTAGTCGTGGTCGACAGCATTCAGCACGGCGTCGATGCCCTTGATGGAGGCAATCTTGATGGGACCAGGGGGCAGACCTTCGTTCTTATAAGTGTTGTAAGGCGAGTCGGTGGTGAGTAGTTTCTGCCAGATGCGCTTCAATTCGAACTGCTTCAGGGCAAACTTGATGGTGGGGTCGGCCTGAAGCGGCATGTGGGTCTTCAGACGGTTCAGGTACATACCGGCAATCATGGGCTTCTCGGCATTGTTGGCTGTCTCTTCGTCGATGATGCTGGCCAGCGTGCAGATTTCCACAGGCGTGAGCTGCATCTGTGCTGCCTTGGCCTCGCGCTCGCCCTGCCAGAAATGGTCGTGCTCCTTCTGCATACGTTCCAGCAACTTGTCGACGCCCATGTTCCAATACACGTCGTAGGTGTTGGGAACGAACATTGCTGCAATGGTTGTCGTGTCGTAACCATAGTGCTGACAGGTCTCCTGGCTGTACAGTGCATCGGCAATGGTGGCCGAGTCGAGCATCAGCTTCTGTCCCAGCACGGCAGCCAGACGGTCCATGGTGCGTACCTCGGGAATGGTCAGGTTGAACGACGACTGCTGACCGTTCTTCAGACGGCGGAAGATGGTCACTGGTCCGTCACCAGGCTCTATGGCATAGCGTCCGCTGCGAACGTGCTCGCTGTAGCTGCTATGGCGCAGCAGGGCCGACAGACTGGCCATGCCCGATGTCGACGTCAGGGGCTGCAACTTGACGAGTACGGAATCCTGTGTGTCGTTGTCGTCAATATAGAGGTATACGGTGCTGTCGCCTTTCGCAACAGGGCTCATCAGGTGGTAGGCCACCAGTCCTGCTATCAGCACCAAACCTACGATGGCTACGTATAAATAGACTTTTGAATTGAATTTTTTCATCTTTTTTCTGTAATGTCGCTGCAAAGTTACAACTTTTTTTGTAACTTTGTCCCCTGAAAAGCAGAAATGTTTCACTTTTCTGGCGAACTTATGGCAACTAAGACAGCAATTGTGGGAGGCGGTGCGGCAGGATTCTTCCTAGCTGTGAACCTGAAGGAGATGGTACCCGACATGGAGGTGACCATCTTCGAGCGTAGCCCGCGGGTACTGACGAAGGTGGAGGTCAGCGGCGGAGGACGCTGCAACTGTACCAATTCGTTTGCCCTTGTCAGCGACCTGTCGCAGGTGTATCCCCGAGGCCATAGGTTGATGAAACGACTGTTCAATGTGTTCGATTATGAGGATGCCTACCGCTGGTTCGAGCAGCACGGCGTACCACTGGTGACGCAGGACGACGAGTGCGTGTTTCCGCAGGCTCAGGACTCGCACGCCATCATCGACTGTTTCCTCGTGTTGGCCCGACGCTACGGCATTAGGATTCGGAAGGGCATGAAGGTGCAGTCGCTGGACGTGTTGCGCGACTTCGACTTCGTAGCCGTCACCACGGGTGGATCGCCCAAGGGAGAGGGCTTGCGCTGGCTGGCGGATATGGGCCACGAGACGGAGCAACCCGTGCCGTCGCTCTTCTCGTTTTCCATCGATGATGCCCGTCTGCACGAGTTGATGGGTTTGGTGGTGAACGATGCAGCCGTCCACATCCTAGGTACGAAGCTGCGTGCAGAAGGGGCACTGCTCATCACCCATTGGGGACTGAGCGGACCCGCTATTCTGCGACTCTCTAGCTATGCGGCCCGCCATCTGGCAGAGGCAGGCTATCGTTCCCCACTCAGCATCAACTGGCTGCAGCAGAACGAGGCAGAGACGCTGGCCATGCTGCAGGAGATGGCAGTGCGACAGCCGCAGAAACAGCTGCCCACCTGCAATCCCTTTAACTTGCAGCAGCGCCTGTGGGCCTATCTGGTGGAGAAAGCACTGGCAGGACGTGCTGCCATCCGTTGGGCGGAACTCAATAAAAAGGACACGAACCGACTGGTGAACGTGCTGGTGAACGACACGTTCCAGATGGTAGGACGGGCACCGTTCAAGGACGAATTCGTCACCTGTGGGGGCATTGCGCTGAAGGCTGTCAATCCTGCAACCCTCGAGAGCCGCCACGTGCCCCAAATGTATTTTGCCGGCGAGGTGCTCGACATCGACGGCGTCACGGGAGGCTTTAATTTCCAGGCTGCCTGGACTACTGCCTATACGGTGGCTTGCAGCATCAGCGAAAAACTTAGAGACAACAATTCACTAACTAACAACATAAACTTTATTACGCAATGAAACAGAGATTGTTTTTGGCAGCGTTTGCTGCGTGTGTGACGTTCTGTGGCTGGGCACAGCAACAGACTCCGAAATCGATTCAGTGTAACCAGGACGGCACGGTGACGTTCACCTACAAGAACGACCAGGCCAAGGAGGTGCTGGTGGACGTGCAGTTTGCAGGCCGCAAGCCCATGACGCGCGACGCGAAGACGGGATTGTGGACAGCCACTTTAGGACCTGCCGCCCCCGACATGTATCCCTATTGTTTTGTGGCTGACGGCATCAGTGTGATGGATCCCGAGAACGACCAGTACTTCCCTAATGAGGGCTTCAAGAACAGTCTGCTGGAGATTCCCGGCAACGGCACGCTGGCGCACGACATCAAGGACGTGCCCCACGGACGTCTGGAGTATGTGCACTACTACTCGAAGAGTCTGGGCGCCACGAATCACGCTGTGGTGTATCTGCCGCCGACGTACATGACGAATTTCCAGAAGAAGTATCCCGTGTTCTACCTCATCAGTGGTACAACGGATACGGAAGAGGTGTACTACAAGGTGGGCCGTGTGAACTATATTCTCGACAATCTGCTGGCCGAGAAGGCTGCTAAGGAGATGATTGTCGTGCTGCCCTACGGTAACCCGTCGAAGCTGAAACCAGCGACGGCCGAGAGTGGCGTGCCCCAGGTGCAATTCGGTGGCGACGTGTTCAGCAAAGACCTCATCAACGACCTGATGCCCTACATCGACAAGAACTACCGCACGGATGCCAATCGCGAACATCGTGCCATTGGCGGTTTCTCGCGTGGTGGCAACCAGGCGCTGTATAACGGTCTGACGAATCTCGACAAGTTTGCCTATCTGTGTTCGTACAGCTCGTTTACGTCGATGGATATCCCCGACGTCTACGACCAGGCTGAGGAGACGAACAAGAAGATACGCCTGTTCTGGCTGGGTGTGGGTACCGACGATTTCCTGTATGGCAATGCTCGCGACTATATGGAGTTCCTCGACAAGAAGGGCATCCGTAGCGTCAAGGAGTTTACCAGCGACAAGTTCGGACACACGTGGATGAATGCGAAGTATTTCCTGTCGAAGACGCTGCCCCTGTTGTTCAACAAGAAGGCCTCTGAGGCTGCCATGAAGGACGGCCAGCCGGCTCCTGCTGCTACGGGTAAGGAACAGCAGTTTACCCCTGGCGTGATGGCCCGTCTGTTCCCACGTCCCATCATCTCGCCGGAATATACCGAGGAGAGCATCACCTTCCGTTTCAAGGCTCCCGAGGCCCAGAAGGTCGAGCTGGAATGCGAAATTCTGCCCGACGTGCTGCCGATGGAACGCGATTCCGACGGCGTGTGGAGCGTCAAGATGGAGGATTTCGTGATGGAGACCTTCAAATACTGCTTCGTGGTCGATGGCATGCGTGTGGCTGACCCCAGCAACATGTATCTGTCGCCCGACAAAGGCTTCAAATACAGTGTGGCCGACAACCCCTACGGCCCGTTCAGCTTTGTCCAGCAGGGCGATATCCAGCACGGACATACATCGTACGACGTGGAGCGCCAGGAGGCTTGGTATATGATGCCCATGAATGCCTCCATGAACCGTGGTGGATTCTCGATGCCGGTATTCATCCAGCTGGTGCCTGGCGCGAACGACACTATGGAAAGCTGGTTCAAGGTGGGTGGTGCCGATGCCATTGCCGACAAGATGCAGGCCGAGGGCAAGACCAAGACGGTAGTGATGACGACGAGCTCGATGGACTTCATGGGGCAGGGCGGTATGAGGATGCCCGGCATGGAACCCCGTGTGCTGCGTGCCGACGACTATCCGACGTGGTCGCAGCGCCGCAGGGCACTGGTGAAGCTGTTGCTGAAGATAGGAAAAGAACCCGCCCCCGAGATGCCTGACTTTGGTGGAGGCTTCGGCGGAGGCGGTGGCTTTGGCGGAGGCTTCGGAGGCGGTGGAGGCTTCTAAGCGTCTTTGCTTTTAGCCTCTTGGGCCTTCAAAACCTTGTTCTGCTTCAGGTCCTCGACAAACTGGCTGATTTTTTGCAGCTCGCGAGGAATGCGGATACTCTGTGGGCAGTGCGGTTCGCACTGTCCACAACTTATACAGTGGTCAGCCTGACGCAGTTTGGGCACCGCACGGTCGTAGCCTATCAGGTAGTTGCGGCGCAGTTTGAAGTACTCGTCGTCCAGCTTCATACGCGGCAGGGTGCCGTCGTTCTTGCATTTGTTATAATGGATGAAGATGGCGGGAATGTCAATGCCGTAAGGACAGGGCATGCAGTATTTGCAGTCGTTGCAGGGAATGTTTTCCAAGCCCACGATGCGCTCGGCAATCTCGCGCTGCAGGTAGTCCTGCTCGGGTTTCGTGAGTGGCACCAGCGGACAGTACGACAGCAGGTTGTCCTTCAGGTGTTCCATATACGTCATGCCACTCAGCACGGTAAGCACACCCTCGGGAGTACCGGCATAGCGGAACGCCCATGAGGCTACGCTGCGCTCAGGTGCCTTGCTCTTCAGTTCGGTGGCCAGATACTGTGGCAGGTTCGCCAGACGTCCGCCCAGCAGGGGTTCCATGATGACAGCGGGAATGCCTTTCTTCTGCAGCTCATCATACAGGTAGCTGGCATCGACGTTACGATCGCTAATCTCGTTGGCAAAGTCCCAGTCCAGATAGTTCAACTCAATCTGTACGAAGTCCCAGTGGTACTGGTCGTTCATGGCTAGCACCTCGTCGAACACTTCTTTATAGCCGTGGAACGAGAATCCGAGGTGGCGGATGCGGCCTGCCTCGCGTTCCTTCATCAGGAAGTCCATCATGCCATTGTCCACGTAGCGGGCGTTGAATTCGTTCATGCCGCCACCTACCGCGTGCAACAGGTAGTAGTCGATGTAGTCGACCTGCAGGTCCTTCATAGATTTCCGGTACATCTCGATGCTGGCCTCGCGGCTCTGCGTCGACGGGTGAAAGTTGGAGAGCTTCGTGGCCACGAAATATTCCTCGCGCTTGTGGCGACTCAGCGCAATGCCCGTACAGGCCTCCGACTTGCCTTGACAGTAGACGGGCGACGTGTCGAAATAGTTCACGCCGTGCTCGATGGCGTAGTCCACCTGGCGGTTGATCATCTCCTGGTCGTAGTCGTCCTTGTTCTCGGTCTTCGACGGCAGGCGCATCATGCCATAGCCTAGCAACGACACCTTGTCGTGACTGGTGGGGTGGTAGCGGTAGGTCATCTTGCCCACGGGAGGCTCCACTTGTTGCTTGTATTCTTCGACGGCCTTACTCTCAGTCTTCGACTTACAGCCCGTCAGCACAGCTGCAGTACCCAGTGCTCCTCCGCCCAATAACTTGAGGAAACTGCGTCTTGATATATCTTTATGCTCTTTGCAAATCATAATTACTCATTTCTCATTACTCATTACTCATTACTCATTTCTCATTGAGGTTATACCTCCTTGTGCACTTCGTGGCCCTCGACGTAAATCGCCGAGAAGGGACGGGCGGGACACAGATATTCGCAGGCTCCACAGCCAATGCAGCGGGCTTCGTTGACAGCGGGAACGTAGGGTGACTCCTCGTCGTCGGGGTCAGAGGGTACCATCTCGATGGCTCCCACGGGACAGTGGCGTGCACAGTTGCCGCATTCCACACCATCGGTCAGCGGAATGCAGTTTTTCTTGATCCATACGGCATGGCCTATCTGCGTCGAGGCCTTGTCCTCGTGTCTGATGGGCTCGATGGCACCAGCCGGACACACTTCTGAGCAACGGTTACATTCCGGACGGCAGTAGCCACGTTCGTACGACATGACGGGTTGCATCAGGTGCAGCCAGTCGTCGGAAGGACGCAGCACCTGGTTCGGACACTCTGAGATGCACAACTGACAGCCCGTACATTTATGAGTCATATTCTGAGCCGACAGCGAACCCGGTGGCGTCAACGGTGTCTGGCGCTCAGGGGCTACCTTGTCCTCGATGTCAGCCAGTCCGCCGTCCATGATTTTGTCCTTCTGTTGGGCCAGTGCGGCGGTGGTCAGCAGGGCACTGCTAACGAGGAACGCGCGCTTGCAGGTATCAATGCCTTCGGGGACTGTCCCCTCTGTGCGTTCAGCACAGGGGGACTGTCCCCCTGTGTTAGTTGTTCTAGCATATTTCAACGCTCCGAACTTGCAGCTCTCGATGCAGTCGCCGCAGACCACGCAGCGCGTTGCATCGACAGTGTGCGTCTTATAGTCGATGCAGGCGGCCTTACAGTTTTTCGAACACATCGAGCAGTTGCGGCATTTCTCGGTGTCGAATTGGATTTTCAGCAGCGAGAAACGGCTGATCAGCGAGAGCAGCGTGCCGATAGGACAGATGGTGTTACACCAGGTGCGTCCGTTGCGCCAAGCCAGCACGCCAATCACCACGAGCATCACGATGGCAATGACCAGCGACGCCACTGAGCGCAGCCAGACCTCCGAATGGTAGAAGGCGTAGCTGTCCATCTGTTCGGCGAAGTATGCCAGCACGTTGTTGCCAGCTTGATAGACAGGCTGCAGCAGGTTGGTGGCGATGAGCCCGAAGGTAGAGTAGGGCGCCAGCAGCTGCACCACGACGGCCAGTCCTGCCAGGTGGGCCACAAGGAATACCACCAGCATGGGATATCGCAGCCACTTCACCTCCTTGGAGAAGGTGTAGCGGTTCTTCTTGGCTTTCTTGCCCAGCCATCCGAACAGGTCCATCATGATGCCCAGCGGACAGATGACGCTGCAATACATGCGTCCGAAGATGAACGTCAGGACGGTGAGTACTACGACAATCAGGATGCTGCTTGCCAGCAGGGCTTCCAAAAACTGTATCTTCGGCATCCAACCCACCAGGTGGTGAGCCGTTCCCGTGAAGTCGAGGAACAACCACGTGATGCCGATAAACATCACCGCAGCGAGTGTAACTCTAATTTTTCTCAGCATAATATTTTTAATTAGTAATGAGTAATTAGTAATGAGTAATTATGATTACTCTTGCCAACTCATCTTTGTTTATATTATTAACGTATTTCATTTTTTTTCTCTGTCTTCAAATCAAATCATAATTACTAATTACTCATTACTAATTACTCATTAATTTAACAATCAGTATGCTCACTTCGTAGAGCAGGTAGATGGGCAGCGCCACTACGAACAGCGTAAACGCATCTGTTGTCGGCGTAATGATAGCCGCTACGACGAAGATGGCCACAATGGCGTGCCGGCGGTATTCGCTCATCATGCTACTCGTAATGAGTCCCATGCGACCCAGCAGTCCGCTTACTACTGGCAGTTCGAACACCACGCCCATCACCAGACTCATGCCCAGCAGCGTGTCGACATACGACTGCAGCGTCAGCATGTTCGCTACGTCGGGACTTACCTGATACGTTCCCAGAAAGTGAACTGTCAGCGGGAATACCATGAAATAGTTCACCAATGTTCCCACCAGAAACATCACGTACGCCGATCCCACAATCCATACGGCATAGCGCCGCTCGTTCTGGTAGAGTCCCGGGCTGATGAACTGGAACAGCTCATACAGCACATAGGGTGAAGCCACCAGCAGGCCTGCATACAGCGCCGTCCGCATGTGAATCATAAACTGTTCCGTCAGTCCTGTATTCATCAGGTGCAGCGTGAAAGCGTCGACGCCCAGCAGACGGTACGTCACGAAGTCGCTACTCCGTGGGGCCAGTATCACCCCGAACAGCTCGTCCTTCATGAAGAAGGCCACAATGCCAAAGACCACTACAGCCACCGCCATGCGTATCAGCGCCGAGCGCAGCACATCCAGGTGGTCCCAGAAGGTCATTTCATCTGTTTGAACTTTGAACTTTGAACTTTGAACTTTATGATTACTTTCCGTTCTGTTCATTCGTTCCCTCGTCGTCTGTTTCTATTTCTTTCATGCCGTCCTTAAAGCTCTTCACACCCTTACCCAGGCCTTTCATCAGCTCAGGAATCTTCTTGCCACCGAACAGCAGCAACACGATGAGTGCCAGGACAATGATTTCCGGCATGCCTATTCCAAACAAAAGTAAATTCATCATTTTATTATTGTTTTTGGGTTATTATTTTGCAAAGATACGAAAAAAGTTCGTATCTTTGCAGGCAAATAAACAACATTTAACTATGGAATACGAATTTATTCTACGAATTTTCACTGCCGCCATTTTGGGCGGACTCATCGGATTGGAGCGTGAATGGCGTGCCAAGGAGGCCGGTTTGCGTACCCATTTCCTTGTGGCGCTGGGCTCTGCCGTGTTTATGATAGTCTCGGCCTATGGCTTCAGCGACGTCCAGATGGACGGGATGACGTCTCGCTGGGATGTCAGCCGTGTGGCAGCACAGGTGGTCAGCGGCATCGGTTTCATTGGTGCCGGTACCATCATCTTCCGCAAACAAGAGAATATGGTCAGCGGTCTCACCACAGCGGCTGGTCTCTGGGTCACTGCCGCCATTGGTCTGGCCTGTGGAGGTGGCATGTATGTGTTGGCCACAGCCAGCACCATATTAGTTCTCTTCGGTCTGGAAGCCTTCAACTACTTCCTCCACAAGATCGATAAGAAAAGAGATGAGAAGCATTCCTGACTTCTCACCTCTTTCCACTCACCTTTCACCACTCACCTCTTATAACTCAGTGCCGCCCCGATGGCGGTGCAGAATTCTGCGTGCTTGGGAATATGGAAATGCACCTTATACATCTTCTCGAGCATGGGGTAGATTTCCTTACACTGCGGCAGCAGCGTCAGGTTGCCGATGAGCACGAAGTCCTTGATGCCTGAGTTCAGCGCTGCCAGGATGGTGGCAGAGCCGATGGTCTGCAGCACCATCACGATAAGTCCTAAGGCTAAGTCCTCCTTGGGTGCGTCGTATTGTGCCTTCGAGAACAGTGAGGCAGTAGCGTCCATGGGCAGTCCGGGCAGTGGATGGGTCGAGATGTCGCCAATCTGCAGGTTGATGTGGCTGATGTCGCCCCGCATGGCCAGACTTTGAATCTGCTTCGGATCGCGCGTGTTAAGCATCACGCGACTCAAACCCATCAGTGTTCCTCCACCGATACCGATACCACCGATGTGGCGGATGTCGTCGCCGTCGCATTGCACAAAACTCGTTCCCGTACCCATCGATACGACGATGGCTTTCGACAGACCGCTCTCGAAGCGGGCTCCCAGACCGTCAGCCACGAACTCGTCGACCTTACTGGTTGGAATGCCATACAGCGACTCGTCGATGTAACCTGCTCCCACGCCCGTCAGCATGACCTGTTCGACGTCTTTCAGCTCCACCTTGTTGTCGTGCAGATACTTGCCAAAGGCACCGTACAGCGAGGTAACCTGGTCGGCTGCCGTAATGCGGATAGGCGAGACGACACGTCCCTCGCGTAGTCCCACAATCTTCGTGGTCGATATGCCCACGTCAATTCCGATGATGATTCCCATAGTTTTCTATTTGTTTTTTTCTTGTTTTCTTGTCTGGGTATTATTCTGCGTATTGGTTCAGCGCACTCTCTTTCTGCAGCGTCATCTCGCCACGAAGTTCCTTGCCTTCGTCCAGCCGCAGATAGTACGAACCCTGCAATTTGCCGTTCTTCATCAGCCTGAACTTACATTTGATGGCAGGATAGGCGTTGTTCTCCTCGGGGGCACTGACCTCGTACACATGCAGGAAACCGTCGTAGGCGTTGGCTGCTGCGTCGTACTCCGTAATGCCGTCGACGTTACATTCGGTAATGCCGCAGTAGGTCTCGTCGTTGTTGGTAATGGTGAACGACAGCTTGGGCTGGTCCGCTTCATGGCAGGTCCACGTGCCGTTCAGCGCCTTGGTCAGTTTCTCTTCGGAAATGGTACTCTCTTTCGAGAAATGCTGACCGTCCCACGTGAATAGGTGGAAGGTGCCTTTGAAGTCCTTGTCCCTTTCCACAATGCTGATGTCCTTGCCCTCGTGAGGCAGTTCGTAGGTCGTTGTCATGTCCGCCGTCTGACGGAACCTGATAACGGCATTGCGCTCGGGAGTCATCGTCTCGGTAGCGGGGTTGTAGTCGTAGGCACAGATGGCCTGCATGGTCTTCACGCCCACTTCTCTGCCCGGGCGGACAATATTGATAATCAGGAGCCGGTTGCCGTCCTTGCGGTTCCACATGGCTGCCGTCACATTGTCGCCAGGGGCATCGCCGCGAATCAGTTGTGCATAGCCGCTCTGGCGGTCCACCGTGATGCCACCACCCGTTTCCTCGTTCATCTTTTCGGTAAATTGAGGGTCTTTGGCGTAGTCTAACAGCAGATCGACTGCCTCCGTGGGCCACACTTGGTTAAAAGCCTGCACCAGCGTCATCACGTCGGGCGTCTTTCCACCCTTGGCGACGGGAATATCCTTGTTGGCCCAGTCCACCTCGATATCTTCTGGCGAGCATTCAGCCGCCTGTGCCATGACGGAGTCCGCTCTCAGCGAGTCAGCCATCAACGAGTCAGCCTCGTTGGCGCTGCCTTCTGTCTGTCCCTGTTTTTGTTTGCATCCTGCTATCGCCAGCACGCAAACCACTGCTAACATGAGTTTTTTCATCAGCTTGATAGTAATTTGCCGACAAAGGTACGAATAAGTGAGCAAAATGCCAAATTAATTTGAGTCTTTTCGAGCGAAAGATTGCATTGCGAAGTCACACTTTGCACCTTCAGGTCAAAGAACGCTACCCTTTTCACCTTTAGGTAAAATTCGCTGAAAGACTAACGGAAAGGGTGATTCAGATTATATTGTCTGCAGAGAGTCCATAAAAATTCCAGACCACCATTTTCGACAGAATGGGCGGTAATGGTACCGCCATGCAGGAGGACGGCATTCTTGACGATAGCGAGGCCAAGCCCGGTGCCACCCATCTGGCGACTGCGGCTCTTGTCGATGCGGTAGAATCGCTCGAATATACGAGGCAGGTGCTCTGGGGCTATGCCTGCACCATTATCGCTGAATCGGAATGTCCAAACATCCTTAGTGGATTCAGCACTGATATTGATAGTGGTGCCCTCGCCGGCATAGTTGATGGCATTGTCGATGAGATTGCGGAAGATGCTGTAGATGAGCGAGGGATTGCCTTGAATGATGATGTCCTGAGGCAGACAGTTGTTGAGCGTCATGTGACACTTTTCGAGGGCAATGGCAGTTTCCTGTACGATATCACTGACGATTGCCGACACATCTGTACGTTCCATCGTCAGCTGGTGGGCGGCATAGTCCATGCGGTTCAGCGTCGAGATGTCTTGTAGCAGGGCCGTCAGTCTGCGGGCCTGAGCATTGGTGCGCTCGATGAACTGCCGCTGCGTCTCGCAGTTCATCTGCGGATTGTCGAGGATGGTGTCGGTATAGCCAAGGATACTGGCCACAGGGGTCTTCAGCTCATGAGCGATGTTCTGCGTCAGTTCACGGCGCATTTGGTTCTCTTTGGCAGCCTGTTCACGACTGATGCGCTCGTCCATATGACGGGCATAACGGTAGAGTAGGAGGGCAAGCCCAGCCATTACCAAGAGTGAGAATAGCAGCAAGTGCCAGTCGCTGACTTCATCGAAAGGCTCCAAATACGCCCGATCGTAATCTTCGAACAGGATAAAGATCAGCGCATAGAGGGCAAACACCACCATTACGCTGATGAACATTTTGCTGCCTTCACTCAAATTCTTCATATTTTTCGAACACGAATATCACGAATCAAACGAATTATTCTTCAAACAAATATCCGAATCCCTGGCGGCTGACGATGCAGTTGCCATAGTGGTCTATTTTCTTCCGCATACGTGTGATGTTCACATCCACAGTGCGGTCGCTCACCACTACGTCCTCTGGCCACACGGCATCGAAGATTTGCTGGCGCGAAAATACTTGTCCACGATGTTGCATGAGAAACCCTAACAGTTCGAACTCAGTCTTGGTGAGACTAACGCTTTGGCCATCAACCATTGTCGTTTTCTTGCTGAGGTCAAGTACAAGGCCCTTGAAAGAAATAATGCTCTCCTTGATGGTGCTTGACTGGCTTCTGGCGAGCACAGCTTTCACTCGGGCCACGACTTCGCGCACAGAGAAAGGCTTGGTAATGTAGTCGTCGGCACCCAGTTCGAAACCCTGCAGCGTGTCGTCCTCAGCATCCTTCGCCGTCAGAAAGATAATAGGCAGTTTGCTTGTCTTCGGATTGCTCTTGAGCTTTTCCGCCAGTTCGAAGCCCGTCATCCCCGGCATCATGACGTCGAGTATCAGAAGATCGAAACATTTACCATTTACGATTTTTTCCCATGCAGTTTCGCCTGTATACGCTGCTTCGGCCTGATAGCCTGCTGCTGTCAGGTTATAGAGTAGAATCTCACACAGGTCCTGCTCATCGTCGACCACAAGTATCTTTTTGTATTTCATCATGGCTGCAAATATATAAAAAAGATTTGATAAAGAAGAATATTATCGTCCAAATCTCGCCTCTATTGTAACAACCGCCATCATGCAGGACGATAGGATAAAAGAAAAACCCCTGCTAGAGAAATCTCTGAGACAGGGGTTCATAATGAAAGGAGGAAAGTGGTACCTCCAGGAATCGAACCGGGGACACACGGATTTTCAGTCCGATGCTCTACCAACTGAGCTAAGGCACCAACATTGTGTTAAAAGAGCGCTTTTGTTCTTTTGCGGGTGCAAAGGTACAAAGAAAAAATGAATCGGCCAAACTTTTCTGCGATTTTTTTAGAAAAGTGGCCGATTTTGTCGCTATAATGGATTCCAACCCTGTGCTTTGAGTGGGAATTCCTGGTCGTCGCGAGTGACGAGGACGTGTCCGAGACTCTGCTGGGTGATGTGTCCGATGAGGCGGATGTCGTCCAGTTGCTGTATCTTCTCGTGGTCGCCAATGGGAACGGTAAAGAGCAACTCGTAGTCTTCGCCGCCATTGAGGGCGCAGGTGGTGACATTCATGTTCAGCTCCTCGGCCATGACTGCCGTCTGGTAGTCGATGGGTATCTGCTTCTCGAAGATGCGACAGCCTACGTGGCTCTGCTTGCAGATGTGGATGAGCTCGCTGGAGAGTCCGTCGCTGATGTCCATCATGGCTGTGGGGCGGATGCCGGCTTCGCGCAGTCGCTGGATGATGTCGCCACGGGCCTCGGTCTTGAGCTGGCGCTGCAGAAGGTATTCCTTGCCACTGAAGTCGGGCGTAGCTATAGTTGAGAGTTGAGAGTTGAGAGTTGAGAGTTTTTGGCTGTCGCCATTGGCTTTGGCTTCGGCAATTTTTTTCTGTAGCTCATTGACCTGATCGTAATAGACGGCTTTTTCGCGCTCGAGGAGTTGCAGGCCCATGTAGGCGGCACCGAGGTCGCCCGAGACACAGATGAGGTCGGTTTCATGGGCTCCGTTGCGATAGACGATGTCGTCCTTGCGGGCCTCGCCAATGCAGGTGATGGAGATGGCCAGTCCGGTGTAGCTGCTGGTGGTGTCGCCACCCACGATGTCGACGCCCCATTTGTCGCAGGCCATGCGCAGTCCAGAGTAGAACTGTTCTATGTCCTCGACGGTGAAGCGCTTCGAGAGTGCCAGCGAGACGGTCATCTGACGTGGGGTGCCGTTCATGGCAAAGATGTCGCTGATGTTGACCATGGCGGACTTCCAGCCCAGATGCTGCAGGTCGATATAGGTCAGGTCGAAGTGGACTCCCTCCATGAGCATGTCGGTGGTGACGAGTACCTCTGAGTCGGGATAGTGAAGTACGGCGCAGTCGTCGCCTACGCCGTACTTGGTTGATGTGTTCTGTGGCTTGATGTCCTGCGTGAGGCGGTCTATCAAGCCGAATTCTCCTAATGATGCTATTTCCATCCTTCAGTGGGGTGATCTTGATTGAATTTCTCTTCAGTGGAACTTTCTACTTTCTCGTTGCGGATAATCATCTCGCGCATGATTTCGGTCATGATGGGCTGAGCCTTGTTGGCTGCCTCCTGGACCTCCTCGTGGCTCACCTCGACGGGAATGTCGAAGCCGCCCAGGTCGGTGATGACGCTGACGCCGAAGGTGCGGATGCCGCAATGGTGGGCTACGATGACCTCAGGAACGGTGGACATGCCGACGGCGTCGCCACCCAGCGTGCGGTACATGCGGTACTCGGCAGGAGTCTCGAACGTGGGACCCTGTGTGCCAACATAGACGCCATAGGTGAGACGGATGTTCTTCTCCTTGGCAATCTGTGTGGCCAGTTTGATGAGGCTGATGTCGTAGGTCTCGTGCATGTCGGGGAAGCGAGGACCTGTGGGGAAGTTCTTGCCACGCAGCGGATGCTCGGGGAAGAAATTGATGTGGTCGGTGATAATCATCACGTCGCCAATCTTGAAGGCGGGATTCATGCCACCGGCGGCATTTGACACGAAGAGCGTCTTGATGCCCAGCTCGTACATCACTCGGGTGGGGAAGGTGACCTGCTTCATGTCGTAGCCTTCATAATAGTGGAAACGGCCTTGCATGGCCATGATGTCGACACCGCCCAGCTTACCGAAGATGAGTTTGCCGGAGTGGCCCTCGACGGTAGATACGGGGAAGTTAGGAATGTCAGCGTAGGGAATCTCGAACTTGTCAGTTATTTCTGAAGCTAATTGTCCGAGGCCGGTTCCCAGCACAATGGCTGTCTTGGGACTTGTTGTCATCCTTGCCTTTAGCCAGGATGCTGTTTCTTGAATTTTTTCGTACATAGCCTGTTATTTGTTGGTTAAAATTATCTTCCTGATCCTGCATGAATTTGACGCGGACGGGCAATACATAAAGATTCTTCTTCACATCTTCGCTCAGTCCCTCAGCGTCCTTCAGACGGGTTACGTCCTTCTCGGTGGTGATAATGCATCGGGGTGAGGGCAGGGCGTTGAAGGTCTCGTTGATGAGCTGGATGTCCTTCTTGCGGAACCGATGGTGGTCGGAGAAGGTCAGTGGGGCGAGATGGGTGATGACGGGCGAGAGGTCGTGTTCCAGTTGCTGGGGCGACGCGATGCCTGTCAGCAGCAGGGTATGATGGTCTTTCAGGTCGGCCAGCTGCCTCGTCTTGGCATGCTGAGCATCAGGGAATACAGCACTAAGATCGTCGTACTCGAGGGTGGAGAAGTAGAGCCGCTGATAGGGATAGAGACTCATGGCCTTGGTGATGACGCGATACTCCATGGGTTTCAGGTCTTGCGGACATTTGGTGACAATGACGATGTCGGCACGGTCCTTGCCTCGGAGCGGCTCGCGCAGTCGTCCGGCAGGCAACAGGGTGTCGTAGATAATCAGTCGGTGGTAGTCTACCAGCAGGATGTTAATGCTGGGTTTGACGTAACGGTGCTGGAAGGCATCGTCGAGCAGAACGACATCGAGTTTGCTGTCGTTCTCGACGAGTTTTTCTATTCCGTGACAGCGGTTCTTGTCGACGGCGATGGTTACGTTGGCGAATTTCTGTTTCATCTGGTAGGGCTCGTCGCCAATCATCCGCATGGGCGTATCGGCGTCGGCAATGATGAATTCCTTGCTTTCGCGTTTATATCCACGGCTCAGCACTGCCACTTTGAAGGTGTCCTTCAGCACATTGACCAGATACTCCACATGGGGTGTCTTGCCTGTTCCGCCAACAGTGATGTTGCCAACGGAGATGACGGGGACCTGGAAAGCGCGCGACTTCAGCGCCCCTGTCTCGAACAACAGGTTGCGCAGCTTGACGCCCAATCCGTAGCACCAGCTCAGAGGCAGTAGCCACTTGTTGATTTTGATGAAATCGCCCTCCACGACTTTAAACTTTGAACTTTAAACTTTATGATTACTTAATGTTCACGTAATACGGCAGACGGGCCTGGATGGCACTGTGGCGATTCATGTTCTTGACAAACAGGAACGGCTCGTAGTATTCGCCCAGCGTCTCTCTGAGCTGGCTGTCCAGATAGCTGCCTTTGGAATCCATACTGCTCATCAGACTCTCCCACCAGCTGGCCTCTTCAGGATAGTTGGTGGCATGATACTCATCGAGCTTGGCAAGTTTCGCAGCCTTCTCGATGGCTTTGTCAAGACCGCCAATCTCGTCGACTAGCTTGATTTTCAAGGCATCGTTACCCAGCCATACACGTCCCTGGGCAATCTCCTCGATTTGTTCGATAGTCTGATGGCGTCCGTCGGCTACACGCTTGCGGAACAACTCATAGCCGCGACCGATATACGATTCGAGCAACGACAGTTCTTCAGCATTGAACGGACGGGCTACCGTGCCGAAGGCGGCAAACTTGTTGGTCTTCACCTCGTCGAACTTAACACCCAGTTTGTCGGTCAGCAGCCCACTGAAGTCGGGGAACATGCCGAAGATGCCGATAGAACCGGTGATGGTGGTGGGCTCGGAGTAGATGTAGTTTGCTGCGCAGCTGATGTAGTAGCCACCCGATGCGGCATAACCGCCCATAGACACTACGACGGGCTTCTTGGCCTTGAGGTTCACGACGGAATTCCAGATTTGTTCAGAGGCATAGGCAGAACCACCAGGAGAGTTGACGCGCAGCACGACAGCCTTGACATCGTCGTCCTTGGCCAGACGGTCGAGGTCCTTGCAGACGGTATTGGCCACGATGCTATGTCCGTCCTGGGTCAAGCCGCCCGTTTCGGAGTCGACGATATCGCCATAGGCATAGTAGACGGCCACCTGGTCGCCCTCCTTTTTCTGTCCCTTGACACCTTCCATATCGGTCAGCGTCAGCTGTTTTACGTCATCCTTCTCGTCGGCCTTCAGCATTTTGTTGATCTCAGCCTTGACCTCGTTGGTATACAGCAGCTTGTCGACCATCTTCATCTTCACGTATTCTGCAGGCTCGCTGAGCGTGATGAAACGGTCGGCATAGGCGTTCAGCGTATCGACGGGAATCTTACGGCTGTCGGAAACATCCTTCAGCATGACTTGCCAGATGCCGTTGATATAGGCTGTCACCTGCTCGCGGTTAGGTTCGCTCATCTGGTCGGCAGTCATCATCTCAGGGGCACTCTTATACTTGCCCACTTTGCAGAGCTGGTACTTCACCCCGAACTTGGCCAGCAGGTCCTTCACGAAATACGGATTGGAGGCTAGTCCGTGCCAGTCGATCATGCCCTGAGGATTCAGGAAAACCTTGTCGGCTACACTACATATATAATAGGTGGACTGCTCGTAGGAGTCGGCATAAGCCACAATCCACTTGCCGCTCTTCTTGAAGTCGAGCAGGGCCTCGCGGATGGCATGTGTGGAGGCTGGAGTGTCAGCCGAAAACAGACCGGCTTCGATATAGATACCCTTGATATTCTCGTTTTCCTTGGCCTTGCGGATGGCGCTGAGAATGTTGTCTAGCCCCAAGTTCTCGCTGACCTGTCCCGTCAGCTTTGCTATCGGATTCTCCGCTGTACGTTCGTCCAATTGTCCGGACAGCATCAGGGTGAAAACGGAGTTCTCTTCCACATTGGTTGTGCTGGCGCTCGACGCAGCAAGACCTACCAGTGAAATCACTGACAGGATTCCCATGATAATCGTTACAAGGATGATACCTGTAACGGTTGCCAAAACGTATTTCAGGAATTCTTTCATAATTGTTTATAGTTTGATAATATTCTGCAAAGGTACGAAATAGAATGTATATAACAAAATATTTTTTTACTTTTTTACCTTTTATTGATAGTTACGGATTCTGATGTCGATACCCGTACCTCCCAACAGCAGTTTTGCCTTGTTGACGGGAGTGTCGTTGTAGTGGTAGGGGAACAGCACTTTGGGCTTGATGGTCTTTGCCGCTTTTGCCAACTGTTCTACCGTCATGGTGTAAGGCTGATTACAGGGCAGGAAAGCAATGTCGATATTGTGGATGTCGGCCATCTCAGGGATGTCCTCCGTATCGCCTGCTACATAGATGCGAAATCCGTCGATGGTCAGGATGTAGCCATTATCCCTGCCTTTAGGGTGATACTGCGTGCGTCCTTCCGAGTAGTTGTAGGCTGGTACGGCCTTCAAGGTAACGTCATCTGCGATGGTTATGCTGTCGCCGTTTTGCAGCACGCGGGCATTGCGGTATTGCTGGCTCACATTATAGTTGGTAAACACGATGGTGCTGGGGGTTACCAGTTGCGTCAGTGCCATGCGGTCGAAGTGGTCTGCATGCTCATGAGTGATGAAAATGTAGTTGGCATGTGGCATGACGGTATAGTCAGTCTGGGGCTTCAACGTGGTCACGGGATCCACATAGAAATAACGTCCGTCGTATTCTATCTGGAATGTGGCATGTTTGATACAAGTGAACTTGATTTCCTTGCCCGATTTGGTCTTAAAGGTATCTGTCTGACGCTGCTGGGCATGAGCCATTCCCACACAGAGAAATGCCAGGCAAAGGGCTGTTACGGTTTTCTTCATATTGTTTATTCTTTAGGTTTTTCAATCTTGTTTTTAACTACATATCGCTGGTAGTAGGTGATGAGCAGCGTGGTCATGGGCAGCGCGATGACCATGCCCAGAATGCCCAGCAGCGAGCCCCAGATGGAGAGCGACAAAAGGATGATAGCTGGGTTGAGTCCCATGACGTGTCCCATGATCCTGGGTGTCAGAATGGTGTCCTGAATGATCTGTACTACTGCGAAGACGATGAGCACTCCCAGCATGATAAGCCAGAAGCTCTGTCCAGTATCTGCAGCTTTCACCACAGCGAGTAGAATGGCAGGAATGAATCCAATGAGCTGAAGGTAAGGCACCATGTTGAGCAGTCCGATGAACATGCCCAGTCCGATGGCCATGGGGAAGTCGATGATGAGGAATCCGATGCTGAACAGTACTCCGACACAGAAGGCCACCAAGCCTTGTCCGCGGAAATAGAGGTTCATGCCCTGTTCCACGTCCTTGACCAGTTTCTGTGCAAAGGGGCGGTACCGCTCCGGCAGGAATGGCACCCAACCTTCGGCCATCGCCTCGTAGTCGAGCAGGATAAATAACGTGTAGATAGCCACCATAGTCATCGATATCATGCTCGACACGATGCCCAGCGACTGGGTAATCATGTCCCATATCTTAGGCAGTCCCTGCTTGATGGTATCGATGAATCCCTCCTGAGTGATAAGTGCCTTTAAGTCGTCCATCGTGAAGTGCTCGTGGATGAAGTCTTCCAGCATGTCGGGGATGTTGCTCAGGTTGACGTTGTTTGCAATAAATATCTCGGCCAGCTCTTTTACGCGCGCCCCTTCTTCGATGATAGGAGGAACCATCAGCATGAAGAGCCCCGTCAGTACAAGTCCAACGATCAGGAACGTACACAGGATGCCTGCTAAGCGGAATTTCAGGTGACAGCGGTACTGGAAGAATTTCACCAGCGGGAATAGGATGTAGGCTATCAGCCACGCCAGGAAGAACGGCAGAAGCACTCCACTGAGCCTGTTCAGTAGCATGATGATGGCCACGATGGTTACTACGCCCAGAAAACCTCGTACGAAACTGTCAAATGTTATTTTCTTTTGTTCCATGCTGCAAAGATAGTGTAAATCGAGCGAAATGCAAAATAATTTTGCAGTTTTAATAATTATTTATTATCTTTGCAGCATGATTATCGAACCCGTAGCTTTTTTCCGTTCACCGCTGACGACGAAATTCGGTGTTCCTCGTCAGAGCGGTATTGTCAGCGAATTGCCTGGACGCATTGAATTTGTGGCCCCCTATACGCAGCCGGAGGCCCTGCGAGGATTGGAGGACTACGAATACTTGTGGCTTATCTGGGGGTTCTCGGAGCATGTCAACGCTGAAAAGCACCCAACGGTGCGTCCTCCCTTGTTAGGTGGCAACGAGCGGGTAGGGGTGTGGGCCACGCGTTCGCCCTTCCGTCCTAACAATCTGGGACTATCCTCTGTCCGCATCCGTCGTGTGCTGATGGACGAATCAGCCATCGAGGTGCAGGGGGCCGATTTGATGGATGGTACCCCGATTTACGACGTCAAGCCCTATTTGCCTTATGTGGACAGTCATGCTGAGGCACGAGGCGGATTTACCGACCAACACGCCTGGCAGCGTCTTGAAGTCTCGCTGCCTGCTTCCGTGCAGCATGATTTCTCTGACGGCGACCTCGCTGTGCTGCGCGAACTGCTGGCTCTTGATCCGCGTCCCCACTATCACGACGATGAACAGCGGGAATATGGCATGCCTTTCATGGGGTACGACGTCCGCTTCCGAGTGGCCGACGGCGTCCTCTACGTTTTAGAAGTCTCTGCCCTCTAGTCTCTCACCTCTTACCTCCAAATGATGCTGACATGGTCGAAGCCCATCGTTTTCATCATTCTGCGGAACTGGGTTTCGCCATTTTCCCGTGCAATGCGCAGGTTTTCTTTTGTCAAGCTGTGGCCTAGCATCTGCCGATAGGCTTTCTGATAGAGCTTGTCACGGTCTTGGTGCGACCATTTGCCGCTCTGGTAGAAACTCTTCGTCCGTGCCTCGTCAATGAAGTCTTTGTCCAGCAGGCCTGGTTGGGGTAGGGTGACTGTGATGGAGTCGCCCGTTGCGACAATCCACCCTGGCTCCACTTGGTGCATGTTGATGCCCAGACGCACTGTGCCGTAGTAGATGCGCACCAGATGGTCGTCCGAGAGGAATCCCTTGCGGATGGTGTCCACCAGTTCTTCGCTGGCTATCGACAAGAACTCCCATTCTCCGATGGCCTTGATGCTGGTAATCTGCTCGGGGGTGACGTCGATGCTTTGGTCGACCTCGACGCCAATCTCTGCCTTACTGATACAACCTTTCATCCACCAGACCAGCAACCATGCAGCGATGAAAGCCACAACGATACCTGCTATTTTGTATTTCCAATTCATTTCCGTTCCAGATTAGAGTTGATGAGTGACATGATGTCCAGGTTCTTGCGGAAGGCAATGGTCACATTCTCTTCTTTGTAACCCATTTCCGTCAGCATAGGAACCAACACACGGGCAGCATTCTCCTGAGCCTGTTGCTTGATGCCCAGTCGGGGTACGCTGTTCAGAATCGACTGGCGCCCCTGCTGTTCGTAGGCCGAGAGTTCCTTGTCGGTAAAGTGCGAACGGGTCAGTCCGACATATTCCCTGATTTCATTCTGGTTGATTTTCGAACTGGTGAGCACCACCTGCGGGTCTGGCAGCAGGATGGTAATCTTGTCGCCGCTTCGCTCGATATGCTGTTCCGTGAAGTTGGCAAAGTCGATGTATGCTTTCAGGGTGGCGTCCATGGGGATAGCTACCTTCCGCTCGCCTAAGGGCAAGGTGATGTCGATGTCCTGTTTAAGCAGGTTACCCTTCAGCTTGAGTACGTCGTCGTGCGTCACGATTTTGTGGATGTGGTACTCTGTCGTGTATAGACGGGCACATTTTTGAATCTGTGTCACCAGCATGGGTATGGTATCTATTGCTGCCGGTTGTTGCTCTTGAGGGGTGTCACCCTCCGACGAACAGGCAGTCAGTAGTAGTGTAATCAGCACAATAAATTGTAGGTATAATCTCATTATTTTCGTTTTTATAGTGCAAAGATATTAAAAAATCTCAAAACACGGAAAATATATCGAATTTATTTTTGGCGTCAACTATTTTTTTTATACCTTTGCAGCACAAAACATTTTCCTCCTTTCTAGAATTAGAATTAGGTAAAAAAAGACGAGAGCGTCTTTTAAAAAGTATAGGTATTATTCTAACTTAATAATGGAAGGTATAGATTGGATAACAAAAAATATCCCGCCAGTGATGGTGGGATATTCTTTTTTTTTCGTACCTTTGTCCCCGAAAACTAACAGGTTGTCAAATGAAACGAGTTACAATAGCCCTTTCGGTTGTGGTCGCAGCCCTGCTTTTAGGAGCTTGCGGCAATAAGAAGAAAAGTGAGGACATTATCACCCAGCGTGTGGTGACAGCGGCCCCTCAAGGTCCTATCCGTATGCCTGAGAATACGGATCAGCGCGAGGTTAAGTGGATAGGAAAGACCTATCAGGTGACGATTCACCGTCAGCCAGCCGATACGCTTTCTTTGGTGAAGGACGATACGGGTCAGAAGTATGTTGACAATATCTTCACTTTGACAGTCTCGCGTCAGGATGGTTCTGTGTTCTTCACGCGTAAATTTGTCAAGACCGACTTTGCACGACTGGTCGGTGACGATTTCCGCCGTACGGGCATCCTCGAGGGCTTTGTCTTCGACAAGGCCAATGGTGACTGGCTGGAGTTTGGTGCCAGTGTAGGTCGCCCGCAGACTGACGAGTATATCCCTTTGGTGGTTCGTCTGTCGCGAATGGGTGATTTGGATATGAAGGTCGACGATCAGCTCGATACCAATTCCGACCTCCACGAGAATCAGAATGGCGCTGACGACGACGGCGTCTGACTACATGCTTTGTAGAGTGTTCCCCATGCCGTGCTGAGTGCAGTCATCGTGGGGAAAATCAGGTTGGCACCCTTGTCGGCCAACTGCTTATCGGGCAATGGTCCCGTGTTGACGGCAATGGTCATGCAGCGAGCTGCTACAGCGGCCTCTACGCCTAAAGGAGCATTTTCGACCACAAAGGTTTCCCAAGGTTCTATTGAACATTTTTTCATCCCCATCAGGTAGGGTTCGGGGTTGGGCTTGCCGTGTTTCACATCGAAGGCTGTCACGATGAGCTCTTCCTGGAGCAATCCCTTAAAATCTATCAGCAATTTATCCAGCAAGGCATGCTGTGCACTGCCTGTTACCACACAAATCTTCAGACCGTCTGCCTTGATTTGCTCCATCAGGCTTTTGATGCCTGGCATGATCTGGGCTGGCGTCAACAGACATTGTTCTGCGAACAGCTTGGCCTTGTGGGCATACATCTCCTGTGCCTCGTCGTCTGTCAGTTCCCTGTTCCATTGTGCTCGGGCCAGCGTCTTGATGGTCTCCACGCCGCGCATTCCTTCGTAGACGTATGCCCCTTCGTAAGGCATATCCAGTCCGAAATCCTTCATAGACTCGTGCCACGACACGGAGTGGTTCGACATGGAGTCGTAGATGACACCGTCCATATCGAAAAGCACGGCTTTAGGTGCAAAATCTTTAAAGCCGTGCTTTTCTTTATACAATTCAATTGCTTTCATAATTAGTAATTAGCAATTAGTAATGAGTAATTATGATTACACTTTAGGCTGTTCTTGACTTTAAAACATATCATAATTACTAATTTCTCATTACTCATTACTCATTTGCCAGGCGAGCCTTAATGGCCTTTGAGTCTTCTTCGTAGCCGGGTTTGTCGAGCAGGGCAAACATGTTCTTCTTATAGGCCTCTACACCAGGCTGGTTGAAGGGGTTCACACCCAGCACGTTTCCACTGATGCCACAGGCAATCTCGAAGAAGTAGATCAGCTGACCGATGTAATATTCGTTCAGTTTGGGAACACTGATGCGGATGTTTGGCACGCCACCATCGACATGAGCCAGACGGGTTCCCAGTTCAGCCATCTTGTTTACTTCATCCACGCGTTTGCCAGCGAGGAAATTCAGACCATCGAGGTTCTCCTCGTCCTCAGGGAACAACAGCTTCTTCTCGGGCTCCTCAATCGAGATAACGGTCTCGAAGATAGTGCGCTCGCCGTCCTGAATCCACTGACCCATCGAGTGCAGGTCGGTGGTGAAGTCTACACTTGCGGGGAAGATACCCTTCTTGTCCTTACCCTCGGACTCGCCGTACAGCTGCTTCCACCACTCTGAATAGAAGTGCAACTTGGGCTGGTAGTTCACCATAATCTCAATCTTCTTACCGTTCTGGTACAGTGCATTGCGAACGGCAGCATACTGAGCGGCGGGATTCTCGTCGAAGGCAACGTCCTTGCCGCAAGCCTTCTCCATATCCTGAGCACCGGCTACCAACTGCTTGATGTCGAAACCAGCGCAGGCGATAGGCAGCAGACCTACTGGGGTGAGCACCGAGAAGCGACCGCCTACGTTGTCAGGGATGATGAACGACTTGTAGCCCTCCTTGTCAGCACAGGTACGTGCAGCACCACGCTTGGCATCCGTAACGGCAACAATCACCTTCTTAGCCTCTTCCTTACCACGCTGAGCTTCACACTGCTTCTTCAGCAGACGGAAGGTCAGGGCAGTCTCAGTGGTGGTACCAGACTTCGAGATATTGATAACGCCAAATTTCTTACCCTTCAGATATTCAGTCAGCTCGAACAGATAGTCCTCGCCAATATTATTTCCTGCAAAGAGGATGATGGGGTTCTTCTTATCCTGGATGAGCCAGCCGAACGAGTTGCTCAGAGCTTCGATGACGGCACGGGCTCCCAAGTAAGAGCCGCCGATACCAGCCACAACGACTGCCTCGCAGTTGTCGCGCAGCACCTTGGCGGTAGCTTGAATCTCGTCGAGGAAAGCAGGTGTAATCTCTGTGGGCAGATGCAACCAGCCCAAGAAATCGTTACCAGGGCATGTGCCGTTCTCCAAAGCCTCTTGTGCGGCCTTTACCTTAGGTGCCAAAGCACTCACTGCGCCTGCCTCCAGGAAGCAAGCAGCCTTTGTGATGTCAAGTTTGATGTTGTTCATAATACGTATAGTTTGTTTGAATTTAAATGAATGTCAGTTTATCGGAACGAGTCTGTCAGCAGTTTGATTTCAATCTGTGGACTGATGCGTTCGTACAGAATGTTGTATACGGCATCGAGGATGGGCATATTGACGTGACAATGGCGGTTGATTTCCTTCATACATTTGGTGCCGAAGTAACCCTCCGCTATCATTTCCATCTCTATCTGTGCCGACTTGACGCTATATCCCTTGCCAATCATCGTACCAAAGGTGCGGTTGCGCGAGAAATTCGAATAGCCTGTTACCAGCAAGTCGCCCATATATACCGAGTCTGCAATATTGCGTTCTATGGGGTTGATGACCTTTAGGAAACGGGCCATTTCCTGTACGGCATTGGCCATGAGAACAGCCTGGAAATTGTCGCCGAACTTCAGACCATTACAGATACCTGCGGCAATGGCATAGACATTTTTCAAAACGGACGAATACTCGATGCCAATAACGTCGGTCGATGTCTTGGTCTTGATATAGTCGCTGGATAGCAAGTCGGCAAAAGCCTGCGCCTTGTCACGATCGGCACAGCCTACCGTGAGGTAGGAGAGACGTTCGAGCGCCACCTCTTCGGCATGGGACGGACCGCCGATGCACGCCAGATTCTCGTATGGCACATCGTAGACCTGATGGAAATACTCTGAACAGACGAGGTTCTCGTCGGGCACGATACCCTTGATGGCAGTGACGATATATTTGTCGCGTAGGCGCGTCTTGAGTTTCTTCAGATGGCTCTTGAGGTAGGGCGACGGGGTAACGAAAACCAATGTGTCGTACTGCTGAACAATCTTATTGAGGTCGCTGGAAAAGAAAATCTCGTCCATGTCGAAGCGAACGCTCTGCAGATAGGCCGGATTGTGGCCTAGTCGCATAAAGTCCTCGATGCGGTCGTCACGGCGTATGTACCATCCGATGTGGTGAGTGTGTCCCACCACAATCTTGGCTATAGCCGTGGCCCACGAGCCGCCACCAATAATAGCTATCCTACCGCAGTCGTACATGTCTTCAATGCATAATTAATAATGCATAATGCATAATTAGGCTTGCGCCTTTTCAATCCATGCAGCGACTTCGTCGACTGATGGCTTCTGCATTTCGAGCTTATATTTCTTGACGATATCGCCAATCTTCTGCTGCAGGCCCTGAGCCTTCTCAGAAGCGATGTTTGAGATGAGGTTGAAGCCTGCCTTGCGGAGCACGGGAACCCACTCCTCAGCGACGCCAATCTCTGCCCACTCGGCGGGTGTTGACTGGGGAATCTTCTTCTCAGGCTTCATCTGGGGGAACAACATGACCTCGCCAATGGCGAACTTACCTGTCATCAGCATTACCAGACGGTCGATGCCGATACCGATACCGAACGTAGGAGGCATGCCATATTGCAGGGCGCGCAGGAAGTCGTGGTCGATAATCATGGCCTCGTCGTCGCCCTTGTCGGCCAGTCGCATCTGTTCTACGAAGCGCTCCTCCTGGTCGATGGGATCGTTGAGCTCAGAGTAAGCGTTGGCCAGCTCCTTGCCGTTGACCATCAACTCGAAACGCTCGGTGAGTCCGGGCTTTGAGCGGTGCATCTTGGTGAGTGGCGACATCTCGACGGGATAGTCGGTGATGAAGGTGGGCTGGATGAAGGTGCCTTCGCAGAACTCGCCGAAGAGCTCGTCGATGAGCTTGCCCTTTCCCATAGTCTCGTCTACGTCCATACCCTTAGAGAGGCAGAACGCGCGAATCTCGTCCTCAGTCTTGCCGTCGCAGTCGAAACCTGTCTTCTCCTGAATGGCCTCCAGGATAGGCAGACGACGGAACGGAGCCTTGAACGAAATGATGTTGCCATCAATCTCAACCTCGGGCTTGCCATTTACGGCAGTACAAATCTCCTCCAGCATCTTTTCGGTGAAGTCCATACCCCACAGCAGGTCCTTATAGCTCACATAGAGCTCCATGCAGGTGAACTCGGGGTTGTGGGTCTTGTCCATACCCTCGTTGCGGAAGTTCTTGCCCATCTCGTAGACACCCTCGAAGCCGCCAACGATGAGGCGCTTCAGATAGAGCTCGGTGGCAATACGCATATACATGTCCTGATTCAGGGCATTGAAGTGGGTGATGAATGGGCGGGCTGAGGCACCACCTGCGATGCTCTGCAGGATAGGCGTGTCAACCTCAGTATAGCCAGCGTTGTCCAGAATGCTGCGCATGGTACGGATGATGGTGGCACGCTTCAGGAAGGTGTCCTTGACGCCCTCGTTGACCACGAGGTCAACGTAGCGCTGACGATAGCGCAGCTCTGGGTCGTCGAACTTGTCGTAAGCCACACCATCCTTGTATTTCACAATGGGCAGGGGCTTCAAAGCCTTTGACAGCAGGGTGAGCTCCTGACAGTGGACGCTGATTTCGCCCGTCTGTGTGCGGAACACGAAACCCTTGATGCCAATGAAGTCGCCAATATCGAGCAACTTCTTGAAAACGGTATTGTATAACTCCTTGTCCTCACCGGGGCAGAGGTCGTCGCGGGTGATATATACCTGGATGCGACCCTTGGAGTCTTGTAATTCAACAAATGAGGCCTTACCCATCACGCGACGGCTCATCATACGGCCGGCGATGCTCACCTCACGAGGGGCTGCATCATCCTGGAAGTTTTCTATAATCTCTGTTGAAAATGCATTGGTGGGATATTCAGCAGCGGGGTAGGGGTTGATGCCCATCTCGCGAAGCTGTTGCAGACTTTCGCGTCTGCCAATCTCTTGTTCACTGAGTTCTAATATATTCATCTTTTATCTAATAAATGTTCACTATACGTTTGCAAAGGTACAAATAAAATGGGAAATAGGTGTGAGATATTAGGAAATATTTACTTTTGACGTTAAATAATTGCTAATTTCTTGACAAAAGTTTGGTAGTTTCAAGAATAATGCTTACTTTTGTAGCACTAAAGACAATTACTTGAAACTGTATGACACACGAACCAATCAAGACTCGCGTAGTAGGAGTAGATATTCAGATAGATACCACTACATTAGCAGTGATTGACGTCAGGGGAAACATTCTGGCGCGGAAGGAGTTTGCTACGGGAACAAATCCTAACATTGGCGATTTCTCATCGATACTGAGCCAGCATGTGGTTAGTCTGGTCGAGGAAAACGGCGGCTACGAAAGTATTCGCTCGCTGGGTATCTGCTGTTCGAGTTCTAACTTCATGACGGGTTGCATCGAGAATGCCCCCAACCTGCCCTGGAAGGGAGTGGTCCCCTTGGCTGCCATGATGCGCGACCGCTTGGGACTGGCTGTGGCACTGGGTAATAACGCCCATGCCCGTGGGCTTGGTGAGTTGGCATTCGGAGTGGCTCACGGCATGAAGGATTTCGTGTTGCTGACACTGGGTGGTGGCGTAGGCAGTAGTATTTTTATTAACGGACAGTATTATTTCGGTCGTGACGGATTTGCTGGCGAGATAGGTCACAGTTGTGCCAAGGATAATGGACGACTGTGTGGATGCGGCAATAAAGGATGTCTGGAGATGTATTGTTCGAAAAAAGGTATCATACTGACTGCCCAGGAAGTGATGGCCGAGCGTTCAGAACCATCGAAAATGCGCCAGACGGAGGCGTTGACACCTGAAGTCATCGTGTCGTTCTGTGAGATGGGTGACGAACTGGCCATTGAGACCATGCGTCGTACTGGCGAGATGCTGGGCATCAGTTTGGCAAACTACGCGAGCATCATCAATCCTGAGGCATTTATCTTTACAGGAAGTGTGGCCCATGCCGGCGATTGGTTGTTGGAGCCTGCCTGGGAGAGTTTCAACGCACACGTATTCCGTAATATAGAAGGCAAGGTGAAGTTCCTGCCCTCTCATTTCGATGAAAGCGAGGCAAACCTGCTGGGAGCCAGTGTGTTGGCATGGAATGTAAAGGAATACTCGCTGTTTAAATAGCAAAAACATTATTAACTTACACTATAGAACTATCATTACTGTTATGGACGAAGAAGTAAAAAGTAAAGTCATTGGAGTCGACATCAGCATCGAACGTACGACGTACGCCATTGTTGACATTCGAGGGAACATTCTGGCGGAAGACAGCTTCGTAACGTCTGATTACTCTGATGCTAACGAGTATGTAACGGCATTGTCGGAACGCTTGTATGAGATGATGGAAGCTAACGGAGGTTACGAAAAAGTACGTTCAATCGGTATCAGCGCTCCGAGTGTCAGTTCCGTAACTGGCTGCATTACCAATGCGGCCAATCTTCAGTGGAAGGGTGAGATACCCTTGGCAGCATTGGTGCGCGACCGCATGGGAATGGCTGTTGCTGTAGGTAACGACGCCCATGTGGCGGCATTGGGAGAATACACCTATGGTTCGGCTCATGGCATGAAAGACTTCATCATTATCAGTCTGGGCGTAGGCGTGGGCAGCTGTTTCTTCTCGCAAGGTCGTGAACACGTCGGAACAGGTGGCTTTGCCGGAGAGTTCGGACACTGTTGCATTGTTGCCGACGGACGCGAGTGCGGCTGTGGCAATAAAGGATGTTTAGAGTCCTATGTCGGGGCTAACGGTGTTGTGCGTACCGCCAAGGACTTGATGTTGGAATCGGATGAACCGTCGTTGTTACGCGATATAGATAAGTTGACTCCCAGACTGATATATGAATGCTGCGAAAAGGGTGATGCATTAGCCATAGAGACCTTCCGCCAGACGGGAAATAAGCTGGGACTCGGGCTGGCGAACTATGCCAGTCTGATCAATCCGCAGGCCATTATCCTGACGGGAGGCATCTCGCACGCAGGAAAATACCTGCTGGAACCATGCCGCGAGTCATTCGAAAAACACGTATTCCCCAATATGCGTGGGAAAGTCAAGATTGTCGTGTCGCGAATGGACAACCGCGAGCGTGACGTGCTGGGAGCCGCTGCCCTGGCGTGGGAAGTCCCCGAGTACTCGCTGTTTAAATAGCAGACAGCTATTAGCTGTTGGCCTAATATTTGAAGGAACTGCCTCCTACGAACTCTCGCATGATGCTCGTAGGGGGTATTTCTTTGTCGCTGACGGGCAGGAAGAAACGGATGAATTTCAGCAGACGGTGCGCCTCGCTGTATTCAGGACAGTTTTTGGGAACCTGCGAGAGAATGAGTTCTGCATGGGTGCGCAGGACGGCAAACTCAATGTTCAGTGCAGAGTTGAACATCACGTCGGCCGTTTCTTGGAATGGGAATATCCACTGCTCCTCAGCATCCAGCACGTTCTTCCATTGTGCTATGGTCTGCTGGGCCGTGAAGGCTCCCTTGTTGTAGTCGCGGATGATGCGTCGCAACAAGCGGTTGTCGCGAACGGGAATCCAGTTGTGGTCGTCGAGCGAAATGCTGGTCAGTGCGGAAATGTATATTTTGTACTTGACCTTATCGGAAATCTTCTTCGTCAGCAGTGGATTCAAGGCGTGGATACCCTCAATAATCAGTACGGTATCGCCTGCCAATTTCAGCTTTTTACCATTCCACTCGCGTTTGCCGGTCACGAAATTATACTCCGGTATTTCAACGCGTTCGCCCTGCATAAGCCGCTGCAGATGCTCTTCGAGCAATGCGTATTCAACGGTTTCGATATTGTCGAAATCGTAGTCGCCATTAGGCAGCTTGGGCGTGTCCACGCGATTGACGAAATAGTCGTCCGTCGAGAACGACAGGGGGCGCAGACCGCAGGCCAGCAACTGGACACTCAGACGTTTGCAGAACGTCGTCTTTCCTGAACTCGACGGCCCCGTAATGAGCACCATGCGTACGGGGTCCTTCTTGCGGTGGAAACGACGGTCAATCTCTTCGGCAATCTGCACGATTTTCTTTTCCTGCAAGGCCTCGCTGACCTGAATGAGTTCGGAACCATAGCCGCGCTGGACCGCACGGTTCACGTCGCCAACGTTCGACAGACGCATGATGATGTCCCAGCGTGTCTTCTCGGCAAACATCTCGTAGGTCTTCGGCTGATCCACCTTCTCTGCGAGTTGCAGGGGATTATTCCAGTCGGGCACACGCAGCAACAATCCCTCTTCATAACGTTCCAGCCCCCACACTTTCAGATAGCCGGCACTGGGCACCAACGGACCGTAATAGTAATCCACCGTGTCGCCAAGGGTGTAATAATCGCTGTAAATCTGACCACTGGTTTCCAGCAGTTTCACCTTATCCATAAAGCCGCGTTCCGTAAATACGCGGATGGCCTCTTCGTTGGTGGCCTCCGTCCGACGGAATGGCATGTCGAGATCTATAATCTCCTTCATACGCTGGCGAATCTGATCCACATCGGAATCGGTGAGCGGTTCGAGCCCCTTCTTCTTGAAGTTGCAATAGTAACCGCGACACAGCGAGTGCTCGATGAACAGTTTAGAACCAGGAAAAACATCCTGCGTCGCTTTGTATAGCACAAAACTCAGCGAACGCACATAGACACGGTGCCCGGAGCCCGCACGGGCATCCAGGAACTCAACGTCGCGATTCTGATACAGCCGGAACTTCAGTCCCTGCGACACATTGTTCACCTTGGCACTGATGACGGGGTAGGGCAACTGAATCTCGTTTTGAAACTCCTGATAAACGTCCATGAGCGAGCAACCCTCAGGGAAACTCTTGGTTACATTGTTGTTCTTGCAGCGTATTTGTAGCATATCGATAGTATTTATTCGCGATTTCCTCGCAAAGGTACGAAATATTCTTCAAACCACCATCGTTATACCGGATTTTTTTTCTCGCGCGTACATTTATAATATAAAGATGCCAAGGGACTTCATCCCCTGGCATCCTAACTAACTCTTTTATAATACATATCCTCTGTGCATCACTCTGCGCTCTCTGCGGCTCTGCGCGAGGGTAAAACCTGCCTCTCGGTGTGAGGATCAGAATGGCCCAAATCCCATGCAGCTCGTCGTTCCCAGTGCGGTCAGTGCCGCCGTCAGCGCCGCTATCGCTATGCGAATCACGACTTCCCAAAAATTCTTCTTCATACGCCTGATTTTTTGTCTAAGGAGTATAGGAGTTTAGGAATATTATAAAACTCCCATTCTCCTTAACTCCTTAGAATTTAGAGGTTAATTCCTTAGATTAAGAGCCGGTTTCGAAGCCACCGCTACCGCCGGTGCCCTTAGTGAACACCTTCGTAGTCACCTGGCTGCTCACACCGTCCTTGATGGCGATGGCCTTGATGGTCGTAGTCTCATCGATGGTGAAGGGCTGGGTGTACAGCGTGTCGTTGCTGTCGGGATCGTCACCGTTCTCCGAATAGTAGATGGTTGCGCCGTCAGGACCGCTGATGCTCACCTGGCTGGTCTCCTCGAACGGATTCACACCACTAATCGTAGGAGCCGCTACCGAATTCGTGTTCGACCCACTACCGCTACCATTTTCTGCGTTTTCTGCGCTTTCTGCGGGACCTGAACCCGAACCGCTGTTTTCGGAACCACCGTTCTCCTCGTCCTCGACCTCTCCGCTGGTCGAAGTCACGCGCTTCACCTCCTTGCCGTCGCGGTCGTAGCAGGTAATCTGCACGGCGGTGTTCTTCAGCTCGTCCTTCAGGTCAGTGTCGGGAGTGAACACGATGCGGCGGCTGGTAATCAGACCCGACTTCACGTCCTCCACCTTCTCGACCGACTTCGAGCGCAGGCCGAATCGCATGGTTCCCAGTCCGGGCAGTGCCACCGAGTGGCCTTCCGTAGCCCATGCCTTGATCACCTCACCGGCGGCATCCCAACATGCCTGCATCACACCCTGGCTCACGCCGCTGCGCAGAGCCGCCTCCTTGATCACCTTCTTCTGCGACAGACTGGAATACAGCTCGGGCTGCATCACATAGCGCCATACGCCGGGATCGTTCTCGTTCTTCGTAAACTTCAGCTTCTTCTCAACTGCTTTCACTTTCATTGCCATAATTCTTTTCCTTTCTTAGTTAATAATAAGTCAATAATTTTGATTAATTGTTCTCACTGTCGACTCGAAGCCTCTTTTTGCGTTCTCCCCGGGAAAATATTCCTCTCCGGCCAGGAAAATTTTGCGCGCTGCCCAGGGCGCAAAAATCATCCCCTTATCGACAATGCAAAGGTACAAAAAAGAAAAATGCAAAACAAATAATTTATGTAAAACCTTTTGATTATTTTTATCTCTGGTTGTTTGCCTCCGTCACGGCGTCACGCCGTCACATTTGCATTTTCCATCTTGCAGAAAATTTACCATATTATATACTTATCTAATATATATATTATAATTAATTATAATATATATTAGATAAAACATTAGTCTAAATAAGAACTTCTTACCATCA
>CAMHUU010000010.1 GCA_946188395.1 uncultured Prevotellaceae bacterium | reverse complement strand
CCAACAGACCAATCAGCATGATGACACCCGTCTGCAAGTAGATGTTGTTGTCCATACCAGGCAGGCCCATCATATTGCCGAAGAAGGCAAAGACGAAGGCACCCATCAGTCCGAAGGGCACGCTGAACAGCACGGCCAGCGGTGTGAACCACGAGTTGTAGAGCGATGCCAGAATGAGGTAAATCAGGATGGCACAGATGACGTAAATAAGGGTGGTGGCATTAGAGCCAGCTGCCTCTTCCAACTCGCGCGACATACCGCTGTACTCATAGGTTGCCGTAGCGGGCATTTCCTCCTTGAACACCTCGGCGATGGCTTTGTGGGCATCGCCCTCGGTGTAGCCGCTGCCGGTAGAGATATAGCAGGAGATGCTCTGGAACAGGTTGAAGTGCTCGATATTTGGCGGACCTACAATCTCCTTCAGTGAGACGAACTCGGAGATGGGGGCCATCTTGCCGTCCCTGACCTGCACGAAGATGTTGTTCAGCGACGACGGGTCGAGACGGTATTCGGGCGAGGCGGCAGCCATGATGCGATAGACCTTACCAAACTGGTTGAAGTTACCGATATAGGCACCACCGCAGAAGGTTCCCAGCGTATTAAGCACATCGGCAGGTGACACACCGGCACGGTCGCACTGGGCAGGATCGACATCGACCTGATATTTCGGGAAGCGCTCAGAGTACGTCGACATGGCGGAAGCAATCTCCGGACGCTCCGACAGCTTGGTCAGGAAGTGCTCGGTCTGCTTGGCAAACTCAGACAGGTTGCCATCGGTGGGGTCTTCCACCACCAGGCTCACACTGTTACTCGTTCCATAGCCGGGAATCTGAGGCAGCTCGAAGGGCATCACCTGTACATCCTTAATATCTTGGCAGTCGAAATAGAAACGGTACATGACGAGGGTCAGCAGGTGGTTCATACCCGGACGCTCTTCCCAGTTCTTCAGACGGACGATAAGGGTGGCAAAGTTGGAGCCGGCACCTGAGAACATGCCGTAGCCGCAGCATATGGCGAAGCTCTCCAGCTCAGGAATCTTCTTCACCTTCGCCTCCACTTGTTTCACCATCTCACGGGTCTGCTTCAGCGTGGCTCCTTCCGGTGCACGCAACTCTGCCAGGAACACACCCTGGTCCTCCTGTGGTACGAGACCTGAAGGCAGACTCCTCATGAAGAACACCAGCAGCACAGCTGCCAAAGCCAGGAAGCTCCATGCCAGAAGGGGGCGCTTGATGAACTTCTGGACGGCCTTCGAGTATTTGTTGTAGATGGCATTATAGCTTACGGTGTAGGCCTTCTTCGTATAGTAGGTCAGTCCCTTGCCTTCCTGCTTGCCTTCCTTCATGCGCATCATGATGGCGCAGAGGGCAGGGCAGAGTGTAAGTGCCGACACGCACGACAGGCCGACAGAAGAGGCAATCGTCACACCAAACTGGGTGAAGAACGTGCCTGAGGTGCCTGGCATAAAGGTCACGGGGATGAACACAGCCATAAATACCAAGGTACACGACACCACGGCTACCGACACCTCGCTCATGGCCTGACGGGTGGCCTCGCGGGCATCGCTGATACCCCCCTCCATTTTCGCCATGACGGCCTCGACCACCACAATGGCGTCATCGACCACTGTACCGATGGCCAGTACCAGTGCGAACAGCGTCAGGATGTTCAGCGAGAATCCTGCCAGCGAGACTATGGCAAACGTACCCAATAGCGACACGATAATCGAGATAGAAGGGATGATGGTGGCCTTGAAGTTCTGTAGGAAGAAGAACACCACCAGGATAACGAGGATGATGGCGATGACCAGCGTCTCGACCACGTTGTGGATAGCAGCGAACAGGAAGTCGTCGCTGGTCATCAAGGTCACTACCTCCAGTCCGGCAGGCATCGTCCTCTTCGACTCTTCAAACGCCTTCTTGATGCGGGCGTTCACTTGGGTAGCATTGGCCCCCGGAGCCGCGAACACCATGAACATAGCACCTGGCTTATCCTGGATATTGGAGGTAAAGTTATAGCTCATGGCACCAATCTTCACTTCGGCCACGTCGCTCAGGTGCAGCATGCCGCCACCACTGGTGCGCAGCACGATGTCGTTGAACTCCTCAACCGTCTTCAGCGTACCCTTGTACTGCATGGAGTACTGATAGGAATTTTCCGACTGCTCACCCAGCGAACCCACAGCCGACACGAAACTCTGTCCGCCGATGGCCGCGAAGATCTCATTGGGTGTCAGACCGTACTGTGCCATCACGTCGGGCTTCAGCCAGATGCGCAGCGCGTAGGTGTTACCCAGACTCTGTACGTTACCCACGCCGGTGATACGCATCAGTCGCGGCTTCACGTTGATGTCTACGTAGTTCGACACGAAGTCTTCGTCGTACTTGCCGTCGGCACTCTTCACGGCGAAGATCTGCAGGATGTTGTTCTGACGTTTCTCCACCTTCACACCGACCTTGATCACATCGGCCGGCAACAGGGCCTGTGCCTGGGTCACACGGTTCTGCACGTTCACCGTCGCCATGTCGGGATCGGTGCCCTGCTTAAAGTAGACTGTAATATCAGCACTACCGTCAGAGGCTGCCTTAGAGGTCATATAGGTCATGTCGGGCACACCGTTGATAGCCTCTTCCAGAGGCTGGATGACCGACTTCATCACCGTGTTCTCGTCAGCTCCGGAATAACTGGCGGAAACCGACACCGTGGGCGGTGCGATATCCGGATATTGCTCGACTGCCAGTGTGTTCATCGAGATATAGCCCACCAGCGCGATGACTATCGAGATGGCACAGGCCATCACGTATTTATTGATAAAAATATTGTTTTTCATATTTCGAAATATCGATATTACGTTATAACGAAATTACTTTTCACTTTTCACTTCTCCGGGGAACAACACTTTCTGTCCCTCGGTTACATTATTGGCACCTGTGGTCACAATCTTGTCGCCCACATTCAAGCCGCTGGTTATGATAAAGTCCTTACCGTTGCCCGTATCTTCTATGGTTACTTCGGTAGCGGTAGCCGTACTGTCGGCCTGTACTTTATATACCTGTGACTTGTCCTGAAGGCGTATCACAGCATTTTGGGGAACGACAATCAGGTCTTTCTCGGCAAATTTCATCACCACCGAGCCTTGTATGCCCGAGTACAAATGGCCTTCGGGGTTGGGGAATAAGATCTTAGCGGTCAACGAGCCGGTAGTAGCATTCACAACACCCGTCAGACTAGTAAAACGCCCCTTGTGAGGATACTCCGTACCATTCTTCATGACAAACGTTGCAGGAGGCAGTTGGGCAACATATTTCTCTATATCGGCAGCGTTCATACCCTCCTTCACCGCCGATTCGATGACGGCCTCCGTTATCGAGATTTCTGCATACATCGTCGTATTGCCGCTCAGCATGGTCAACTGCGTCATCGGTGACACCTGGTCGCCAACACGCACGGGAATCTCGCCGATTTTGCCGGACACCGTAGCCGTGATGGTACAGAAACCGAGGTTCACCTTCGCACGGTTCACCGATGCACGGGCCTGAGCAACCGCAGCTTGCGCCTGCTTGTACGAGTTCTCCGAGTTGGTCAGCATGTAGCTGCTCACAATCTTCTTGTCAAACAGGTTCTTGTTCGACTCATACTCCAGTTTGGCCGAGTTCTCCTGAGCCAAGGCTGCCTGCAGGTTGGCCTGGGCAGCCTCCAGTTCCAGCTGGGCGTTGCGCTGGTCGATGACAAAGAGCACCTGCCCCTTCTTCACCTGCTCTCCCTCTGTCACGCAGATCTTCATCAGCTGACCGCTTACCTGTGGCGTTACCGTCACGTCGTTCTGTCCCTTCATCCTGGCACTGAACTTGTAGGGCAACTCAATGTCCGCTTTCTTGATTGTCATCGTCTCGAACGATGAGTCGACTTGCTGCGGCATGTCGATATTACACGCCGTCAGACCGCTGACCGCCGTAGCTATCGCTACAGCCCATGTCATAACGTTTTTCTTCTTCATGTTGTTTTGGGTTATTATTATTGTTTTGTTTTTATCGTTCAATAGGCCATTTTGACCCTATTACGCGGCAAATTTACTAATAATTTGTTAAATAGCCAAAAAATGAAGAAAAAATATGGTGGATATGAATAATAATAGCAAACTTGCCGCCTTTTCGTATTCATGGTGCCGCACCATAGAGGATATACCCTGATACTAAACATCCTTTAGTATAAGGGTAAAGGGGGTATAGTATTAGGGTAAATCTATCTTATGGCAGCGGGGTCAGTGGGTAGACGATGTTGACGATGAAGATGTTGGCGGCGAGGATGATGAGGTTCATCAGCAGGCCGATGCGCATGAAGTCGCTGAAGCGGTAGCCGCCGGGACCATAGACCAGCATGTGGGTGGGCGAGCCGATGGGGGTGGCGAAGCTGCTGCTGACGCTGATCATCAGGGCAATGAGGAAGGGGAACGGATCGTAGCCCAGCTTCTCGGCGGCATTGTACATGATGGGGAAGAACATGGCTCCCGCTGCGGTGTTGGAAATGAACTCGGTGATGAATGTGCCGACTAAACATACGGCGGTCATGACCACAATGGGGTTGGTGCCGCAGACCTCGAGGATGCAGTTAGCCAGCCACTCGGCGATGCCTGTTTTTTGGATGGCAAGTCCGAGCACAGCACTGCCGGCGAAGACCATGAGTATCTCCCAGTTGATGGCGCGCATGGCCTGCTCGACGTTGCAGCAACGGCAGATGAGCATGGCCGCAGCAGCGAGGAAGGCGCACTGCAGCAGCGGCATGACGCCGAGGGCCGAGAGCGCCACCATGGCAATCATGATGGCCGTGGATACGAGCGTACCGTAGCCGATGTTGGGCACGTCGTCGGAGTCGAAGAAATGGAGGGCATTCCCCATAGAGGTGGTATTGACATTGAAGTTCTTCGGACATACCAACAGCAGCGTGTCGCCAGCCTGCAGCACTACGTCTCGGGGTGGCTGGTTGATGCGCTCACTGCGTCGGGATACTGCCGCCACTATCACATTATTATCCTTCTCGAATGAACTACTGCCGATAGTCGTTCCTATCAACGGGCTACCGATGTTGACGTATGCCGTAAGCAATTGGCTGCTATTGTCGACCTCGCTCATGGAAAAAATATGGTGGTCGGAGCTCACCAACTTATGGCTATACGCCATGTCAATCAGTTCGTCTATCTGTCCGGCATAGACCAGATGGTCGCCGCCCATGATGGGTTCGTCCTCCGTGACGGGCTTTGGCACATCGTCGAAGTGATACATCTCAATCAGGCTGCCGCCTTTGACATGGAAGAGTCCCGCCTCGCCCAGCGTCTGTCCGATGTGAGGATTATCGGACGGAACGCGCAATTCCACGGTGTAGTCGCCCGTCGATTCGAAAGCACTCTCAGGGGCCTTGCGGTCGGGCAACAGACGGCGCATGGCAATGACCGACAGCACGCCGACGGCCAGACAGAACAGTCCGGGGATGGTCGTTGTGAGGATGTTCATAGCCTCGCCCGTCTTCTCTTCATAGAGTCCGCTGATGATGAGGTTCGGCGGTGTACCAATCAGCGTACACACACCACCCATGCCCGAGGCATAGCTCAGGGGTATCAGCAGTTTCGAGGGCGACACGCCCAGCTTCTTGGCCCACATCTTGACGATGCCGACGAAAAGCGTCACCACCGTCGTGTTGCTCAGGAACGAACTGAGTGCCGCCACGGGCAGCATCAGTCGCGTCACCGCCTTGGAATAACTGTCGGGCGAACCGAGCAGGTGCTTCACAATCCATTGCAACACGCCGGTGTGTGTTAGTCCTGCGACAACCACGAACAGCACGCCGACGGTAATCACCGATGTGCCGCTGAAACCCGAGAAGGCTTCCTTCGCATCAAGCACTCCCGTCACGTAAAGCACGCCGATGGCTCCGAGAAACACCAGGTCGGCACGCAGTTTCGTAAACAGCATCACGCTGAACATGGCCAATACGGTCACAATCGTAATCCATGCGTAGATGTTAAAACCTAAAAATACAATTGTTTCCATTGTAATGTTTGTTTTTTCCCATGTGGGCGGTATCAGAACTTATAACCGATGGTTGCCATGAACCAGCGGCCGCGCTGGGGGATGAGTCCGGTAGAGACACCACTCTGGACGTATTTTCTGTTAAAAATGTTCTTGACGTCAAGGTCGAAGGTGAGGTTGCGCCACTGGTAGGTTGCACCGAGGTCGAAGAGCACGCGGGAACCGATTTCCTTGAAGACGGGTACATCGTTCTGCTTTTCGGTGGTTAGCTTTTCGTAGAATTCAACCATCTCCTTGTTTTCGGGGGTAGGGTCGATGGCATATGCTTCCTTGAAATCCCTCAGCAGGTTGCTGAACGTGCGATATGCTCCATACTCCAGAATATCGAGGTAGAAGACGTGCTGACGGCTTTTGAAGTCAACGTGGGTGCGCAGCTTCAGGTTCTTGGTGGCTTGCCAGGCTAAGACGGCATTGGCGCTGAAGTCGGGCGTGCTGAGCGAGTGACCGAAGGTGATGTCGAACAGCTCGGCGCGGCTGACACCCTGCCACGTGGCATTGACGTGGGCCGTGAAGGGACGGCGCTGGTAGTCGGCCGAGAGCTCGACGCCGTAGGTGTTGTAGTTGCCGGTGTTGTAATGCTCGGCGATATACTGATAGATGAGGTCGCGGGCGATGTTGTAGAATCCGTTGACCTCGACGTTCAGTCCGGGTAGCCACTGGCTGGTTCCGAAGGTAAGCTGGAGGGAATGGAGCGTCTCGGGCTCCAGGATATCGCTGTCCTCCTCGTCGGAGCCCAGATAGTAGGCCACGATGAGGTTGGTCTTACGATACAGGTAGGGCGCGTCGATGAACGCCTTGGAGTAGCTGAGCTTCACGTTCCACTTGGGCTGCACGTAGATGAGTGCCAGACGGGGCGAGAACTCGCGGATCTTGGTGTTGTCGAAACGGTTCTTGTAGTCGAAGCGCAGACCGGCATTGAGGATGAACGAGCGCCACTGGTGTTTCAGTTGTGCAAAGCCGTTTATGTTGCTTTCGTGGCCCTTGCCTTCTTTGGCGATGTCGCTGTCGTCGGAGGCAATTTTGTTGAAATCGTAGGTGTAGACATACTCCACGTCGTCGAGCTGGAAATAGCTGTATTCGGCTCCGAACGACAGCTGGCCCTGATGGTTGGCGTTGTTGATGTAGTTCCATTCGCCCTGCACCTTGCCGCCGATGGTATGTTCCTGACCGTTGATGTAGCGCGCAATGCCGGGTTTGCCGTCCATGATTTCCTTGATGTGGTCGGAAATGGGCAGCACGCCAAGCATGGCCGACGTCACGGGCTCGTTAAGTATCTGGTAATGGGTGAGGTCGCCGTTGTCGTAGTTGACATTGCCTTTCAAGTAGACGTTGCCCACCTGCTGGCCGTAGCTGAGGTTGGCGTGGTGGGCGAGGGCAGTGAACGAGGGTCCGATGCCGTTGAACGTACGGTATTTGTCGGGTGTGTAGGGCGAGAAGGTGTAGGACATGGTGACAGGCGAGATGACCTGCGAGAACTGGGTGTTGTAGAGGAACTGCAGGTTCTTGTACTTCATCTGCACGCCGACGTCGTAGGACGGCTTGCGGCCGATGCCGCCGATGGTAATGTCGCCCTCGGTCATCTGCATGCCGGTGTCTTCTACGGGCATGAACACCGATTCGCCCTTGGCACGGTAGAGGTGTCCCCAGATGAGCACGTCGAGGTCGAAATATCGCTTGCCGAACAGCATGCCGGCTTTGACTTGTCCGTAGTTGCCAGCACCGACACGGGTCTCGATGCCATCGACGTCGGCTCCCTGCTTGGTGATGACGTTGACAACGGCTGTGAGCGATACGCCGCCATAGAGCGACGAGGCTGGGCCGCGCAGCACCTCGATCTGCTTCACCTTATCGAGCGAGATGCTGAAGTCGGGGGCTGCGATGTTGGTGGCAAAGCTGTTCAGACGGTGGCCGTTGAGCATGATGAGGATTTTCTCCTGTCCGTTGCTGTAGACTCCGCGCATGGCGACGTTGATGTCGTCGTTGCAGTCGACGATGTTCATGCCAGGCACATAGGTCGCCAACACCTCTTGCAGGTTGCGGGCGCACGAGTTGCGGATCATCTCCTCGGTGATGAGCGTGGTGGGCACGGGAACCTCGTTTAGGTTCTCAGCCTGGCTCGATGCGGTGGTGATGGTGGCGATGCGTCCCGACTTGATGCTCTCGACCATGTCGATGAAACGCTGGGGGTCGCTGAGCGTCGTGCTGTAGTAGGGATTCTCGTCGAGCAGCAGGCGGGCATAGTTTTCGGCTTCGAATTCGTCATCCTGTCCGATGCAGCACAGCGACAGAATGCGGTAGGCGCTGGTGCGCAGGGTGATGGGGAAGTCTTTGAGGTGTTCCTTCAGCGACTGGCGGGCCTCGTCGAGCCGGCCGATGTTGTAGTCGTGTTCGGCCTGGTCGTAGATGGCACGGTAACGCTCCTCAGCATTCTGGGCATAGCCTGCAAATGGTAAAAGGATAAAAAGGTAAAAGGGTAAAATGAACTTCACCCACCTTTGCACCTTATTATATTTATTGATAATCATCTTTTTTACCTTTTTACTTTTTCACGGGGATGGTGATGGTAAATGTGGTGCCTTCGCCCTGTGTCGACTCGAAGGCGAGGCGTCCGTGGTGCTTGTTCTCGACAATGTCGCGCGTGATGCCCATGCCCAGTCCGGTGCCCTGTCCGATGGGTTTGGTGGTGAAGAAATTCTCGTAGAGGCGCTGCTTAACCAATTCGGACATGCCCTCGCCGTTGTCGCTGATGGAGATGGTAATCTCGCCATCGGCCATCGACGTCTTGATGCTAATTTGGGGCTTATAGTCGTCGGGCGCATTCTGCGAGCGTTTCCATACGGTATAGCAGGCATTGTTCATTAGGTTGAGCACGGCGCGGCTGAGGTCCTGTGGAATGACCATCACCTGGGGCAGTCCCTCCTGGTAGTCCTCGTGGATGGCAATGTTGAACTGCTTGTTGTTGGCGCGCATGGCGTGGTAGGACAGCCAGACGTATTCCTTGACGATGCGGTTGATGTCGGAGGGGATGAACTCGTTCTCCTTGCCGCGCGAGACGAGTAGAATGCCTCGAATGATGCTGATGGCCCGCTCTCCGTGTTCGACGGTCTTGGCAAGGTTCTCCTTGAGGTCGGCCACGATGTCGGCCATCTCCTCACGGTCATCGTCGGAGAGCTTGTCGGCATTGTCGTCGACAATGTCTGTCAGGTCGTCGAGCAGTTTGGTAGACATTTTGCTGAAGTTGATGACGAAGTTCAGCGGGTTCTGTATCTCGTGTGCAATGCCTGCGCTGAGCATGCCCAGCGAGGCCAGCTTTTCCTGTTGCTGCAACTGCTGCTTGAGGGTTCCTACTTCTTGTTCGTTCATATCCGTTCCGTGTTAAAGGGTTGGCAATGTGATGGTGAATTCTGTATATTGGTCTTTTTCAGACTCGACGGTGATGGAGCCACCGTGGTTCTGCACGATTTCGTGGCATAGGTAGAGTCCCACGCCGGCAGCCTCGCCCGTCGTCTTCGTGGTGAAGAATGGGTCGAAAATCTTGCCGATGATTGTTTTTTCGATGCCGATACCATTGTCGTGGAACTTCAGGGTGACCTGCTTGCCCGTGACACTGGCGTGGAGGGTGATTTCGGGGTGGTAAGCGCCCTGGTTCTGCAACTTACCGGCCTTCTTGACAACGGCATAGACGGCATTGCCCAGGATGTTGGTAAACGTCTTGCTGAGCTGGTCGGCGTTACCGTTGAGTTGGATGTCGTGTTGCGGAATGTCGAAGGTAATCTGGATGCCATACTGGGCGATGTCCTTCTCGAAATAGGTGCGCAGCATTTGCACGTCCTGATGCAGGATGGGCGTAAGGTCCATGGGCACGATACCGCCCGAGCGGTCCTTCAGCATTTCCTCCATGGCCTTCAGCGTGCGCGTGGTGTTGACGCCATGCTCGCCAACTTTCTCGAGGTTGCCCTTCAGCATGTCGAGCACGTCCATGGTGTCTTCGTAGTTGTCGGGGTCCATGTGTTCCTGCTCGTCCTCGACGTTGGCCTTCACGTCGCGCACCAAGCCTTCGGAGAGTTTCGCGAAGTTGTTGATGTAGTTCAACGGATTCAGGATGCGGTCGATGAGTCCCTGCGTCAGCTTACCCACGGTGGCCATCTTCTCCAGTCGCACGACTTCGGTGGTGCGCTCCTTGACGATGCGCTCCAGGCGGTGCTTATCCTTCTCCAAGCGGCGCAGGCGCCATTGCAGGATGAGGTATACCAGCAGGCCTGCCAAGATCAGATACAGCACGTTCATGTACCAGCGCAGATAGAACGGCGAGTTGATGCTGAAGCGCAGACTGATGATGTCGGACTCCTGTCCAAAGGCGTCGCGAGCTTGTACCTCGAAGATGAAATTGCCATAGGTGAGGTTGCTGTACTCCTCCATGGTGGCCGTCTCCCAGGCACTCCATTGTCCGCCGTTCAAGCGGGTGCGGTACTGCGTCTTGTACAACATGTTGGGATAGTCGATGGAGTAGTTGAACACGATGTGGTGCTCGTTGCTGGGCAGTTCGTCCAACTTCTTGGGCTGTGGACCGTAGCCGCCCCATATCACGCTGTCGCCGCGCAACAGGATGGAGCGCAACAGCAGGCGGGGTTTCGAAAGTTTCGAGGGCTCCTCGTGTTCGCGGTCGACAATGTTGATTCCCTTGTCGCCGCCAATCCACAGCATCTGACCGTCGCGCAGCATGGCACGGACGGAGAAGTCCATGAGTGGATAAACCGAAGCCGACAACTCAGGGTCTGTTGTGCCCTTATGGTAGGCGTAGAGATGTTTGCCTTTGTTGTTGGTGAGCCAGTTAATGCCCTGTGGGTCAAGATAGGAGAACAACGGATAGCTGACGGGGCGTGACTCGTTGGCTCCGATGGGTACGAGCATATCGCCGAAGTCGACCAGGGTCGAGATTTCTTCCTTGTTGTCTTTCGTAAAGGGTTCGAAGATGTTTTTGGCGTTGCTCTTCCATAGCTTGCCATACAGGTTCTGCAACCAGATGTTGTCCGACTTGTCGCGCACAATCTTGACCACCTTCTCGATGTCGCTAACTTTCTTCTTGGTGCCGTCTTCGTAGTGGTAGACACCATCGGTCTCGCCGCAATAGAAACTGCCAGCACCATCGGCCATAATGGACAGCGTATTACCCGTCGTTAGGTGGCTGACGGCATTTGCTGCACCAATGCGGAACACACCGTTCGACGTAGCAGCCAGTAGCGTGTTGCCTTGCTTGGTCAACTGCCAGCAGGCATGGGCGATGTCGGCAACCTGACGGAAAGTCTTGTCCTCGAGTCGGAATAAACCGGAGAGTGTGCCGGCATAGATACTGCCGTTCAGCTGTTCGATGGCCAGCACCTCGCTACGCAGTCCCTCGTTGGAGGTGTAGTGGGTGTAGATAGAGGGGAATGCGATACAGAAAAGACCGTTGTCGGTGGCTCCCCACAGCATGCCGTGGCGGTTGTAGTCCATGTGGCTGACGTTGTTCGAACAGAGCCCGTTCGCCTCGGTCACACGGAACAGCTCGCGGCCTTTCTGGTCGACGAAGATGACGCCGTCGCCATTGGTTGACAAGGCTTGCAGACCATCGTCCAAATCCTCGACCTGTGTGATTTCGACGTCGCTATTGAGCATGTAGTCCTTGCGCTGAGATGTGGGACTTGTCATGCCTGCAGCCCACACATAGCTGTCGTTGCGGACGGCATAGATCTCCTTGTCGCTGGCCAGGAAATAAATGGTGCCTTCTTTTTCGAAAATCCATTGCACCTCACCATGGAAGGCATGCTGGGCGGTACAAGGGCGCATGCGTAGATTGCCTTTGTCGTCGATCTTCAGATAGCCGAAGTAGTTGTAGCCTCCTGTCCACATGCGGCCTTTCGAATCCTGGAAGACCGCCGTAATGCGGCTGATGCCCGGAGTGTGGATGATGCGCCAGGTGGCACCGTCGAAATAGAGCAGTCCTTCGAAGTTGGCGGCATAAAGTGTGCCGTCGGTAGCGGCAATAACGTCGAAATTCTGGTTGTGGCCTTTGTATTCGTTCGAGGTGTAGTTGCGCAGGAAGGGAATGCCCTGTGCCGACGCCGAACGTTGAACGTTGAATGTGGAGGTCAGGATGCTGAGTGCGAGAGCCAAGAAGGTTATCAGTCGTTTCATAGGCGGACCTCCTTTCCTTTGATTTCTTCGTATGGCACATTCCTGCCCACGTAGAAATTCCATTCGTCGCGTGTCAGATTGCGTTTTACCTTGTCTTTCAGACGTTGTTGCATCTGGGGAACCGAGATGAGTGCCTGAGTGATGTTACCATTCTGGTCGCCCGACCATATATCGTTTTTCTTCAGGTCGAAGGTGAAATTGATAATCCAGCCGCGCGTGGTAAACAGCGTCATCGGTTCAATCTTGGCACTATTGTAGAGCCATAGGTTCAGCGTGCCGTCGTAGCTTGACGAGTAGAGTCTGCTGCCGTCGACCTTCACTTTTGAGATGCGTGACTGGTGGCCAGTCAGATGAAGCTTCTGGCCTTTGGCATTGATGACGTTGATACTGCCATCGCTCATGCCGTAAGCCTGCATATGCTGGTTCTTCGATTCGGCAAAGGATGTTACCTGTCCGTTGAAAGGCACCTTGCTGCTTTCGATGTGGGTGAAACTCTTGATGATGTGCATGCGTCCTTGGCGGTCGAAAACGACGGGGGCGTTCTGATAGCGGCTGATGAATTCTATTTGGAAAGGCAGTTTCTTTTCCTGCACGATGGCGCACTTGTCCTTGTCGAACAGCGCCATGCCTTCCTCGCCGAAAAGAATGAACTGGCTGCCTGCCACGTCCATCTCTTTGAGCTTGGAAATGGTGACTTCAAGAACCTGCACTTTCTTCTTGCTGTCGATGATGACCATGTGTCCAGAACGGCTCAGGGCATAGGTAATGTCGGTTGCTCGGTCGATGAAGCAGTCGCGGAAATCGAAACGGGGATTGCTGAACAGCATCTCACTGGTTGGGTTGCCTGTCCCGAAATGGGTGTGCTTCATGATTTCGCCATAGGTGCTACATGAAATCATATAGCCCGACTTGTCGTCCGAGAAGGCGATATCGGTGATGCTGCCCTTGTGCTTGTTCCATATTCGTTTGTTCTGGCTGGTCAAAGCCAGGGCTTGATAGACGGTAGGTGCATAGATGTCGCCGCGATAACGGTTGGTGAACATGCAGGCGGTATATGCCAGCAGGTCGGCCAACTCGTGGTTTCCGGCATTGTATTGGGTGATGGCAGTCTGCCCGAGTGTTCGTGCCAGACTGATGTAAGTCAGCGTATCAGCCACACGTTTCGACAGTTCGGCCTGGGCACGCTGCTGTTCGGCAATCTTACGCTGGCTTTGGGCCACTTCGGAAGCTTCCAGGGCCCGCTGCTCGGCCACAAGGGCATTCTGGCGCTCGACCTCAGCCTTGCGGCGCATCTCCTCAGCCACTTGGGTCTGTTGCTCGGCAGCATCGCGCTGTTCCTCGCTGATTCGGCGTTCCTCGTTGGCGATTTCCTCCATCTGGGCATTCACACGCTGCATCACGGCAGAGCGTTCCTCCTCCTTCGACAGCTTCTCCAGCTGTTTCTGCAGCTGCTGGTTCTGCTCGGACATCAGCTCTTGAGCTTGGTGCCCTCTGATGAGTGTCCATGTCAGTGCCAACAGTAAAACTGCAGCTATCGCGATGATGATTTTATTCGCCTTATTCATGCTTTACGCTTCAGGGCCATGATGGTAATATCGTCACTCTGGGGAGCGTCTCCGGCATAAGCTTTGACGTCGTTCATTTGGGCATCAATCAGCGAACGGCAGTCTTTACCGCTTTGCTGACGCAAAAGCTGCTCCATGCGTTCTTCACCATATTCTTGGAAGTCAGCGTTGAAAGCTTCGTTGACACCATCGGTATACAAGACCAGCGTGTCGCCGACGCCCAATTGTGCTTTGGCGCTCTGGAACTGCCAGTCGTCGATGGCACCAACCATACAATTGGTGCTTAGGGGCATCATCTCCACCGAACCGTTAGCCTTGAGAATATAGGGGGCGTTGTGGCCACCGTTGCAATAGGCCAACTCACCCGTGCGAATATCATAGATGGCGTAGAACACGGTAACGAACATTGAGTCGATGGACTCCTTACTGAGCAGTTCGTTCGACTTGGTCAGACAAACACCAGGTTCGAAGCCTTGCAAGGCGATGGTGCGGATGAGTGTGCGGCTGACAGCCATGAAGATGGCAGCAGGAACGCCCTTGCCCGACACATCGGCTATCACTAGTCCGATGTGGTCGTCGTCGATGCGGAAGAAGTCGTAGAAGTCGCCACCAACATCCTTGGCGGGAATCATCGTGGCAGCCAGGTCGAGTTCGTGTTCGTTCTCGGGGAATGGCGGGAAAATGCGTGGCAGAATGGCCTGCTGAATCTCACCAGCCACAGCTAGGTCGGTCTTCAGCGATTCCAGCTGCGAGTGCTCTTCCTGCGACTGCTTGATATATTCAATCTGCTGGATGGCCTTCTCGATGGTCACGCTGAGGTCGTCCAGGTCGATGGGTTTTGTGGCAAAGTCGAAGGCTCCGTTGTTCATGGCCGAGCGGATGTTCGACATGTCGCCATAGGCCGATACCATGATGCACTTCAGGGCGGGGTTCTGCAACTCGTTGATCTTGGTGAGCAGCGTCAGACCGTCCATCTCGGGCATGTTGATATCGCTCAGAATGATGTCGATGTCCTTCTCTTTGAGCAGCATGGTCAGGGCCTCCAAACCATTGTGGGCAAAGAAAAACTGATAGTCGCCCTTTCGGATTTGGCGGCGGAAATATTGGGTTAATAGCAACTCGAGATCGGTCTCGTCGTCTACGCTTAGTATTTTTACTGGTTTCATATACTTTAATATAATAATTCGTTAAAACGTTGCAAAATTAGCAATAATTTCTCAAATACCCAAATAAATTTGTTTTTTCTGTCGATTTTCACTACCTTTGCAGCCGAAATGAAACTACAAGTCTTCAATCCTGAGCACGATATAGCGCTGGCCAGCAACCTGGCAAACTTTACGGCCCCACATGCCGGACGTCAGCTGAGAGCTGATTTGGGATACCTTCCTGCCCTTTGGGCAGAAGAGGGTGATATGGTGTTGGTGGACCATGTGGAGAGTGCAGAAAAAGCTTTCCGCAAGGTGGCCCATCGTCTGCGCCAGTTAGGCTGTCGTGACCTACCGGTAGTAGACGGGCGGTTTACCTGTAGTAAGCAGCCCGCTTACTACGACCTGGTTGAGGACGTGCTTCCCTGGGGGTGGAACCTGGCTCTGCGCGCCACACTGAAACGCTATGGTGTACGTGAGGCGTTGTTGCCTACCGAAGATCAGATTGCCGAAATCCGACAACTGTCTCACCGTCGTACTGCCGCCCGATTGTTGCCTTTGTTGCAAATGGAGGGTACTGTTGGCGAGTCGTTCGAGTGTACTACTGCCGACGAGGTGGAAGCTTTGTTGGCACGTTATGGTCAGGTGGTCATGAAGGCTCCTTGGTCGTCGAGTGGGCGAGGGCTGCGCTTTCTGAGCACCGAGCGCACACCGTTCCAGATGCAGGCCGGATGGTTTCGTAATCTGGTGGCTCAGCAGGGTTCAGTCATGGTAGAACCGCTATATGATAAAGTAAAGGATTTTGGTATGGAATTCTGCGTCGACGATGCAGGGATTCATTATCTCGGACTCTCGCTGTTTCATACCATTAATGGCGCTTATGTGGGTAATATCCTGGCAACAGAGAGGGTGAAGCAAGAAATGATAAGTCGCTATGTACCAATTGATTTACTTGATAGAATTAAGCGAAAAATAGCGGACACCCTCAATCTTGGTTCCTATCGCGGTCCCTTCGGCGTCGATATGATGCTCGTCTGGAAAGGTAATTATAATTCTCAATTATCAATTGTCAATTTTCAATTATTTTTGCATCCTTGTGTTGAGATAAATCTTCGTCGTACGATGGGCCATGTGGCCTTGGCTATTTCACCAACTGACGACGATATTCAGCGCGTAATGCGTATAGTATATGACGGAACAAAATACCAACTCAAAATACAACGATTATGAAAAAGATTCTTTTCGCTGCGTTGACAGCATTACCCTTATTGGCTCAGGCCCAATACAAGTCTGAAGTGTGGTCGCCCGACAATGGAGATGGTACGTATACCAATCCCGTCATCAATGCCGATTACTCAGATCCTGATGTTTGTGTCGGAGCCTCGGGTGAGGATTACTACATGACGGCGTCCAGTTTCCAGTGTGTACCCGGATTGCCCGTTTTACACTCGAAGGACTTGGTGAACTGGGAGATAGTCAGTTATGCATTGACCAGTCTTTACGAGGGCGATGCCGAGTTACAGCAGCATTTCAGCACACCCCAGCACGGCGCAGGTGTCTGGGCACCCAGCATCCGCTATCACAACGGCTGGTACTATATTTATTGGGGCGACCCTGACTTTGGCGTCTATATGGTAAAAACCCAGCATCCGGAAGGACAATGGGAGAAACCTGTCTGCGTGATTAAGGGTAAGGGATATATCGATACTACGCCGCTGTGGGACGACGATGGCCGCTGTTATTTGGTGAACGGATGGGCCAATTCGCGTGCCAAGTATGCTTCAGTACTAACTGTTCGCGAGATGAGCGCTGACGGTACGAAGGCTATTGGGCAGCCCGTCATCGTGTTCGACGGAAACGGTACTGAGAACCGCACCTGCGAAGGTCCGAAGTTCTACAAGCGCGATGGCTGGTATTGGATTATGTGTCCTGCTGGCGGTGTTCCCGAGGGTTTCCAACTGGCTATGCGTTCGAAGTCGCCCTATGGACCTTACGAACATAAAATTGTGCTCCAGCAGGGTAAGACTAATATCAACGGCCCTCATCAGGGTGGCTGGGTGCATACAAAATATGGTGAAGACTGGTTCCTGCACTTCCAGGACAAGGAGGCCTATGGTCGTGTGGTACATCTGAATCCCGTCGACTGGTCTACCGGCTGGCCCATGATGGGTAAGAAAGGCGAACCCGTTACCACTTATAAGAAGCCAAAAGCTAACGGCCAACAGCCAATAGCTAATCCCGTTGAGAGCGACGAGTTTAACGCGCCCGTCATTGGCAAACAGTGGTCTTGGCACGCTAACTACGACGAAAAGTTCGGTGTACCCACCGCTTTCGGTACCATGCGTATCTATACTTATAAGCTCTCCGATGGTTGGAAGAATTTCTGGGAAGTGCCCAATCTGCTGCTGCAGAAGACCCCTGCTGACGAGTTTACCGTTACCGCCAAGGTACGTTTCACGTCGAAGGCTGATGGCCAGATGGGTGGTATCATCATGATGGGACTTAACTATCAGGCATTGGTGGTGCGTAGGGTAGGCAAGGAGTTCCAGCTGGTTATCCTCACCTGTCAGGAAGCCGACAAGGGCAAGCCCCAGCACGAAGAGGTCGTTGCCACGCTGAAGCCTACAGCAGAAGACAAAATTGACTATAAACCCGGTATCCACGAAGACATCTATCTTCAGCTGAAGGTCCGTAATGCTGAGGCAGGCGTTGCTCATGGCGGCAAGCCCAAGGTCAGCTTTGCCTGGAGCCAGAATGGCAAGAAATATCAGGATTGTGGAGGCGAATATCAAATGAAGGAAGGCAAATGGATTGGGGCCAAATTCGGTTTCGTTGCCGTCGAGACCAATCCGAAGGTCGACCGCGGATGGCTTGATGCCGATTGGATTCGCGTCACAAAATAAAATGTACTATTTGACGATGTACAATGTACCATTTTTAAAATGATGAATAAGAAACAGATTATATTCAGCGCTATTTATTTCTTTTTTGCGGGGCAGTTGTGTGCGCAGGATGTTCAGACAGTGCAGGACACACTGACGGCCGAGAAGACCAATCCCTATGTGCAATGTGAAGACACTTGTCGGCATATTCACGGACTCGATTTGAGCCACTATCAGGGCAATGTGTTCTGGGAAACGGTGGGCGACCGCACCAACATGACCTACGTCTATCTGAAGGCCACAGAGGGCGGTGATCGCATCGACGCTACCTTTGAGCGGAATATTGATATGGCTCATCGTCATGGGTTGAAGGTAGGTTCCTATCATTTCTACCGTCCGCTGACCGACCAGCAGAAGCAACTCAAGAACTTTATGTCACAATGTCTGCCTGGCGAACAGGACTTGATTCCGATGATTGATATTGAGTCGACGGGCGGATTGTCGACCGATGTGTTTTGCGACTCGCTGTTCTATTTTCTCGACCTCGTCGAAGAGGCCTACCATCAGAAGCCGCTGCTCTACACCTTCCGCAATTTCTACAATCGCCATTTGGCGGGCAAAATTGACGACTACCACCTGATGGTTGCCATGTATACCGACGAAGCTCCCGTTCTAGCCGACGACCGCGACTACACGATGTGGCAGTATACAGCCAAGGGGCGTATTGTTGGCATCAACGGCTTTGTCGACAAGAGCCGCTTCATGGGCGAGCATAATTTACGGGAAATCCGCTTCAAACACCATTAGGTCGAGTAGCTAGAGTAGGGCTACTCTTCGATGTTTTTGACAGTATTAATCAGGTCGCGGGCGTAGGCGTGGAGCGACTGGGGTTTTAGCTTATGGAGTGTGCCTTTGGCGCGCTCCATTTCCAATTCGTAGCGTTCCAGTCGTGATGGGTCTTTCTCTCCATCCAGCGCCATGAATTCCTCGCGCAGGGTAGGGGACAACTGTAGGAAGAAATCATCACTGTATGCCTGCAAGCCGTCGGCTATCCAAGGACCTAACTTGTAGTCGCGTACAATTGTGTAGAGCCGCTTCCATTTCCACTCGCTCATGGGTTCTATTGCTTCGCGGTCGCTGGGATCTTCCAGATAGATAAGCCTGTCAATGTTTCTATGAATAATGTCCATTATGAATAACGTTTTGGATATCTGAATACGATGGATAATAGTGCAGCCACGCCTACGGCCATAGGGTAATAAAGGTAGGGGATGATGCTCGCCGGATTCAAAGCCGCCAGTCCTGCTGCCATCAGCAGTTGTGCTCCGTAAGGAATAAGCCCCTGCATCACACACGAGAAGGTGTCCAGTATCGATGCTGCCTTGCGGCTGTCTACGCCGTAGCGGTCGCCAATGTGCTTGGCCAATCCACCTACGGTAATAATGGCTACGGTGTTGTTTGCCGTACAGAGGTTCACCAGCGATACTAATGCAGCTATCGACAGTTCAGCGCTGCGTTTAGTACTGACATGGCGCGTCAGCCGTTCCAGCAGGAAGTCGATGCCTCCGTTGTGGCGGATGATTTCCAACAGTCCTCCTGCCATCATGGTAATGATGATGAGTTCGCCCATGCCGATGATGCCATCGCCCATAGCATGGAACCATCCGAACACGTCGTACGTCCCGTCTACGATGCCGATGATACCTGTCAGCACGATGCCCAGCGTTAGTACTGCCATCACGTTCATGCCGACAATGGCGGTCAGCAATACTACGAGATAGGGTATGACCTTGACGAAGGATACTTCACCCACGCTGTGTGGCGAGGTTACGCCTTGTCCCATATAAAGGTATACGCACAGTATGACTATTGCCGCAGGCACCACGATGAACGAGTTGACGCGGAATTTGTCGCTCAAACGGCAACCCTGTGTCGATGTTGCCACGATGGTTGTATCGGATATGAACGACAGGTTGTCGCCAAATAGCGAACCACCTACTACCACGGCAGTCATCAGCGGTACCGAGATTTCCGTCTGTTGTGCCACTCCTGCCGCAATTGGTGTCAGCGCTACGATGGTTCCTACGCTTGTTCCCACGCTCAGCGAGATGAAACATGCTGCCAGGAACAATCCAGCCAGCAGCATTTCGCCAGGCAATAGTGTTAACGCCAAGTTCACTGTAGCATCTATCGATCCCATAACCTTTGCTGAGTGTGCAAAGGCTCCGGCAAGAATGAAAATCCAAATCATCAGCATCATCTGTGATGTGCCGGCTCCCTTGCTGTAAATGTCTATTCGCTTGCGTAGCGGCAGACCTCCGCTGATGACCACTGCATACATGGACGCCACTAGAAAGCCCACGGTTATAGGTACCTTGTAGAAGTCGCCTGCTATTATGCTGGTGACCAGATACATCACAATGAACACCCCTAAGGGAGACAAAGCCAACAGTCCTTTCTTCATTTTCGCCTGCGAAGTTACGATTTTTATTGAAATAAACAATCTCTTTTCTGGAAATATAAGTTAAGGGGTGTTAAAATAGATAATTATCGTTTTTTTCTTTGTACCTTCGCAGTCTAAAACTGATATATAGGAAATAAGATATTAATATTTGTTATGAAGAGAACTCTTTTAGTATATGGCATAGCATATTTTGTATTGCTTATATTTGTATTCGGATTGCTTTATCTATATCCGAAAGAGGAACTTCATCTGCTGTTAAACTCTTATCATACCGGTATTGAAGACACCTTTTTTAAGTATTACTCTATGCTGGCTGAAGGACCATTATATGTTTTGGCGTTGCTTCCTATACTTTGGAAGAAAATCAAATTAACAATTTTCTATGCTTTGTGTGAACTATCGGGAGGTGCATTTCTGCAATTACTGAAACATACTTTCAGTTTTGAACGTCCTGCAAGTGTGTTCGAACATTATAATAACGCAATCCTGCCTGTGGTTGAGGGCGTTAATATGCATCATGGCAATTCGTTCCCTTCTGGACATGCCTCAACATTCTTTGTGTTCTGTACTTGCTGTGCTCTTTTTTTAGCATACCGCTATAAGCAAAGAACCAATCAACACGACTACAGGACATGGTTGTTGATAAACCTTTCGATGTTGGCGTTGGTGGTATTGGCTGCACTTGGCGGCTATTCACGTATCTATCTTTCGCAACATTTCCTGTCGGATGTTTGCGTAGGCAGTATCATTGGTTTTATCACTCCGTGCTTGATGTTCTATTTTGGCAGGAACAAGATTTTGAAACTCAAAACGAATGAGACAAAATAAAATGATGAAATTATTACGCCCCATTTCGCTTTTCGCTTTTTCATGTATCGTCAGCATTGGGACGTTGTTGCTATACAACATTCCTTTTTTCCGTTATGTTGCTGACAATACCAATGTTGGCTTAGGTGGACAGATCTTCTTGCTGACATCACTGGTGGTGATGATGTTGGTGCTCAACTTCATGATGACCTATCTCGTGATGTTTCTGATGCGGATTGTTGGGCGTATATTGCTTGCCATCTTATCACTCATTAATGCTACTGCTGTTTATTTCATCATCACTTATAGCGTGATGATAGATGCAACAACTATTGAGAATGTATTCAATACCCGATATTCTGAAGCTTCTGGATTCTTCAGTTGGTCACTATGGCTTTTCATCTTGGTATTTGGTGTCCTTCCAGCCTTGTATTGTCTGCTGCAACCAGTAGTCATTGGCAAAGCGAAAAAACTGGGCATTTACTGTGGAGGCTCATTGCTTATAGTCCTTATAGTAGCATTGATGAATTTCAACCAGACGCTCTGGATTAGTCAGCACGATACAGAATTGGGAGGATTGCTGCAACCGTGGTCATATCTGGTGAATACGGGCCGTATCATGAGTTTTAGCCATGATGAACAAGTAGAGGAGATAAAGCTTCCTGACGGTAAAATAGCAGATAATGAGAAGGCAGTGGTGGTACTTGTCATCGGTGAGTCTGCCAGAAAAGCCAATTTCCAGCTCTATGGCTATGGGCGCGACACCAACCCGCTATTGTCAAGACAAGAAGGGCTGAAGGTTTATCAGGCCACTTCGTGTGCTACTTACACAACGGCAGGCACGAAAGCCATTCTTGAACCCCAGAACAGCGACGACCTGTATGAGTTACTGCCTAACTATGCTTTTCGAACCGGTGTCGATGTGTCGTGGCGGACATCCAACTGGGGCGAGCCACCGATACATATTGACGAATATCTGACTGACACCGAACTTGTCACCAAGTATCCTGGTTCAAAAAATACTTATGACGACATTCTCCTTACGGGGCTTCGTAAGCGTATAGAATCAAGCCAGAAAAACAAAGTGCTTATCGTGTTGCATACGAGCACGAGTCATGGTCCTAAATATGCCGACAAATATCCCAAGGAGTTCGAGGTGTATAAGCCTGTGGCTAAAAATGTAGAAGAAGGCGAGAAGAACGTCGGTATGCTGATTAATGCCTATGATAACACGATACGATACACAGATTTCCTGTTGGATAGTCTTATCAATACATTACGCGTTATGGAAGATTGGCATAGTGCCATGATTTTTATTTCTGACCATGGAGAATCGTTGGGCGAGAATAAGATGTTCATGCATGGTCTTCCTATGAAACTGGCACCCAAGGTACAGTACGAAATACCATTCCTGGTATGGACTTCGGAGCATTTCAGAAACTACAAGACTGAAGGCGAATTACCGGCAGTCCTCGAGCAACATTACATTTTCCATTCGGTGCTCAATTTGCTGTCTATACAATCGCCAGCCTACAACAAAGACTATGACATATTCTGTATTCCAGATGTAGTCCGTTAATATACCGAGTTGCAACATAGATAACGATAGAGGCCCGAGAATTCTCAGGCCTCTAATGTATTGTGGGATACTCGAAAATTAGAGCGTAACACCATTTTTGAAAATGGATATTTCGCGATAGCCATTCTCCTCGTTGCGGGCTTTTTCGCCAGAGGCAACGGCTAGAACCTTGTCTATGAACTCGGGAACAATCTCTTGCATAGTGCGACCTTCGACGAGCTGTCCGGCGGAGAAGTCGACCCAGTGGGGCTTGTTCTTAGCAAGGGTGGGGTTGGTGGCAACCTTCATGGTGGGTACGAAAGTGCCGAAAGGCGTGCCGCGACCGGTGGTAAACAATACGATATGGCAACCGCAGGATGCCAACGCCGTTGAAGCTACAAGGTCGTTTCCGGGAGCCGACAGCAAGTTTAGACCAGGATTCTGCAGACGGTCGCCATACTCCATAACGCCGCTGACAGGAGCCTTGCCGCACTTCTGCGTGCAGCCTAGTGCTTTGTCCTCGAGGGTGGAGATGCCGCCGGCCTTGTTACCTGGAGAAGGATTCTCACCTACAGGTTCACCATGTGAGAGGAAATAGTTCTTGAAGTTGTTGACCATCGAGACGGTCTGCTCGAATAGCTGCGGTGTCTCGCAGCGGTTCATGAGGATGGTTTCAGCGCCAAACATCTCGGGAACCTCGGTAAGTACGCTGGTGCCACCCTGAGCAACGAGCCAGTCGGAGAATTCGCCAACGAGTGGGTTTGCAGTAATGCCTGAGAAACCATCGGAACCACCGCACTTCAGACCTACACGCAGTTTCGCCACACTGACGGTCTCACGCTGGTCTTTGCTAGCCTGTGCGTAGAGCTCACGGAGGATAGCCATACCGGCTTCCATCTCGTCGCCTTCTACGCGCTGGGTAACGAGCAACTTGATACGGTCCTTGTCGTAGTCACCCAACATAGCCATAAAGTCCTCGGGTTGGTTGTTCTCACATCCGAGACTGAGCACCAGCACACCACCGGCATTGGGATGCAGACAGATGTCACGCAGCACCTTGCGGGTGTTCTCGTGATCCTCGGAGAGCTGTGAACAGCCGTAGTTGTGGTGCCAAGTCCAGATGGCATCTACACCACGTTCGCCTGTTTCTTCGCGGAGTTTCTGGGCTAGGCGTTCGGCAATACCGTTGACGCAGCCTACGGTGGGCACAATCCATATTTCATTACGCACGCCGACATCGCCATTCTTACGTACATAGCCCTTGAAGGTGCGCTGCTCGTCCTTGATGTGGTTGATGTCACTTTTGGCATCAACGGGCTGATAGGTGTATTCGAGGGTACCGCTGAGGTTTGTCTTCAGGTTGTTCTCGTTCACCCAATCGCCTGCCTTCAGGTCTTGACGGGCATGACCGATGGGGTAGCCGTACTTGATGATGTTCTCACCTTCTTTAACGTCGACTATCAGAATCTTGTGACCTGCGGGGGTGTCCTGATTGACGATGATTTGCTTGCCGTCGACTTCGATGACATCGCCCTGCTTCTTTGGAGCGAGACAGACGACAACGCTATCAGCGGGATTAATCTTTAAAAATGTAGCTTGTTCCATAATGTATTTATTTAGTAGTTTGACTTGTATTATCTTTATTCTTATCTTATCCGATGTTCTTGCGGCGGTAGAAATCGATGTTCTCTTTAGAGAGTAGTTCGATAGGCATGTAGTTGACGGGTTCGACTTCTTTTTTAAGAACGATGGCGCGGAACAATGCCTCGATACATGCATATCCCTGCATAAACGCATGCTGTGCGATGAGGAAGGATATGCTGCCCTGGCGGACGCACTCTGCATTCTTGGGAACCATGTCGTAACCCATAATCTGGATGTTACGACGATTCGAGCGTAGCAGGTATTCGCCCACGAGGTGAGCTTTGGAATTGAACGTGATGCAATGGTGGACCAGCGGGTGCGACTCGAAGAAGTCTTGCAGGATGACGTCGTAGTTTTCGCGCTTGTCGTCGAGCGAAAGATTGACATCGTGAATTTTTACCGACGGGAAGTGGTCGTGCATATAGTGTCGGAACCCCGTCTCGCGGTTCTCCTGCTGTTTTGATGCCACATTTCCGTTGCGCATCTGTTTCATCAACATGATCTCCTTTTCCTTCGGGGCCAGCATCATAAGCATGCGGGCAGAGAAATATCCCGAAGCAAAGGAGTCTTGTCCGAAGAAGGAGAGAGGCTTGAGATCGGGCATGTAGGAGTCGAGCAGAATGAAGGGAATGTTGCGTTCGTGCATGATGTCGGTATAGCGTCGTGTAACCTCGATAGTCGAGGGGACGATGATGACGCCATCAGGCTCCTGTTTCAACACTTCGTTCATGACCTTTGCAAACGTTTCGGCCGAAAAACGGTTATAGTAGAGCACGCGGTTGGAGATGCGGAAGTCGCGGTAGCGTTCGCAACACATCTGGCTGCCCTCTTCAACTTCCTCCCAATAGGCTTCGGACTCGTGTTTGGGGATGACGCTGATGAAATGGTACTCCTTGTTGTAGGCCAAAGCTGAGGCGTACATGTTGGGTTTATAATCCATTTCTTCCAATGCCCTTTGCACCTTGGCAAGGGCTTTCTTCGACACGTTGGGACGATTGTGTAGCACGCGGTCTACCGTGCCTGCGGAAACGCCAGCTCGCTCGGCGATATCCTTGATTCTGGTCTTTTCTATTGCCATAACTCCTGCAAAGGTAGTGAAAATCGAGTGAAACGCAAAATAAATCTCAATTTATTTTCATTTCCGGGCAAAAGTCCCCTTATTATTCCTCTTTCGGTTCCAATGCTGCATTCGGCTCATCGGGTTGCGGCTGTTGGTTGGCATCCTCGTGGTGCTCCTTGGGAGTAGAAACAGGATTGCCAAACTCATCGTAAACCACGTCAATTTCATCGAGCCCCAGACTGTCGACGGCCAGAGAATCGCTATCGGAAGGTGCATTGAAATATCCGCCACAATTATAGTCAATAGCGCTGGCTGCCACATTGTCGGGCATCTGGAATTTGACGCGATAGCTCTTGAACTGCTTGTCGGAGAGTACCGAGTTAAGGAAATAGCCACAGATGGGTAATGCCGTGCGGTTGCCCTGCCCAAGCTGACCTGTGCGGAAATGGATGCAACGGTATTCGCCACCTACCCATGCACCACAGACCAGACGAGGCGTCGTGCCCACAAACCAAGCATCGGAGTGGTTGTTCGATGTGCCAGTCTTGCCGCCAAAGTCGGTGTCCGTAACGTCGTATCCCACATAGCTGCGCAGACGTGACGATGTACCACTCATGCCGCCCATCAGCAATTGTTGGACGAAGAATGCACTTTTGGGCGACAGCGCCTGACGCGTTTCGGGATTTGCTTCGTAGATGACGTTGCCCTCGCGGTCGATGATACGCGTCACCAATACGGGGTCGATGGCCTTACCGTCATTGACGGGTGTGCAATACGAACTGACTAGTTCGAGCAGATTGACATCGCTGGCGCCAAGAGTCAGCGACGGGGTGGCATCCAGTTTCGACTTGATTCCCATATCGTGAGCCGTCTTGACAATGCGGTCAATGCCCACTTCCTGCCCCAAGCGTACCGCCACGCTGTTGATACTCATGGCGAAGGCCTGTTTGAGGGTAATGTCCATATTCGAGAACCGGCCGTCGGCATTGGTGGGAGCCCACGTGACCTCCTTGCCGTGATCCATGACCTTCATCGAGAAATATTCATCGCGACGGGTGTCACAGGGGGTAATGCCCTGATTCATGGCCTCTGAATAGACGAAGAGTTTAAACGTCGAGCCCGGCTGTCGCAGAGCGGTCACCTTGTCGTATTTCCACGTCTTGAAATCGACGTCTCCCACCCAGGCCTTGACGTGTCCCGTCTGTGGCTCGATGGCTACAAAACCACAGTGCATGAAATGTTCCATGTAGCGGATGGAATCCATCGTGGAAATCTCTTTTTCGATGAAGCCATTCTCGTAGTCGAAGAGCTTGACTTTGTGAGGCCGGTTCAGGTAGTAGTCGATAGAGTCCAGATTGCCCTCGAACTTCTGTGACAACTGTTTGTAGACAGGCAGCCGCTTGGCGATGTCCTCGATGAAATGAGGAATCTCGATGTGGCGCTCGTCCTGCCAGGGATTCACGTTGCCCCAATGCTGGTTGAAGGTTGTCTGTACCTGCTTCATCTGTTTGACGGCAGCATCCTCGGCATAGCGCTGCATACGGCTGTCAAGGGTGGTGTGAATCTTCAAACCTTCCGTATAGTAGGCATAGGCGCGGTCATCGCCGTAATACTCCTTACACCATTCTTTCATCCAGTCGGCAACAGCTTCTCGGAAGTAGTTGGCCTCGCCGTCGTAGGCATTCTCCACGCTGTAGTCGAGCCGAATCTCGGTCTGTTTCAGCGAGTCGTTTTGGGCCTCTGTGAGGTGTCCGTGACGCAGCATGTTGTCGAGTACGACATTGCGGCGCCCCAGCGAATTCTTGGGGTTGATACGGGGATTATAGTAGGTGGTGGCTTTCAGTAGTCCTACGAGTACGGCGGCCTGCTCGGTGGTCAGGTTCTTGGGGGTAGTGCCGAAATAGGTCTTGGCGGCTGTCTTGATGCCAAAGGCATTGGAACCGAAGTCGACGGTATTGGCATACATGGTGATGATTTCCTCCTTGCTGAAGTACCATTCCAGCTTGTAGGCCGTAATCCATTCCTTGCTCTTCATGATGAGAATCTTCAGACCGGGAATGTTGCCCAGCAGGCCCGTAGAATATTGCGTGCGGACGCGGAAGAGGTTCTTGGCCAGTTGTTGCGTAATCGTAGAGGCACCGCGGGCGTCGCGATGTAAGAGGTAGTCTTTCAGCGCGGCGGCAAAGGCCTGGTAGTCGATACCATGATGGCGATAGAAACGCTCGTCCTCGGTGTCGATCAGTGCGCTCCAGAAGGCAGGATTCACCTCATCGTAGCTGACGGGCATGCGGTTTTCGCTGAAGAACTTGCCAATCAGTTTGCCGTCGGCACTGTAAATTTCAGAAGCCTCGGCAGGGTGGGTATTGCGGACATCACTCATCGAGGGCGACTTGCCGAAGAGCCACAGGAAATTGATGTCGACCATGACGAGGTAGAGGAAGAAAGCCACTACGAGTGTGCCCAAGACCGATAGCGTCTTGACGTACCATTTGCGGCCTTGATACAGTCCTTTATACCATTTCCATGCCTTGTTGGGAACTTGGACAATCATTTCTGCGTACTTATTCATATTGGGTAATATATTTCAATATTTCATCTTTCTGATCGGGGCGGAACCACTGAATCTGTTCGTCGCGCTTGAACCACGTCAGTTGCTTGCGGGCATAGCGCCGGGTGTTACCTTTGATGCGTTCGACAGCTTCCTCAAGCGGCCAGCGTCCGTCCATGTAGTCGAATAACTCCTTATATCCCACCGTGTTAAGCGCATTTAGTTGACGGAATTTATAAAGTCTTTCTGCTTCCTGCAACAAACCATTTTCCATCATCTCGTCTACGCGCGCGTTAATCTTATTATATAAGATGTCGCGCTCACAGTTGAGTCCAATCTTCACAATGCGGAACGGACGCTCCTTCTTGGCTTGCGTTCGGAACGAGGTGTAAGTCTTGCCAGTCTGATAGCAAATCTCTAGTGCGTGGATAACGCGCCGGTAATTCTGCCTGTCGACGATGGCATAATGTTCTGGGTCTAGTCGTTGCAAATCAGCACAAAGGGCCTCCAGTCCTTCCTCCTGATAGCGTCGCTTCATTTCTTCGCGGATGTCGTCGCGAACGGTGGGGATGTCGTCAATACCGTTGCATACGGCGTCAATATACATCATGCTGCCACCAGCGAGCAAATTGATTTGTGTGGTAGATTCCGACAAGAGCGACATCACTTCCTGTTCGTACATCGAAGCATTATAGTAGTCGTGGATGCTCTTGGTGCCCACGAAATAGTGTCGGGCTTGCTTGAGTTGTTCTTCGGAGGGTGCAGCAGTTCCGATTTTTAGCTCGCGGTAAATCTGTCGCGAGTCGGCATTGATGACGGGCGTGTTGTAGTAGCGAGCCAGTTCGATGGTCAGTGCCGTTTTACCTACTGCTGTAGGCCCCGTGATTACGATTAATGTACTATGTACCATTTTGCAATGTACAATGTACTATTCGACGTACTATTTAGCGGATAACGCCGCGTTTAGAGTTTTCAATAAACGAACAGATATACTCCACCTCTTTCGAGTCTGGGTACTTGGCACGAGCTTCGGCAACGCCGTCCTTCAGCACGCCTTGCGCATAGATAATGCGATAGGCATCGTGAATGGCCTCGATAGTCTCGTTGGGGAATCCCCTGCGGCGCAGTCCGATGAGATTAACACCTGCATATCGCACAGGCTCTTTGCCTGCAATGACGTAGGGCGGAATATCCTGACTGGTGCGTGTACCACCTTGGAACATGATGTATCCGCCTACGTGGAGGAACTGGTGGAACAGGCAGGTGGCAGAGATGATGGCGCAGTCGTCGACGATAACCTCTCCGGCAAATTTTGTCGAGTTACCGATGATACAACCGTTGCCTATCACGCAGTCGTGTCCGATGTGCATATTCTCCATCAGCAGATTGCCGTTACCTACGACGGTCTTGCCCTTCGATGCAGTACCTCGACTGATGGTAACATTTTCGCGAATGGAGTTGTTGTCGCCAATCTCACAGGTTGTCTCTTCGCCTTGGAACTTCAGGTCCTGTGGCTTTGTCGAGATGCTGGCACCAGGAAAGATCTCGTTATTGTTACCCAGACGCGTTCCGAAGTGGAGCGTGACGTTATTCAGCAACTTGTTGTTGTCGCCAATGACGACATTCTTGTCAATTACGCAGAACGGACCGATGATATTGCCGTCTCCCAGCTTTGCCTCAGGATCGACAACGGCTAATGGATGTATTTGATTTGCCATAAATTACTTGTTTTTGACGATTTGTGCAGTGAAGGTTGCTTCGGCCACGACGTGGTCGCCCACGAAGATGTAACCCTTCATCGACGAGATGCCGTGACGCACGGGAGCCAGCAGGTCGACCTTAAAGAGCAACGTGTCGCCGGGAACCACCTTCTGACGGAACTTCACGTCGTCAATCTTCATGAAATAGGTGCTCCAGCGCTCCGGCTCTTCGAGGGTATTCAGCACCAACAGACCGCCACACTGGGCCATAGCTTCGATCTGTAAAACGCCAGGCATGACGGGTTCCTCGGGGAAGTGTCCCTGGAAGAACGGCTCGTTGCCTGTGACGTTCTTGATGCCCACGATGGTGTTGGCACCCAGCGAGATGACCTTGTCGACCAGCTGCATGGGATAGCGGTGGGGCAGCAACTCACGAATCTTGTTCACGTCCATGACCGGCTCCTCGTTGGGGTCGTAGATGGGCGCCTGCACCTCGTGCTTGCGAATTTCCTTGCGCATCTGACGGGCAAACTTGTTGTTGATGGTATGTCCGGGACGGGTGGCGATGATGCGGCCCTTGATGGGTTTGCCGATGAGAGCCATATCGCCAATGACGTCGAGCAGCTTATGACGTGTACACTCGTTCTCCCACACCAGCGGCTTGTGCTGGATGTAACCCAACTCGTTAGCGTCACGGTGCTCTACGCCCAGCATGTCGGCCAGCATGTCCAGACGCTCCTGGGTGGTCTGGCGCTCGTAGATGACGATGGCGTTGTCCATATCGCCGCCCTTGATGAGGTTAGCCTGCAACAGAGGTTCGATGTCGCGCACGAACACGAAAGTGCGGGCAGCGGCAATCTCTTTAGCAAAATTGTTAATCTTGTCGAGTGTGGCAAACTGCGAGTTGATGAATTTCGACTCGAAGGAGCACATCGCTGTAATCGAGAAATCGTCATCGGGCAGCAGGGTGATGCAGGAACCTGTATTCTCGTCCTTTACCTCAATCTTCTTGCGGATGATGTAAAAGTCCTTGGGGGCATTCTGTTCCTCGATGCCTACTTCATTGATTTTCTCCACATACTTGATGGCCGAGCCGTCAAGGATGGGGAATTCCGGACCGTTGACCTGTATCAGACAGTTATCGATGCCCAGCGCATAGAGTGCGGCAAGTCCGTGTTCTACAGTTGACACGCGCATGTCGCCCTTGCCCAGCACGGTGCCGCGCTGTGTGTCGATGACGTTTTCGGCAATGGCGTCGATGGTGGGTTCACCCTCCATGTCGATGCGCTGAATCTTGTATCCGTGATTCTCGGGAGCAGGGTTAAACGTGACAGTCAGGTTTAATCCTGTATGCAAGCCTTTTCCGAATAGTGAAAAGCTGCCTTTCAGAGTTTTTTGCTTCATATTGATTGTTTTCAGAATTCAATGTCCATTTTCTGTTTGATGGCTTCCAACTCTCGCTGCAACTGGGCTATCTGACGGTACATGTCGGGCAGTTTGGCATCGAGTGCACGGGCTTTGAAATACATCTTCGGATTCACAGCGGGCGAACCGATCAGTGTCTCGCCGTCGCCCTTGGTATTACCGATGACGCCACACTGCGCACCTACCATCGTGCGGTCGGCCACCTGGATGTGTCCTGAGAATCCTGCCTGACCGCCCACCATACACCAGGCGCCGATCTTCGTCGAGCCAGCCATGCCGACCTGTGCCGACATGACGGTGTTCTCGCCAATCTCGCAATTGTGAGCCACCTGAATGAGGTTGTCCAGCTTCACACCCTTGTGGATAATGGTCTGCCCCATCGTCGAGCGGTCCACACAGGTGTTGGCACCAATCTCGACATCGTCCTCGATGATGACCACACCCAGCTGGGGAATCTTTTCGTAACCCTCCTGGTTGGGGGCGAATCCGAAACCGTCGGCGCCAATCACCGCTCCGGCATGGATGGTGACATTCTGGCCAATCTGACAACCGTCGTAGATGGTGACATTGGGGAATATGCGTGTGCCGTCGCCAATCTTCACGCCCTCGCCGATGAAGGTGAAGGGGCCGATGTAGACGTCCTTGCCTATCTGGGCCGTGGGCGACACAAAGGCCAACGAGTCGACGCCCGTCTTCTTGGGCAGCGACTGGGCATACAGTTGCATCAGCTTGGCCACACAACCGTAGGCGTCCTTGACGCGAATCAGCGTACAACTGACGGGATGCTCCAGCTGCAAGTCTTCATTCACCAGCACGATGGTGGCTTTGGTGTCGTAGATGTACTGTGTATATTTGGGGTTCGAAAGGAACGTGATGGCTCCTTCCTGGCCTTCTTCAATCTTTGCAAATGTGTGGACGGCAGCTTGTTCGTTTCCTTCTACTCTGCCACCGATAAAATCGGCTATTTGTCGCGCTGTAAACTCCATATTTTGATGTACTATTTTTGCGATGTACTATGTACAATTTCGTATAATTGCTGCAAAGATAAGCATTTTTTATGAAAAACGTTGATAACAGAGGTAATATTTACGGATTTTTTTGGAAAGTAGCTGAACATTTAAGATTTCTGAAGCATCCGAAATGTCCCTTACTGTGCCGTCTTTGTAAAGAATTCCGATGCTGTCGTCCTCCGGATTATACATGTCTTTTCCGATTTCCGTCAGCGTCATCATGTAGCGTGTATCCTCCAGGGGGATGTTCATTTTTCCCGCGATGCCACGGGCTATTTCGCTGAGATACTCCTCCGAGGGAGCCTCTTCGCTCACCTCGACTTTAAACAGGTGGCGGTCCGTCATGTCGGTGGCCAAAGTGGCAAGAATTTTGTCATCAGCATGCTTCCAAGCCTTCATGGCACACCAAATGTCGCTGTCGTCCAGTTCGGCATACACATCGAGGGTGTGGTCGTCGAATGTGACGTCGTTTTTCAGGAAATAGGCTAGGGCAGGCGATGCGAATATGTCGTAGCCCGCTCTCATCAGGTCGCGTGCCCGCGTCAGTGCATTCACCAACACTTTCTCATAGCCCACGGCAGTTTTGTGCAGATACACCTGCCAATACATCAGTCGCCTCGTCGTCAGGTAGTTCTCGATGGAGTAGATGCCTTTGGCGTCGACTACGAGCCGTTCGTCGGCCACGTTCAGCATCTTGATGATGCGTGCCGAACCGATGTTGCCTTCCGTTACGCCCGTAAAGAACGAGTCACGGCGCAGGTAGTCCAGCCGGTCCATATCCAGTTGGCTCGAAATTAGCTGGTGGAAAATCTTGTTCGGATATTCGTCTTTGAAGATGCTGATGGCCAGCGACAGTTGTCCTCGCAGGTCGCGGTTCATGCGTTCCATCATGAGCAGCGAGATGTCCTCGTGCGATACGCCGTGAATCAGCGTGTGCTCCAGCACGTGCGAGAACGGTCCGTGCCCGATGTCGTGCATCAGGATGGCAGCCTGCACGGCTTCCGCTTCCGAGTCGAAGATGTAGACGCCCTTTTCGCGCAGCGACTTCACGGCTTCCGACATCAGGTAGAATGCTCCCAGCGAGTGCTGGAACCGCGTGTGGCGGGCCCCGGGGTATACCACCGATGCCAGTCCCAGCTGGTTGATGCGGTTCAGGCGCTGAAACAATGGATGCTGTACGATGTCGTACAGCAGTCCACGTCTGATCTTGATGAACCCGAATACGGGGTCGTTAATGATTTTATGTTCTGTCATTGCTCTCCGGATGACATGTCTATAGCTTCAAACTTGAATTCCGTCGCGTTCAGGTGGCGCACCTCGTAGCCTTTCTGGTATTTCTTCATCAGCTTCAGGAACTGCTTCTCGGCCTTGCTCTTCTTGGTATAGAAAAACACCATGCACACTCTTCCGGGCTGTTGCAGCTTGTCGGCCAGATAGTCCTTCAGCTGGCGGCTGTACTCGTCGCGTTCTACCAGGAATTTCGTTTTCGTATCTATCCAGGCACCCCGAACGTTCTGGATGTCTGTGACGTAGATGACGGAGTCCTTAAACGATGCCGAGAATCCGTACATGTACATCTGGTCTGACTTTTCTATCTTGGCGCTGGCTCCGATGGTCAGCATGGTCACTGCCGTCAGCAGTATCAACCTTAGTGATTTCATTCTCCTAAATATGCTTTTAATATTTTGTTCTTGGTATTTGCGCGCAGACGGCGGATGGCCTTTTCCTTGATTTGTCGCACGCGTTCGCGTGTCAGTCCGAATTTTGTGCCTATTTCCTCCAGCGTCATCTCGGGTTGTCCGATGCCGTAGAAGGCGGTGACGATGTTCCGCTCGCGCAGCGTCAGCATCTTCAGGGCATCCTTGATTTCCGACTGCAGCGACTCCAGCACCAGCTGACTGTCGGCCATCGGGGCATCGCTGTTCACGAGAACGTCCAGCAGCGAGTTGTCCTCTCCGTCAACGAACGGGGCGTCTACCGACACCTGTCGTCCTGACACGTTGATGGCTTCGTCGACCTTGTCCTCGGGAATGTCTATCGCCTCCGAGATTTCGTCTGCCGACGGGCGCCGCTCGTTTTCCTGCTCAAACTTTGTCAGCATACGGTTGATCTTGCTCATCGACCCCAGCTGGTTCAGCGGCAGACGTACGATGCGGCTCTGTTCGGCAATGGCCTGCAGGATGCTCTGGCGAATCCACCATACGGCATACGAGATGAATTTGAAGCCGCGCGTCTCGTCATACTTCTCGGCAGCCTTGATCAGTCCTACGTTGCCCTCGTTGATGAGGTCGGGCAGCGACAGACCTTGGTTCTGATACTGCTTGGCCACGCTCACCACAAATCGCAGGTTCGCCTTCGTCAGTCGCTCCAAAGCCTTTTTGTCGCCTTTGCGGATGCGCTGCGCCAGTTCTACCTCTTCTTCAGCCGACACAAGTTCTTCCTTGCCGATTTCCGACAAGTACTTTTCCAGTGCCTCACTCTCACGATTGGTGATTGATTTAGTGATTTTCAGTTGCCTCATGCAGTAGTCAAGTTTAAAGCCGGATGCAAAAGTAACGCATTTTTTCCGATTCGCCAAACATTTCTGCCATTTTTTATTACTTATTCAGAAAATTGCGCTATGAAGTCATCTTCCGACAGGATGGGAATGCCCAGTTGCTGTGCTTTCTTGTTCTTGCCCGAGGTCGATGTCACGTTATTATTAATAAGGTACGACGTCGACCCGCTGACGGCCGATGCCACCTTGCCGCCCTGCGACTCGATGTAGGCTTTCAGCTCGTTGCGGTTCTTGTAGTGGTGCACGTCGCCCGTGATGACGAAGGTCAGTCCCTCGCAGCGGTCGCCCGTGGGCGTCAGGTCCAGTGCTTTGACGTTCAGCTGCTGCTTCAGCCGCTGGAATCGAGCCAGGTTCTGTGCGTTACGGAACCACATCACAAACTGCGCCGACTTCTCGGGACCTATGCCTGCAATGCTTTCGAAAGCGGCAAAACCGCTTTCAACAGGTTCGTCCGCAAACAGGTCGCCCTCGACGGCGGGCTTGGGTTGTGTCATTGCCACCAGGTCGTCCAGCGTGTAGGCCGACAGCAGTCGTTTGCACACGTCCAGTCCGCACAGGGGTATGTTCAGCGCAAAGAGCAGCCTGTGGGCCTCCACCTCGCGACTGCGGTCTATCGAGCGCATGATGTTCGAGGCCGATTTCTCGCCAAAGCCCTCCATGCGCGACAGTTCCAGGATGTGGTTTCTCAGCGCGTAGATGTCGGCATACTCGTTAATCCACCCCAGATTGATGAATTTTGCGAGTGTCTGTTCCGATATGCCGTCGATGTTCATGCCCTCCTTCGACACAAATCGCGCCAGCTTCTTCAGTTGCTTGGCGGCACAGTCCGGATTGCTGCATCGCAGCGTCTTCGTACCGCTGGCCTCGCTAATCACCACCTGCGTCGGTGCGTGGCATACGGGGCATTCCGTTGGCACGGTGAACGTGCCGACACGCTGGGTGACGGCGATGACCTTGGGGATGATCTTGTTGGCCTTGATGACGCTGATCTGCGTGCCCGTTCCGCCGATGCCCAGTCGTTCGCATTCGCTGATGTTACACAGCGAGGCGCGCTTCACCGTCGTACCCTCCAACTCTACGGGCTGGAACACGGCGATGGGCGATATCGTGCTCGCCGCACACGACCATTCCACCTCTTTCAGCGTGGTTTCTGCCGCCTCGTCCTGCCATTTGAAAGCCAGTCCGGCTCGTGTCGCGTGGTGGCCTGTGACCGACCCTGTGCTGGCATATTCCGTATCGTCGTAACACACCACGAGGCCATCCACGGGGAAGGGGTTCTGCTTCGTTGTCACCTTCTCGGTGAAGGCATTGATAACGCCTTCCACTGAACCCTCGTCGGGATGCTCGACCAATTGTCGCTCCACCGTGTTGAATCCCAGCCGGTCGAGCCAGTCCATGCGTGCTCCCCAGCTGTCGATGCGCTCTTCCGTGCTTACCAGCGTAAAGGGAATCCAGCGGATGTGGCGGTCCTTGATGTCCTGCGCGTCCTTCACCGACAGCGACCCCGAAGCCAGGTTCCTGGGGTTGGCATAGTCCTCGCCGCTCTCCATCACATAGCGTTCGAAGTCGTCGTACGCGATCACCGCCTCGCCCCGGATGACGATATGCCCTTGTGCGGCAATCTCTTTCGGTATGCCGCTGATGGCGCTCACCAGATGGGTGATGTTCGTGCCGATGTGTCCGTTGCCGCGCGTGACGACCTTCGTCAGCCGTCCCTCGTCGTAGGTCACCACCAGCGTCAGTCCGTCCAGCTTCCACGATATCCAGATGCGTCGTCCTTCGGCCCATTTCACCAGCTCGTCCGTCTTCTTCGTCTTCGCCAGCGACAGCGCAGCAAATTCGTGTTCCTCCTTCTTTCCCGCTATCGAGTCCTCCGACACGCGCTGCGTCGGCGAGTCGGGCAGGGTAGTGCCCGTCTCTGCTTCCAGACGTTTCAGTTCGTCGAACCGCTGGTCCCACTCGTAGTCCGTCATCTGTTCCGCCCGCCCGTTGTAGTACGCCTGGCTGGCCTCGTTCAGCTCCCTCACGAGCTGCTCCATCCGCTGTATCTTATTTTCCATATTGGTTTTCTTTTTTTCGGCCTACAAAGGTAATGAAAAGCGAGCAAAAAGCAAAATAAATTTGGAGAATTTAAATTTTTCCATTACTTTTGCAGTCGAATACAAAACGCAACATATAGCAACGCAAAACTATGGATAAGACAGCGAAATACGAATTACTTACAGAGCAGATTCGCGCTCTGATAGCAGGCGAGACGGACCTCGTGGCAGTCATGGCCAACGTGAGTGCAGCCATCCACGAGACTATGGGTTTCTGGTGGACGGGATTCTATCGTGTGATGAACGGGGAGCTGGTCTTAGGACCATTCCAAGGACCTGTAGCCTGTATGCACATTGGATACGGCAAGGGTGTCTGCGGTACGGCATGGAAGGACCGTCGAACCATCATCGTTCCCGATGTCGAACAGTTCCCAGGGCATATTGCCTGCAGCAGCCTGTCGCGCTCCGAGATAGTCGTCCCTGTATTCTCAACCGCTGGCGATGTCGTCGCCGTCCTCGACATCGACAGCAAAGAACTGGCCACCTTCGACACCATCGACCAGCAGTATCTTGAACAAATCTGCAAGCTGCTCACACCCATTGTCACGGTGTGAGCACCCCGCAAAATAGAACTCACCCCCTATACTCACAAAGAATCCGAGCAACTGCCCGGATTCTTTTTGCTTCTAACTCTTTTATAATACATATCCTCTGCGCCCAACTCTGTGCACTCTGTGACTCCGTGTGAGGATAAAAACGTGTCTCTCGGTGAGCTCAATAGCCTAATGATTCGCCGACAAGTACAACGACGTGGCGGCCACGGGGAGAGTTGCGAAGGAAGTGAACGTAGTTGCAGATGGACTCGGGGGAGTTGCAGTTATGGCAGACGCCGTCCTGCTGGCAAGGGGTCTTGATGTCGAAACGGGCAGCATTGACAGGCGATGCGGTGCCACGGGCTCGCGACAAAGCAGCCTCGACGGTCTGTGCCACCTTGTTAAGTCCAACGACGAAAATAACCTTTTTAGGTCCCCAGGTGATGGCTGCCACGCGGTTGCCGTTGCCGTCGATATTCACGATGACACCATCCTCGGAGATGGCATTGGCACTGGTGAGGTAAACATCCGTTGAGAAGGCGCGGAGATACATCGCCTGCTTCTCGTCAGGAGTCTCGACCATGTCGCGATCGAGCACTTCAAGGGTTCCACGACTGCGCAACAAATCGGGAATGGCGAGGTCGCGAACGGTCATAGTGCCTCCCCAGGTCACTGAGCTGCCGTCGGGAATGAGTTCTGAAACTTTCTGCACGGCCTCGGCGCCCGTAGGACAATAGAATGCCTCGATGTGACGGCGGTGCAGGTTACGAATAAGTGTCTGAGCCAGACGTTGGTTTCTTTCTTCTTGTGGTGTCATATTGCGTTCTTAGTTGTCGATTACCTTTGCGTCTGCAAAGATAATAAAAAAAATCGGACTGACCTCACCACCAGCCCGAATTTTCTTATTTTTGAAAGATTTGTTTTGTGGTTTTTGAAAAGATTTGTATCTTTGCAGACAAAGAAACGAACGTTATGCCCAAAGAACAGTCAAGTATCCGCGAACGGCAGCGCACGGACCTGCGCGAGCCGAGACGCTATAAGGTGACCATCTACAACGACGACTTCACGACGATGGAGTTTGTGGTTCAGGTGTTGACACAAGTGTTTTTCAAGAGCGAGTCCGAGGCCGAGGCACTGATGCTGCAGGTCCACCATTCCGACAAGGCTGTGGTGGGCATCTACAGCTACGACGTCGCCACGTCGAAGGTGCGCAAGGCCACCGCAATGGCCCGCGAGGCCGGGTTCCCGCTACGTCTTACCGTTGATCCTGAAGAGTAATTATGGCAGAAATACATCAGACCCAACGCACCGTCAAGGTGCTGAACGACACGATGAAGTGCTGCAAGGAGTACCGCCACGAATTCATCATGCCCGAACACCTGTTGTGGGTGCTTACCGACGAGTTCACCTTCAACAGGGTGCTGAACATATTCTATTCGTCCGACACGTTCATCGAGCGGCTCGAGGAACGACTCGAGGCCATCGAGACCGTGCCCGACGACCGTGACTACGACCCCGAAGCCTCTGTGCAACTCAGTCAGGTCATCGACATCGCCTGCCAGCAGGTCATGAACAGCAGTGCCAAGGCGCTCGACGTGCCCCACCTCGTCATGGGCATGCTGCAATTGAACGATTCGTGGGCGTGCTATCTGCTGAAGGACGCGCTGGGCGACAAGGAGAGCAACTTCCTCAGCGAGCTCATCAGCTGCTACGAGTTCGACGACCATTTGGAGGAAGAGACCGGTGAGAAGCATGAGGCGGCATGGCGACGACTCGTCACCTGCATGAACGACCTCTACGAGCGCCACAATCCGCTCATCGGCCGCGAACACGAGCTGGCGCGCACCATCCAGGTGCTCTGTCGGCGCGACAAGAACAATCCGCTGCACGTCGGCGAGCCCGGCGTGGGTAAGACGGCGCTCATCTGGGGCTTGGCGCGCATGATAGAAGAGGGTCGCGTGCCAGAGCGTCTGAAGGGCAGCCGCATCTATCAGCTCGACATCGGCACGCTGCTGGCCGGCACGCAATATCGCGGCGACTTCGAGCACCGCATCAAGCAGATTATGGACGGCATTCAGGAGGAAAGCGACCGCAACATCGTCTACATCGACGAGATCCACACGCTGGTTGGCGCCGGCGCCACCGGCGAGGGCTCGATGGACGCGTCGAACATGCTGAAGCCCTACCTCGAGGCAGGCACCATCCGATTCATCGGTTCGACGACCTACGAGGAATACAACCGACACTTTTCGCGCTCGAAGGGGCTGGTGCGCCGATTCCAGCAGATTGACATCCCCGAGCCTACACCCGACGAGACAAAGCACATTCTGCGCCAGCTGCGCACGCAGTACGAGCAGTTTCACGGTGTCACCTACGACGACGCGGCGCTCGACTTCGCCGTCGATGCCAGCTATAAGTTCGTTAACGACCGCTTCCTGCCCGACAAGGCCATCGACCTCATCGACGAAGCCGGAGCGAATTTAGAGGTGAGAGGTGAGAAATTAGAGGTGAGAGAAGTCACAAAGACCGACATCGCCGATGTGCTGGCCAAGACCTGCAAGGTCGACGCCATGGCCATGAACGACGATGACGACAACGAACGACTCTCGACACTCAACACCCAGCTCTCGTCGCAAATCTACGGTCAGGATGAGGCCATTCGCCAGGTGGTCGAGGCCGTGCAGATGTCGAAGGCCGGACTGCTCGACGACAACAAACCGCTGGCCTCGCTGCTCTTCGTCGGTCCCACCGGTGTGGGTAAAACAGAGGTTGTACGAGTACTGGCTAAAGAGCTGGGAATCACGTTGTTACGATTCGACATGAGCGAGTATGCCGAGAAGCATACCGTCGCCAAACTCATCGGCTCGCCCGCCGGTTATGTAGGCTACGAGGACGGCGGACTGCTCACCGACGCCATCCGCAAGACACCCAACTGCGTGCTGCTGCTCGACGAAATCGAGAAGGCCCATCAGGACATCTACAACATCCTGCTGCAGGTCATGGACTATGCCCGGCTCACCGACAACAAAGGTCGCAAGGCCGACTTCCGCAACGTCATCCTCATCATGACGTCCAATGCCGGCGCGCAGTATGCTGCACAGGCCAACATCGGTTTCACCGGCAGTGTGTCGCGCGGCGAGGCCATGCTGAAGCAAGTGAAGAAAACCTTCAAGCCCGAGTTCATCAACCGACTCACGGGCACGGTGGTGTTCAACGACATGGACCGCGAGATGGCCACGCTCATCCTGCGCAAAAAGCTCGGTGAACTGCAGGAGAAGCTGACCGCCCGACAGGTCACCATGACGCTCACCGACGGCGCCTTCCAGCTGCTGCTCGACGAAGGCTTCACCCGCGAATACGGTGCCCGCGAAATGGACCGCGTCATCGCCCAGCGGCTGAAACCCCTGCTCATGCGCGAAATCCTCTTCGGCAGCCTCAAGTCCGGCGGTTCCGTCACCATCGACTCCGTAGACAGCCACCTCACCATGCAGCAAAAGTAATAACAATTACTAATTACTCATTACTAATTACTCATTTTTACGTGGTTTTTCAACTCGATAACGATCTCTGGTTTCCCGACCCCCATTTCGGCGAGGACGACGGGCTGATAGCTGTCGGCGGCGACCTCAGCGTCGACCGCCTGCTGCTGGCCTACTCGCACGGCTTCTTCCCCTGGTTCTCGTATAAGAACCGCGAAGAGCCCCTGTGGTACTGCCCCCTGCAGCGCTTCGTCATCATCCCCGGCGAGATTCACGTCAGCCACACCATGCGCCAAATGATACGTCGCGGCCAATACCAGGTCACCATCAACCGCGACTTCGACGGCGTCATCCGGGGCTGCGCCACCGCCCAGAACCGCAACCAAGAGGATGGCGCGTGGCTGGGACCCAACATCATCAGCGCCTACACCGAACTCCACCGCCAAGGCTTTGCCGCCAGCGTCGAAGTGTGGCACGACGACCTGTTAGTCGGCGGACTTTATGGCGTCACCCTCGGCTCAGCATTCTTCGGCGAGAGCATGTTCTCGCTCGAACCCAGCGCCTCGAAGATGGCACTCATCCATCTGGCCCGCACCTTCGACGAGCTCGGCGGTTCGCTCATCGACTGCCAGCTCGAAACGCCCCACCTCCGCTCCATGGGCGCCCGCTTCATCCCCTACGACGAATACATCCGCCTCATCCGCTCCACCGCCGAGTGAATGGTCCTTACTGTGGCGGGCGGATTCTGAATTCGGCTGGGGGCATGCCCGTCAGTCGTTTAAAATATTTGTTGAAGAACGAGGGATTCGGGAAGTTCATCTCGTCTGAAATCTGGGTGATGGTTTTGCTGGTGTGGCGCAATTCAACCTTGATACGGGCGACGATGGCGCGGTCAATCCATTCCTTTGCCGTAACGCCGCTGGTCTGGCGGATGACGGTGCCGAGATAACGCTCGGTGAGACACATACGCTGGGCGTAAAAAGTGATATGATGCTCGCGCTGTGCATGCTGGTTTACCAATTGGATGAAACGGTCGAAAATGGTCTGTTCGCGGGTTTGCTGGTTTTGCTGTTGGTCGGTGTAACGATGGAAAAGTACGTCGTAGTGGTTCATCTGGGCAAAGATCAGACTGCTGACGGTTTGAATGGCGTAATCCTCTTGATGGACTACGTGCCAAAGCGTGTCAAGAATGTTGCGAGCGGTGGCAACGTCGGCCTCGGCTGCCGGCAGTTGGAAGTCGCGCAGCTGTCCGTTGAAAGCCTGTGGCAACTGGCCGGGCAAGGGGAAATCTGCCGGGATGCCAAAGCCGTAGAGTTCGAAATCGGGCGAGAATCGTATCGGACTGATGATGGTTCCCGGACCGATGAATGCCAGTGTGCCAGCGGTGAGATGCTTGTCGACAAGATTGATGTTGATGTCAGCCTCACCGCGTAGAATTATACCAAGCCGTCGGTCATCAAAGGTGAAGGGGGGCTGCTGGTGAATGATGAGCTTCAGCAACTCCGCAGAGCTATGGATGATGGCCAGATGGTCGTCGATGAATATCTGGCGGCGTATCTCTTCGGCGTGAGGTGCCAATATGTCGCGCATACGAAGCAGACTCATCAGTTTCGGTTCTTGCTTCTTCATAGGAAAAGTATTCTAAATCAGCTGCAAAGATAATGTTTTTTGGCGTATTATCACTGTTTTTGATGAAAAATCGAACAAAAAGAACATAATTGCGTCATAAAGGGTAACGGAAATATAAAGAATTTGCCATACCTTTGCAGCAGAATTTCAAACAAACGACTATGCGAAGAATAATTTTTGGACTCATGATGCTGCCCGTGGTGGCGCTGGGACAGACGCTGGAGGAGTGTCAGCAGGCCGCAGAACGGAACTATCCGCTGATTCGGCAGTACCGGCTGATAGAGCAGACGACGGCGCTGACGGTAGCGAATATACAAAAGGGATGGTTGCCACAAATATCTGCTTCCGCTCAGGCAACGTATCAGAGTGATGTGGTTGCTTGGCCCGATGAGATGAGGGGGATGCTGGGACAGATGGGTCTTAACTTCGAGGGACTGAAGAAGGACCAGTATAAGGTGGGCCTCGATGTGCAGCAGACGGTGTTCGACGGCGGTGCCATGAAGAGCGCTTCGATGATAGCCCGCAGGCAAGGCGAGGTGCAGTCGGCGCAAAATGAGGTAACAATGTATCAGGTGCGCAAGCGCGTGAACGAGATGTACTTCGGACTGTTGCTGCTGGACGAACAGATTGTGCTGAACAAAGACTTGCAGGAGCTGTTGGCTCAGAACGAGCGGAAGTTGGCATCGATGGTGAAGGGCGGCACGGCGGCCGAGAGCGACTACCAGAACGTGAAGGCCGAGCGGTTGAACGTGGTGCAGCAGGCAACGAGTCTGACGGCACAGCGGCAGGCGCTGGTGAGGATGCTGTCGGCGTTTTGCGGTATAGAAATAAAGGAGGCAGCGAAACCTGTTCTGTCTGTTGCTGCGTCACAGCAACAAACGGGACAGAGGCCGGAGCTGAAAGCCATTGACGCGCAGCTGCGGCTGGCCGACGCCCAGGAGAAGGCGCTGAACGCGGCGCTGATGCCGAAGTTGGGCGTGTTTGCACAGGGGTATTATGGTTATCCGGGCTATAATATGTTTGAGGATATGTTGAGTCGTAAGTTCTCTTGGAACGGGATGATTGGTGCACGGCTGACGTGGAACATCGGTGCGCTGTATACCCGTAAGAACGACAAGGCGAAACTGAATGTTCAACGCTCCATGTTCAATGTTCAGCGTGAGACGTTCCTGTTTAACAACAATCTGGAGCAGATTCAGCAGAACGAGAACATCGGGCGCTACCGGTCGCTGATGGCCGACGACGAGGAGATTATCGTCCTGCGGCAGTCGATTCGTAAGGCGGCGGAGTCGAAGCTGGCTCACGGCATCATCGACGTGAACGACCTGGTGAGGGAGATTAACGCCGAGAATGCCGCTCGCGTGCAGCAGACGGTGCATGAGATTGAGATGCTGAAGGAGATTTACGACCAAAAGTTCACGAATGGCCACGAATTATTCACGAATTAATCATGAATTCAATATGAAGAAGGATTTATTATGGGCAAGTATCTCTTTGTTGTTGCTTGCCTGCGGAAGCAACGAGAAGGAGTATGATGCCACGGGCGTGTTCGAGGCTACGGAGGTGACGGTGGCCGCCGAGCAGAGTGGGGTGCTGATGGCATTCGACGTGACGGAGGGCGACGAGATGGCCCTGGGCAAGGAGGTAGGACTGGTGGACACCACGCAGATCTGGCTGAAGATTCGTCAGGCCGGTGCCACAAAGGACGTCTACCAGAGTCAGAAACCGAACATGGAGGCGCAGATTGCTGCCACGCGTCAGCAGTTGGCCAAGGCCCGTCAGGACCAGCAGCGCTACCGGGAACTGGTGGCCGACGGCGCTGCACCGAGCAAGATGCTGGACGACGCGACGAACCTGGTGCAGGTGCTGCAGAAACAGCTGGACGCGCAGATTTCGTCGCTGAGCACGAGTACCAATGCGCTGAACAAGCAGATGGCAGCGACCGACGTGCAGGTGAGCCAGTTGGAGGACCAGTTGCGCAAATGCCATGTTACGGCGCCGATAGCTGGTACGGTGTTGGAGAAATATGTCGAGCAGGGCGAATTCGTGGCCACGGGGAAACCGCTGTTTAAGATGGCCGACACGAAGCAGATGTTCATTCGCGCCTATGTCACTTCCGCACAGTTGAAGAACATCAAGGTGGGCCAGCAGGCAAAGGTCTTTGCCGACTATGGCGACGGTCAGAAGAAGGAGTATGCGGGCGTGGTGAGCTGGATTTCGAACCGCTCGGAATTTACACCGAAGACCATTTTGACCGACGACGAACGCGCCGACTTGGTGTATGCGCTGAAGGTGGCCATCAAAAACGACGGCTACGTGAAAATCGGCATGTACGGGGAAGTCAAATTCTAATGCATAATTAATAATGCATAATGCATAATTATGAATGCTATAGAAGTAAATAACATATCGAAGTCGTACGGCAAAGTCAAGGCTTTGCAGGACGTGTCGTTCGCCGTGGAGAAGGGCGAAGTCTTCGGACTCATCGGCCCTGACGGAGCGGGCAAGACGTCGATGTTCCGCATCCTCTGCACGCTGCTGTTAGCCGATGAGGGTACGGCCAGCGTGGATGGCTTCGATGTGGTGAAGCAGATGACCGACATCCGCAAGCGGGTAGGGTATATGCCCGGGCGATTTTCGCTGTATCAGGACCTGACGGTGGAGGAGAACCTTGAGTTCTTTGCCACGCTCTTTGGTACGACCGTCGATGAAGGCTACGACTCGATAAAAGCCATCTACTCGCAAATAGAACGGTTTAAAGACCGCAAGGCAGGAGCGCTGTCGGGCGGAATGAAACAGAAGCTGGCTCTGAGCTGTGCGTTGGTTCACCAGCCCAGCGTACTCTTCCTCGATGAGCCCACAACGGGTGTTGATCCTGTGAGCCGCAAGGAGTTCTGGGAGATGCTGTCGATGCTGAAAGAGCGCGAAATCACAATCGTTGCCTCGACGCCTTATCTCGACGAGGTGCGCTGTTGCGAGCGCGTGGCGTTTTTGAGCGAAGGGAAAGTGATGGGTATCGATACGCCAGAGATTATCCTTGATAGATTTAAGGACATTTTCAACCCGCCCGGCATTACCCGGAAGCAAGACAGTAGCAAGACAGTAGCAAGACAGGAGGAAGACGAAAGCAAGCATGACAATGTCATCGAGGTGGAGCACTTGGTCAAGGCCTTTGGCACGTTCCATGCCGTCGATGATATCAGCTTCAGTGTGAAGCGCGGCGAGATATTCGGTTTCTTAGGGGCCAACGGCGCCGGCAAGACGACGGCGATGCACATGCTGACAGGACTGAACCAGCCCACGAGCGGCACTGGGCGCGTGGCCGGATTCGACATCCGAACGGAGCACGAACAGATTAAGAAACACATCGGTTATATGTCGCAGCGATTCTCACTCTACGAGGATCTGACGGTGGCTGAAAACATCTGGTTGTTTGGCGGCATTTACGGGATGAAGGACTCTGAGATTGCCAGCAAGACAGATGTGCTTTTAGAGCAGTTGAAGTTCGAGGAGCATAAGAACGACCTTGTGGGTTCGCTGCCTTTGGGTTGGAAGCAGAAGCTGGCGTTCTCTGTGTCCATCTTCCACGAGCCCGCCATCGTATTTCTCGATGAACCGACGGGTGGCGTCGACCCAGCTACGAGGCGCCAGTTCTGGGAACTGATTTACGATGCTGCTGCTCGAGGTATTACCGTTTTTGTGACGACGCACTATATGGACGAAGCGGAATATTGCGACCGCATATCGATTATGGTGGACGGTAAGATTAGTGCGATGGGAACGCCCGAGGAACTGAAGCAGAATCTCCATCAGCCCGATATGGATCATGTGTTTACGTATTTGGCCCGAAAGGCCACAAGGTCGTCAGACTAAATAGTAAATAAATAGTAAATAGTAAATCGTCAAATAGTAAATTAATGCGGCAGTTTATATCATTTGTCATCAAGGAAGCCAAACACATCCTGCGCGATAAGCGTACGATGCTGATACTCTTCGGTATGCCTGTTGTGCTGATGCTGCTCTTCGGCTTTGCCATCACCAACGACGTGAAGAACGTGCGTACGGTGGTGGTAACTTCGCAGATGGACCATCTGACTCGGGCAGCTGTTGAGCGACTGGTAGCATCGGAATACTTTACGATTGTCAGAACCGTCCCCACGCCAAAAGATGCGGAATGGCTGATTCGCAGTCAGAAGGCCGACCTTGCCGTTGTCTTTGCACAGGATTTCGCCTCAAAGAAGAGTGGTGCGCAGTTTATCGTCGATGGCAGCGACCCCAATATGGCACAACAATGGACGGCCTATGCCCAACAAGTAATTGTCAATTCTCTTCGCAACGCCACACTCCGCTCCGTCGGAGAATTATCAATTGTCAATTCAAAACTACTCTATAATCCGCGCATGAAGTCGGCCTACAACTTCGTGCCAGCCATCATGGGTATGCTGCTGCTGTTGATTTGCGCCATGATGACCTCTGTAAGCATCGTAAAAGAGAAGGAACGCGGCACGATGGAGGTACTACTCGTTTCGCCCATCAGACCGCTGATGATTATCGTGGCGAAAGTGGTGCCTTATCTGTTGCTGGCATTGTTGATTCTCGCGATCATCCTGCTGATGTCGGCCACCGTACTCGATGTGCCGTTGCAGGGTGGCTTGGGGTGGATACTTGTCGTTTCGCTTATCTACATCCTGCTGGCACTCTCACTCGGTTTGCTCATCTCGAACATCGCACAGACGCAGTTCGTGGCTCTGCTCGTCTCGGCAATGGTGCTGCTGTTGCCCACGGTGATGCTGTCGGGCATGCTGTTTCCTGTAGAATCGATGCCAACCATTCTGCAATGGGTATCAGCAGTCATCCCGCCTCGTTACTACATCCAGGCCATGCGCAAGCTGATGATTATGGGTGTGGGCATTCAGGAAGTATGGCAAGAGGTGGTGGTACTTATTGGTATGACTGCCCTGTTGCTCGTTGTTTCACTTAAAAAGTTCAAGGTTCGTCTGGAGTAATCATAATTACTCATTACTAATTACTCATTACTAATTATGATAAAGTATTTGCTTCAAAAGGAGTTCTTGCAGATTCGGCGCAACTCGTTCATGCCAAAGATTATCTTCATCTTTCCCATCATGGTGATGTGTGTGATGCCTTGGGTGATGAACCAAGAGGTGAAAAATATCCGCGTGGATGTGGTAGATATGGATCGCACTACACAGTCGCAGCAGCTCGTTCATCAGATTGAGGCCTCTAACTACTTTATCTTTAATGGTCAGAAGGACACCTATCAGGAAGCCATGAAGGACATCGAGACGTCCGAGGCTGATATCATCCTCGAAGTCCGCGACGGCCAGTATCTCATCGCAGCCAATGCTGTCAACGGCACTAAGGGCTCGATAGGTTCAGCGTATCTGTCGCAGATTGTCAGCGGTAATCTCTCACCTCTCACCTCTCACAACTCACAACTCACCTTGTATAATAAAGGCCTGAACTACAAGGTGTTTATGATTCCTGCGCTGATGGGCATTCTGATGATGATGTTGTGTGGTTTTCTTCCGGCGCTGAACATTGTGGGCGAAAAAGAAAAGGGCACCATTGAACAAATCAATGTTACCCCCGTCTCGAAGTGGTCGTTCATCCTCGCCAAACTCATTCCGTATTGGATCATCGGACTGCTGGTGCTCACGGTCTGCCTGGTGCTGTCGTGGCTCGTCTATGGCATCACGTGTCAGGGACCGTTGGTGCTGGTCTATCTGCTGGCCATTCTGCTGGCGCTGTTCTTTTCGTCGTTCGGACTCATCGTTTCGAACTACAGCGACACGATGCAGCAGGCCATGTTGGTCATGTGGTTCTTCGTGGTGTGTCTGATGCTGCTTTCGGGACTCTTTACTCCGGTGCGCTCCATGCCCGACTGGGCTTACCTGACCACCTACATCAATCCTATGCACTACTTTGCCGACGCCATTCGCACGGTGTTTGTGCGTGGTGGCGGGTTCCAGAGCATTGCCCATCAGGTGGCAGCCCTTGCCGTCATCGCTTCCGTCATGAGCGTGTGGGCAGTGGCCAGCTACAAGAAGAATCAGTAATTTACTTCAGCGTATGATGGCTACCCAGCCGCCACCGCTGCCCATATGGATGGCGAGGCGGTCGGAGGAGCTGACGGTCTGGCGGATGTGCCGATAGTCAGTAGCGTCTTTGCTGGCGTTCGTGCCGTCGACGAAGATGTCGGCATCATGCTGGCCAAGGCCGAGGAAGGAGAGGTCGACGGTCAGATTGCGTGGTGTCCAGTCGGTCATGCCCGCCAAGTACCACACGTCACCCTTGCGGCGGGCGATGAGCGTATAAGCGCCCAATTGACCGTCGAGGGCTATGGTCTCGTCGAACGTCGTAGGAATCTGTGCTATGAAGTTGGTGCACTCCTGATTCTGCATGTACTTTGTAGGGCTGTCGGCCAGCATCTGCAGCGGGGCCTCGAAAGTGATGTACATGGCCATCTGATGGACGCGCGTGCCCTGGCTCATCGGGTGGTTGTTGTTGCCGAAGAAGTGGTCCTTCATGGCGTTCGTCATGGCGCCCGGCGTGTAGTCCATAGGGCCTGCGAGCATGCGCAGATAGGGCGCCGTCACGTCGTAGCGGGGCTGGTCGTGCAGCGGACCGTCGCCCACGCGGGGTTCCCACTTCGAGTTCTCCAAGCCTTTCACGCCTTCGAAATTGACGATGTTGGGATAGGCACGCTGGATGCCAAAGGGCTTCAGTCCGTGATAGTCGAGCAGCAGCTGATGGCGGACGGCGCATTCGGCCAATTGGTAGGCCGATGCGATGACCTGCTGGTCGTCGCGGTCGAAGAAGTCGACCTTGAAGCCCTTGATGCCCATGTTGGCATAGTGCTGCATCACTTTTTCGCTCACTGCGTTGCCACCCATCGGATCATTACCTATCAGATTGCGCCAGCTGGACCACAGAATGATGCCCACGCCCTTTTTCTGGCCATAGGCTATCAGCCGCTGCAGGTCGATGTCGGGGTTGAGGCCAGTCATCAGCGACTCCTTGCCGCTCCATCCCTCGTCGATGATGATGTATTCCAGATGGTTCTTGGCGGCGAAGTCTATATAATATAAATAGGTATTGGTGTTCATGCCCGATGCGAAGTCGACGCCCGTGATGTTCGTGTTGTTCCACCAGTCCCACGCCACCTTGCCCGGGTGAATCCACGACGTGTCGGCGATGCGGCAGGCTGGAGCCAGGCGCTGAGCCATGTCGCAGTTCAGAATGTCGGCGTCCTTTTCGGTAATCACCACTGCGCGCCAGGGAAGCGCCTGTCGACCGTTCAACTGGGCGATATAGTCGGCGCGGCGGGTGGGAATGAGGTTCAGCCGGTCGTAGCCGCCAATGGCCTGCTCAAGAGGGTAGGGGGCAAAGTCTGCTATTAAGGCATTTCTCTTACCTCTTACCTCTGGCCTCTCACCTCTTAAAAACATGCCCGGATAGTTCTCCACGCCTGCATCCATTACGATAGCCTTCATGCCGTCAGACAGGCAAACGGCTAGTGGAGTGATGGCTAATGAATCGGCAAACATGGCCGACAGGGGCTGCTCGTCATAGTACGACTCGAAGGAATAGCAGTAGCGCTCGCCCGAACGGTTGTCGTTCACGTAAGGCACAAACGCCTGGTAGTCAGCTGCAAAACAGTATTCCGCCACTTCGTTTTTTACCACCGTCGGCTTCGTGTGGCCGCTGATGAGCCGATACGCTGCGCCGTCGTCGTAGGCACGCACCTCGATGGTCATCTTCTGGTTGCTGTATAACAGCAGCTGGCCATAGTCGTCGCTAACGAGGGACTTTCTGTAGAAAGGATTCTCGAAACTGCTATTGATTTGCTTCTTGGCCACTTTGCCTATTTTGCCAAGGCCCAGCGTCTTGTTGCCCTGCTGCAACTGAATGTTGATTTCGGAAGGCAGCAGCACCGTTTTTCCGTCGTAGGTCACCGACCACGTAACAGATTCTGCTGATGTCACCGTTACTTTCACTTTGCCGTTAGGCGAACTCACTTCATAATCAGCTGCCGACAGGCTCATGGCCATCAGGCAGAACAGGCTCAAAATAGTAGTTTTCATCGTTTCAGTAAATTTGTTTTGCAAATATACGGAATTTTGGGGAAATTTCACAAACTTTGCTTCCATATTTACCGAAATTTAATAATCAACGAACCGTTCAATAGTTGTTGGGAATGCAGAATAACAGAAAAAAGAAAAAAAGTGAGCCAAATATTTGGCAGTTCGGAAGAAAATGCCTACCTTTGCACCCGCAAAACCGAAAGGTGATGCAATCGTTCTTTAAAAATGGTGCCCGTAGTTCAGTTGGTTAGAGCGTCAGATTGTGGTTCTGAATGTCGTGGGTTCGAGTCCCACCGGGCACCCTGTTAAAGTGCTGATAATCAAACGATTACGGCACTTTTTCTTTTTTTGTTTTTAGATAATTAACTAAATATTAAGTTAAATTCAATCTAATTTCAAGTTATATTTTGTACTGTTTTGCAAATAGCCGCAAATTGCCATTTTAGAAGCTATTATTTGATATTCTCTTTTCTGTTAGTTGAGCAAAAAAGGCTGTTTGCTGAAAACATTTGGCAGCTAATACAAGATGTATTAATTTTGCCATCGAAAACAAAAGAAGTAGTTATGAAACAGCTGTTATTTTCAATTATATCCATGTTTTTGCTAAGCCCGGCTGCAATGGCACAGACCAGGGCAAGTGATTCTACGCCAAAGGCTCCAGAAGGGGCTACCTATACGCTGTCCGACGGATCAACTGTAACGAAAAGCAATGAGACTCTCAGCAGCGAGACACAGTATTACAACGTCGTGCAGGTTACTAAAGGAACTTTGAATCTGAATGACTGTACCCTCAGCAAGACGGGTACAGGAACAAGTGGCGATAACTCCAGTTTTTACGGCAACAACTCTGCCTTGTATGCTTCTGGCAGTAACAGCAGTGTTAACATGACTGGCGGCTCCATCATAACATCGTCGAAAGGAGCCAATGCCGTGTTTGCCACTAACAATGCCACCATTACAGTCAGCGACATTACCATCGATAACAGCCAGAGTGTTTCGAGAGGACTGCATGCCACATTCGGTGGAACCATCAATGCCTCCAACGTGAATATCACCACCCGGAAAGATACCAGTTCGACGGTGGCAACAGACCGTGGTGGGGGAACTGTTACGGTAACAGGCGGTACGTTGACTGCAATGGGTGATAAGTCTGCTGTCTTATATTCAACGGGCGTTATTACTGCCAATAATCTGACAGGTGTTTCAGAAAAAGGTCCTATCGTAACGGTCGAGGGTGCCAACTATGCATACGTTAATGACTGCCAGATGACATCAGGCTCTTCCAAGCGAGGCATCCTCCTTCACCAGTCTAACTCTGGCGATGCAGAAGGTACGAAACCTTATGCCACTATCACGAACTCTTCACTGACATTGACGGATAGCAACGCCCCTCTTTGCTATGTAGAGAACTGTACGGCAACACTGACATTGACTGATGTTACGCTGAAGGTTCCAAGCGGGCTGCTGATGAGTGTCCCCAACAGTTCCAAAGGCAACGGATCGACAGGAACAATTGTATTGGAGACCACCAAAAACTCTTGGGAATACGCAGGAACAGTTGAGACAGGGACAGAGAATAAGCTGGCCGTAACCGTAGGCGAGAACGTTACATGGACTCTGACAGCAGACACCTATGTTACAACACTTACAAATAATGGTGTCATCAACAAGAACGGGTATTCCCTGACCTATGGCAGTTTGTCAGGCAATGGCACCATCAATGAATCAACAGGGATTAATGAGGTAAGACAAACCACCATTGATAGTAATGCCCCTGCATACACGCTAAATGGTACAAGGGCAGGTTCTTCTACCAAGGGCATCATCATAAAAAACGGTAAAAAAGTTGCGATTAAGTGAGAGAAATGAAAAACCGTTTTCATTTCCGAACGAGAGCAAGTTCAACAAAGTTAAGATAATCAGGAAATAAAGATGAAGAAAATAGTTTTATTGGTAATCAGCATGTTTATGCTGTCAGGCTCACTGATGGCACAGGATAGTTCGACCTCAGGGGCAGATGGCTCTGAAAAGAAGATGCCTAAGCGCAATCGTATCACTTACGAGCAGATGACTGAAAAGATGGTCAAGGAACTGCAGCTTGACGAGAAGCAACAGAAGAAAGTGGCCAAGCTCAATAAGAAGTATAAGACACTGATTGAAGGTGAGCAGGTGGAACGCCCACAAGGGCAGCGTCCACCGATGGGTGGGCCTAGCGGTAGACCCAGTGGCAGGCCCAGTGGAGGAATGGGTGGCCCCGGTGGTGGCGGCTTCGGAGGCGGAATGCCTGGAGGTGGCATGGGCGGTCCTGGCGGTGGTATGCTAGGAGGCCCACGAGGTGGCGGCATGGGAATGCCTGGTGGCGGTAAGCCTTCTGAATCCACCTATGACTATGACAAGCAGCAACAGAAGTACGACAAGGCTATCGCCAAGATCCTAACTGAACAGCAATATGAGGGTTATCAAAAGATAAAACCTCAGTTTGCCTCACAACGCAAAATCCGTGAGTTCCTGCTTGGAGGACAGCAGAATCTAGAACAAGCCGGTATGGGTATGCCGGGTGGTCCTGGTTCTCGCAGTAAGGATATCAAATATGCCGGAGGTACGGAACTGACGGCTCAAACCAGCGAGAACGGCAAAACATATCAGAGCAGTAATACGGACGAGAGCGCATTGATGATATCCACAAAGGAAGCAGTAACTATCACTCAGCCAATCGTCAACAAGACGGGCAGTTCAGATGGTGGTGACAACTGTAGCTTCTATGGTGTGAATGCAGCCCTGCTTGTGAAAGGTGGCAGCACTACAACCATTAAAGGTGGCACGGTAGCCAGCGACGCTACTGGAGCAAATGGTGTATTCTCATACGGTGGTAATGGTGGACATAATGGTGGTGATGGCGATGGTACGACAGTCATCATCGAGGATACCAAAATTACCACTACAGGCGATGGCTCAGGCGGTATCATGACTACCGGCGGTGGTGTGACGAAGGTCAAGAATCTGACCGTCAACACGAGTGGCCGTTCGTCTGCGCCGATTCGTACCGATCGTGGTGGTGGCGTCGTGACTGTAGAGGGTGGCAGCTATACCAGCAACGGGCTTGGTTCACCTGTTATCTACTCCACAGCCGATGTGACGGTATCTGATGCCACGCTTACATCGAACAAGTCTGAAGGTGTTTGCATCGAGGGCAAGAACAGCATTACGCTGAACAACTGTCAGATGACTGTCAGCAATACCCAGCGAAACGGACACGCCCAGTTCCTGGATGCCATCATGATTTATCAGTCGTTCTCTGGCGATGCTGACAGCGGCAACTCGCACTTCACGATGAATGGCGGTTCGCTGACTAATCGCCAAGGCCATCTCTTCCATGTGACCAACACAAATGCAATTATATCTCTGAACGGTGTCAAACTGGCGAATGACGATCCAGCCCAAGTGCTATTGTCTGTATGTGCAGACGGATGGCAGGGAGCCAGCAACAAAGCAATACTCAATGCAAGTCATCAGCAGTTGGAAGGCACTATCCTTGTAGGCAGCGACTCTGAGCTAACGCTGAATCTGGCCGATGGTTCCACCTTCAATGGCTCTATCAGCGGCAACATCACCAATGCTGCAGGCAACACCGTATCTACCGAGACAGGAACCGTGAATGTCACTCTTGGCGATGACTGCACCTGGAACCTCACAGCTGATACCTACATCACATCTCTGAAGGGCGACGCATCATGTATTAAAGCCAATGGCCACCGATTATTTGTGAACGGAAAACTCGTGAAAGTGAATTAAGAGCGGATTCTGTTTCACAAGCTCTTTACTACTTTACATGGATTACCGACTGCTACCGTATTGGATGGGATATCGTGAGTGATCACCGATCCTGCTCCAATGGTCACGTTGTCTCCGATGGTGATACCAGGTAGAATGGTGACACTGCCGCCAATCCATACGTTATTACCGATGGTTACAGGCTTCGCCCATTCCTGACGGGTATTGCGTTCTACAGGGTCTGTACTGTGGCAGGCGGTATAGATGCTGACGTTGGGACCGATAAAGCAGTCATCACCAATTGTAACACGTGCTTCGTCGAGAACCGTGAAATTGAAGTTAGCAAAGAATCGTTTGCCGATGCTGATCTGTTTGCCATAGTCGCAGCGAAAGGGTTGATTGACAATGAAATCTTCATCGCCAACCTTTCCGAATAAGCCTTTCAAGATCTCTTTCATCCGCTGGGTCTCTGATGGATGGAGAGAGTTAAACTCATATAAAACCTCTCTCGTGGCTTGTAACTCAGCTATCAGTTCTGGCGTAGTGGCATCATAAACAAGCCCAGCCAACATTTTCTCTTTTTCTGTCATGTACCTATATTCTATTCTTTAGGAATTCTGAGGGTGTGAAGCCATAGTGTTTCTTGAACATGCGTGTGAAGTGCTGGGGATATTCGAAACCGAGGAAGTCGGAGGCTTCTGTGATGGTCTTGCCGTCGTGCAGAAGAGCGGTGGCTCGTTGCATCACGAAGTTGCGGATGATGGCGGTAGCTGTCTCACCAGAAGCCTGACGCACAAGGTCACCGAAATAGTTGGGCGAAAGGAATAGTTCCTGTGCACAATATCGGACGGTAGGCAGGCCTAGCTTACTCTGCCGTCCTTCGCTATAATAGTGTCTGAGCAGGTCATCGAATCGCTTCAACAAATCGTTGTCGGCTGTTGTTTCAGTCTTAAACTGGCGTTCATAGAAGACCGCACAGTATTCCAGTATCAGTTCGAGGTAAGCGATGATGATGCGGCGCAGATGCTCACCATCGGGCTTAGAACGCAGTTCATTGCGAATCATCTTGAAGCAGACTTCTATCGTGCGCTGCTCATCGGGCGTGGGATGCAACGCCTCGTTCTCGTAATAAGAGAAGAAATGGTAGTCATCGATACGTCGCCCAAGATCTGTTCCATGCAGCAACTCAGGTGAGAACAGCAGCACCCAGCCCTTGATATGAATCGTCTCACCGTTGTCACTCACGCCGCCAGTCTGTCCAGGGGCAACACAGAGCAGCGAACCAGAGTTGTGATGATATTGCCCTTGGCCATAAGTGAGTGTATAAGGACTCTCCTGCAACAAGATGATACCATACACCTGATAGTTGTTAAACGAATGGCGGCAGTGCTCCAGCTCGTCGTAATGGATAATCGAGACGAGCGGATGCAACTCCTCTGCTCCTACATAACGAGCATAGTCGTTAACTGACTCTATATTCAAACTTTGCTTCATTTCGGTGGCGAAATTACAAAAAATTTTCGAGAAAAAGGCACAAAAATGGCAGAATCCGTAAATTTGGTATATTCATCCGTAAATTGGTTAGGCAGTTGTCGGCAAAATCGCCGTACCTTTGCACCCAGTTAAACAATTAAACAGATAAAGATATGGCAAAGATTGCATTAGGAACCTGGGCTTGGGGCGCAGGAGCATTTGGAGGAGATGCAGTATTCGGCAGCAAGACCGACGTAGAGAACTTGAAGCCCGTTTTCGAGGCAGCTATGAAGGCTGGACTGAACCTGTGGGACACGGCTACAGTCTATGGCATGGGGGAGTCGGAGAAGATTCTGGGCTCGTTTGTAAAAGGACAGAAGCGTGAAGGCGTGGAGGTTTCTACCAAGTTTACCCCACAGCTGGCAGAGGTTTATGAGAATAGCGTTGAAAAGATGGCGCTGTCTTCTATCGAACGTATGGGCTGCGATTACATCGATATCTATTGGATTCACAATCCGATGGACGTAGAGCGCTGGACTCCCGGACTGATTCCCCTGCTGCAGTCGGGCAAGGTAAAGCGCGTAGGTGTGTCGAACCACAATATTAAGGAGATTATGCGTGCCAATGAGATTCTTGGCGAGGCAGGATTTAAGGTGAGTGCCGTGCAGAACCACTTCTCGCTGCTTTATCGCTCGTCAGAGAAGGGTGGGGTATTGGACTACTGCAAGGAGAACGGCATCGAGTTCTGGGCCTACATGGTGCTGGAGCAGGGCGCACTCTCTGGTAAATATTATAAGGAGAACCCGCTACCTGAAGAGAGCGACCGCGGTAAGAAGTACAACCCCGTGCTAGAGCAGCTCGAAGCCCTCACCAGCGAGATGACAGCCATCGGTAAGAAGTATGGTGCATCGTGCTCTCAGATTGGTATCGCTTGGGCTATCGCCAAGGGTACACAGCCTATCATCGGTGCTACCAAGGAGCATCACGTCATCGAGGCTGCCGAAGCCGCCAAGATTCAGCTGACCGCAGAGGAAGTAGCACGACTTGAAGCACTCGCTGATGCCACCGGCATTGATACTCGCGGAGGTTGGGAACACTCAATGGAGTAAAAAGTGAATAGTGAATAGTTAAAAGTGAATAGTAAAATTGAATAGCAATGATGAGAAAAAGTTTCTTTCTACTGATATTCGGTGCTTTATTTATGCTTTTCCCAAGCGACTGTAAGGCGCAGCTCACTATCAACATACGTTATTCCGCAGAGAACGGAAATGCTAAGATATACGTGGAAGAAATGGAGAAGAGCGGCATTGCCGACAAAATCCGCAACATCGTCCTTGTCGATGACACAGAACGATGCCTTGTCGCAGTTCCTGATGGCATCAACCTTATGACCACTCAGAGCACTATGGAAGTACAATTTTCCATCGGCATAGACATAACTGATGGGAACAGCGTAGGGATAGCCGTTGTCACCCAACAATGCTAATGTGCCTGCAGTAGCCTTCTGCAATATCCCGATGCTCTCCTCTTCTGAAAGCTGCTGGCGTTTGCGCCTCATTTCCCTAAAATTACTCATTGAATCATGCTTTAACTTCAGCTATGACTTCGATTTCTACCAATGCTCCCTTCGGCAATGTCTTGACTGCAACAGCTGAGCGGGCAGGATATGGCTCGGTGAAGAATTCTGCATAGACACTGTTCATATCCGCAAAGTCGTTCATGTCTGCCATGAAAACTGTAGTCTTCACGATATTACTCATAGTCAGACCAACCTCTTCCAAGATGGCTTTCACATTGGTTAGGGACTGACGGGTTTGTTCCTTAATACCTCCTTCGACAAACACTCCTGTCTCAGGGTCTATGGGAATCTGACCTGATGTATAGACGAGATTTCCTACTTGGATGGCCTGACTGTAAGGACCAATAGCAACTGGTGCCTTCTTTGTACTAATCACTTTCATATATTTACTCTCCTATTATTGTTACTACCAACCTCCTTGCCCCGCCGTAATTCCTATATTCACAGAAGTAGATTCCCTGCCAGATTCCCATGTTCATGCGACCATCGGTAATGGGGATAGTCAGGCTCACGCCACTCAACGTTGACTTGGCATGAGCTGGCATATCGTCTGCACCCTCTAAAGTATGCTCGTATTCGGGTCTATTCTCTGGAACAAGCCGATTGAATATGGACTCCATATCCACTCGAACATCGGGGTCAGCATTCTCATTGATGCTCAGTCCGCAACTCGTATGCTTGCAGAATATATTGATGATACCCGTCTTAGGCAACTTGGGCAGCTGACTCAGAATCTCACTGGTCACCAGATGGAACCCACGAGACTTGGATTTTAGTGTTATTTCTATTTGCTGAATCATATCAACTTCATAAACAATCCTAAATCTAAGGTGCAAATTTACAAAATCTGCTGAAAAATAACTAACTTTGCCCTGTTATTACAACATAGTTTAAGAGAATTGGCTTATGATAGACCAGATTATTGCCTACAACAAGACCTTCGTAGAACAGAAGGGCTACGAGAAGTATCTGACCAGCAAGTACCCTGACAAGAAGTTGGCAGTACTGTCGTGTATGGACACCAGACTGACCGAACTGCTCCCTGCAGCTTTAGGCTTAAAGAATGGTGATGCGAAGATCATCAAGAACGCAGGAGGCTTGGTGATTTCAGCCTTTGACTCAGCTATGCGCAGCCTCATTGTCGCTATCTATGAGCTGGGGGTGGAGGAAATCATGGTGGTGGCACATTCTCATTGCGGAGCCTGCCACATGAGCTATGACCACTTTCATCACGAAATGATAGCCCGTGGCGTGACTGACGAAACGCTCGATACCATCCGTAAGTGTGGCATCAACCTGGATCATTGGCTGGAGGGTTTCAAGGATACACCCGAATCCGTCCGCAAGACAGTTGAGACCATCAAGACTCATCCACTCGTTCCCAAGGACATTGTGGTTAGGGGCTTTATTATAGATTCAGAAACAGGAGCATTGGAAGAAATCTGCTAAAACATATACGAAGTATGAAAAAAATAGTGATTATCGATGGAGGCCCAAGAAAGAACTTCAATACGGCCTCGATGCTACAGAAATTTGCCGAGGGTTCAAGTTCTGTAAGTAGTGATATTGAAATAAAGACGGTACGTTTGTATGGCATAGACTACAAAGGATGTATGTCGTGCATGACCTGTAAGATAAAGAATAAAGCATCAAATGTCTGCAAATTCAAGGATGCACTTACGCCAATACTGGAAGAGATAGCCCAAGCCGATGGACTGGTATTGGGCTCTCCTATTTACTTTGGTGATATCACTGGACAGATGCGCACTTTCTTAGAACGTCTGGCTTTCCCATGGCTTTCCTACAATGACTATAGTCTGACGGCTCCGAAGAAGATGCCAGTTGTACTGATAGAAACGATGAACGGACTTCCCGAAAGAAACAATAGTAATGGATATGGCTCTATGGAATATTGCATAAAGGGTGCTCTCGGTGAACCTAAACATCTGATAGCCTACAACACCTATCAGGTCAAGAATTACGACCGCTTTGAACTTGGTGGATTTTCGGAAGAAACCAAGCGGCAGTACAGAGATGAAAACTGGGAAAAAGACTTGCAGAAAGCCTATGATGCAGGAAAACAGATGGCAGAGAGCATAAAAGGATGATAATGGAACAAACATTTGAAGATATAATACGCCAGGATCTGCACCAGTTCCTACTTTCGATGAAGGAGGTGGACGAGCGACTGCCGGAATGTCCCGATGTCGAGGAGAAATGGGAAGAGATAGCCAAAGCCTACATTCCCGATGGCATCCGTGAGTTTCAGGACTTCCCATCGGCATCCTTAGGTTGGATGATGTATATCGGCATGGCTGTTGCCAAGATGTGGGACACGGAATGGGAGATATATTCCAAGATAGATGATCTCTATGCCTATATGCGCGACAAGCGGGGCTACGACCAGATGGATGAATACATCCGTGAAGATGTCCTGTTGCTACAGGGTGTAGACTATACCATCTTGGAGAAAGTGACTGGCGAATGTGCCTCACGAGTCTATAATGCCTTGATGCACCAGCATCTGGAACCAGGAACAAAGGAGGCATTCAACGGATATGTCGCTTGTTTGCACCAGCTTTACCTGATGGGAGTTGCTATGCAGCTGAAGCGTATGGGTTATCGCATGACAAAGATGAATTGATATGAAGATTATAGACGAGCAACTAATCAGTGGCGTAGTGGAACAGGCGAAGAAGTCGCCTCGTCTGCGCATGAACTACAACTTCCACGAGAGCCTTCAGGACAAGTGCCACCGTTTCCTCAATGCCTTGGAGCCAGGCACTTTTATCCCCGTGCATCACCATCCTGACAAGGACGAGACCTTTGTGATACTAAAGGGTAAGGTCAGAGTAACAACCTACAAGGACAGTGGAAAGATACTGGCATCCTGCGTTATCAGTCAGGAGAGTGGAACCTATGGCGTTGACATTCCTAAGAACGTCTGGCATGGATTGGCCTGCCTTACACCCGCCGTGCTCCTGGAGTGCAAGGCAGGTCCATTCATTGAACATGAGGTTGACGGCATCTTGGAGATAAAGAACGGCAAGGACATCTTTCTTGCTGGCGGCTGTTTCTGGGGAACGGAACACTACTTTAAACAGATAGAAGGCGTAGTGGAAACGGAAGTGGGATTTGCTAACGGACACACTGCGGATCCATCGTACAAGGAGGTCTATACTGACACGACAGGCTATGCTGAGACGGTACATGTGAAGTACAATCCCAATGTGGTCAGTCTTGAATTCCTCCTTCAGATGTTCTTCAAGGCCATCGACCCCACAAGTCTCAACAAACAGGGACATGACGAAGGAACCCGCTACCGCACGGGCATCTACTATACCAGTGACGAGGATTTGCCCGTAATCGAAAAGGTGTTTGCCGAGGAGCAGAAAAAGTATCAGCAGCCTCTGGCCGTAGAGAAGCTGCCGTTGCAGAACTTCTATTCAGCAGAGGAATATCATCAGGACTATCTTGACAAGAATCCTGATGGCTACTGCCATCTGCCAGAGTCACTCTTCGAGTTTGCAAGGAAAGCTAAAGAAAAGAAATGAGCATCGGGCAAGAACTAGTATTGCACAAAAAATCATTCCAGGAACTAACCGTGGATGAACTGTACGAACTACTGAAGGTGCGTAGTGAGGTATTCGTTGTAGAGCAGGATTGCGTCTATCAGGATATGGACAATGATGACCAGAAGTCCATTCATCTTTGGCTCACTGTTGCAGACAAAGTGGTTGCCTTGGCTCGTGTCTGTCCTGCTGGTACTCACATGAAGGGAATATCCATCGGCAGAGTTATCACCACTGAACGAGGCAAAGGGTATGGCAAGCAGATCATGCTCTATGCCATTGATGCAGCAAAAGAGCATTTCGATGCAAAGCATATAGACATTGAGGCACAGGAGTATGCCAAAGGCTTCTATGAAATTGTCGGTTTCAGACAGTCATCCGACACCTTCATGCTCGACGGCATCCCTCACATCAGAATGACATTAAATATTGAATAATGAGAAAAGCAAGTAGAGAGATGGATGCCGCCTTTGCACTGGAGGTATTAGACAAGGCACCGTATATTACCGTCAGTTTCGTGCGACCCGATGGCACACCCTATGGTGTACCTTTGTCGCTGGCTCGCACAGACGATAAAACATTCTATTTCCATTGTGCCTTGGAGGGTGATAAACTGGACTGCATTGCGGCCAATCCCCGTGTGGCGCTGTCGGCAGTCACTAAATGTGCTCCTACTGTAGGCCCCAAGGATGGCAGCTTCACACTCCAATATAAATCAGCAATGGCTGTTGGCAAGGCTGAGATAGTAAAGGATAGAGACGAAAAGATAAAGGCACTCCGTGCTATCTGCCAGCGTTTCCTTCCCAAGTACATGGATGCATTCAATGATGCCATCGCCCGCAGCCTTGAACGTACAGCTGTCGTAAAGATTACTCTTACGGCACCTCCTACGGGTAAGCGAAAGCAGTATGACAAAGAAGGTGAAGAGATGAAATATGGACGAATGGAGTAGAATATGACGTGGACTGTATTATCGGATAACCGCACTAACAACGACCAGCTCCAGACGGAGCATGGCTTGTCTATCCTGCTAGAAACGGATAAGCATCGCATTCTGCTCGACACTGGAGCCAGCGATGTCTTTATCCGTAATGCAGAGAAGATTGGCATCGACCTCAGTACGGTGGACTATGTGTTTATCTCTCACGGACACAGCGACCATGCAGGAGGACTGAAGCATCTGTTGGAGATAAATAAAAAGGCAAAAATCATCGTGTCGCCAGATGCACTCAAGGGCAAATACTTCTCTAAACGCCGCTATTTTCATAGCATCACGACAGAATGGCCTGAGATTTTGCAAGAACGACTACTGACGGTTGAGCATAGCGAAAGCATCAGCGATGACTTCTTCATCTTAGCGCACATACCTCAGATCCATCCGATGCCAGAGGGTAATCAGCATCTGTTTGTAGAAAATGCGGATGGTGACTATGTATACGATGATTTCCGTCATGAGCTGGCGCTATATACAGGCGGGTTGCTGTTTACTGGTTGTGCTCATAGCGGTTTGGAGAACATCCTTGCAGCATGTCCATTCCCAGTGAATACCGTTGTGGGAGGATTCCACCTGCTCGACAATCATGAGAGTGATGACAAACTTTCAGAACTTGCCTACAGATTAACGGATGCCTATCCCCAGACGCAATTCTACACCAGTCATTGTACGGGAGACGCTGTGTTTTCCACCTTACATCAAGTGATGGGTGACAAGATACATGCTTTTTCCTGCGGGACGACAAATCCAATGAGCGAGAACACTATCCTGTTATAGCTTAATGCCAAACTTTGCTATCCGCTCCTCCATCATTCCCTCGGGCATGAATAGGAGGAGGGTATCGGTGATGGTGTTTAGCATGCGCTGGCGGATGTAGTCCTCGCGGATATAGAGCGACACACGGCGCTGTGAGAGATAATCGCCCTCTATTCGTCGCACGTTTTCACGCTGACTGTCAGAGAGGAATGGCAAGTGCATCTCTGGGATAATGGTAAAACCGCCATTCTCATCGACAATGCGGATTAGCGTCTCGATACTGCCAGCCTCGTACACACGGTTACCCTTGGTTCTTGCCTTGCAAAAGCTGAAGGCACTTTCACGCAGACATTGCGCCTCCTTCATGATCCACATCCTCTCGTGTTCCAGGTTCTCTGGCTTGAACACAGGTAGCTTGCGCCAGCAGCTCTCAGCCAGATAGACCATGAACCGCTCTGTATATAGCGGCACTTCGAGAATGCCGTGACGCGTGTTCCCACTGATGGCAATACCTGCATCGAGATGTCCAAGCTGTAGTTCGCTGAGCATCACATCTGCTTTCATCTCACGGACTGAGAGTTTTACCGTCGGATAATGTTCCATATAATGCCTGATGAACTTGGGCAAGATGTAAGGCGCAATGGTAGGACCGACAGAAAGCACCAACTCGCCACCCACGTCGCCTTTGTCTTCGGCCACGAGTTCTGTGATACGTTCCGCTTCTGCCAAGGCCTTCTCTGCCTGACGGATAATCTTCTCGCCAGCCGCTGTGGGCGTGACAAGTTTGTTACTTCGCTCAAAGATACGCACATCGAGTTCTTCTTCCAGTTTTACAAGCATAGCGCTGAGAGTTGGCTGTGAAATACCACATTGTTCGGCAGCCTTGGCGAAGTTGCGCTGGCGGTCGATGGCCACGATGTATTTTAGTTGTTGTAGGGTCATACGCTTCTTTGATGATAGATAAAACCAATGCAAAGATAGATAAAATAATTCGTTTATCTATTGTTTTCTTCGTACCTTTGCACCGAATTTAAGAATAAATAAGGAATATGCAACAGAAAAAGACTTTCCATCGTCATTTTGCGACACCAGGATTAGACCTATATTGGATTATTATCGCCTATATCATCGTCGGGTGGTTCTTCCCCATTGTGGGACTTATCGCACTCATTTGCATGATAGGCCCCGTGATGACCAGCATTTGGAAGGGACGCTGGTGGTGCGGACATATATGTCCGCGAGGCAATATGTACGACCGTCTGCTGTCGAAGTACTCACCCCACAAACCAATACCTGCGTTCGTACGTACGTTCGGCTTCCGCCTGTTCATGGTATTCTTCATCTTCGGCATGTTCGGCATCCAACTGACATTCACCGTTCCTTGGAGCGAAGGAGGATTGGCTATGTGGAGTGGCATCGGTCGCGTATTCTGGACGATTATCGTGATGACTACCATTGTCGGCGTTACGCTGAATTTTATCTATGCGCCACGCACCTGGTGCTCGTTCTGCCCCATGGGAACCATCTCGTCGTGGGTAGCTCCAAAACGTCAGCCACTACCCAAGCCCTACACTGCTGTGCATGTTGCAGCTACCTGCCAGATGAAGTGTAAGAGCTGTGCCCGCGTCTGCCCCATGCAGCTTACGCCTTACGACAGCCGAGGACAGGAGGTTGGCTATCTTGATCCCGATTGTCTGAAATGCGGCAAATGCACGCTGGCCTGTCCTTCGAAGATTATGACATTAAAACATTAAAAGATTATGGAGAATATCAAAGATTATCAGCAGTATCTCAGAGGTTACAACTATACAGGCATCACGCCGGTTATCATCGATTTCTATGCCACTTGGTGTGGCCCTTGTCAGGCACTCGCCCCTATGTTGAAGCGACTTGCCGACGAGTATGATGGACGTATCAAGGTATTGAAGGTTGATGTGGACAAGAACCAGGCTCTTGCAGCGGCAGCTCGCATTCAGTCTATCCCCACGCTGTTCTTTATCACCAAGAATGGAAATATAGAACGTGTAGTTGGCGGACTTCCTTATCAGGAATTGGTAAGGATGGCAGAGAAGATCAGTTCGTCAGAAGAATAATCACACCGCTGATTCCGATATAAGCATAGACAATGTAGCGAAAAATACGGTTGGGGATGCGCTTGAATATGTATGCGCCAAGCGCTGTTCCGATGATGACGCCACCAAGGCCGAAACAGTAATCCGTGAGGACGGTCGTAGTGAAGAAACCGTTGTAGGCACGGACAAAAGTCATCATCACATTGCCAATCAGGAAATAAGTTTGTGCCATCGCCATATAGTGTTCCTTAGTAGGTTCCGACTGAATGAAATAAAGCACAGCAGGCGGGCCTTGCATCCCGAAGAAGCCTCCCATCAGTCCGCTGAGTGTACCAGTACCTACCTGCACTTTCTTGGTTGTCGGCAACTTGATCTTCTGGCTAAACAGCGCAAAATAGATACTGATGACTATCAATGCCACGCCCAGAATCCGCTTTAATATATGGTCTTCGATACGAGTCAAGGCAAAGATAGCTATTGTCGATACAACAATAAACGTCAGAAGTATCGGCCAAAGCCGTTTCCATGTGACATAGGCCTTCAGTTTCCAAACGATGACTGCCGAGGTAGTGATAGCCAGAAGTCCTGAGAGTGTCGTGGCCTCGCCGTATGTCGGCAGGAAGAACGGTAGCATCGTCATGATGAAGATGCCAAAGCCGAAGCCAGTGGTACGCTGAACGAAACTGGCTCCGATGCTCAACAGGAATATGGCTATGACAAGGCTACTCATCAGAACTTCCCTATTACCTCTATTACCTTTATCCAGTCTGTTTCCGGCTCGAAACCGAACTTGTCATCTATTCCCACATTGAAATAGAGCTTTACCTCGAAGTTCTGGAAACTCGTGTTGCCGACTTCAGGATTCTCGTTGAAATAGTCGAAATGAATGCCTTCTTCAGTAAAATGGCTCCTGTATTCGGCCATCTTATCATCGTAGCATCCGCTCCAGAGAATCAGACAGATGTCCTCACGGCTGGTCATCAGTTGTAGGGCTTCCCTCGAATACGGATAGTAATCGTAGGTCTCCTCGTTCTCGTAACATGCCCGCAGAATGGTATCATGAATATCCACTACCACGTAGATCTTCTCCCAGTTCTTTTCAATCTTGCGGTTGAACGCCACTTCGAATGCCTTTGCTATATCCATACCCAATAATGCTCAATACAACGATGCAAAGATAGCGATAATTCTGCAATCTGCAGCCATTTCGTGTGAAGAATTAAATGTTTTTAGACACCAGTGTTGCTTTGGACACCTTCATAGCAACTCTCACTTCAATCTTATACATTCGTGAGTCGATGTCATATAAACCCTATCATACAAAGAATCAACTTTCAGTTTCTGTAAGCCATCTAATGTGCGATCAATTCCCATAGGAATATTTAAACATAGCCAAAATTCATTAGTTTGAGGGTTGTTATTGCGATATGAAGACAACTTTATCTCTTTTTGCGCTATAGCGCTTAATACAATATCATGTTCAATAGAAAATGCGCCTCTTGCCGGATATGAATAAGTCACTATTGACTTTTCTAATGGTTCTCCAACCTCAACGTCCCTAATATAGTGATAATCTTTGGCCCATTCTATATGTAGTCTCTGGTAGTCATCCCCTGAGTTGATATAATCGCCATTGTTGATACGTTGCTGCAGCTCTGACAGAACCTCATTTTGAATCTTTTCCATTTCTAATCTTTTTATCTTAGGCTTCTGTAAATCAAAGAGAAGTACAAAATTAAAACCGATTCTATAGTTCACCACTTTACCTTGGGAATCTTGTGTTTTTTCTATATACTTACAGATTTCGAGGGTTCTTTGCCTAGCAGCCAAAACATTTTTTGCCCCTTTACCTGTTGTTACTTCAGGATGGCATTCTGTCACTTCTATACCTACATTTTTGCCTCCAATCTCAAGCAGGAAGTCGGGTTCTTCAGATGGGATTAAGCTGTTTCCAGCCTGTAGAGGGTCATAACCTAACTCTTTCATTAAAGGCTGAATACTTTGAAACTCTTTGTTTTTTTTGAAATCCTTATTTATCATTGACAATTACTTGATTGCACATGACTTTCTATTAGTTTTAACCTTAATCATCAAATATTAAGCGATAATGCAAGCCTCACCCCAACCCAATGATTTTCATCAGGCCACATCCATTCCCTGTGTGTAACGGTGCAAAGGCTCTCACCACTTTTAAAACAGCCACCTCTAACAATTTTTGCGCGTCCAGTCTTTGGACCAATCGGATTCCTCTGTTGTTTCTTTGTATAATTAGCGTGCCAATCCTCACACCACTCCCATACATTACCTGTCATGTCGTATAGTCCAAGTTCATTCGGTCTTTTGGTTCCCACATAATGAGTTCCATAATCAGGCCCAAGAGGTTTTACACAATAAGCATTCCGTCCATACCATGCAACACTATTAATATCATCGCTGCCACTATAAGTATATCCAACACTCTTATTGCCGCCTCGCGCTGCAAATTCCCATTCCGCCTCTGTTGCCAATCTAAATATTTGATCTGTCAATGAGTTAAGAGCATTGATAAAAGAATGAGCATCATCCCAAGTTACGTTATCTGCAGGTTTTAAAGGCGATTGATAACGTTCAGCCATAAAAGACCCACTGCTTCCCATTATTCCTTTCCACAATGATTGTGTTACTTCTGTATCTGCTATATAAAAGTTGGATAGTTCAACCTCATGTTCCGGCCCCGAACCATATTCTTTATTATTTCCCATAATGAATTTGCCACCTTCAACCCTTTTCATCGTAATGTAATTAGAACAACCACGAGGATGAAAAAATATTGTTGACGAATCAGAAGAATATTCCATAATGGAACGAATTGGTTTTTCGTTAACTGATTCTTCTTGAGTTAATGATAATGTTCCTTCATCATTAATTGTATTATCTGGCATACGTTTTCCATTCCCACCACAACTTGACAAAAAGAGAATGCAAACAAGAGTGATAGGAATAATCGAAGAATATGTTGTTTTATATTTCATAATGTAATAGCCCTGAGAGGTCGTTTACCTTTTAATGAACAATCTTGAGCATGTTATTAATCATTTCTGTTTTTCCAATTGTTGTTTACACATGGGGGCTGGAACGATGTGTAATAAAGAGAAAAATCACAAAAGACTCCCCTTGTAACATACAAATCATGGCCTGATATAAGACACAATAATTGTATCTAACGTTTTGGGAGATGACGTGTAATAGCCATCATTCCCATAGTCAAACCACAATTCAAATCGCAGTGTTCCATCAGGTGATAAAGCTTTAAATTTAGCTTTCAACGTTATACGTCCATTAACCTCTCTTTGGCTTGGATCCTCTGTCACTGTAATTATATATCCCAAACTCCTAAATATAGTCATCCATTCGTCATATGATAGTTCCCAGGAGAATCCTTTTGATTTCCACAGAGGAGGAAAATCTCCATCGTACTTACCCCAAATGAGAGTAGTAAAGACTTCCTCACCTTTAAAATCCACAAACTGAACATCTTCTCCAACATCAATATACCTTTCTGGGTATTCATCCCCTTCCTTAATTTCATATCCCATGCTTACTGCCTGCTGCCACGTCGTTTCTCCGAGGGTAAATCCTAAAATTGGGAAGAATTCATGGACTGCAGACGAAGAGCCTCCAGAATAATTATCTGCTAATATGTCTTTGGCATCAGTAACAGCAGACGCAAATTGGCGCATTAGTTCCATATAGCGTTTAGCCCATTCTTTTTTTACGTCTTTTAGGAGGCTATGTATTAGAAAATCCGTGTCTGTCCAAAGAGCGATGTCAAACTCATAAAAAGATTTCATTTGGTTTTCTATAAGCTCACGTATCCTTGCTGCTGCTTTAATTTGTGGCCTGAGGTCACAAATTTGTGCAAATTCCTCATAAGATATATCTGTAGACTCTCCAACTTCCTTGTCCATATAAAGGAACAAAGGCTTGCCCTCTGTTGTATCAAAATTGAAGCTATGGTTGAGTCCCTTGTAAATACGACCCAAGTCTTTTATTACGAAAACCCTGATTAGAGTTTCAAATTGACCAAAATCATAGAATTGGTCGTAATAAGGAGTGTGTTTCTTTAAATATGAAAATAGCTCTGTAGAGGGGAATAGAGTCTCTCTTACAAATGAAAATAAATCAGTAGTGATTTTGTCTATTTTGATAAAGGTGCTTTTATCTATCGAGGAAATTGTCACCTCACCCTTTTTAAGAATATAATCACTCTTTGAATAACTTGGTGTTGACTGCGTTTCCTGCATAAACATGTCAACATCTTCCATTGCATAGTCCTGCTCCTCATCATAATTATCATTACTTTCTGAAATCGATGGATTGTCTGACGCAAATTGGTAATTGTCATCGTTGTCTCTGACAAGATTAAATACCAACTCAGATTGATGGGTTGAGTCAAAATCCTTGAAATTTGTTTCTTTCAAGTAAGTGACGTGCAAATCCATAAAAATACCCCCCTGACTATTAATTGTTGGAACATCTGGAAGAGCGATGACAAAGCCATATTTATCAATAAGTTTTTGAATAAGGCTGTCCTCAACGTCAGCAATTGGCATATTGAGGTAAGGTAGGTAATAACAGTATTCTCCATTACTGTTTTTTCGCCCTACACAAATAATCATTCGAGTAGCCAGTTTTCTGCGGAAATCAGGTATTGCTCTTTCCAAGTCTGCAATAATTATACTGTCATCAAACCACTCATAACGTTTGTTTTTTGAGTTAGTCAAGAACGGGATTTCAAAGGTGGGGTTGGGGCGTTCTATAATCCCACTTTTGTCTCTATAGATTTCTTTGAAGGGTTTGTCCTCAAATAGTATTCTCGGGCTTTGGAATGAAATCTTGAAACTCGCGTCATACCTCTGCACAAATAAACAAGGCATCTTTTCATCAGTCAGATACATCCATATCTTTCCATTGTCTGAAGATGACACATATCCAACACGTCTGTCGTCTAGATAAGCAGCAATAGCCAATTTGTCTTTGGGATTGTCAGGCTCCTTGATAAGATAAAGATTGCTATCTTCATCTATTGAATCCAATACCTCTTCCCAGTCATTAGGGCACTGATAGGGAAGCCCACGCACTAATGTACACACATCGCCGTAAGAATCGACGGGTTGTTGATAAACTTTGCTGACGTACATATTAATTAGTTTTTAGTCTCAATATCTCTTTGACAAGAAAGAAGCGTGAACCGCCTTTATCTTCCCCGAGGCCGTGGAAAATGCCCAACGTAGAGATAAGTTCAGCCCACGCCTATCGCGTGAGCATTCATCTTATCTATTCTTCTACGTTTACTTGAGCAACGCTGTCCTATTGAAATTTTCCACGTTTCGGGGACAAGAAGAGATAGCTGAACGCTAATTCATTGCCAATATGTCTTGTGTCTCTTACGAAAACACGGTGCAAATATATGAAAAATCTTCCAATAATAAAAGAAAAAGAGAAAAAAGATTCGTCTTTTGTGGATTTCAGAGCTTTTAGAATGGAATTTTGCCTACGGGGGCTGTTATAGTACGTACGTGACGTACTGCCAGTACGCTCCTTACGTACTACGAGTGCGCTCGCGACGTACTAAAACTTTCTCCGTATTCCTTTGGCGGTTTGCTCGTTTATTTGTAATTTTGCAATCAGATTACAAAAAACGATTGCGTTATGACAGAACAAGAGATATTCAGAACGAAAGCCAAGGAAGGCTACACCGTTTGCTTTGCAGAGCAATGCCCGATGAAAGAGCGATGTCTGCGCTTTTTGGTGGGGCAATATATACCTGACACCAAGAGCACCTATCATTGTGTGAATCCACGCTATCAGGACGTGGCTACGGAGCATTGTACGCTATTCCGCAATTCAGAGAAGGTGAAGTTTGCAAAGGGCATGAAGAACATCTTCAACTCCGACATGCCTCGCAAGGTGGAGCCGTTCGTGCGCCAAAGGCTCATCGGCCAGCATTGTCACACCTACTACTATGAGTATCGCAGGGGTGCGCGCCTCATACCTCCTGCAGTTCAGGAGGAAGTGCGCAGTCTTTTTCGCGAAGTAGGCTGGAACGAAGAAGTCCACTTTGACGGCTATGTTGAGGATTATGATTGGTAAGTATTATGACACAAACGATAGTATATTATCTCATTGCCCTTAACATCGTGACGTTCTTTGTCTATGGCATTGACAAGTGGAAAGCAAGGCAAGGAAAACGTCGTATCAGAGAGGCTGCACTTCTGGGATTGGCTGTTTTTGGAGGAAGCATAGGAGCATTATTAGGCATGCAAGTCTGGCATCACAAAACGATGCACAAGAAGTTCAAGTATGGACTTCCTCTGATTCTATTGGCTCAAATAGCCCTCATATATTTGATAATCCAAAAATAGAGATACAATGAAGAAGATTCTATTTGCATTTACAATGTTGCTGGCAATGGTAGCTTGTACTAACAAGCCTGTAACGGCTGTTGAAAACAATGAAGAAAGCAGTGATGTGGCCTTTGAAGTAGCCAAGAACTACTTTTTTAAGAACGACCAGGTGATTCCTGAATACCCCAAAATCACAACTGAAGAGGAGTTTAACAAGCTCTTCGGAATGGCAACTGTCATGGGTAAAGACGGTAAGCCAACCGCTATCGACTTCACCAAGCAGTTTGTGTTGGCCATTGTTCTGCCAGAAACAGACTTCGCAACTGAAATCAATCCCGTTAAGGTGGAAGAAAAGGGTGACTCGCTCCTCTATACATATGATGTGAAGACTGGCGAGAAACAGACATTCAGCATACAACCCGTTTCCATCATCATCCTCGACAAGCAATACGAGAGCAAAAGAATTGTGCTTGTCAATGAACGGGAAACGACCTATTTCCCTGCCATCGACCGTTATCTGACTGATTCTATCGGTAGCCAGTATGCCAAAGGTGAACATTGCGTACCCATCCACAGCATAGTGAGAGTTGACGAGCGTAATACAGAGGACATCCTTGTATGGGGCGACTTTTGGGTATTCAACTACAATCAGTCGGGTGACACGCTGAAATGCGTCTCTGGCGGCAGCCATCCTGGATTATTGCACATCCGACAGACAGAAAAGGGCTTTGAAGTGACTGCCTTCGACCAGGTAGAGGATGGCTCCAGATACTTGCCAACGGCAAAGAAGATCTTCGGTGACAAATTCGATGCCTTTAAAGTTATCAATAGCGATGAGAAGAATCGCGAAAGATTGAGAGCAGAAGGTTTGGCGACTTATGCCAAGAAGAACGGTCTCGCAGTGACTCTATATCAGGACTATGGCTGGCCAGCCAAGAAACTGGAGGAATAAATATGACGATAGAAGAGTATTTGAATAATCCATATTGGGTAATCGACATACTGCCCAAACAAGTGCCCGCTGATGGCAAAGGACAGTACTTCAGAATTGAGAAATTCTTTCTGGAGCATCCTCAGATTGACAACATCTACAGGAAGTTCACCAATATCTTGCTGAAGCTGAACTGCTATGAAGATATCAATGTGAGTTACGACGGTGAGGACTGGATAACGAATCCAGCCCCACATGAACTGGAGGCTGCACTATTGAAGTGTATGGCCGACAAACAGATGTTATACATCATCCTAAAATCAGCCGATGTCCTGATAACAGTCAGCGGAGATGACACCTATATGACTGTCTATAATCCGACAGAGGAAGTGTTGGAGTTAATAAGATCTTTGGCTTGTTCTGAAGGATTGTTTGTTTGGAGATAAGAGAGATATGCAAAAAGAGAAAGTCCCCAATAATTGCGTCCAACTTGTCAGACTCTCTGAGGAGCATATCATTGCCTTCAAAGAGGAGATGCAGGAGGCCTTCCAACATGGTTTCGAGGCATACAACAAAGATGATGAAGTAACAAACCAGTGGCAGGTGTTGCCTGACAAGGACTTCTATCAATCGCTGAATGCAGAAGGTGCTGAAGCTTACGAGGCCGTCAGCGAGAATGGCCAGCGTGTAGGCGGTGCTATCATTACAGCTAATGGCAATATGGGTGAACTTGCCTTCCTTTATGTAAAGGTAGGTGTTCAGAGCAAAGGTATCGGCCAGTCCATATGGAAAGCCATAGAGACCATGCATCCAGAGATAGAAGTGTGGGAAACCTGCACCCCATATTTCGACTGCCGTAACATCCACTTCTACATCAACCGCTGCGGTTTCCATGCCGTTGAGTTCTTCAACGAGCATCACCCAGACCCCAATATGCCGGAGCAGTTCGACCAGGAGGACGGACTTTTTAAGTTTGAAAAGAAGATAAGATGACTATTGACACAACAAATATGTGCTCGCACCTGCAGAAGAAGCTATTTGAAGAGGATGGCATCTACCATTATCTTTGGCTTGCCATGCAGGATGATCCAGAGCTGACAGCAGTGGTCCGCTCGCGCCAGCTCCATATCTACCGAAAAGGCAAGAAGGTGTTAGTGCTGGCAGGAAAGTCTGCCCCCAAAATCATCAGAGAAGATAAACTCTGCGAAATGATATGAACGTAGAAGAAGTATAAGAAGCATGGATGAGATGTGGAACCTGTGGCACGGATGCCACAAGAAGAGCGAGGGTTGCCAACACTGCTATGTGTTTCGGCGCGATGCGGAGTTTGAGAAGGACTCCAACGTCGTAACCAGGACCTCCAGCTTCAATCTTCCCATCCGACGTGACCGCAGCGGAAACTGGAAAGTGCCGTCAGGAACGCTGATGTGGACTTGCTTCACGTCGGACTTCTTCATCGAGGAAGCTGACCAGTGGCGCGAAGATGCCTGGCTGATGATTCACCGTCGCAGTGACCTGCATTTCTTCATGATTACAAAGCGACCTGAGCGGATTCTCCAATGCCTGCCAGAGGATTGGGGCAACGGCTATGAAAACGTCACCATCTGTTGCACGATGGAAAACCAGCGGCGAGTGGATGAGCGGTTGCCGATATACCGTGAACTGCCTATCCGTCATAAGTCAATCATCTGTGAACCTTTACTGGAGAGCATTGACTTCCCCGATGGTCTTGGCTCGTGGTGCGAGCAAGTGACGGTTGGCGGCGAGTCTGGCTCGGAGGCCCGTGTCTGTGATTATGCCTGGGTGCTCGGCATCCGTGAGCAATGCATCGCTGCCAACGTGCCTTTCCACTTCAAGCAGACAGGTGCGCACTTCCGTAAGGATGGCCGTCTGTACAATATCCCTCGAAACCAGCAGATGAAACAGGCACATCGGGCAGCTATTGATTACAACACTAACCAAAAGGAACCACCTGACAATGCTTAGAGACTTCATCGCCATCGACTTCGAGACGGCCAATCAGGAACCGTCAAGTGTCTGCTCCGTAGGAGTAGTCATGGTGCGTGACGGGCAGATAGTTGACTCGTTCTACAGTCTGATCCAGCCTGAGCCGAACTACTATAATTATTGGTGTCAGCGGGTGCATGGTATCTCGGAAAGCGATACAGAGGATGCACCAGTATTTTCCAAAGTATGGCAGCAGTTGGAGGAACGTATTGTAGAGGTGTACTTCTCAGATCAAGAACTGGATGATGTAAGATACCAGATAGCCACCTTACCTTTCGTGGCTCACAATGCCCGTTTCGATGAAGGCTGTCTAAAAGCCGTATTCAGAGTCTATCAAATGGACTACCCAGATTACCGTTTCTACGATACCCTGACAGCATCCCGTAGACAGTTCGGCCATTCGCTGCCCAATCATCAGCTACACACCGTTGCTGCTGCCTGTGGCTACAATCTCGAGAACCATCACCATGCCTTGGCTGATGCCGAAGCCTGTGCTGCAATAGCATTATATCTGTTGTAAAACACCAATGTTTAAAGGAGTTTAAGGAATTGTCAGCATAGTTTAATCGAGTTTAAATTTCACGCCAACTTGACTATCTCCGAGTGCCATTTTGTCAATCGGCACGAAAGTTGTACTATGTCTGGTGAAAGCTGAAGCGAAAGCCGAGGTGATCAACAACAAATACGTTAAACTAAAAGTATAATTGGAGGTAAAAGTTATGTTGAACGGATTAATGAAAAGCAATGGTTGGTTCCCAACAATGTTTGATGATTTCTTTAACACTGATTTCTTGCCTCGTGCCAACAGTACAGCACCCGCAGTCAATGTCAAGGAGAGTGAAAAAGAGTATACTATGGAGCTCGCAGCCCCTGGCATCAAGAAAGAATATTGTCGCGTAGCCATCAATGACGAGGGCAACCTCACCATCGCCATTGAGAACAAACAGGAACACAAGCATGAGGACAAGCATCATCACTATCTGCGCCGCGAGTTCAGCTACTCGAACTACGAGCAGAACTACACGCTACCTGATGATGTCGTGAAAGACCAGATTTCTGCCAAGGTGGAGGACGGCATCCTGACCGTCACCATGCCGAAGACCGAGCCGAAGCAGAAGGTCACCAAGGCCATTGAGGTCTCATAATGAGGATTACATTTTGATTAAAACAGCAGGGAGCAGCATCTACAGTGGGTGTTGCCCCTTTTTTGTGTGTGGGTACTTGTATCGCACGCGATTTATTGTTAAACAAGCTTAAAGTTTTAGATAAATCGCTTGCGATATAAAACAAAGTAAGTACCTTTGCGTCGCAAACGACATAAAGGACATAATGTAATAAGATAAGGTATGGCAAAGATTTATGATTTCAAGGCTCAGACGAGCAAGGGTAAGGAACTGGATTTCGCTCAGTTCGAGGGTAAGGTACTGTTGATTGTGAACACAGCTAGCAAGTGTGGCTTTACGCCTCAGTTCGCAGGACTGGAGGAGCTGAACCAGAAGTACAAAGACAAGGGTCTGGTGATTATCGGCTTCCCCTGCAACCAGTTCAAGGAGCAGGATCCCGGCAACGATGCACAGATTGAGGAGTTCTGCCAATTGAACTACGGTGTGACCTTCCAGATTATGAAGAAAGGCGACGTGAACGGCCCTGCAGCAGAACCCATTTTCGAATATCTAAAGACTCAGGCACCCACAGAGGAGTATAATGGTCTGAAAGCAAAAGCTGCCAAAGCCCTCTTTAAGACAATCAGCAAGAGCGTGGAGAAGGACAGCGACATCAAGTGGAACTTCACCAAGTTTCTGATCTCTAAGGACGGCGAGACCATCAAGCGCTATGCTCCCACCACAGAGCCTAAGGACTTTG
>CAMHUU010000009.1 GCA_946188395.1 uncultured Prevotellaceae bacterium | reverse complement strand
AGCAGCAGCCCAAGTTCAAGAGCGGCACCGAAGCCTACAAGCGCAAGAGCATCATGGCCTATGCCCTGAAGGAGAACTTGAAGGTGTTCGGCTGGTCATTGGAGCCTATGTCAAAGATTCGCCGCTCGAAGAAACCGGTAGAGCCAGATATGTTCACTATGTAGAGCACCTTTCACTACATATACGTTGGGAGAAGTCCCGCCACGCTCGATAAGCACCCGCTTAATGAGGCATTGAATATCAAGATCGAGGTCAGTTGGCGGGCTTCTTCGTGTCTATTCTGCAATATTTATTTTTTATTCCTGCCGCAATTTGTCATAGTGAATTGCAACCCGAATATTGCAAATTAAGGGTGGGCGCATCATCGATTAGGAAAGTTTAACAGGCAAGAATTGGCTGAAAATCAGGGTGAAGAACTATAAGTTCATCGTTTAAATAAGCTATCAGCCGATAGTGGATGAATGCTTATCATGTCAAAATTTTAGTAATCTCAGAGGGTAGTCATTGTACACCATTTGTTCAGCCTGTTAATTTGTAAGCATGAAAAAAGGAGTTAGATTGTCTCTAACTCCTTGATTTTCAGCCTTTTATGTGGCGCTTCAGGATGGGCTTGAACCAACGACCCCCTGATTAACAGTCAGGTGCTCTAACCAACTGAGCTACTGAAGCAGGTTTTGCTGTTAAGCGGGTGCAAAGGTAATATGTTTTTTCGAATCTCGCAAACTTTTTGGCGAAAAATTTCATTTTAACAGCAAAATTTCTTGTTTTTGGGTCCAAAACATGGAAGAATGTCCCGCAGAAATCGCGGAAATAGCAGAAATTATTTAAATGCACACAGATGGCACAGATTGCACAGATTATGTTTGAGCGGGTTTGGTGGCGCGGATGAAGTAGAGGATGAGGAGGATGTAGGCCACGAGGGAGCAGAGCTCTGAGAGGGGGTTGGACCACCAGGTGGCGTAATCGAACGAGATGCCTCCGAAGCGCAGCAGGGCACTGATGACTCCCATGAGGGCTCCACCAGCGATGAAACCAGAGGCGATGAGGTTGCCCTTCTCACCACGGGCTTTGTTGGTGGCCTCGTCCTTAGAACGCGAGGTGACATACCAGCTGATGGCACCACCGATGACCAGGGGAACGTTGAGTTCCATGGGGATGAACATACCGAGGGCAAAGGCCAGGGCAGGCACCTTACACAGCGTGAGCACCACGGCAATAACAGCACCCAGGGCATAGAGCGGCCAGGGGGCCCCTACCCCATTCATCAGCGGATCGATGACTGCTGCCATGGCATTAGCCTGTGGAGCAGCCAGTGCACCTGAGGCAAAGCCGTAGGTCTCGTTGAGCAACATCATGACACCACCCACGGTGGCTGCACTGACCAGCGTACCCAGGAACTTCCACGTCTGTTGCTTGCGGGGCTCCGTACCACACCAGTAACCGATTTTCAGGTCGGTAATAAACGAGCCCGCCATCGAGAGGGCCGTACAGACCACACCACCCATGATGAGTGCTGCCACCATGCCGCCCGTGCCCTTCAGACCCACAGCGACCATGACTACCGAGGCCAGGATGAGCGTCATGAGCGTCATGCCAGAGACGGGGTTAGAACCCACAATGGCAATGGCATTCGCTGCCACGGTGGTAAACAGGAAGGCAATGACAGCCGTCAGGATGATGGCCACAGCCGCAAAAAGCAGATTGCCATCCATGACGCCAAACCAGAAAAACAGGAAGGTGAGGATAAGGGTAACGATGGAGGCAATGGCGATGAAGCGGAAGGGGAGGTCAGCGGAGGAAGCTGCCGGCTTTCCGGCAGCCCCAGCGACAGAATCGCTGGGCACCGAACCAGCGGCAGGAGAGGCGGGGGCGTCAGAGGCACCAGCCTTGGTGGCGAGGCCTACGGCGCTTTTGATGACGCCCCACGACTTGATGATGCCAATGATGCCTGCCATGGCGATGGCACCAATGCCTATCGACTTACCGTAAGAGGTGAAGATTTGTTCGGGAGACATGTCGCCCACAGCAGTCGTGATAGCGGGGTTCCAGTCGTTGAGGATGGTATCGGGGAACAGCAGGGCCATGCCCGGCACTACGAGCCACCACACAAACAGCGAGCCCAGCGTAATGATGAGGGCATAGCGGAAACCGATGATATAGCCCAGACCTAATACAGCAGCGCCGGTGTTGTTCTTAAACACGAGTTTGGCTTTCTCGGCCAGGTCGTCGCCATAGGGTATCATGCGCGAGGTGACGTTTTCGTTCCACCAGCCAAAGGTAGCCACGATGAAATCGTAGAGGCCACCCACAAGGCCAGCAATGAGCAGGGGGCGCGCCTGGGAGGAAGCAGAGGTCCCAGCGACAGAATCGCTGGGCACCGAACCAGCGGCAGAAGCCCCCGATGCTGATGCATCGGGCACAGTGGCGCCACTTTTGAGGACCTGGGTGGTGGCAGTGGCTTCCGGGAAGGGGAACTGTTCCTGCGGGGCTTCGACGAAATAACGACGGAAGGGAATGAGGAACAAGATGCCCAAGACGCCACCCAACAGGGAGGCGATGAAGATCTTCAGGAAGTCGGCACTCATCTCGGGGTACTTCGCCTGCAGGATGTAGATGGCAGGAAGGGTAAAGATGGCGCCAGCGACCACAGCACCGGAACAGGCACCAATGGACTGGATGATGACGTTTTCGCGCAAGGCATTGCTGCGCTTGGCAGCGGCAGAGACACCTACGGCGATGATGGCAATAGGAATGGCAGCCTCGAACACCTGACCGACCTTCAGGCCCAGGTAGGCAGCAGCTGCGGAAAACAGGACAGCCATGAGGACACCCCATGTCACTGACCAGAAATTAACTTCGTTCTTCATATTTGTGTAATTCTATTTAATGCTTCCATGAGGAGGGTGCGGGGACAGGCGATGTTGATACGGAGGTAGCCCTCGCCAGAGACAGGGCCATACATCGTGCCGGGGTTGAGCCAGACGCCAGTTTGCTGGAGGATGTGGTCGCAGTAGGCGGCGACAAAACCGCCGTTCACCGAACAGGCTGCGGAGACGTCGACCCAGACGAGATAGGTGCCTTCGAGGGGCATGACGCGCCATTGATGGAGGTGCTGGGCAGCGAAATCGCAGAGAGCACGATAGTTGTCCCAGAGGTAGAGGTTGAGGGCGTCAATCCAGTCCTCGCTGTCGTTATAGGCAGCCTTGACAGCCTCTGGGGCAAAGGGATTGACATCGCAGACCTCGTTGATATTGATGGCGCGGTCTAAGCGACGACGCGTTTCGGCATCCTGACAGATGATGTTGGCCATCTGGAGGCCTGCGATGTTAAACGACTTCGAGGGGGAGTTGAGGATGATGGCATCAGGGTCCACTGTACCCATAGGCACGAAGGTGTGGCCGGGCATGATGAGTTCGCAATGGATTTCATCGCTCACGATGCGCACATGGTGCTTGTGGCAGATGTCAGCCATGCGCTGCAGTTCCTCGCGGGTCCAGACACGTCCTGTGGGGTTATGGGGGTTGCAAAGGAGGAAGACGGTGGTTTTCTCGTCAGCGCAGAGGGATTCGAAATCAGCCCAATCGACCTCGAAATGTGGAGTGTGGAGTGAGGAGTGAGGAGTGAGTGGTGTCAACACACACTCGGAAACTTCGCAGCCATTGTTGCGGATGCTAGAGAAGAAACAGTTGTAGTCGGGAGAGAGGATGAGGACCTTTTCGCCGGGCATGGTAAGGGCCTTGATGGCTACAGACATGGCGGGGACCACACCGGTGGTGTAGAGGATCCAGTCGCGCTGGATGTGCCACTGGTGGCGACGCTTAAACCACGAAATGACGGCTTCGTAGTAGTCGTCCTGAACATGGGTATAGCCAAAGACAGGGTGCTGGGCACGACGCTTAATAGCTTCCTGGATGGCAGGGGCTACGGCAAAGTCCATATCGGCCACCCAAAGGGGAATGAGGGAAGACTCGGCGGCAAAACCGCCGAGCACAGAACATGGAGAATCCCATTTGACACAGCCAGTTCCTTTTCTGGCAATAATTTCGTCGAAATTATAATTCATATTTTATCTTTTTCGAAATCCCCCGTCCCCTTTGACTTTGTCGACCTCTGTCGTGACTCGGCAAAACTCATGCAAGCATGGTTCTGCGCTCGCTACTCCATCGGTTATCCTAAAGGGGCTCCACCTCACCCTATAGTCCCTCCCCTCAGGGAAGGGGAAAAACTCGGGTCTGCAGAAACCGCCAGCCCCTCGCGGTGTTTTGGTATCGCGGGACGACGCGATTTATTATTTTTTCATTAGACATCAAACATCATACATCAACCTTCTTACCTCTTACTTCTTACCTCTATCACACAGTCGTTGGGTTGGCGGACATATTCATCGATGGTGATGGAACCAATGCTATCAGCGACGATATGACCAGAGGTGGGGTTTTTGATGTTCTCGATATGACCACGGATGTCGGCCTGGACGGTAGAGTACTCGAAGACACGGTCACAGGACTTGTCGAAGGTGCAGTTTTCGAGGATGAGGTTATCGGTATAGCACAACAGCTGTTCGCCCGTCAGGTGACAGTTCACCAAACGCACATTCTTTGAGTGCCAGCCCAGGTATTCGCCATCGAGGTCGGAGTCATAAACCGTGACATTTTCGCACTCCCAGAAGGAGTCCTTGGTAAGGATCTTGGCATGGTGCACCTCAACATTCTTGCAGTATTGGAACACATACTTCGCATCGCTGTTCAGCCCGTCGACATAGATGTTCTCGCTGAACATAAACGGATAGGTGCCCCCATGCAGGGTGACATTCTTCAGACGCAGGTCCTTGATTTTCCAGAAAGTCTCATCGGCATCAGTAATATTGACATCCTCGAGTTCCACGTTGTGCATCTCGCGGAAAAACTTAGGACCATCGATACGACAGCGACGCATCACCAGATCGTTGGTATACCAGATGGCCGAACGCGACCCCACCGCAAAGTAGCAGTCCTCGATGAGGGCTCCATCGACATGCCACCAGGGATACTTGCCATAGAAGCGACAACCAGAGGCCTGCATGTTCTGGCACTGTTTGATGCCACTCTCGCCATCGGTGATGATGACATTCTCCAAGCGGAGGTCATGGGTGGCAAAAAGCGGGCGTTCGCCGCCAAATTCCTTATTCTTTATCAGTTCCATACGTTAATATTTCTGTTTTGCCTGCAAAGATAAGAAAATAATTTGTAATTTTGCTGTCAGGGACAGCGAAATTACTCCGTCTCGGCAAAAAAAGAAACAAGTTTCTTTGTTTTGCGCTCGACTTTTCGTAATTTTGCACCCAAATAAGAAGAAAAATATGAAAAAGCTGTATATTGAAACATATGGTTGCCAGATGAATGTGGCTGATTCAGAGGTTGTGGCCTCTGTGATGCAGATGGCTGGCTACGAGACCACAGAGACGCTTGAAGAGGCTGACGCCGTATTCCTGAACACCTGTTCCGTACGCGACAATGCCGAGCAGAAAATCTATCACCGTCTGGAGGCCCTCGACGCTTTGCGGAGACAAAGGAGTAAAGGTGAAGGGGACAAGGTGAAAGGGTTGATCATCGGTGTGCTGGGCTGTATGGCAGAGCGCGTGAAGGAAGACCTGTTGGAGCATCACCACTGCGACCTGGTGGCAGGTCCTGACGCCTATCTGTCGCTACCCGACCTCATTGCCCAGGCAGAGACTGGTCATAAGGCCATGAACATCGAGCTCTCGACCAACGAGACCTATCGCGATGTAGTACCCCAGCGCATCGGACTGGGACATAAGATTGGCGGTTTTGTGAGCATCATGCGAGGCTGCAACAATTTCTGCCACTACTGTATCGTGCCCTACACCCGTGGTCGCGAGCGTTCACGAGATGTGGAGAGCATATTAAGAGAGGTACGCGACCTGCGTGACAGGGGATTTAAGGAGGTCACCCTGCTGGGGCAGAACGTAAACTCTTACGAAATGAGAAATGAGAAAGGAGAAATGAGAAATGATTTTCCGCAATTGTTGCGGAAGGTGGCTGAGGAGGTGCCGGAGATGAGGGTGCGCTTTACCACGAGTCATCCGAAGGACATGAGTGACGAGACCTTGCAGGTCATTGCCGAGATGCCCAACGTATGTAAGCATATCCACCTGCCTGTACAGAGTGGTTCGGACCGTATCCTGAAACTCATGAACCGCAAATACACCCGCGAATGGTATCTGGACCGCGTAGCAGCCATCCGCAGGATTATCCCTGACTGTGGTCTGTCGACAGACATCTTCGTGGGTTACCACAGTGAAACCGAGGAGGACCATCAGTTGTCGCTGAGTCTGATGCGTGAGGTGGGCTATGATTCGGCCTTTATGTTTAAATACTCGGAGCGCCCCGGTACCTATGCCTCGAAGCATCTGCCCGATGATGTCCCTGAAGAGGAGAAGATCCGCAGGTTGAACGAGCTCATCGCCCTGCAGACGGAGATCTCGGCCCAACAGAACAAGAAAGACGAGGGTAAGGAGTTTGATGTGTTGGTGGAAGGTTTCTCGAAGCGCTCGCGCGAGCAGCTCTGCGGACGTACGGAGCAGAATAAGATGGTGGTGTTCCCCAAGGCAGGGCATCATATCGGTGAAATTGTGAGGGTGCGGATCACTGGCTCGACCAGTGCAACACTATTAGGAGAAAACGTATGAAAGAGTTTCTGAATGTACTCAGGCGGTTTGTGCCACCGTATAAGAAATACCTCGTTCTGAGCGTTGTATTCAATATATTGTCGGCAGTGCTGAACATCTTTTCGTTCGCGGCACTGATTCCCATCCTGCAGATTCTGTTCCAGACCAGTGATGCAGAGACTGCCACGAGTTATATGGCGTGGGACTGGGGTAATATCCAGACCGTGCTGATGAACAACATGAACTACTACGTGAATGGACTGATTGCTGACTACGGACAGACCACAACGCTGCTGTTGATTGGCATCTTCCTGGGGGCGACCACCTTCCTGAAGACCGGTGCCTACTTTCTGGCTGCAGCGACCATCATCCCTATCCGTACTGGTGTGGTGAGAGACATCCGCAACCAGTTGTACCAGAAGATCACCTCGTTGCCACTGGGCTTCTTCTCGGAAGAGCGCAAGGGAGACATCATTGCCCGCATGAGTGGTGACGTGCAGGAGATAGAGAACTCCATCATGTCGTCGCTGGAGATGCTGTTTAAGAACCCCATCCTCATCATCAGCTACTTTGCCGCACTGATCTTCATCTCGTGGCAGCTGACACTGTTTACGCTCATCATCGTACCCATTATGGGATGGTTTATGGGTTATGTAGGCCGTAAGCTGAAGGCCCAGAGCATCAAGGCCCAGGCCCTGTGGAGTGATACGATGAGTCAGGTGGAAGAGACCTTAGGCGGCCTGCGCATCATCAAGGCCTTCTGTGCTGAAGGGAAGATGAACCGCAGGTTCGACCAAATCAATTCCGCCTATCGTGATGACATCATGCGCGTGAATATCCGCCAGTCGTCAGCACACCCCATGAGTGAGTTTCTGGGTACCATCATGATTGTCATCGTGTTGTGGTTTGGCGGTGTGTTGGTGCTGAACTACCAGGCACTGTCGGGCCCTATCTTCATCTACTATATGGTGATGCTCTACTCCATCATCAATCCCCTGAAGGACTTCTCGAAGGCCGGTTATAACATCCCTAAAGGTCTGGCCTCGATGGAGCGTGTGGACAAGATTCTGATGGCTGAGGATAGCATCCAGGAGGTGGAGCACCCGCAGCATATCGCTTCGTTTGAGCACGAGATAGCGTTCCGGAACGTCAGTTTCGGGTATAATCTAGGTCCCGCAGATAGCGCAGAAAACGCAGAAATACATTATGTATTGAAGGATATAAACCTCGTGATTCCGAAGGGTAAGACCATAGCCATTGTGGGACAGTCGGGTTCAGGTAAGTCGACGCTGGTAGACCTTATCCCCCGCTATTATGATGTGCAGGAAGGTGAGGTGCTCATCGATGGCATTAATGTGAAGGATTTGGGTATCCACGACCTGCGCCAGTTGATTGGTAACGTGAACCAGGAGGCCATTCTGTTTAATGACTCGTTTAGGAACAACATCTCGTTTGGCGTGGATAACGCCACAGACGAGCAGATTGCCGAAGCTGCCAAGATAGCCAATGCCTACGACTTCATCATGCAGTCGGAACAGCAGTTTGACACCAATATCGGTGATAGAGGAGGCAGGCTGAGTGGTGGTCAGCGCCAGCGTGTCAGTATTGCCCGTGCCATTCTGAAGAATCCACCCATTCTGATTTTGGATGAGGCCACCTCGGCCCTTGATACCGAGAGTGAGCGCCTGGTGCAAGATGCCTTGGAGCGACTGATGAAGACACGTACCACGGTAGCCATTGCCCACAGGCTGTCGACCATTAAGAATGCCGATGAGATCTGTGTGTTGCACGAAGGAAAGATTGTGGAACGCGGCAGTCATGAGGAGCTGTTGGAGAAAGATGGGTATTATAAGAGGCTGCATGACATGCAGCAGGTGTAGGTTAACATGAAAGAGCGAGTGCTATACCTGATTAAGACCTATGGGTGGACGGTGATGATATTCATCATCGCCAAGGTGGGTTTTATGGTTGGCTGCAGGGAAGGGCATGCGTTTGGTGTGGGTGATGTGTGGGAGGTTATCGGTCATGGACTGACACTCGACCTGAGCACGGCACTCTATTTCCTGATTGTACCTTTCCTGTTGGCTGTTGTCAGTCTGTGGTGGACACACCGGGTGCTCGCCACCATCAGCAGGGGCTATTTTGTTCTCATCGCCATTGCCTTTGCCTTGGCCTTTGTGGCTGATACCAGCCTGTATCCCTTCTGGAACTATAAGTTGGACAGTTCGTGTCTGCAATACCTCACGACACCCACCGAGGCCATGGCCAGTGTGTCGACAGGTTATCTGTTGGTGAGACTCATCATCCTCGTGGTCGTCGCCCTCCTTATCTGGTTAGGTTATATGCGTCCTCCGATGCACTTCACCCCCACCCGCCATCGTCTGGCAGGGACTGTGGGAGCCTTGGTGTGCATTCCCCTCATCGTGATTGGTATCAGAGGGGGGGTGAGTGAGTCGACCACCAACATCGGACAGGTGTACTATTCGCAGACCACCTTTCTGAATCATGCTGCCGTCAATCCCGTGTTTAACTTCCTGGCATCGTTAGAGCATGATGCCAATGAGGTACCCGACTATCCGTTTATGGAGGAATCGGAACGTGCCCAGCTGATAGAGGGTCTCTACCCTACCGAGAGTGTGGCTGTGGACAGTGTGCTGCGCAGTGAGCGCCCCAACATCATCGTCATCCTGCTGGAGAGCTGTGGGGGCATCTTTACCGAGGATATTGGCGGGCGCAAGGACATCATGCCCCACCTGAACCAGTTGGTCAATGAGGGCGTGTATTTTGCCAACTGCTATGCCAATTCATATCGTACCGACAGAGGTACACTATGTACGTGGAGCGGGTATCCCTCGTTTCCACGTTCGTCGGTCATGAAGATGCCTACCAAGAGCCGTTTCCTGCCTGGCATGGCCAAGTCGCTGCTGCAGGAGGGCTATAAGACCAGCTACCTGTATGGCGGAGACATTAACTTCACCAATATGCGCAGCTATCTGGTGACCATCGGTTTTGAACGTTTCGTGTGGATGAAAGACTATGCTGCCGAGGAGCAGAATAGTGCCAAATGGGGTGTTCGCGATGACATCACCTTTGCCACCCTGTATGATGAGGTCACAAGGTTTGATGCCGATAGCCACTATCTCATCGGCTATTCAACCCTGTCGAGCCATGAGCCGTGGGATGTGCCTACCCACCGGTTGAAGGACGAGATACCCAACGCCTTCAACTATTTGGATGGTTGTCTGGGCGACTTCATCAGCAAGGTCAGGCAGACCCCCCAGTGGGACAACCTGCTCATTGTGCTGTTGCCCGACCATGGCTACACCTACTTCGGAGTGGATGAAGACCACGAGGAGCACGACCATGTGCCCATGCTGTGGTTGGGAGGCGCCATCAAAGAGCCGCGGCGTATCGAACAGATCTGTAACCAGACCGACCTGCCTGCCACCTTGTTGGGACAGTTGGGCATCAGGCACGACGACTATATGTTCAGTCGTGACGTGCTGAGCAGCAACTACCGCTACCCATTCGCCACCCATACCTATAATAACGGTATTACGATGAAGGACAGTACCGGGTTTGCCGTGTACGACCTGAATGCCAACCGGCTCATTGTCGACAAGAGCAGCGATGGCCAGGGGCTTATCAGAAAGGGCATGGCCATTTTGCAGACTGCCTCGCAGCATATCAACCAATTAGGAACCACCAAGTAGAGCGCGTATGATGAATTCCCGACCATTACGACTCCTGACGCCATTGGCAACAACGCTGTACAACCTGTTGTTGCTGTTTATCGTCTACCAGCTGGCCCGCGTGGTCTATCTGCTGGTGAACTACAGTTATTTCGAACAGGGGCTGACCACCAGTCACCTGATGGAGATGCTGGCAGGAGGACTGGTGTTTGACACCAGTGCCATTCTGGTCACCAACATCCCATATATCGTGCTGATGCTTCTGCCCTGGCATGGGAAGGAGACGAGGCCCTACCGCCTGTTGTGTCGTTGGTTCTATCTGATTGTCAATGGACTGGCCCTGGCGGTCAACCTGTGTGATGCCGTGTATTTCCGCTATACCATGAGGCGTACGACCACCACGATATTCAGCGAGTTCTCGAACGAAGGCAACTTGGGATTTATCTTCCTGACAGAGACACTGCGCCATGCCTATCTGCTGGTGCTTTTCGCCCTCATCATGTGGGCCCTCTATAAGCTGTATCGCGACACCACCCTGCGCAAGGGAGACTTCCGCTGGTGGCACTATAGTCTGGCGACACTCCTTTCGCTCGTAGCATTAGCACCCTTTGTGGTGGCAGGTATTCGCGGAGGGTTTACTACTGCCGTGCGTCCCATCACTATTAGCAATGCCAACCAATATGCTAACCGTCCTGTGGAAGCAGCCTTGGTGCTGAACACCCCGTTCTCGCTCTACAGGACCATTGGCAAGGCCGTCTTTGTGGTGCCTGAATATTATTCCGACCCGCAGGAGCTGAAAAGCATCTATAACCCCGAGCATTATCCCAATGACAGTACGGTCCATGACACGACCTTTACGAAGAAGAACGTGGTGGTTCTGATTGTCGAGAGTTTCGGTCGCGAATACATCGGAGCGCTGAACCGATCGTTAGACCAAGGGCACTATCAAGGCTATACGCCTTGTGTCGACTCGCTTATCAGCAAGAGCATCACCTTTACCCATTCGTATTGTAATGGCCGCAAGAGCATCGATGGCATGCCTTCTATTCTGTCGAGCATTCCCATGTTCGTAGAGCCCTTCTTCCTGACGCCAGCCTCGATGAACCATGTCAGTGGTATTGCCTCGCTATTGGCAGATGAAGGCTACCAGACCGCCTTCTTCCATGGTGCCCAACGGGGTTCGATGGGTTTTATGGCCTTTGCCCGCAGTACTGGTTTCCAGGAATACTACGGTCGCGAGGACTATGATGCCGACAAGCGTTTTGGAGGTGATGACGACTTTGACGGCATGTGGGCCATTTGGGACGAGCCCTTCCTGCAATACTATGCCACCAAGATGTCGGAGATGAAAGAGCCCTTTATGACGGCCGTCTTTACTGCCTCGTCGCACCATCCCTATGTCATTCCCCAGCAATACGAGCAGGTCTATCCCGAGGAGGGTATCATCATCCATAAGTGCATCCGCTATACCGACATGGCCATTGGCAAGTTCTTCCAGAAGGTCAGCAAGGAGCCATGGTTTAAGAACACCATCTTTGTGCTGACCAGCGACCATACCAACCTCTCGGACCACGAATACTACCAGACCGACTTGGGCGGGTTCTGTTCACCTATTATTATATATGAGCCCGGTCGAGAGCCTGAGATGCAGGACAAGATTGCCCAGCAGATTGATATTCTGCCTACAGTGATGGGGATGCTGAACTACGACAAGCCCTACTTTGCCTTTGGCATCGACCTGCTGAACACCCCTGCAGAGGACACCTGGGCTGTGAACTATATGAATGGCATCTATCAGTATGTGAAGCACGAGCATGTGCTACAGTTCGACGGGCAGAAGAGTATCGGTCTGTATGCCCTCAGCGACTCGCTGATGAAAGACAATTTGATGTCAGAGGGAAGAGGTAAGAAGTTAGAGGGAAGAGGTGAGAGGTTAGAGGTGAGAAGTCAGATGGAGCGCGAGCTGAAGGCTATCATCCAACAGTATATGGAGCGAATGACAGAGGACAGGTTGAGAATTAAGAATTAAGAATTAAGAGATAAGAATTAAGAGATGAGGGATAAAAGGACTATTGCGGTGCTGGGGGCAGTAATGCTCAACCTGCTATTGCTATATATTGCCTACGGGGTGACGCGACTGGCTTTCCTGCTGGAAAACCTGAGCACCTATGAGCATGTCTTTTCCCTTCAGGCCTGGAGCATCGTCGTAGGAGGGCTTTATTTCGACACCTCGGCTATCGCCTATACCAATGCGCTATATGTGCTGATGGTCTTCCTGCCCTTACACCTGAAAGAAACCGTACGCTGGCAACACATCTGCAAATGGCTTTATGTGGTGGTCAATGGTTTGGGACTGGCCATGAACTTAGGCGACTCCGTGTATTTCCAATATACAGCCCGTCGCACCACCATCGCTTTCTTCAGTGAGTTTGGCGGAGACGACAAACTGGGTACCATCGTAGGCTATGAATTCCTGCGCCACTGGTATCTGGTATTGCTATTCATCGTGCTGATGGTGTTCCTGTACAAATGCTATCGCACCCCCAAGCCACAAGTACGGTCACAGGGGCGCTACTATCTGGTGCAGACATGCTCGCTGCTCATCGCTGCCTATCTATGCTGGGCAGGTATGCGAGGAGGATTATGGGACAACCGCCCCATCAAGATCAGTACTGCCAACCAGTTTATTATCCGTCCCAACGATGCCTCGTTGATTCTGAATACGCCCTTCTCTATGTTGCGTACCATCGGCAAGAACTCCTACCACAGACCGGCATTCTTTACCGACGAACAAGAACTGGAGAGTATCTATAGTCCGATACATGATGGTGGTAGGGAGAGTAGGTTAAGTAGGGATGGTAGGGATGATGGGGAGAGGAAAAATGTGGTCGTCATTTTCCTGGAGAGTTTTGGTCGCGAATATTTTGGTAGTCTGAACCGCGAGATGCTACCTGGCTACAAGGGTTATACGGAGTTTTTAGACTCACTCATCGACCATGCTGCCGTCACCTGGCGCTATAGCTATGCCAATGGCAGGGCCAGCATTGATGCCATGCCTTCGGCCCTGTCGGGACTACCTATGTTTGCAGAGTCGTTTGTCGCTGCCTCGCATGCCACCAATCGTCTGAGTGGTTTGGCAGCGTGTCTAGACAGTCTGGGCTACGAGACAGCCTTCTTCCATGGTGCCCCGGCATCGAGTTTAGGTTTCCAGGGATTCACCAAGGCCACTGGTTTTCAGCATGCCTGGAGTCAGGAGGACTTCGAGGCAGACCCCCGCACAGAGGGACGTGCAGCCTACGACAACTGGTGGGGCATCTGGGATGAGCCTTTCATGCAGTATTTCCGCATGAAGATGAATGACATGAAGGAGCCCTTTATGACCACCCTGTTTACGCTGACCAGTCATCATCCGTTCCATGTGCCCGAGCAGTACAAGGATGTGTTCCGCGAAGAGGAGATGCCCATCCATAAGTGTATCCGCTATACCGACCATGCCCTGCGGCGCTTCTTTGCCGAAGCCAGCAAAGAGCCGTGGTTTAAGAATACCATCTTCGTGTTGACTGGTGACCATACCAATGCCAGCAACCATGCAGAATACAAGAGCGCCATCAATCAGTTCAGTACCTCGATCATCCTCTACGACCCCAGTGGTCAGCTGACGCCAGGCATTCACGAAGGCATTGCCCAACAGACAGATATTCTTCCCACTATTTTAGGTATGGTGGGGTATGACAAGCCCTATATGGCTTTCGGTTGTGACCTGTTGAACACCCCTGCCAAGGACACCTGGGCTGTAAACTACCTGGATGGCATCTATCAGTATTGCAAGGGTGACTATGTGCTCCAGTTTGATGGCGAGCACACTATTGGCCTGTATCGACTGGATGACTACCGGATGATGTCAGATGTTAGAGGTGAGAGGTTAGAGGTGAGAGGTAAGATGAGTGAGATGGAGCGTGAGCTGAAGGCTATCATACAGCAATATATGAACCGTATGATAGACAACAGGCTGGTGCCTTGAATCCCCAGATTAGTTGTTAGGATTCAACAGACGTTTGGAGAAATAGCGTACGGGATACCATACGCTGAGGAATCCCACTGCCAGGACAGTGATGAAGATCAGGATGATGTCCGTAGGATGGACACTGACCGGATAGGCATCGACCACGAAAGAGCCTTCGGAAGACCCTAGGCGGACAATGTCATATTGTTGTTGCAACCAGCAGAGCAAGAGTCCGATGACGATGCCAATCACCGCTCCCAAGCAGGATATCATGCGTCCTTCAAACAGGAAGATACGTGATATCTGACTGTCGGAAGCCCCTAAGTTACGCAGTGTCACCACATCGTCGCGCTTGTCGATGATGAGCATCGACAGTGAACCGATGATATTGAAACACGCTATCATCAGGATAAAGGTCAGGAAAACATAGGCAATGAGTTTCTCGATTTTCATGATGCGGAAGGTGTCCTCCTGCTGTTCATAGCGGTCGCGCACCAGATACTGGTCACCAGCCACCTGCTGCATCTCTTTCTTGACCTTTTCGAAATCACTGCCCGGTTTCAGGCGCAGCTCCAACGAAGAGAGCATGCCATCCTGCGCAAACAGTTTTCGCGTGAAATAGATACTCGTGAGGATGTAGTTCTTGTCGTACTTTCCCTGCTTCATGGCAAAGAGCACACCGGGCGAAAAAAGTTCATCCTCGACAAAGCCCTCCATGGGATTGGCCATATCGAGCTGTCCCTCACGCTGAGGGGCATAGATCTTCAGCGGCTTGTTGTAAGTATATCCCATGCCCAGCAGATAAGCCACGCCCAGTCCGGGAATGCCGTAGTTCATATCGGCAGCATGGAGTTCAAAGGTACCATCACCCTCGAGAATCTCACGAATATGCGTCAGCTGGTCGAAATTATCCTCCACACCCTTGACCTTGACCATCAGTTGGCGATCGCCATAGACTGCCAAGGCCTGGTCCTCGAGACATTCCGTGGCCACCTCGACAGCATCCATCTGACGTATCTGGGTTAAGATGGGGTCATCGGCTGGTGCCGCCTTGCCTTTTACCGGAGTCACCTTCAGTTGAGGGTCCATCTGGGTAAAAAACGACGCCACCATGTCGTGAAACCCGTTGAACACGCTCAGCGTGACCACCAAGGCCATCGTAGCCACTGCCACCCCGATGACAGAGATGGCACTGATGATATTGATGGCGTGGGTAGACTTCTTCGAAAAGAGATACCGCCGGGCGATGTAGAAGGGGAAGGACGTCATTGAGAGGTGAGAGGTGAGAAGTGAGAGGTGAGAGGTATGATTACTTCTTCAGGAGTTCGTCGATGCGTTCGATGTAGTCGAGTGAGTCATCGATGAAGAAGCGCAGTTCGGGAATGATGCGCAACTGATAGCGCACACGCGTCCCCAGTTCGTAACGAATCTGTTTCTCGTTCTTCGTGATATTCTGAATGAGTTCGTCCGCCTTCTCGGAGGGGAAGATGCTGAGATAGGCCGTACAGACGCTGAGGTCAGGCGAAATTTTGACACGCGTCACGCTGACCATCACTCCATGTAAGGAGCGCGTCTGCTCCTGAAAGATCACACTCAGTTCCTTCTGAAGCAGACGCGCAATTTTGTTTTGTCTGGTCTCTTGCATCCCCAAAATTACTTTTTACCGTCTACTTCGAGCAGTTCAATCTTGAAGATCAGCATAGAGAAGGGCTTGATGTCAGCACCCTGCTGGCGCTCGCCATAAGCCAGTTCCTGAGGAATATAAACCTCCCAGATAGATCCTGCGGGCATGTGAACAAGTGCCTCAGTCCAACCCTTAATCACCTGGTTGGCACGGAAGTCAGCAGGCTGACCGCGCTGATAAGAGCTGTCGAACACCTTACCATCGATGGTCTTACCCTCGTAGTGAACCTTCACCATAGAAGTGTCCTTAGGCATAGCACCAGTACCCTCCTTGATGACCTTATACTGTACGCCACCATCGAGCACCTTCACACCTTCCTTCTTGGCATTTTCGGCCAGGTATTTCTCACCAGCCTCCTTGTTGGGGCCAAACTCCTTCTCCATATTCTTAGCCTTGATGGCACGCATCATATCCTGAGCCACCTGAGCAGCAGAGTCAACGGTCATGATGGCATTCTTGCCAGTCGTTCCGCTGATGAAACCAGCCATGAAGTTCTTCAGAGAGATGGTCTTGGTAGAATCCTCACCAAACAGCTCGTGATTGATACCCTTAACCATCTGGTTAGAAATCTGCTGACCAATCTGGATACCAGCAAAGTAAGCGGCCTTCTTCTTGTCGTCACCAGCGTTGGCGCCTTCGTTCAGACCCTTGATGAACTCGTCCATGTAAGTGGTGTCAATACCCATACGACCCACGAGGTATTCTTTCAGACCCTGTGTCTGAGCCATACCGATAGCATAGCTAACGGTGTCGATGTCACTCTTCAGGCTTGCCTTGGGAGTGCCATTGCCGCATGCAAACATCATAACGGCAGAAATTGCTGCAAGTGCAGCGAAAGAAAACTTTTTCATTGTTGTTTTTTAAAAATTATTTATTATTTTAATTGCGTTATTTCGGGAGTTACATCACCTGGATTAATTCCACGTCGAAGATGAGTGCTGCGAAGGGAGGAATCGAGGCTCCTGCACCACCCTCGCCATAGGCCAGGCGATAGGGAATGAAGAAACGGTACTTGGCACCTTCCTGCATCAGCTGCAGGCCTTCGGTCCAACCGGCGATGACCTGCTGCAAGCCAAATACAGCGGGTTCTCCGCGCTGTACACTGCTGTCGAACACCGTACCATCGATGAGGAAACCCTCGTAGTGGCACTTCACGCTGTCCTTTGCGGTAGGCTTCTTGCCGTTGCCTTCCTTCAGCACCTGATACTGCAGTCCACTGGGCAGGGTGATGACACCATCCTTCTTGGCATTCTCAGCCAAGTATTTCTCGCCAGCCTCCTTATGGGCCTTGCCAGCCTCAGCACGCTGCTTATTGAGCACCTCCTCCTTCTTGGCGAAGTACTCCTGCACAATCTGCTGTGCGTCCTGGTGCTTGACCTGCAGGGGATTACCGGCAATCACGTCCTTGATGGCCTGTGCAAAATCGTCGATATTCAAGTCTGAGGCTCCCATCTGTGCCAGCTGCTGACCAATGCCAAGCCCCAAAGCATAACTTACTTTATCCATGTCTTTTCTCTATATTAATAATGTGTAATTCTGAAAAATCGGCTGCAAAGGTACAACTTTTGAAGGAGTTAAAGGAGTTAAAGGAGTTAAAAGGAGTTAAAGGACCATTTCTTTTGATGTAAAAAGCGTATATTTGCACCATATTAACACTTATTTTATGAAAAAGATTGTTGTTTTGACTGGTGCAGGCATGTCAGTGGAGAGTGGTCTGAAGACTTTCCGCGATGCCGATGGATTGTGGGAAAACTATCCCGTTCAGAAGGTGGCCACCCATGAGGGCTGGCTGGCAGATCCTACGTTGGTAACCAATTTCTATAACATGCTTCGCAAGAAGTGTTGGGGTGTAAAACCCAATGAGGGCCACCAACTGGTGGCTGAGTTAGAGAAGAATTACGAAGTTACGGTAGTGACCCAGAATGTCGACAACCTGCATGAAATGGCTGGTTCGACGAATGTCATCCATCTGCATGGTGAGTTGATGAAGGTCTGTTCCAGCAACGACCCCGATGACCCTCGCTATCAGCAGACGCTGACTCCTGAGAATTGTGAGGTAGAGCCTGGAACCAAAGCAGGTGACGGTTCATTGCTGCGTCCGTTCATCGTGTTTTTCGGAGAGGCAGTACCCATGATTGAGGCTGCCGCACAGGCTGTCAGTGAGGCAGACATCTTCATCATCATCGGTACCTCGCTGGTGGTCTATCCCGCAGCAGGACTTATCCATTATGCCCGTCCTGACGTTCCCGTCTATCTGATTGACCCCAATCCCGTTTCTGCGGGAGGGCGCGTGCAACAGATTCAGAAGGGTGCCTCAGAGGGCATGAAGGAACTGATGCAAATGCTGGTTCCGTGATTTCGGGATAACGGAATGACGGAATGGCGGGATAACGGGATATCGATATTTCGATATGTCGTTATTCCGATTTTCCTTTTAGGATTCGATTGTATTCCCCTGGGGTATCCAGGATGCGCTGTGCTTCCTGAAGGGTTTTGTCGTTACGTAAGCCCACCTGTAGTTCACCGCCCTGATAGTAATAGGCTGACACGATGTCCTGTTCCAGCATCTGCTGAATCTCGTCGCGATGACGATCCAGATCGCTATTTAGGTCGTGATGGTCAATCTTCGCCTTCAGGGCCTCCAGTTCCGCCTTGGCTTCGTCGTAGTAACCCTCAAACTTCATGGCCTTCTCCATCTCCTCGAACTGTTTCTTGCTGAGCTGGTCGTAGGTAAATCCCGCCTTGATGACGCGCTGTTTGAAATCCGCATAGTCAGCATCCGTCAAATGGAAGTCAGCCGCAGGAGCAATGGTCGGGTGTTTTCCGATATACTCCACCACATAGTCGAGTACAGTCTCCGTAGAGTCCAAGCGATCCAGATAGAGCGTGATATTCGCCAAGGTGTCAGGCTTCACCTCGATATCGGGTTTCAGACCATCCTTCATCTCGATGCCTCGTCCTGAAGGCAGATAATAGCGTGAGGTGGTCAGTTTCAGATTGGCATTATAGGGCAGGTCGATGTTGGGCACCTGTACCAGACCCTTGCCATAGGTGCGTGTACCAATGATGACACCACGTTTCAAGTCCTGCAAGGCTCCACTGGTAATCTCCGAGGCAGAGGCTGTCTCTTTGTTGACCAGCACCACCAGCGGCATCACCGTATCTATGGGCTCCAAGCGTGTCTTGTATTCGTTGTTAGCACGCTTCAGTTTACCCTTTGTCTCTACGATTTTCAGGCCCTTCGGCAACCACATGTTCAGGATATCGACACACTCCGACAGAGAGCCTCCACCATTGCCACGAAGGTCAAGAATCAGCTTCTCGGCACCTTGTTTCTTCAGGTCAACAAAAGCCAGGCGCATCTGTTTAGACGGTTCGCCTGTAAAGGTGTTCAGGGCGATATATCCCGTCTGGTTGGGCAACATGCCATACCACGTAATCTCGGGCATCTTGATGGACTGGCGTGTGATTTTAAACGTCATCTTCTTACCCGTCGATGGGCGCTGAATCTTCAGCAAGAAGGTGGTACCAGGTTCACCACGCAGATGACTACTCACATAGGATGTCGTCTTGTCGGTCATCAGCGAGTCGTCAATCTGGAGGATGATATCGCCCTTCTTTAGGCCATTCACTGCGGCAGGCATACCCTCGTAGGGTTCCTCGATGACACAGCGCTTCAGTTTCTGGTGATAGCGAATCAGTGCACCAATGCCCGCATACTTACCCGTCAGCATCTGTTTCAAGTCCTTCTGACGCTCTTCGGGATAATATTCCGTATAGGGATCCAACGTGTTGAGCATGGCATCGATACCTGCCGTGACCACCTTGTTGGCATCCAGCGTATCGACATACATCATATCGAGATTCCTGTACAGCGCATTGAAAATCTCCAGATTCTTAGCAACCTCCAGGTTATGATTCTTCACCTCCTGGGCCCAGCCCCCTACAGCCAGCAAAACGGCTGTCATCAGTAATATATAACGTTTTTTCATCGTTTATTTGAATTTTGCGTGCAAAATTACAAAAAAATTCGTAACTTTGCAAGCAAACTGGACTGATATATGGATACAATAAACGATTTTTTCTCGTTGTTAGGAAGCTTCCTGTGGGGATGGCCCATGATTGTGCTGCTATTAGGCACACACGTATATCTGACGTTCCGTCTGCGCATTCCCCAGCGAAAGCTATTGACAGGCATCCGGCTGTCTGTCCAAAAAGACCCTGGAGCCAAGGGAGATGTCAGTCAGTTTGGAGCCTTGGCTACTGCATTGGCAGCCACCATTGGAACGGGAAACATCGTGGGAGTAGCCACTGCCGTGGCATTGGGAGGTCCTGGAGCCGTGTTATGGTGCTGGCTGACTGGTATCTTCGGTATGGCCACCAAATATGCAGAGGGGCTGTTAGCCGTGAAATACCGTGTAAGAGCCAAGGACGGTCATACCTATGGTGGTCCGATGTATGCCCTGGAACGTGGACTGGGCATGAAATGGCTTGCCTTACTGTTTGCTGTCTTTACAGCCCTGGCCTCGTTTGGCATTGGCTGTACCGTACAGGCCAATTCAATAGCCCTATTGGCCAGTGAGACCTTTGGCATACCGACATGGATTGTTGGACTCTTCGTATGTATCTTGGCTGCCTCGGTCATCATTGGCGGTGTGAAGGCCATCGCCCGCGTGTGTACCATATTTGTACCGTTTATGGCACTACTTTATGTGTTAGGCTGTGTGGTTATCCTTGTGATGAACAGTGGCTATGTGTGGCCTGCCGTACAACTCATCGTACAATCCGCCTTTCATCCTGAAGCAGCAGGAGGTGGATTCGTGGGAGCTACCGTGATGATGGCTGCACGCTATGGTATTGCCCGCGGATTGTTCTCGAACGAGAGTGGTATGGGTTCAGCACCTATCGTCGCTGCTGCTGCACAGACACGTAATCCCGTTCGCCAGGCCTTGGTATCGAGTACAGGTACCTTCTGGGATACGGTGATTATCTGTGCCCTGACAGGACTGGTATTGGTGTCGAGCATCCTCGCCTATCCCGATATCAGTTATGCCGATGGTGCAGCACTGACCAAGGTCGCCTTCTCGAAGATACCCTATATCGGAGCCCCTTTGCTGAGCTTCGGCATCCTGACCTTTGCCTTCAGTACCATTCTGGGGTGGAGCTACTATGGCGAGAGTGCCGTGAACTATATCGAGAAGCGCAAGTCGAACCGATTCTACCGCATCCTGTATATCGTGGCATTGTTCTTCGGCAGCATCATCAACCTCGACATTATCTGGAATATTGCCGACTGTATGAATGCCCTGATGGCCATTCCCAATCTGGTGGCATTGCTGCTATTAAGTAAGGTAACAGCTCAGGAGACCAACAAATACCTGTGGGGAGGAAGGCTGGATGAAGAGGAAGAATAGCGCTGCGCTAAATAAAAAATAAAAAATGAAGATGATGTGGATGTTGATTTTTACGTTATTGCCTTTTGCGGGCATTAGTTATATAGCTTGGCACATTTGGTGTCTATTACCCCTAGGAGCCATATGGAAAACACTGATTATCTTGCTGATGGCGGGTTCCTTTTTCCTGATGTTTGCAGGCATGAGGGGCATGATGAACCATCTGTCGCTATCGGCAGCTACTGCCGTATACGAAATCGGCACATCGAGTGTATTTATCCTGCTCTATCTGGTCATCATCTTCCTAGTGCTTGACTTTGGGCGACTTGTACATCTGGTTCCGCGTACCTTATTATATCAGAACTGGTGGACAGCAGGAGCTATCTGCGTGGTGATGTTCGGACTGTTTCTCTATGGCAACCTGCACTATCAGAACAAGTATCGCGAGACGCTGACACTAACCACCAACAAGCCCATGGCAAAGTCCCTGAAGCTGGTGCTGTTGAGCGACCTGCACATCGGATACCACAATCCACGCAAGGAACTGCACCGCTGGGTAGATATCATCAACAGCGAGCAACCTGATCTAGTACTTATTGCCGGTGACATTATTGATATGAGTATGCGTCCCTTGTTGGAAGAAAAGATGCACGAAGAATTTCAGCGCATTCAGGCACCCGTTTATGCCTGTCTGGGTAATCACGAATACTACAGCAGTGAACCTGCTGCACGCCAATTCTACAAAGATGCCGGCATCCATCTGCTGCAAGACAGTGCCACTGTTGTTGGCGACCTCTGCATCATAGGCCGTGATGACCGTACAAATATGCACCGTGACTCACTGGGAGTTATCATGAAACAGGCCGATAAGGGGAAATACACCATCCTGCTCGACCACCAGCCCTACCATTTGGAACAGGCAGAGCGTCAGGGCATTGACTTCCAATTCAGCGGACATACCCACCACGGACAGGTATGGCCTATCTCATGGATTACCGAGCACGTCTACGAATGTGCCTTCGGACCCCACCAACGCGGCAACACCCGCTACTATGTCAGCAGTGGTATGGGCATTTGGGGAGGTAAGTTCCGTATTGGAACGCGTTCAGAGTATGTGGTGGCTACCGTTTCTTGCCAAGCCAGTAAATAAACGCGTAGTCAATCGTAGTAAAGGACTTCACGCCTTTCCCGTCTTCCGTAATATCCTTGGGATATAACCTTAGCAGGCAACTGCCATCGGACACCAGGCACTGACCGAAACTCTGGGTATTGGTTTCCGTATTATAGAAATTAACCACTACCGTCTTGTTCTCTCCGTCGACGTTCACATTCATCGTGACAGGTTCCGGATACACATAAAACAGCAATGGAGACTTATAATATACATTAAAGCCAATCTTTACCTGCATATTGACAGTTCCCAAAGCAATGACGGCATCCTTCAAAGCCTGATGCTTCTCTGACAACCTATCAACGAGCAGGCTGGTAGGTACACTGCGCAGTTCAAGAATCGTATCGCTGACAATATCCCATTCGGCAGCAATAGAATCCAGTGCCGACACCTTTTCGTCGGGCTGGAAATACATAAAGCCTGCATAGCTGCCATGAGCAGCAAGAACTTCTGCCTGGAAGGCCTTCACCCATTCCTGCCATTCTTTCTCCTGATTCTTATTGTCGTCGTCATTGCTACTCAGACACGACGACAAAGCCATGACTGCCAAGCAGCACAGCGTCATACTAAACAGTTTGATATTCTTCTTCATCGGTATAACAATTATTTGAATCCTCTTCGATATAATACTTTGAATAGGCCACATAATGCTCTGCATTGTCCGTCTGTCCAGGGCGTGTGGGCTTGATATACTTTGCAGGAACACCACCCCAAATCTCATGAGGGCCAATCTTCGTGTTCTGCAACACCAAGGCACCAGCTGCGACAATAGCACCTTCACCCACCTCACAGCCGTCCAGCAAGGTAGCACCCATACCAATCAGTGCATGATCGTGAATGGTACAGGCATGTACGGTGACGTTATGGCCAATGGTCACATAGCTGCCGATATGCGTAGGACCCGTTTCATGAGTCACATGGACACAGGAACCATCCTGTACATTGGTGCAGTTGCCAATGGTGATAGGAGCCACATCGCCACGTACTACGGCATTGAACCATACCGAGCACTCGTCACCCATGGTTACATCGCCCACTATCGTGGCGTTCTCACTAAAATAGCAGTCCTTGCCCCACATGGGAGTCAGACCGCGATAACTTTTGATTAATGCCATATCAATTTACGATTTGACAATGTACGATTTACAATTTAATATCAGCCAGAATCTTCTCCGTAGCTCCCGTCATCTGCTTCACAAAAGCGCCAGCCTGACGTCCAGCCTCTTCTATTGTCTGCGGTTCAGTGATGAAACGCTGCATGATACGGTTGAAATCCTCGGCACACGTAATCTCCAAGCCACCACCACAGGCCTTCAGACCCTGGGCTTCCTGGAACTTCTTGTTTTCGGGGCCAAAGATAACAGGTTTATCCCACACAGCCGCCTCTAACGTGTTATGGATGCTCACGCCAAAGCCACCACCCACATAGGTCACGTCGCCATAATGATAAATGCTCGACAACAAACCAAAACAGTCGATGATTAAAGCCTCACCCCCATCCCCTCTCCAAAAGGCGAGGGGAGTAGTATCTCCCTGGGCTGCTAGTTTTGTATAACGGGCATGACTAAAGCCAATCGCATCAAGTTGTTTCTCAATCTGTTGAAGATGGTCTTCGCCAATCACGTGGGGAGCAATGATGAGTTTCCAATCCTGATGCTCATTGAAGAAAGGAATAAAAATTTCTTCATCGGGTTGCCATGAAGAACCGGCGACAAACACCTTCGGACCGTCTCCTGGCTCCTGACTCCTGACTCCTGACTCCTTCAAAAACTGTTCCACAATGGGCAGTTGTTTGGCTGCAGCCTTGATTTGCAGCACACGGTCGAAACGCGTGTCACCTACCACCGTCACATTGGTGATATGCAGTTTGGCCAGCAACTCGCGACTGACCTCATTCTGTACGAAGAAATGTGTAAAACAGTTGAGCACACGACTATACTGACGTCCGTACCAACGGAAGAAGATCTGGTCAGGACGGAAAATGCTGGACACACTATAGACCGGAACCTGACGATGCTTCAGAATGTGCAGGTAGTTGTACCAGAATTCGTATTTGATGAAGAACGCCATCACAGGACGTACAGCACGCAGGAAGCGACGGGCATTGGTGATGGTGTCCAGCGGCAGATAGCAGATGATGTCGGCACCTTCATAATTCTTGCGCACCTCATACCCCGAAGGCGAGAAGAATGTCAGCAGGATCTTGTATTCCGGATGCTCGCGACGAAGCTGTTCCATCAGCGGACGCCCCTGTTCAAACTCACCCAGCGAGGCAGCATGAAACCACACGTACTTAGCGTTAGGATCGACCTTCTCTTTCAGGACACGATACGCTTCACGCTCACCATGCCACATCTTGCGAACTTTCTCGTTGAAAAGGCTCGCGACGATGATTCCTAACTGGTAAAGATAGATAATTAAATTATACATTCGGTATACCGTTATTACGATATTACGTTATTACGACAACACTTCGATGGCGCGCTTCATGCGACGGATGGTTTCTTCCTTGCCCAAGAAGGCCGAGATATCGAACATGCCCGGGCCCTTACCCTCGCCAACGAGCGTCAGTCGCCAAGCATTCATGATGTTACCCAACTTATACTCCTTCTGCTCAATCCACTGATGGACAATCTGCTCCTGATTCTCCAACGAGAAGTCGTCAATGCCCTCGAGCACAGCGATAAGTTCGGTCAGTTGTGCTGCACTGTCTTCCTTCCAGCGCTTCTTGACTGTCTTCTCGTCGTACTCCGTAGGAGCCACGAAGAAGAACGAGCACAGGGGCCACAGTTCCTTGACAAACGACACACGGTCTTTCATCATGGCTGTTACTTTCGTGACACGCTCCAGCGTCTCGTCAGGACAATGTTCCTTGACAATGGGGAAGAACAGCTGGGCAATCTCCTCAGCAGACTTCATCAGGATATACTCATGGTTAAACCAAATGCCCTTGTCGTAGGCAAACTTGGCACCAGCCTTCGAACACTTGGAGATATCGAACAGTGGAACCAGCTCGTCCAGCGAGAAAATCTCCTGTTCAGTACCCGGATTCCATCCCAACAGCGCCAAGAAGTTGATGACAGCCTCAGGGAAATAGCCGTCCTCACGATAGCCGCGAGACGTTTCGCCAGTCTTGGGGTCTTTCCATTCCAATGGGAACACGGGGAAGCCCAAACGGTCGCCATCACGCTTCGACAGTTTTCCCTTGCCATCAGGTTTCAGCAACAGGGGCAGGTGAGCAAACTGCGGCATGGTATCCTCCCAGCCAAAGGCACGATACAACATGACGTGCAATGGAGCACTAGGCAACCACTCCTCACCACGAATGACGTGCGAAATCTCCATCAGATGATCATCAACGATATTGGCCAGATGATAGGTGGGCAACTCGTCAGCACTCTTGTAGAGCACCTTATCGTCGCAGATGTCGCTCTTCACGCGTACCTCACCACGAATCAAGTCGTTGACCAGGATCTCTTGTCCAGCCTCAACCTTGAAGCGTACCACATACTGATGACCATCGGCAATCAGTGCATCGACCTCGTCCTTCGACAGTGTCAGCGAGTTACGCATCTGACTACGTGTATGACAGTCGTACTGGAAATTCTGAATCTCAGCACGCTTGGCCTCTAACTCCTGGGGAGTATCGAAGGCAATATACGCCTTGTCAGCATCCAGCAACTGCTGCACATACTTCTTGTAGATGTCGCGACGCTCGCTCTGACGGTAGGGACCTTTGTCGCCACCAAACGACACGCCCTCGTCGAACTGGATACCCAGCCACTTGAACGACTCGATGATATACTCCTCGGCTCCAGGTACGAAACGTGTGGAGTCGGTGTCTTCAATACGGAATACCAGGTCGCCGCCATGCTGACGGGCAAACAGGTAATTATAAAGTGCGGTACGTACGCCGCCAATATGTAAAGCCCCCGTGGGACTAGGTGCAAAACGCACCCTAACTCTTCTTTCTGCCATACATTATTATATTTTGGCTGCAAAATTACTAAATAATTATCAATTATCAATTGTCAATTATCAATTATTTTGTATCTTTGCAGCAAAATCACGTGCAGATGAACAATTTATCCTTCAAAGACAACGCCTTTTGGCGCAATTTGCTGATACGTTCCGCCCTCGTCATCACCACGGTGGCCATTGTGGTCTGGGCTATGCCCCACGACACCACGAACAGTTTCGCTGTCGAACAAGGAAAGCCCTGGCGCTATGCCGAGCTCACGGCACCCTTCGACTTCCCTGTACTAAAATCAGATGCCACCATACGTCATGAGCGTGACAGTGTGCTTCGTAACTACGAACCCTATTACAATTACGACGAGAACACCGAGGTACGCATGGTACGCAAGTTCACGACAGACTATGCCGACGGTATACCCGACCTTCCCAACGATTACATCAGCGTCATTACCAACCGTCTGCACAGTCTCTATCAGCAAGGAATCATGCCTGCCGATCAGTACGAGGCCCTACACCACGACACCGCCAGCATGATACGTGTTGTCAATCACAAGCAGGCCAGCAGTGTTTCCGTCATGGAGATCTACTCCGCCAAGACGGCCTACGAGCAGCTCTTTGCTGACGAGAAACTGGCTCCACACCGTGCTCTGCTCCAACGACTTAACCTCAACAACTATATCGTTCCCAACCTCTCGTACGACCGCACACGTAGTGAGTCAAGCCGTAACGAACTCATCTCAAACATCCCATTGGCGAGTGGTCTCGTACAAAAAGGCGAGCGCATCGTAGACCGTGGTGAGATTGTCACCCAGCAAACCTATCACGTCATACAGTCTTACCTCAAGGAAAACGACCGTCGCAATCAAGACCGCACACAGAACCAGATATCGCTACTCGGCCAGATACTGTATGTCATGATACTTATGATCTGCTTTACGCTCTATCTGACGCTCTACCGCAAGGACTATTTCGATAAGCCGCGTAGTCTTACGATGCTCTACGCTCTCATCATCCTATTCGCACTGCTCACCGCACTGCTTGTGCGCAATATGTTTATCCATGTCTTTATCCTGCCGTATGCGATGGTGCCTATCTTCATACGCGTCTTCATGGATTCCCGCACCGCCTTCATGACGCACATCACCATGGTATTCATCTGTGCGCTGATGCTCCAACATCCCTTCCAGTTCGTGGTCGTACAAACGGTCGCTGGTCTGGTAGCCATCAATAGTCTGCGCGAACTGGCACAACGTTCACAGCTGTTCCGCTCAGCCGTCATCATCACCCTCGCTGCGATGGCTGTAAACCTGGCTTTCGACTGGACACGCACCACTGAGCTCACCATGATCGACTATTCTACGTACAACTACCTGCTCGTTAACGGTGTAGCCCTGCTCTTCGCCTATCCTCTGCTCTACCTCATCGAGAAGGTCTTCGGATTCACCAGCGACATCACGCTCATCGAACTCTCGAATACCAACAGTCCATTGCTCCGTCGTATGAGCGAGGTTGCTCCAGGAACCTTCAACCATTCTATCCAGGTGGCTAATCTTGCCGGTGAGATAGCCAATAAAATCGGAGCCGATGCACAGCTGGTGCGTACCGGAGCGTTGTATCACGACATCGGCAAGCTGGCTAATCCGATCTATTACACCGAGAACCAGTCGGGCATCGATCCCCACGAGATGCTCACCGATATTGAATCGGCACAATACATTATCAGTCATGTCACCGAAGGTCTCAAGATGGCCGATAAAAGCAATCTGCCTAAAGTCATCCGCGACTTCATTGCCACCCACCACGGACAGGGCAAGGCGAAGTTCTTCTTCATTCGCTATAAGAACGAGCATCCCGATGAACCAGTCGATGAACTGCTGTTCACCTATCCCGGACCGAATCCCTTTACCCGTGAACAAGCCTGTCTGATGATGGCCGATGGTGTAGAGGCTGCGTCACGCTCGCTGCCCGACTACACAGAGGCCAGCATTCGCAGTCTTGTAGAGCGCATTGTTGACACCCAGGTGTCCGATGGATTCTTCCGCGAGTGCCCCATCACGTTCCGCGACATACAGTATGCCAAGACCGTGCTCATCGAGAAACTCAAGACCATCTACCACACACGCGTCAGTTATCCCTCGGAGAAGTGAGTGGTAAGTGGAGAGTAGTGAGTGGAGATTTACTGTGTTCGTACACAAAAATATGCACACTTTGGCACATTTGTGCAGAAAATGTGCATGTTTTAGTTAATAAGCGTTAATTATTTTTGCACTCTTACCGCAGTTTTGTGCAATTACCGTACCTTTGCGGCCGTTTTAAGCAAAAATTAATTAAATAGTAATGAAAAAGATTGTATTTTCGCTGATTGCTTTCACGATGACAACGGTGAGCGCCATGGCTGGCGGTATCCTCACCAACACCAACCAAAGTATTTCGTTTTTGAAGAATCCCGCCCGCGATGCCGCTATCGGCCTCGATGGCGTCTATTCGAACCCTGCCGGTGTAGCTTTTATGCCCGAAGGATTCCATGTGGCCTTCAATTGGCAGTATGCCCACCAGACACGTACCATCACGTCTACCAATCCCGTTTTTGCGCTGGGTAAGAAAAATGGTGGACTGTCTACGAAGGAGTTCGAGGGTGTAGCCGATGCCCCCATCATTCCTTCGCTGCAGGGTGCCTATAATAAAGGTAATTGGAGTTTGCAGTTCAACCTCTCCGTACCTGGAGGTGGTGGCTCGTGTGAGTTTGCCGATGGTTTGGGCTCTTTCGAGAGTGTCGTGGGTAGCATTGCCCACATGCTGCAGCCGCTGGGTGCCCAGGGTTACGATATGGACAGCTATATGAAGGGCCGCCAGTATTACTATGGCATTCAGTTAGGTGCTGCCTATAAGATTTACCCCAACCTGTCGGTCTATGGTGGTCTGCGCCTGCTTTACGGCGATGCCACCTACAAGGCCAAGATCAGCAACATCCAGGTGAAGACTGAGGCCGGCTACTACGACTTCGCCGATTTCCTGCAGTATTCTTCTACAACCGTCAACAATGGTCTCGACCTGGTCAATGCCGCCATTGCGCAGTACGAGGCTGCCGGTGCCACCGCTCCTGCAGAACTGGTGGCCAAGCAGGCCCAGCTGGAAGGTACCCGAGAGAGTCTGCTGCAGTTGCAGAAATATGCCCAGGGAGTGAACCTGCTGTGTAACCAGGATGGTTTGGGCATTGCCCCCGTCATTGGCGTAGACTGGAAATATAAGAACTTTAATTTCGCTGCCAAGTACGAGTTCAAGACACAGATTCGCATGAAGAACGAGTCAACCGTCAACGAAGCCAGCGAGATTGCCGCCGTCAACCGTTTCCGCGATGGCGAGAAAGTCAACGAGGACGCCCCTGCCCTGCTCACTGTCGGTGCACAGTGGAAGCCCATCGATGAGGTTAGCCTCAACCTCGGCTGGCACCACTATTTCGACAAGGATGCCAGCTGGTATAACAACACGCAGGAACTGCTCGACCATAACACCAACGAGTTTCTGGCTGGTGTCGAATGGGACGTCACCGACCGTCTGAATGTGTCTTGCGGTGGACAGCTAACCCGCTACGGACTCTCCGACCGCTACATGAACGACATGTCGTTCGTAGTCAACAGCTACAGCATCGGTCTGGGCTTCAGCTACAAGGTGAAGGACAACGTCACCCTCTCGGCAGCCTATTTCCAGACCAACTACGACAACTACAACCGTAACGACTATCCTACGGCTGGCGTCAGCGACAGTTTCACCCGCACCAACCGCGTGCTTGGCGTAGGCTGTCAGCTGGACTTCTAAGAAAGATACTGCATACCAACAATAAGAGGGTATTCCAACATGGAGTACCCTCTTTTTTATGATGGATAAAAACGTTGTTTTACTTAACCATCACCTTGATACACGTATCGAGGTGATTCACGTTCGGAAATGAGAGCCTCGCTCTCATTTCACTCACTTAACCATCACCTTTTTAACAGTGCCATCGCTCATCTTTACGATGTTGATACCATGCTGGGGAGCACTGATCTGACGACCATCGAGCGTGTAGCGGGCTGCCACGCTGGTGTTAGCGCTACGAACGTTGCTCACACTCGCAGCATCAGCAGCCTGAGCCTTGGCGGCATTCACGATACGGCCATTCTGATCGACAAGCAGGGCCACCACAAAGAGCTGGTCTTTCTGCAGGGCGTCCTTCAGTTTCGTATAGCTTGGCAACGACAAAGTATAATTAACGCTTGTGGAAGCACCGGCAGTCATCTCAAGGTCAGATACCAGGTTCGAATTCATAAAGTAAGAGCTGGCAATAGCCACATCGTTGAACACGAAATTGGAGATGGGGTTAGTTCCCATAGAGCCGCCAGCGCCAAACTGGTTCAAGTTTTCATCGCCAATCTCTGCCTGGGTATACTGAGCATAATAGTTTGCCTGATTCCATCCCGTTCCGGTTCCCTGAAGGCCATCGGCAGTAAGCACAAACTCCAGATGATACTTCTCGTCAAACAGCGAAGTAATGTTGGCCGTAGCTTCCACCTGTGTGAATTCTTCATTATAGTATCCGCGAACATCAATGTCAGCCATTGCGGGAATAGCCATCTCGGCATTAAAATCATCACAGATATCGTAGGCAGAGCCATAGTAAGGATCAATGACCTCACCACGGTCCAAACGACAAGACGGTGCACCAGTCAAACCCACAGGAGCATAGGAATTCTTCGCAATATACATGGCATCATAGCTCTGCTGACTATACTGGTGCAGGGCAATACCGATGAAACGGTCGCCAAATGTCGTGCGCAGCTTACCCATGCCCGCATGACCACGCGGACACCAGCCACAACCAGTACCGGTAAACTGCTCGATAACGACATTACGATTGATGATTTTCGTAAGAGAATACAGCGTGAACTTGGCATCCTTTTCTGAAGCCTCGTTGGCATTGCCATTAACTTTCGTAATGGTCAGCGTCTTCTCCTTGATGCTCTGAGCAGCCTCAGCAGGAATGGAAATCGAAACGACGCCCTTTGACGCGAAAGCGATGGGCGATGCCAGTTCCACACGGATAGCATCACTGATAACACCATCAGAAGTTATGGTGTAATCAATGCTGCTGACAGGAGTGAAACCATTGTTCTTCAGTGTTACATCAACTGTGGCACTCTCACCTATCTTGGCATACACGTTACCAAAGTCAGAAGGTGTCACGAGATTATCGGCAAACTGACCTTCGAGCAGTACCTGCAGGAAGAGCTTACCAAAGCCATTGCCATTCAGATCCGACCAGCTGGGCACACTATTATCTGTACGCAGAAGCAGTGTGTTGGCCTGATCATCGCCAGTAACAATAATGGGATATGCATCAGCCTGATATTGCACCTGGGTAATGGTGAACGAATAACCGACATACACACCTTCGGCAGGAATCGTATAGGGCGAAGTCAGTGCCACATCGATATTCACCTTACCTAAATCAGCAGCAGGAACGTCCACAACCTGAAGGCAGTTCGTAGCATCGATGCTTGAAGGCAGCTGGCTGGCAATCCATACCTTCGTATTGGAAGCGTTGGGAGCAACGAGTCCGAAGCGGACAGCCTGAATGGTCTTACCACCAGCCACAGTATGATCACCAGGAATGAAGATGGCACAATGATAGGTATCGGCGCCATTGACACCCAGACCGGTCATCTCGGAATCATTGTCTGCATAGCCCCACCAGCCCTGATTGGCACCAGGAGTAATCGAGGCACGATGCAGATTGTTGACTACAGGCATAGCCACGCGCTCTCTTTGGAGCACTTGAGCCTGAACGTTCAGGATGCTTGCTACAGCAAGCACCATCATGAAAGTAAAAAACTTCTTCATAAGCAAAATACGTTTATTTAGTAATTGTTTTTACGATTCTTCCGTCAGCCAGGCGACTGATGATAATGCCCTTCTGACAGCCATCCACAGGAACACCCTGCAAGGTGTAATGTTCCGTGATGCTTGCCACACCAGACAATGCATCTACTCGTGTGGGGTTAGCATACTGGAAGACTACAGTGATTGAGGGACCGTCGGCCACCTTCGTACCCAAGGCGTTCAATTCCTCGATGGTCAGCGTAGCCTTGCAGGTACCATAGGTTTCAGGAAACCATTCGCACTGCAGGTCGCGCTGTTCACCTGCCGTCATCGTACCTTTCGACGTCTCGAAACTACCCGTGGCAGCTTTGCTGATGCAACTCTCAGGAAAACAAATCTGAAACGTACCATTGTCCAGCGTCTCAATCTGATAACTGATGCGCACTGCAGCACTGGCTCCAGACACGTTTTTGACCATCAAACCGCTATTGACAAAATTACCCATTATCAGGTCTTCTGTGAGTTCGTTTCTGGTTACGGTTTCACCATTGGAAATCACGTTGCCGCTTTTATCGGTAAACTGGAATTTGCCGCCATCCTCAGCCATCGCATAGGTTGCAGTCAGCAAGCAAAGAAAAAACAGAGTAAAGAATTTCTTCATACGCATATCATTTTAATTGTTCAATTTTCATAGTTTTCGCGCCTGCAGCACACCTTGTGCGTTGTAGACGAAGCCCACCACCGAGAGATTGCCTACCACCCAGTCCTTCGGAACCGTGTACTGATAATGCTGCGTGGTAAAGGTTTCACCCTCACGGACCGTGACGGGTTCTCCCCACATGCCATTGATAGCTGCACGGAACACATGCTGGTGCTGGTACTCCATATTACGCGAGCCGTCGGGCATCAGCTGGAAAGCGGTGACGTAATCCTCCGTCAGCCAGAGCTGCAAATTTCCCGTAGTCGTTCCCTCAACACCCTTGACATCTGCCCAGATGGTCAGCTGGTCGTTATCGACAGCGAGCACCAGATCAATATCGACAGGTGCCGTCTTCGTGAGTTCTTCACGGATACGGGTGTTCCAAGCGGTATATTCCAAGGGAGCCCCACGGTCGATGAGTCCCACGGGCTGATAGTCGAGTGCCCAGTGTTTATAGTATTCGTCGCCCACCTCAGTGCTCAGTCCCACGTAGTCGCCTTTGGTATAGAATCCCAGGGGACCAGAATGGATACCAACGGCAATGACGTTGAATTCGCCATACTGCTCCTGCAAGGCCTTGATCTCGTCGTTGGCTTTCGGACAGTTCACGCAACGCTGGCCGGTGAAGTCCTCCAACAGCACACGACGGCTCACCTCAGCAGGTTTCACGTAGATGAGCCTGTCGTCCTCGTCGATATGACTGCATGCCGTCAGCAACAGGACAATGCAAATGAGAAATGTAAATGAGAAATTAGGAAATGTATGGTGCTTCATAATTCTTACATTTTTCAAAAATTGTAGTTATACGACAGTGTAACGCCCTTGCTGGCCGGCACATAGCGACAGACACCACCCGAACAGTTGTAGCCTGCACGTGTCCGTCCGTAGCCTACCTGTAGACGGTGTGCGCCCGTACTAAAGGCCACGCCACCCTGATAGTAGTGTACATGGGTGTCGCCGACATTATACATATCGCTTGCCGACAACATCCAGTGAGGAGCCAGCGACAGTTCCACAAGACCATAGGCCCAATCACCCTGATCGTCAGCTGTTGCCAGATACTGTACCTCCGCACGCAAAGCCGTCTTAGGAGCCAGCTGCCACTTACCGTCGGCAATGAAGATATTGCTGTGCACCATGCCGCCCTCTCCCTCGACGACGGTCTTATTGTAGCGCTGGTTCATATACATCAGCGACAACTTGAAGTCCTTCGTCAATTTACGCGTCAACTGCACGTCCAGGTCCTGATAGAAGGTCGTACCCTCCCAGCGCACATGCGAGAAGTTCACCTTCACATTCATGCCATACCGTCCGCCCAGCGTCGTCTTGCGCTTGAAGTTGTAGCCACCTTCAGCCTGCCACGCCCATTCGCCGCCAGCCAGCTGTGTGGCATAGGGATAGAGCGCTGCCAACGCATAGGTATGGTCCTGCGTAAATGCCGGCAGATGGTTGATGAACGACGAGGTGCCAATCATCGACCTACGACTGCGAAACGACATATTCTCGCTCCTCTTGGCCTGCAACAACAGGCTCAGCCCCTTCTTCGAGTACGATCCCGAAAACAAGGCCGCAGAGCCTTTCTCGTAAGAGTATTGATTGTCGAACGACGGGTCCTGCGTCTTCTGGGCATATTCAGCCAGCACGCTCCATGGTCCCTTGTTCAAGGTGGCACGCACGTCCCATGCATTGACAAACTTCGGCAGATTCAACTTATGGGAAGCGTCGACGAAGATATCCTCCTGTTCTTCGTATTTATTGACCCACGAGGCACCCACCATCAGTTCCGTTCCCGACTTTCCGAGACTGGGAATCCATTCGTTCAGTGCCACCTCGGCATCAGCACCGCTCACCAGCGACTTGTTCCACTTCCAATAGCGGCGCTGCTTACCCGACAGTGCCTTCACCGTGACGCCCTTCATGGGTTTCACCACCAGACGGCCGCCCAGCAGCGAATTGTCGATACCCAGCGAACGTTCCTCGTAGGTACGAAGAATAAGTCCTGAACCAAACTGCTCATAAAACGTTCCTGCCGTCAGTTCTGCACGTCCCAAGCGTCCCTTCACCCAGAAATGAGGTACACCCCACCCTGCGAAGTCGTGCTCGAAACCGGGCAGCGGATGCTCCAGATACTCCACACGGACGCCGGCATCCACATATTTGCTCTGTAACTGCAGGTCCACATAGGTATTCGTCAGCACGTCATCGGTCTTCTCGGCACCAATGGCATCATCGTTCTGGGGTATCAAAACGTCGCTCTGCACAGTGCCATGCAGCGAAACACCCTGCTGATTCTGACCATGAGCTGTTACCTGAAATCCAGCAAGCAACAATAAGAGTATAAATGCTTTCATGAGTTCTCAGTTATCATTACTCTCACCTCTTACTTCTTACCTCTTACTTCTCTCACCTTTTCGATGAGTTCTGCCTCCTCACCGTCGTTGTAGCCGGCATGGCGATAAACGATGGTGCCCTGTCCATCGACAATCATCACGTAAGGTATCATCTGGATTCCAAAGGCGCGCTTCAGGTCACCATTAGGGTCAAGCAGCACGTCGTACTCCCAGCCGTGATTGTCGACAAGGGGCTTCACCTTATTGATGTTCTGTCCCTGATCAATGGATACGGCAAAGATCTTCACGCCGGTCTCCTCCTGCCAATCGCCATACACCTCGCTGATGGCATCGAGTTCGCGGTTGCAGGGCTTACACCATGTGGCAAAGAAATCGATGATAAACGGTTTTCCGCCATTCGACAGCGTATCGACGCGTACCGGCTTGCCGTCCATGGTCTTCAGCGTCACCTGAGGCAACTGTGCAAAGGTGCTCTGCACCGTAAAAAGCAGCAATACGAGTAATGAAAAGCGTACTATTTTCTTCATAAGCATCTGGTCTTGAATAAAATTGCTTGCAAAGGTAATAAAAATTCTATAACTCCTCTAACTTCTTTAACTTCTTTAACTTCTCATTGTGGATCTACGTCGTAATATACCTGAAGCGTGGTATAACGCTTGTCGTCGAGCAACTGCTGGCGTAGCAGCAACAGCGTCTTGCGCACGCGTGGCATGTCGATGCCGGGTTCCAGCTTGAGCATCAGCTTGCGGATGTTTTGTCCGCTGACCTTCGCCACCGAAGGCTTGTCGGGCCCAAGCACACGCCCAGGGAATGTCTGGCGCAGACGGGTTCCCAAATCCAGTGCGGCAGCATGTACGGTGGTCTCATTACGGTGGCGCAGGAAGACGTACACCAATCGGACAAAGGGCGGATAGCGAAACACCTGTCGCTCGGCCACCAAGTCCTTATACAGGGCGGTATAGTCACCGCGCACCACCTGTCCGATAACCGGCAGCTGGGGTTGTTTGGTTTGCAGGATGACGAGTCCACGACGATGCTTACGACCTGCACGACCACTGACCTGCGACATCATCATAAAGGCATGCTCGAAGGCCCGGAAGTCGGGCTGGTTCAACATCGAATCGGCATTGACAATGCCCACCACACTGACGCGGTCGAAGTCGAGACCCTTCGAAATCATCTGCGTACCAATGAGGATATTCGTCCTTCCCGCGGCAAAATCGGTGATGATGCGCTCGTAGGCATTACGGGTGCGCGTAGTGTCCAGGTCCATACGGGCAATGCGGGCCTCGGGAAACAGGTCGTGCACCTGCTGCTCAATCTTCTCGGTACCATAGCCGCGTGTGCGCAGGTCGGTTCCTCCGCAACAGGGACACTCCGTGGGAATGCTATAGGTAGCGCCACAATAGTGGCACGTCAATTGTCCAAGCTGACGGTGCAAGGTTAGCGACACGTCGCAATGCTGACACGTAGGCACCCATCCACACTGATGACACTCGACAACGGGCGAGAACCCTCGACGATTCTGAAACAGGATGACCTGTTCGCCCTGTTCCAACGCCTCGCGCATACGAGCCAGCAACAACGGTGAAAAGGCGCCGTTCATCATTTTTCGGTGCTGCAAATCGGCTATGTCCACCACCTGTATCTCGGGCAATTCCAAACCCTGGTAGCGCTCTTTCAGTTCCACCAAGCCATACTTGCCCGTCTGTGTGTTATGGTAGCTTTCCATCGATGGTGTCGCCGTTCCCAACACCACCGCTGCCTTCTGGCGGGCTGCCAGCATAATGGCGGCACTGCGGGCATGATACCGCGGGGCAGGGTCTTGCTGCTTATACGAGGTCTCGTGTTCCTCGTCGACAATGACCAGTCCTAACTGCTGGAAGGGCAGGAAAACGGCACTGCGGGCACCGAGAATGATGTCGTAGGGATTCTTCGACAACTGCTTCTGCCAGATTTCCACGCGCTCGGCGTCGCTATATTTCGAGTGGTAAATGCCCAGCCTATTACCAAACACCCGCTGCAAGCGTTGCATCATCTGTACAGTCAATGCTATCTCGGGCAACAGGTAGAGCACTTGTTCCTTACGTTCCAGGGCACGGCGAATCAGGTGGATGTATATCTCTGTCTTTCCGGAACCCGTCACACCGTGCAACAGTGTCACCTGTTTCTTCATCATCGACATCAGAATGCCGTTATAAGCCTCCTCCTGGGCTGCGCTCAAGGGTTTGATGAGTTCCGGGCGGTATTCGCCACCATGATTCAGTCGTCCTACCTCCACCTCGTAAGTTTCCAGCATCCCGCGCTTCACCAGTTCGCTGATGGTCACCGCCGCCACCCCACTGGCATTCATCAGTTCTTCGCGTGTCACTTCTGTGACTAATGAGGAATTAGTAATGAGTAATGAGTAATTATGATTACCTTGTCCGCCCTGTTTTTCGCCCTGAGTGTTATCACAATTACTAATTACTAATTTCTCATTACTAATTAAATCAATGCCCGACAACTCCAGGTACTTCGTAAACGCCTCCAACTGTTTGCGGGCTCGCGACAGCACGTTCAGCGCCACATGCAGCGCGGCCTCGTTGCGGTACTGTTCCGTCAGTCGGATAAACGTCTCCGTGCGCGGCTTATAGCCCTCGGTATCTTTCAGTCCTGCTGGCAGTGCAGCCTTATACACATCACCGATGGGCGACAGGTAGTAGTCGCTGATCCACTGCCACAACTGCAGTTGTTGCTCGGTTACAACGGGTTCCGAATCCATCACCTGCTGGATGGCTTTCACCTCGTAGCCTTCGGGTTTGGTGCTGTGCACGCGCCCCACCAGTCCGACATACGTCTTCGAACGTCCGAAGGGTACCACCACGCGCTGGCCCACCTTCACCGCCATTCCTTCTGGCACGGCGTAGGTGAACATCCCTTCCAAGGGCACGGGCAATATCACGTCAACGTACAACATCAGCTCTAAACTCTCAACTCTAAACTCTCATCACACTGCTGCGTTACCGTCGGGCGGTGGGTAATAAACAACATGGTTTTCTCGGGACAGGCGGCAAAGAGCCTGCGGTATAGTTCACGCTCGGTAGGTTCGTCCAGCGAGCTGCTAATCTCGTCGAGCAACAAAATACCACCCGGACGCAATAGTCCTCGTGCTATGGCGATGCGCTGCGCCTGACCTTCACTCAATCCACTGCCGCGCTCGCCGAGTTCCGTATCGAGACCTTCCGCCAGGTCGAACACAAAGTCGGCACAGGCGGTATGCAGCACGCTCTTCAGCTCATCATCAGTGGCCTCGGGCTTCGCCAGTTGCAGGTTATAGCGGATGGTGCCGCTCATCAGCGTATTGCCCTGAGGCACGAAACACAGCTCACCACCAACCTCCACACGACCTTCCGTAGGTGCTATGAAACCGAGAATCAGACGGAACAGCGTCGTCTTGCCGATACCCGTCTCGCCCATAATGGCGGTCTTCGTGCCCGCCTTGAAATCGTGCGAAAAATGACTCAGTATCTCCCTATCGCCCGTCGCGTACCGAAACGACACATCCTCAAACCGCACCACCGCCTCTTGGTTCACAGTTTGTTGCGACTGTGTCGTAACCTGTCCCGTATGCTGCAACATGGTCGCAGCCCCGTTACCTTCCAATTCCTCCAACCTATCGATACTTGCCGTGGCATGTATCACGCCCGGCACCATGTTCAACAGCTGCAGAATGGGGTTCTGAATCATACCCACCAGTTGCAGGAACGATGTCATCACACCAAAGGTAATGGTACCGTTTCTCAGTCCGATGCCCCCCCACACAAAGGCCAGCAGGTAGCCAAGCCCAAAGACGCAGCCCATGATGACGCGTACGACGACGGTAAACCGCGTACGGCGCAGCACATTGCCGTGCAGGCGCTGTTGCATCGTGTCCAGACGGTCGGTCACCCACTGCTCTGACCCTAGCGACCGCAACACGGCATTATGTTCCATGCCCTCCTGCACTTGCATTTGTATGCGACTCTCGTCCTGGCGGATGTCGAGCGTCATCTTGCGCAGCCTGCGGGCAATGAGTTTTCCGAAGACGATGGCCAGCGGTGTCAGCAACAGCAGTGCCCACGCCAATCGGGCATCAAACCACCGCATCAACAAGAAGGCGCCACACAATTGTATCATCGTAATCACCATCTGCGGCACGGTGTCGGTGGTCACCTGGCTCACGGTCTCGATGTCCTTCGCCAGTCGCGAGGTGACATCGCCCGAGTGCAGCTCCTGTTCGCTGAACAGCTGACGGCGAAACAGACTGCTGAAGATGCGCAACCGCAGGGCGTTTGTCTGACTTATATTCGCAGTTGTTGCCAGCCAATAGCCCACCTGTCGCAGGGCCACGCCACCAACCACCGTCAACACAAGCCACATCACCATCTGCAGCACATCGTCGCTAGTTCCCTTGCGGATAGTCTCGTCGATGAATCGCTTGCTGAGCCATACCATCGTCAGGCCGAGCAATACCTGCCCGATACCTGCCACGATGCGCACCACTGCTTGCCAGCGAATGCCCCGTGAGTTACGCCACAGCCACGCGATATACTTCATCGTTCAAAGTTCAATGTTCAAAGTTCCACGACGCCCACTTCCTGCCACTGCTGCAGAATAGCCGCAACGTCCTGCTGAGCTTGCTCCGGCGTGACGTCGTATTCCTCGCAGAGGCGCTCAGCCAGCCCTTCCACGCTAAAGTCGCCCATGGCCAGCGCTGTCTTCCACAGCCATGCTGCGGTCTCGTTCAGCGCCAGCAACTTACCGAAATTCACGGCACCGAGGCCCTCGCCCACTATGACGTTCTCGCCACACACCTGCCGCAACACAAATCCATTCTTAATCTTCATATCTTCTATAACTTCTATAACTTCTTTAACTTCTATAACTTCCTATAAATAAACAACAAATATCTTCTGATTGGGCGCAGATACCACCATATTCTGGCCCCCATGCGGCGCCACCTATTATATATATCGTGGGGCTTTCCCTGCGCATCCACCACATGCGTCACACGGGCCTTGACATCACCCATCGTGCAATGCTCCACACCGACAATATTCCCATCGCCCATCAGCGTCACACGGTCGCCATCGATGCGGATGATGCGGTGTACAACCCACCGGCAGCCTTCAACCCATGCCAGCACCACATCGCCGACGCAGACATCGTGAGGCTTTTGCAGGATGACGCTCTCCCTGCCGCCAATGATAAACGGCAGCATGCTTCGCCCGTTCACCGGCAGCGTCACACTCACGTCCTCGCTCACCAGCCGAACCGCCTCGTCCAATATCTGCCCGTCAGTAATCATAAAGTTCAAAGTTCAATGTTCAAAGAACAAAGTTTCGCTGCTGCTTCGTCCGGCAGGCACTCCAGATGCCATACCGCCACCGTCGAGGCCAGCGCATTCTCCGTCTCGTGCAGCCCGTCGGCCACACGGCTGTCCCACCGCTTGCCGCTGATGCTCGCCACCAGCGAGGCATAAGCCTGGATGCCACCCAGCCGCTGTATCTTGTTGTACGGCGCCTGACTCAGCATCACGATGCCGCCCAGCGGATAGCTCACATTGCGGTAGCACGGCGTCTTGCCGCTCCATGGGGAACCATAGACGACGGAGGAACCGTCGCCCACAATACGAACAACGGGGTTGTCGTCGTTCACCAGCGCCGTACCCTCGATATGCTGCAGCCACAGCCGTGCATGGGTACTCTTGCCCGTACCGCTCTTGCCCAAAAACATATACCCGCGGCCTCCGCGACTCACCACAGCGGCGTGGAACAGCACCGTACCCCGATCCGCCGTAGCCAGCGCATAGAGCACCATCAGTGCATTGTCGATGGCCATCTTCGTGTAACGTCCCGTCGTCAGCAGGCGCCCCTGATGGTAGTCTTCCGAACATACCAGCCACCCGGCCGTCTCCTGCCACCAGCGGAATTCAAACACCGCCTCACCGTCTGCGGTCCGCCCGCAGACTATCTCCTGCCCCTCTTCATCCTGGCGCAGCTCCTCGCTATAGGCCGGCGCCTCGCCACTGCCGATGGTCAGTTCAAATAATGGTGAATGTTGAATGTTGAATGTTGAATGATTGTCGCAACGAAACGGCTCATAGTTCTCCATCAGCGCCAGGAATTCCTCCCCGCCACTGACGCCGAACACGTGTCCGCCCACCTGGTAATATGCCGTCTTCATGTTGCTCATCACTTTATAGGTTGCGAAGGTACAAAGAAATGTGCGAAAAACCAAAAAATTAAATGTTTTTATCAAAAAAAAGGAGACTTGTCTCGCGACAAATCTCCTTGACAACTTATATAATTATACACGTTAACAAAAAGCTATTGTTTGAATCTGACCTTCAGTCCGACGACCAGCATGCGGCCGGGACTGTAGAGCGCATACTTGCGCAGCGACGAGTCGATGCGGCGGTCTACCTTGTCGAACACATTGTCCACACCGATGCTCGGCTCCACGAAGGCCCACTTCGTACAGTCGAAGCTATGCGTCGTATGCAGGTTCCACACGCCGTAGCCCGGGGCGTCCTCATAGTCGGGATAGTAGGTCTTCGACTGCAGGCGTCCGTTCACATTCACGTTCAGCGCATATTTGCCCCAGCGGTGATGGTAGTTGGCGGCAATCGTCGCCGCATGGCGGATGCTACGTTCCAGCACGGTCCACTCCTCGCCGCTCTTCGTACGGGCGTAGGTGTAGACGTAGTTCGCCGAGAGGTTACAGCCCTCGAACACATTCGCCGACACATTCACCTGCATGCCCTTCACGTCGCCCTTGTCGCTGTTCTGATACAGCGAATAGCGCTCCAGCTTGGCAGCCTCGGCATCGGTCATCTCCGTAAACTCCTGGCGCAGCATTTGCATCGATGCGTCGTCCACGGCAATATTCTGGCGCACCACCATGTCGTTGATACGGTTCAGATAGCCCGTCACACTGACGGCAATCTCGTGCGTGCGGTACTCGGCGTTCAGTGCTACGTAGTTGCTCTTTTCGGGCTTCAGATTGCGGTTGCCGAAGATGATCTGCGGCTTACCGCGGTTTACGGAGTAGTAGCGGTAGTACAGCTCATCCAATCCCGGGGCACGGAAGCCCGCCGAATAGGTGGCGCGCAGACGGAAATTCCCCGGGGCATACATCAGCGTGGCCTTCGGCGTCAGGTGCTGGTCGAAGGTCTCGTGGTGCGTCAGGCGCAGTCCCACCGTAGCCGTCACGTTCTTCACCACGCGCTGCTCGTGCTGGGCATAGGCCGCCAGGGTATACACGCGCTCGCTGATGCTGCCCGACGTAGCCGTCAGGTAGTCCTTGCGCCAGTCGGCTCCGAAGATGGTCGTCGAATTGTCCATCAGTCCGAGGATGGCCTTCAGCTCGCCGTCCATGGTGCGCTGCTTCTTCGACTGTACGTATTCGCCCACGGCATAGGTCTTCGTTTCCACGTCGTACTCCTTGCCGTAGCGGAATCGGTCGACGGTGAAATCGGCCTGCAGCGAGTTCTTCGCTGTAAATTTATAGATGCCGCCCACGTTCCAGCGCAGTCCCTTGTAGCGCATCTCGTAGTCGGTGCCGCCCGTCACGTCCGAGCGTGTCTCGGGACGGTCGGTGATTTTATATGAATAGTCTAATCCTGCGTTCAATGCAATGTGTTGGTTGGGGGCATAGGTGAATTTCTGCCCCACGATGTTCGACCGGTAGCCCGTAAAGAAGGGGGCTATCGTCTGCTGGGTCTCTGTGTCAGAGCCCTTCTTGTATTCTAAGTCTGTAGTTTGGTAGCTGTCGGCGCGGTCGTGGGTAAACGACGTATACGAGCCGAAGCCGTTGGTAAAAATATCCAGGTTGACGCTTTCCGTCAACACGCCGTGACCACTCACGCGGGTATCGCTGGTCACGCTCACCAGCTGCTGTGTCGGCTGGTCGGTAATGATATTGATGACGCCGGCGATGGCATCCGAGCCATAGAGCGACGAGGCCGCTCCGTCGAGCACCTCGATACGCTTCACGCGCGACATATTAATACGGTTTAGATCGACATTGTTCGAAATGTCGCCCGAGAGTTTCTGACCGTTGATCAGAATGAGGATATACTTGTTGCCCAGGCCGTTCAGGCGCAAAAAGGTGCCCATCGAGTTGGGTGCCATCGACGCCTGGGGCATCATGCGCGTCAGCACGGCATCGAACGTCGTGATGCCCTGCTCGCCGATTTCCTGCGACGACAGCACACGCACCGGCGTCGCCGTCGACTTCAGGCGCTGGTGGTGGCCAGAGCCCGTCACGACCACGGGGTTCAGATTGTACGTGCGGCTCGTCATCGACGAGTCACGACGCTCCATCTTATGAATCTGCGCCCCTACGGGGCTAAATAATAAATAAGAAATAAAAAATAACAAAGCGCGTTGTTTCAACATCTCTTTTCTTTTAATGTCTTTTTTCCTACTTTTATCTTTTATCTCTTATTTATTATTTAGGCCATAGGCCGCATTACTCTTCAGGATACATTGAATGGTAAGCATCCTCCAGGAATTCAGCATTCTTTGTGTGGTTGATCCAAACCTGCAGAACACCGGGCAGTTCCAGCAGACCCTGTGGGTGCTTGCCTGCCAGGGGAACATTGGCTGTGTAGCCTTTGTGGTTGAAGAACTCATACCAGCTGTTCTCCTCGCTCTCGGGATCCTCGTCATCCCAATAGTCCTCACCCTCACCGGCCATGTCGTTGTGAGCGTGGTCACCGGCAATCGACATCAGCGCGTGCAGAGAGATCTTGCCGCTCTTGATGCCCTTTGCCTGCATACGGCTCATCACGTCCTGCTTGTAGTTGTCGGGCATGTCGACGGTACCTACGAAATAGTTGGGGCTGAATTTCTGCAGATCCTGCTCCAGCTGCGTGTAGCGGATGTTAGCCTTGAAGGTGTCGTAGCTGTCGGGGTTACCGTGACCCATGAAGGCCACCACACCCTGAGCAGCCTCAGAAGCGTACAGCTTATTCAGCTCTGCGGCAACAGCGGGAACATCGACCTCAGGATCGCTCAGCAAAGGCATACCCAGGAAGATGCCCTCGTCCAAGGCCAGCTTTTCCAGATACTCATCGTCCAGGTGGGCATTGCCAATATAACCATTGTTCATGAATTTCTTCACACTGGCCACTACAGCGGCAAACTCCTCACCGGGGATGACCTGCAGCGACTGGACGTAGATCTTGCTGTACTTGGCGGCACCGATGGCATGCAACAGATAGCGGGGCTCGTAGTAGTCGCGTTTCACAATATTGCCATTGTCGTCAACATTCTCACCGATAGAAGCACGGTTGATGCAGATGTCGCTCGAGAAGCTGATGTACACGTCAGCCTCGGGGAAAGCAGACTCGTAGGCAGCCTTAGTCTTGTCGAAAGCCAGGAAGGCGTTGTTCCATGTCGAACCGAAAGCCACCAGCAGCACAGCGGTGTTCTTCTTCGACTTAGCCTTCTGAGCGGCTACCATCTCGTCGTTTACCGAGAATTCGGAAATGATGTTCTCAATAATTTCCGTCTTCTTGTCGTCGTCACTGCTACATGCGGTGAACACAGGGGCTGTCAGGCCAAACACCACGACAGCCAGAATCAAAGATTTAATCTTCCTCATTGTTACTTTGTTTAGATGAATAAATATGCTTTTTAACTCGTTTTCCGTAGTTGAACTTAATGCTCAGCGTACCGTACACCGTCGTCCCCGACGTGTTGGTGCCCAGGTGGTAGGGGCGCATCGTGCGGTCCACATAGTTGAAGATGTTGTCCACACCCACCTCCACGCGGTAGGCCAGCATGCGGTCCTGACGGCCCAGGTCGTGCGTCGTGTTCACACGCCATATCTGGAAAGCCTTGCCGTCGCCGTTGTTCTGGTAGTAGCGCTTGCTGCTGCCGCGGCCCGTCAGACTGACGCCCAGCGCATACGTCGGGCTGAACGTATAATTATACATCGCCGAGGCGTTCCACTTATGGTGTGCCGTACCGTCGATGGTCACCGTCATCATGCGGTCCTTATGCTCGTCGTAGAGGTGTGCCTTCGTGTCCAGATAGCTGTATGCCGCATTCAGCGTCAGCCCCGCCATGACGCGGTACGACAGCGTCACGTCCACACCGCAGGTCCGGGCGTCGTCCATATTCTTATACATGCGCGCCTGGACGTTGGTACTGCCGTCGCCCAGATAGGCCGTGGTGATGCCTGCGGGAATCTCGCCCGGCGACACGTTCACCAGCGCTATCATCTGGTCCAGCTTGTTCACATAGCCTGTCACCGATGCCGTCAGCTTGCGACCGCGATATTCCACATTGGCCGACCAGTAGTTGCTGGTCTGCGGTTTCAGGTCCGTGTTGCCGATGTTGAAGAACGTGCTGCTGCCCATCACGTGCAGGTAGCGGTAGTACAGCTCCTTTACCGTGGGCGTCTTGAAACCCTGGCTCCACCCCACGCGGAAGCGGAAGTCACCCGTCGAGACCATGGCGCTCACCTTCGGACTCAGGTGGAATCCGAAACTGCGGTTGTCCACCAGTCGCAGACCTGCCGTCACGTTCAGCCAGTCTACCATGTTCAGCTCGTCCTGCACGTACACCGCTCCCGTCTGGTCGCTGGCCGTACCCGTCGCCGTGCGCTCGGGGGCCTTCAGATAGTCGTAGCGGTATTCCGCACCGGCATTCAGCGTATTGCCGTACGGCAGGTGGAAAATGCCCTTCAGCAGTCCCATCACGCGCTGTTGGTCGCTCTGAAGTTTGCTTTGTCCGGGCAGCATAGCCACCGAGAACCACTCGCCGTTCTGCTCGCCGTACTCCTCGCCCTGCAGCAACACATAGTCGTAGTGCTTCGCCGTATAGTCGTAATAGTAGGCATGCTTGTTCCAGTCCAAATCGAACGTAATATAATTTGCCTGTTGCGCCTTCCCTTTCCGCATATCACTCCCCTCGCCCCTTGGAGAGGGGTTGGGGGTGAGGCTCCACTTTCCTCCCACGGAGGCCGATGCATTGTTATACCTCAAATCATAGGTATACACGTCGCAGCTGGCGTGCGTGCCATTCCGCGGACGCATGATGTTCTTCTTGTAGTACGAACCCTCGGCATACAGTTCCAGGTTCTTCATGGGCTGGTACGTCAGCCGCTCGGCCACCTGCCAGTTCTGGAACTTGTTCACCGTCATGTTCTTGCTGTCCGTCAGCACCATGGCCTCGGCCCATTCCTCCGTGGTGTTCTGCCAGCCGTCGCTGCGCTGCAGCTGGAAGTTCGTCTGTGACGAAAACTGGCCAAACCGCAACACCACGCTATTATGCTGGCGCAGGTCGTTGTGCGAGCCGTAGCGTGTCACATTGTCGGCATACACACCCTTCTCGGTATGTTTCTTGGTGATGATGTTGATGACACCGGCCATCGCGTCCGAGCCGTACAGCGCACTCTGCGCACCCTTCACAATCTCAATCTTCTCGATGTTGTGCGGGTCAATCAGGCCCAGGTCGTTCTCGCCGCCCACATCGCCGTGGATGCGCTTGCCGTCAATCAGGATCAGAATATACGAGTTGCCCAGACCGTTCAGCTGCATCTGACTTCCCATGTCGCCCTCGTTGAAGGCAAAGCTCGCCGTCAGTCCGCTCAGAATGTCCTCCAGGCTCTTGCCGCCATACTGCCGCAGCATTTTCTGCGTGATGACCTCCGTCTGCACGGGAGCATCCTTCAGCAGGTGCTGCGTGCCCGTACCGGTCACCACCACCTCCTGCAACGAGTCCGAGCGCCAAATGTCGCCCTGCGCCTCCACAGATAATGCCGTGCATATCAGCACAGCCGCCGTCAGCAATCTCTTCATTAGCAATGTCAATGTCATTCTCATCTGCTCAGCCCTATTCCCGGGGCTTTCGCTTCTGTTCGTCCGACGTGGCAGGTTTCCTGGCTCTCTCCGAAAAGTCCGCCTTCCCAACTCCTATTAATTGCCAATTATCAATTGTCAATTATCAATTCGTCAGTGGCTTCCTTTGGGCTTTCCATAATGGAGATTACAGTAGCGGGTACTGCTCAGGTCTTACACCTGATTCCCTTTTCATGCACCGGTGAAACACCAGTACATCACCATATCGCGGACAAAGGTACGAAAAAAAATCAGACCGACAAAACATCAGTCCGATTTTTTTTCTTTTCTTGATTGTCTATATCTTCCAACAACTATTTGCGGATCAGGGTAGAGCCCAAAGTGCCAACCTGTACGGCATAGACACCGGCGGGGCTTCCTGCGGGCAGGGTGATGCTGCCACCGGCAAGACGCGTAGCGGTGACGAGGCGTCCGTCGGTGGTATAGATGTGCACGGGGGTACCGTCGGCTGCACCGTCGATGAAGAGCCGCCCGTCCGTCATGCGGAAGGTGACGCCCTGCGGCTGGTGCTGCGACAGGCCGGGAATGCTGGTGGGCAAACCGAGGATGTCGAGCAGTCCGGCATAGGCATCAATCTCGCCCCAGCCATAGAAAATGTTCTTGTCGGTTCCCGAGAAATCGGGCTCGGGCTGGTGGCTGGTACGCTCAATGACGCCGTGGATGTCCTCAGGGGTGAGGTCGGGCTTGGCCTGCAGCCACAGGGCAATGACACCAGCGGTAATCGGTGTGGCCATCGACGTACCGCTCATGGCCCACATGGCATAGTCGCGGCCGTAGTGACGGGCACGGTATGCCGCAAGCGGGGTGACCTCCTTTTTGGTGGCTTCGTCATCGCCATTTTTCTTGTAGAAGCTATTCAGCGCAGAGAGGATGTTATGACCGGGCGCCACCACATCGGGTTTGATACGTCCATCGACAGTCGGTCCGCAAGAACTGAAACTGGTGAGATGACCCTCTTCGCTACCCAGCGCAATATAGGTGGCGGGCTCACCATTGACGTTGGTAAACTCCGTGCGGTGGTGCATGGCACCGACGGTGATGGCACGGTCCAGGAAGGCGGGGGCGCCAATGGTGCCGACGTTGCAGCCACGCGAATTGACGTGGTTCTTATTGCTGAACACAGTCTTGCCGGGGAACCGGCAGTCGTTGATCAATTCCAGTCCTACGGGAGTATCAATCTGCAACCGCCCCAGTATGTCAGGGGCTTTGGCATAGCTTTCAGGCAGCATGAGCAACGCGAGGTAACCGATGTGGCCACCGGCCTGTTTATCGGGCATGAAGTACACCATGAGCTTGTTGTCCGCCTGCACATAGTCACCCATGGTGGCGTCATCCCATTTGTCGGGCTTGGGCAACAGGATGCTGTCCTTATATTCTTCGCCCTTCGACGCGGCATCCTTTGCCGCACGGGTATCGAAGACGATGGTTTTCTCCAGACCGTCGAAGGTCATCGTGAGGATGAAGTCGGGGGTGTTGTCCTCGCCGCGGATATCGAAAGCATAGAAGGGCTTTTGCGCCGACTTGTAATAGATGGCATGGTCGAGGGGCTCGGTGGCGGACTTCTTCAGATAGGTCATCATACCACCATCATTTCCTGCCGCAACGGCGACGATGTGTCCAGGGCCGACGAGCTGGTTGAACACCTGTTCATAGAGTGAAAGGTCGTCAATGAAGTTCGCCGCGGCGCCAAAGCTCCAGTTGACGACACAGGGCTGTCCAGCGGCATCGGCAGCCTCGAAAATCTTATAAAGCTCCACCAGTTCGACGATATTGCTCAATCCCACGTCAAAAAAGGTATCGTCGAAGGGCAAGTCGATGCCGATATGACGCGCCACATAGTCAGCGAAATGGTCCAAGAATTCTTCATTAATGTGGCCGAGGGGGATATAGGCACCGCGAATGTCGGCCTCGGGAGCCATACCCACGAAACGACCGTCCAGTCCGTTACCGGCCATCGAACCCATGACGTGACAGCCGTGATTATCGGTATCGGCATTGATGCAGTGGCGTGCCAGCAGCATCTGCTCGGGTGAGGTATAGAACACGCCTACCACATCGTCGTTGGCATCAGGGGCCATCGGATCCCAGAACCACTGGATGCGCGACGTGCCATCAGCATTACGGAAAGCGGGATGGGTGAAGTCGAAGCCAATGTCCATGACGGCAGCACAGACGCCCTTGCCGGTAAAGGCCTGTGGCAGCGGGGTGGCTGCCGACGCCAGCTTGTCGACGCCAAGAATCAACGCCGACGTGTCGTTCTGTATGGCAGACAACTGACTGGCCTCCATGCGCAGGATGGCATCGCTCTGGTCGAGCACGCCGAGGCTGTCCATGGGCAGGAAGGCGGCACAGATGCCATGGCCGAAGTCCTGCCATACCACACCACCCTTCTGTTTCACAGTGGCTGAACCATCGGTACTGCTCACCAGCGCAAGCATATATTTCATCACCGGACGGCCCTGTACGCGCAACGGTCCGCCATGCTGTCTCACGGCTGTCTGCTGTTGCCGGTACTGTTCAAGCAACCAAGGCGACATCTTGCTGCCACCCGCAACCACCTGGGCCCAAAGCCCCATAGCACACATCAACGTCAGTGCAAAACAAACAAATTTCTTCATTTTAATCACTATTTTCGCTAATTGTATTTTCACTCTGCAAAGATACGAAAAAATAATGAAAACACCAAAAGAAAACACATCTATTTTCATTTATTTTTCAGCCTCCGCGGCGGGTGTCTCATAATCATCAGCAGGAGCCTTTTCTTGACTCACAGAAGCCTTCTGTCAAGTAACGAGAGCCACTTATTCGTGATACTATATAAATAGGTGGTCGACTTGTCGACTCGTCGAGACAATGTTTAGAAAATGACTTTTGTCACTTGTCACTTTGTCACTTCGTTTTGTCAGCACAACCCCAATTTCCCGATGAAATGGGCGTTTTTTACTGCTGGGCGAGGAATTCCTGGGGAGTGACGCCGGTGAGACGCTTGAAGGTGGTTTGGAAATAGGTGCGGGTGTTGAAACCGCAGTATTCGGCAATGGTGTCGTTGTTCCATTCGGGATGGAGGGTAAGCTGCTGCTTAGCCTCCTCGATGCGATGATAGGTGAGCCAGGGGTTGAACAGGCCCTGGCGGGTGGTCTTGAGCCACGCGGAGAAGAGGTAGCGCGGCACATGCATCTCGTCGGTGGCGGTCTGAATGGTGATGCCGGCATGGAGATGGCCTCCACGGGCGAGCCAACGGTCGACGGCGGCGGCGATGCGCTTCATGTCGTGCTCGGAGAGTTCGCCGCCAGCCTCGCTGTCGGCAGCAGCCTGCTGTTCGTCCTCCTGCAAGGAACGCTCAACCTGTTGCAGATCGTTCAGGCGGTGACGGTCGAGTCCGTAGCCATAGAAGCTGACGACGGTATAGCTGATGCAGAAGAAGATGATAAGGGTATAGACGACCAGCAAGGGTCCGGACCAGAAGATGACGGCCGGTGCGAAAACCGCCGAGAGGGAGAGCAGCATGGTGCTGTTGCGCATCCAACGGATGACGCCGCGGCGCTCGCGGTCGAAATAGTTGTCCATGGCCAAGCGCACGCGGCGGAACTCCTGCCACAGACGGGCCGTGTAGTGGAACTGCATGGCGGCATAGACGATGGCACTGAGGACCTCGGCAAAATAAAGCCGCCGGGTGACGGCAAGGACGCCGTGGCCTGCGGTGGGATTAGCGCCAAGGAGCAGAACAACCACCACGACATAACAGCCTAAACCGACGAGCCAGTCCTGACGGCGCAGGGAATTCTGACGCAGCAGGTTGAGAATGGCCATGCCGAGGAGCCACGCGCAGGGAATGAAGAATAGCAGATTGACCAGCACGGCAGGTTCAACGCCCATCTGGCGGAAATGTAGCGTGTATTGCAACAGAAATTGTACGGGCAACAGGGCCGTACCAGCCACCATGAGCCAGCGGGAACGGTTGTAGACCTGTCCGCCCTCGCCACGCAGGGGCAGCATGAACACCAGCATCAGGGTCAGGAAACCCGTCAGCGTGATGGCAGCGAACTGGATGTGCTCGATAGGAATCACGCGGCAAAATTACGAATTATCGAACGAAAAAACAAAGAAAAAATTAACTTTTTTAAATACGAAACGAGTATTTTTACAATTAATTTCAAAAAACGCCCATTTCATCGGGAAATAGCAATGCCGTTGGGGGTGTTCAAATTCTCACAATTTGAACACCTAATTCTTAATTTTTGAACACCATTCTTAATTTTTGTACACCTTAATAGAAAAAATGTTCGTACCTTTGCATTCGAAAATGCGAGAACGGGCTGCACCTCGGCAATTCAAGCAAGCTTGATTGCACTCGGTTTGCACCGTCCTTGCAGTGTGAAATCAAAATTCTGGGGGTCGACCATAGACCCACCATTAAGATTTGAGAAAAAAAAAAAGAAACAAAAACTGAAGGGGTCGGCCATAGACCCAACCATTTAAAAATCGAAGCCCATGATTGTCCAAGACCTATATTACATCGTGCTGCTGACAGCCGCCATCGCGAACATCGTGATGAGCGTTGCGCTGTTGGAGGGCAATGTCAACTACAGCGAATACACGGTGTATCGCCGTTCACGACTGCTGACGGCGCTGACGCTTCTGGTTTTCGCGGCAGGTTTTGTGGCCCACAGCCAGCTGTGGTGGCGCGAAACGTGGCCTGCAGGAGCTTCGGCACTGTCGGTGAGTTATTTCCACATGGCGGCAATCCTGTTTGGCTGGAGCCACATCTCGCTGCTGAATCCTAACTACCTGTCGCGCCGCGTCGTCGTGCGCGACGTTAGCATCCTCGTCCTAGGCCTCATCGCCTACTGGACGTCGGCTAATTATGCATTAAGCATTATGCATTATGCATTTGGAATATTCTTCCTCCATGCCCTGTGGATATCGTATATATTTTATAGTACGCTCATGCGCGTGCGTAGAATGACGAAGCAGTTGCCGCAGAACGACGACAATGCGCGCTGGTGGACGGACGAGAGCCGGAGGAGGGTGATAGGTTTCCAGCGCTCCATCCGCGTCAGCTGCCACCTCATCGTCTTCTTCGGTCTGGGCAGCATCGTGGTGACGGCAGCATTCCCCACGCATCAGTGGCCGTTCATCGTCTTGATGGCCCTGGGCATCGCCGTGTTCTGTTACATCTACTACGGACTGGTGAACTACGGCTCGGTGATCGAAGCCGGCACCAACGCCACCGAGGACATCTATTCATTAAGAAAAAAGAACAAAAACGAAATAGAGATGAAACGATTTAGAACTGAATTACAGGCATTTTTCCTGTTGGCGGTGCTGCTGATAGCCCCCGCCCAGAACGTGAAAGCCGATGAGGATGTGGCACGAATCTACATCCCCACCATCGACATGACAGTCACCCCCGATGGCGGTAGCGGCACGCGCACCTTCTCGGTGATTACACCCGGCCAACCGTATTTCACCCTCTTCATCTGGTTCCTGAACGACAACGGCAGGAACAGTTACTGGAAGGAAGCCCCGACACTGGAAATCGACAAACACACTGTCGTGCTGAAGGACCTGTTCGGCGACAGTGAGCCTCCCAAGGTTCATTGGGAACAGCTGACCTGCGAAGACCGAGGTAAGGTACATTACTGGGTGCGCTACAAGACGTGGTTCGACGTCGACAAGTCGAAATTCTCGGAATTCGGTTCCGAGAATCCCACGATTCCCATGCTCGACAATCCGGAAGACCACTACTTAGTGGTGGACATCCTGTTCCCCGAGAACGAGGTGGGCGACACGCACGATATTTCCGTATACGGCGAACTCGTCATCGACCAGGATAAGGACGGTGCCGTCGTAACTTATGCCAAGGACTTCAACGGCAAAACTACGCTGGAGACGGTGAAGACTAAGGGTCCCTTCGACGCCAATATGATAGACACCAATGGCAATATAGCCCAGAACAAAGGCATGCTGACGTGGACCAATCCCGCCGAGCTGACGCTGAAATCGCCCGAAATGTCGAAGAACAAGAGGGACGACTGGGGCCTTTACCAGACGTACCTCGACGGCACTTGGAGTGACTACGTCAAAGAGGGTAAGATTACCAGCAAGAAGGCATACGACAGGAACAGCGATTTCATCGCCATCGATTCCGTGGCGATGGCCTACTACTACCACACGGCAGTGGACTGGAGCGATACGCTGCGCCACAATGCCAACTCCCGACAAGCGAAGTATGAGTATGTCAAGACGTCGTTTAGTAATTACTGGAAAGACGCCATCAACAACCGCCAGTTATACGCCGACGGCACTGGCTACATCTGGGGAGACGCTTTTACTGTTATTCCCAGTGGCAACCCCGGAAGCGACGGAACCTTTACGGGCGGCAGCTTCCTCTTCCAGCGTAAGGACAACCAGCACTTCACCCACCTGGCACTGCTCGATGCACAGGGTGACACGCTGACCCAGTGGTGTGGCTGTTCGCAACAAGAGAGCCTCACCATCCCGCAAGGCAAGACGGTGAAGTACATCTACATCGAATGCGACGGTCTTATCTACGGCTACCCGGTGCGTTTCGTGAAGAGTGGAATCATGGACCCCGACGACGTCGTCTACCCCTCGGAACTGACGGCGACGCCTAACCCCTGGAACAGCGAGATAGCGCTGAAGTGGAAGGCCAACGACATCAGTACGATCGATTTGACCCATAAAAACTATGACGGCAGTTACGACGTCTACCGCGACGGCGAACGTATTGGTTCGGTAGACGGAAGCACCAGTTCCGATTACTCGTATATCGACGGCAAGGCAGAATTCGACAAGAAGTACACGTACACCGTCAACTACATTCCCAAGGCGTGGACCGACACGATACCCACGCCATGCGTCACCGATACCGTGATGAGCACCATGAAGCATACGGTGTCCATCACCGACTTCCAGGGCTCGGCCATCGCCGACGGTTACAAGCTGTCGTGGAAGCTGGACTGTATCCTCAACAAAACGGCAGGCTACGAATTCAAGCTCTACCGCAAAGAGATAACCCCCGACATGGGCGTTCCCACCCCCGCCGACTTCGACGGTCTGGAACCGATAAAGATCATCGGCGTCACGAGTACACAGCCCACGGCGTACACGTATACCGACAAGGACGTCAACTCGACGTCGAGCTATGCCTACATGGTGGCCCTGGACGCACAGGAAACCACCATCACGGCGACTTGTATGCCCGACGGCCATCCCGACAGGTCGCACCCCCACGGCATGTGGGCGTCGTGCGGCACCCATTCCGACTACATCCACATCGAATGGGAAGCCGACGTGCGCAGTGGCGACAAGATGGTCTACAAGCTCTACCGCCACGTCATCGCGGAAGGCGAGCAGAACATCAACTCGAAGGAACAGTCGGACAATGCACACTTGCAGTGGGACTACCTGACCACTATTGAATCGACCGAAAAGAACGTATCGTACGACGACCACACCGCCACGCCAGGCAACTACTATGCCTACGCCGTCATGTCGAGCGTCAACGGCTCGAGCGACGTCACCTATATGGGCTGCGACGGATTCATCCGCAACACCGGCATCATCAACGGCCGCGTGAGTTACGAGGGCGGCAAATATGCCGTCGAGGGAGCCCGCATCGACCTGCTGGCAACGGGTGCCGTGGGCAACGAACTGTTCAACTCGCTCAGTCTCAGCGGCGATCAGAGCGGTCTGCGCTGGGCCATCAGCGAGAAGCAGATGCACAACTACTTCCGCAACCGTCCCTTCAGCGTGCAGATGTATGTTAATCCCGACAACGGGCAGGACGGCCGCTGTCTGTTCGACATCAACGGTACCGTGAGTCTCGCGCTCAGTGGCGACGGCAGCGCTGACGGCTATGCACTGACAGCCACAGCCGGCAGCACGACCGTCACCTCGCAGCTGCACCTGAAGCCTAGCCAGTTCACCAGCCTGGCGTTTACCTACGACGGTAGCGGCAAAAGCTGGATTCACCTGATGGCCCCCGACTCGCTGGGACACATCGCTTCCGAACAGCTGTTCGACAACGTGGCACTCACGTGGACTGCTGATCAGGCAGGAGTGATGACCATCGGCACCACCTGCGACACGCTGCGCAGCATGCGGGGCTACATCGACGATGTGCGCCTCTTCACCCGCCAGCTCAGCACGTCGGACATCGAGAAGAATTACAACCACTACATGGGCGGCACGGAAAGCGACCTGGTGGCCTACTGGTCGTTCGACGAGCCCATCTCGACCCTGCGCCGTGCCTACGACTACTCGTCGACGGGTTCCACGGCCAACGAAAACCACGCCAAGGTGATGGCTGCCCAGCGCAACAGCGACATCCGTCCTACGACAGAACAGCTCGCGCTATTCTCTCTGACCGACACCGACGGCCACTACACCATTCAGAGCATTCCGTATGCCAACAGCGGCAACGACATCGGCACGGGCTACGACATCATTCCCTCGAAGAATGCCCACCAGTTCGACCCCGTCAGCCGTCATATCACCGTATCGGCTGATCAGACGACGTTCGACGACATCAACTTCACCGACAACAGCAAGTACACGGTGCGCGGCTTCGTCTATTACGAGAACACCACCTATCCCGTCAAGGGCTGCCGCTTCCTCATCGACGGCACGGAGGTGAGAACCATCAACAACGACGTCGTCACCAGCGACGATAAGGGTGAATACCGCTTCGAGATTCCCATTGGCAACCACGTCGTCAGCGTCGTGAAGGACGGCCACACGTTCCTCAACGGCGGACACTATCCCGCCACGGGCACGTTCAACTTCAACAAGGACGTCAGCCACCTGACCTTCTTCGACACCACGAAGGCCATCGTCACAGGCCGTGTCGTCGGTGGTGCCATCGAAAAGGAGAAGCCGCTGGGACTGGGTCTCAGCACGGCCACGGTGGGTAGCGCCACCCTGCGACTGCTCACCAGCAGCAGCATGGAGGACGCCCGCAACATGAATGTCCGCCTCGACTCCATCTCGGGTGAATTCATCGCTGCCGCCGATTCGCTGTATTACGAGCAGGCCAACCCCGACCGCGTGCAGAGCATAGCCTACATCGGCAACAAGCAGGACGGCCAGGGCGACGTGAAGACCATATACATCAAGACCGACCCCCGTACGGGTGAGTTTGCCGTCAAGCTGCCTCCCGTACCGTATTATATCGAGACCATTGTCGACAACAACACCGAGGCCACGACGGCCCTGAAGGAGAAGACGCTGCTCGACTGCTCGGACGTGACGCGGTGGCAGCGTGCCGCAGAAACCCAGACGTCCAGCGCCGGCAAGGTCGATACCCTGGCCACGTTCGACTATAACACAGCCTTCGTGCAGACCTACTTCGCCGCACCCGCCATCAGCGTCGTCCAGAACGGCAGCAACGAGGGTGTCTTCGGCGAGAAGAACGTGCCGGCAGGAGAACTGGGCGCTACGAAGGATACCTACACCGAGACGGGCGGCGTGGTGACCTACAACTACGGCGTGCCCATCTTCACACAGGGCATGTCCTATCGCCTCGACGTCTCGGCTTACGAGCAGTACTTCAACTACGATGCCGACGCCGAGCACCCCATCGAGACACGCATACCGTCGACGGAAGGCCTGCTCACCATCTCGAATCCCATGACGCAGGATGCCGACACCGTGGCTTTGGCACCGCTCGACTCGCTGGGCCGCTACGTCTACACGTTCCAGCCGCTGAAGGTCAACGAGGTGGCACCGTATACCCAGCCGCTGAGCTTCGCACTGACCATCGGCGAGAACGTCTATCCCTGGAACTGGACCTACCGCGGGAAGGACGAGCCGCTGCAGTGTCTGGTGCTGGGTACCAAGGTCACTGGCAACACCAGTGTCACCGCAGGTCCCGACGCACTCATCAACATCATCCGCGACCCCTTCGGCAGCAATTCCAGCGTGACGTGGGAGAAAGGCTCCGAACTGTCCTACGGCTTCGACGTGAAACTCAAACTTGCACTCAACTGGGCAAACACTATGGAGAATGAAGGAGGGTTGGATGTAACCATGGCCTCTGGTGTGGGAACATATATCTTCACAGGTTCATCTTTAGCTGCCGGCGTATCCGAAGGGTTTTCATGGAAGAACAGCCTCGACGTAAACGGAGGCAGCACGTGGAGCTTCGAGAACACACAGTCCGTCTCCACTTCATCGGAACCCCACTTCGACGGTCCCAATGGCGATGTCTTCGTGGGCATGTCCACATCCTTCATCTATGGCGACGGTCTGCAGGTGATGCTCGTCGACGATCAGGCTGGCGACTACCGCATAGGTACCCAGCCCACCGTAGCCGTGACGCAAGGCATGGATACGAAGTTTGCCTACAGCCAGGACTACATCATCACCCAGCTCATCCCCAACTTCAAGCGGTTGCGTGAGGTACGCCTGCGACAGGTCAGCCAGGAATATCTGGAAACAGCCAGGTCGCAATTCCACAACGACACCGACTCCATCGTCTACATGACCAGCCTGACGCCCGACGACCCGCGTTTCGGCACCAGCCTCGACGACCCCGTTTGGGGCGACGATGCTGTCAGCTACTACAAACTGAACTGGGGCCCCGACAGTCTCTACTATTATGGTCCCAGCTACACCGCCTTCCTGCCCGTCAGCGGCAAGTACGCCGACGAAGAGGAGTCGTGGGATGCCATCAGGACCATCAACAGCAATATCCAGATTTGGGAAGGCTTCCTCGCAACGAACGAAGAGTCGAAGGTGAAAGCCATCAACCGCGAGCCCAAAACAACCATCAGTTTCTCCGGTACGACGCTTTCCTATGACCATATTGAAACGACGACAGGTTCCGAGGGCATCAGCTTTGAGACAGCAGCCAGCGTCTATCAAAAGTACAAAGTCGGAGCAAAAATAAAAAACACAGCTACAAATACAGCTTCAGGCAGTTACGGTATCGAGTATGAGCAATCATTCAACCCCTCGCTCATCTTCGGCCAGACCATGCACTCCTCCTACACGGTGAACATTGCCGACAACGTTGCCAACAATACCCACGAGATGGCCGTGTACGATGCCGACGACGGCTTCGGCTACATCTTCCGCCAGGTCAGCGGACAGACCAGCTGTCCTTATGAGGGTCTGCAGCTCACGAAGTACTACGAGCCCGGCAACCACGAGCTGTCCAAGGCCACCACGCAAATCGAGGTGCCTCACATCGACTGCGACCAGCGCATCGTCACTGCAGCCGATCCTGACGAAGGCGCCTTCTTCAACCTGAAGCTCTCTAATCCCTCGGTAGCCCAGGTGTATGATACTACCGAAAACGACTTCATCCTGCAGGTGGTCAGCGACAAGTGGGGCAGCCTGGCCGAGGTGAAGTTCAACGGCGAAGAAAAACCGAGCAGCTTAGGCGTATCACTGTCTCCCGGCGACAGCGTCATGATCACGATGAAGGTGAAACCCAAAGACAAAGAGGTGATTCATCTCGACAGTCTCCACCTCTGCCTCTACTCCGAATGTCAGAGCAGCATCAGCGACGACATCATCGTGGCGGCACACTTCCAGCCACAGGCCGAGAAGATTGAGCTGGCCTCGTCGCGCACACTCGTCAATACCGCCACCGACAGCACCCTCGTGCTGACCGCTACGGGCTACAAGCCCACGAGCACCATCCTCAACGCCGTGAAGCTGCAGCAGCGCAAGCAGGGCAGTCCCGATTGGGCTACACTGCACAGCTGGGTAACGGGCGTGCCAGCCGGCGACAACGAAAGTGCACTCGTCAGCGAGCGCATCGACACGCTGATCGATATGCATAGCAACATCGCCTATCCCGACGCCACCTACGAGTTCCGTGCCGTCACCGACTGCACGGTAGCCGGCGAGAGCGTGCTGGGCGAGAGTGAGACCATCACCGTCATCAAGGATGTCACGCTGCCCCGTCCGCTCTATCTGCCCGAGCCTGCCGACGGCATTCTCAGCCCCGGCGACAACATCACGGTGACCTTCAACGAGGACATCTACTCGCAGAGTCTGAACAAGCCCGACAACTTCAGTCTGCAGGCCGTGCTCAACACCGACTCCGTGGCCCACGAAGTGGCGCTGCGCCTCGATGGTGCCACCACGCCGGCAGCCACTACGCAGGCCGACCTGATGCTGGGCAACACGTCGTTCACCGTCTGCACCTGGCTTAAGGCCTCCGGCACGCCAGGCACCATCCTGCGCCACGGCGAGGGTGCCAATGCCCTGCGCCTGAACCTCGATGCCGACGGCCATCTGACGGCCTACATCACCGACGAGAACGGCATGGCACAGCCCTACACCTCGCCGACCACCATTCCGCACGACGAATGGGTATACCTCGGCGTCAGCTACGACGTCAATGCCGGTACCCTGTCGGCCCACTACACCAGCGCCAACAATGAGGATGTGCTCATCGGCGGCGTATCCGTCGGCCAGCATGCCACCTCGCAGGGCCGCATCTATCTGGGCGAGAACCTCCATGGTGCCATGCACGAACTGTCGTTCTACAGCACCAGCCTCGACTGGACCTCCATCAAGATGCAGATGTACGAGGGCAAGAGCCACAGCAAGCCGTCGCTCATCGGCTATTGGCACCTCGACGAAGGCCACGGCACCAAGTCCGAGGACCTCGCCCGCAGCCGCCACATGCTCATCGCATCGCCCACGGCATGGTATCTCGAAAACGAAAATATCGCGCTCGCCCTCGGCGGTACGGCCAGCGTAGCCATCCCCTTGGGCGAACTGTCGGCTAAGGAGTCTACCAGCTTCCTCATCGAAGCATGGGCACTCGACAGCGGCAGCCCGGCGGAAAGCGCCTCGCTGTTCAGCCTCGACAATGGCGGCAAGCTCGACCTCATCGTCACCGGCGACGGCAACCTGAAGCTCGTCACCGACAGCACGACCGTCACGACGACCGTGGCACCGTTCACCCCGAACGAGTGGCACCACGTAGCCCTGAACGTGCTGCGCGGCACAGCCAGCGAGGCCAACCTCATCGTCGACGGCACGTCCGTGTTCACCCTGCCTACCAGCGCTGTGCCCGCCCTCGAGGGAGCACGCCTGTGGCTCGGTCGCGGCATGACGGGAGCCATGGACGAGGTACGCCTGTGGCACGGCACCAACACCCAGGCCACCATCGTCGACCGCATGTACACCCGCATCGACGCTACCGACGAACGCGGACTGGTGGGCTACTACCCCTTCGAAAAGTCGACCTACGATGAATACGACCAGCGCGTCTACGGCTTCTCGCTCGAGAATTTCGGCTACGAGCATAAGGCTTCTACCGCCCTCGTCACCGACGGTGGCGCCGTGGCTCCTCAAGCTGCGGGCAGCGCCCCCGGTCTGAAGTCGGCACCGCATAAGACGCTCCTCGACTTCGACTTCGTGGCCGACGAGCGCACCGTCTCCATCACCCTCGACCACAGCCCGCAGGCCCTCGAAGGGTGCATCGTCAACACCACGCTGCACGACTTCTACGACATGCACACCAACGTGGGTAATCCCGTCACGTGGAGCTTCGTCGTCCGTCAGAATCCGCTGACGTGGAACACCACCGAGGTATCCACCAAGGTGTCGGCCGGCAACGGCGGTACGTTCACCGCCACACTGACCAACATGAGTGGCACGACGCAAGACTGGTCGTTCGTTGAACTGCCGTCATGGCTCACCGCCAACATGACGTCGGGCACCATCCTGGCCAACCAGACGCAGGACATCGAGTTCACCGTGCCCAGCGGCATCGCCATTGGCAAGTACTTTGCCACCGTCAGTGTCCGCGCCGCTATCGGTATCGATACACCGCTCGACATCAGTGTCAGCGCCGAGGGTCAGCGTCCCGACTGGTCCAAGCCCGAGGGCTATGACGATTATATGACTGTCGTTGCACAGATCAAGCTCGACGGCATCGTCTCCACCGATCCCGACGACATGCTCGGAGCATTCACCGACCCCGCCGACGGTGGCTTAGGCGAATGTCTGGGCGCCGCTCAGCCGACGTATAACGAAAGCCGCGATGCCTACTACGTCCGACTCATGGTCTACGGCAACAGCACCATCGTGGGCGACACCGTCCGCTTCCGCATCTACGACGCATCGACGGGTCTGACCTATCCCCTGACGAATGTCTCTACACCCGTCCTGTTCACCATCGACGGTTCGGCAGGCAGCTTCGACAACCCCGTCATCGTCGAGAACACCGACAAGGTGCTGCAGACCCTGCCGCTCTACCAGGGCACCAACTGGGTGTCGCTCTATCTGGCGCCCGACAAGAACCAGGTGTCTACCCTCTTCCAGCCTGTCACCGGCCAGATTAGTGCCATCGACTTTGCCGACGGACTGACCGTCAGCTACGATGGCACCGCATGGAGTGCCGACCATCCTGTAGGCACCGCCGAGATGATGAAGGTCAGCATGAACGCACAGGCCGAGCTGCCCGTCGTCGGCGACGCAGTGAATCCTGCCGACTACCCCTTCACCATCAAGCCTGGCAACAACTGGATTGGCGTACCTTCCGGCAACGCCATGCCCATCGGCGACGCCTTTACCGCCCTGTCGCCCGTCGAGGGTGACCAGGTGAAGGGCCAGACAGGCTTCAGCATCTACGAGAACACGTCATGGGTGGGCGACCTGCAGTTCATCGAGCCCGGCCAGGGTTACGTCTACACCTCCGGCGCCGACCACGAGAAGACGTTCTGCTTCCCGTCCAGCGTTCCCGCCCGACAGGGAGTCCGCCGCCTCGACAACCTCAAGGGCATTGCCGCCAACTACCGCTATGCCCACAACATGGCGCTGGTGTGCACCGTCCACAACGAGTATGGCGAGCCCACCGACGTCACCTCCGTCGAGGTGCACGATGCCACGGGCGAGTTGCGTGGCCGCACCACCCGTCTGTTCCGCGACAGCCTGCTGCTGCTCGTCGTCAGTGGTCAGACCGAGGGTGAGCCGCTGGTTGTCAGGGCCAACGTACGCGGTGCCGACGACGGACAGTATGCTACGCTGCTCCACTTCAAGCGCGACCACCTCACGGGCACCCTGCGCCGTCCGCTGGTCATCGGCGCCGCCACCACCGACATAGCGGCACTGGTGTTTGCTGCCGACAGTCAGCTGGCAGTCTACAACATCGCCGGTCTGACGGTCTATCAGGGTCCCGCCTCGCAGTTCGACAAGCATCAGCTCCTGCCCGATGCCGTCTACATCATCCGCGAGACCACCAGCGCCGGCCAGGTAAACACTTACAAAGCCAAACTGGACCGGTAGACCAACACCCCCATCGAATGATAAAAATCGGACTGATGTGAGGTCAGTCCGATTTTTCGTTCGGTTTAATCAACTTTCTCACGCTCAAGAATGATATTATATTCTCATTCTCTTCGAAAGAGATAGAAAAAAATTCTCCTACCTTCGGATGGGAGAAATGAAAATAAATCGAAATTTATTTTGCATTTCGCTCGTTTTTTCGTACCTTCGCAGCCGGATAAGGCAATCTGGCGGCTGATGTCGCCTGATGTAAGGGAATCCGGTGAGAGTCCGGAACTGTACCTGCAGCTGTAATCTCCGTTAATGAGGTCTGCTCGTATAACGCCACTGACGACGTTGTCGGGAAGGTAGAGCAGGCTGGGGAAAGTCAGAAGACCTGCCTGAGAACAGGACTCGACGCGAAGCGTCAAGCCTGTCTGCCATATGATGACGCCCGCACAGGAATATGCGGAGACGGTAAATGACGTAAAAAAGAAGCGATGAGAAGAGCGGTATGGCTGATTGTATGCCTGTTGCTGACGATGAACGTAACGTACGGCCAAAGCAGGAGACAGAAGAGCCAGATGAGGGACTCGGTGACGCTGGAGACGGTGACGGTAACCGGTAAGTCGAAGACGCAACGTCTGCGCGAAGGAGCGCTGGCGGTGAATGCTGTCGATGTGCGCTCGCTGGTCAGCTCGATCAGTTCGCTCAACGGCTTGATAGACCGCACGGCAGGCGTGAAGATTCGCGAGGAAGGCGGTGTGGGCTCTGATTTCGACCTGTCGATCAACGGCATGTCGGGCAATGCGGTGCGCTACTTCGTTGACGGTGTGCCTTTGGACACGAAGGGTTCGGGGGTGACGCTGGCCAATCTGCCCGTGAGCATGATAGACCACGTGGAAATCTATAAGGGTGTGGTGCCGACATGGTTGAGCAGCGATGCCTTGGGTGGTGCTATCAACATCGTGACGAACCGGAAACGGACGAACTATCTGGACGCCTCGTACGGTGCGGGGTCGTACCATACTCACAAGGGTGACATCAGTGGACAGCTGGTGTTGAAGAACGGTCTGACCATCCGTCCGTCGCTGGGTGTGAGCTATTCGAAGAACGACTACATGATGCGCGACGTGGAGGTGTGGAGCGATGAACAGGACGACTACATCAAGACGGACCGCCGCCGATTCCACGACGACTACCTGTCGGTGATTGGCATGCTGGAAGTGGGATTCACCGATAAGTGGTGGGCCGACGAGATGTTCGTGAGTGCTTCGTACAACAAGCTGGAGAAGGAGATTCAGACGTCGCAGGTACAGACGAAGGTGGTGGGCGAGGCCGAGCGGCAGTCGGATGCATGGGGCATTGCCGCCCGTTACCTGAAGCGCCACTTCCTGACGAAAAACCTAACGGCTGCACTGTCGCTGTCGCACACCTGGGACCACTCGGTGACTGTTGATACGGCATACCGCAAATACGACTGGAACGGAGACTATATCAAGAGTTCGCGCAACGAAATCAATGGCCGGGCACGTACGCTGCGACACTACAAGCGGCCACTGACCATCGCCCGTGCCGATTTGAACTACGTGCTGGGGGAAGGGCATCTGCTGAACCTGAACTATTCGCTGAACCGCACGGGCAACGACCGGTGGGACGAGGTGGACGAGAGCTTTGAGCCGGCCAACGACGCGCTGACGAAACACATCGTAGGACTGGCGTACAACCAGTCGCTGTTCGGCGGAAAGATGAGCAACACGTTCTTCGTGAAGGACTACATCAACCGCCTGAGCATCGAACAGACCGACATTCCCACCGTGACAGGATCGCGCGATGTGGAACCATCGAGCACCAGCAACAGCCTGGGTGGTGGTGTGGGACTCAGGTTCCAACCCGTGGAACCCTTTGCCGTCAAGGCCAGCTACGAGCACAGCGTGCGACTGCCACTGGCACGCGAACTGCTGGGAAACGGTACGACTATCTATGCCAACGTAGCCCTGGAACCGGAAAAGAGCGACAACGTGAATCTGGGTTTCTTCGGCACGCTGAAGAATGCACGGCACACGTTCTCGTACGAGGTGAATGGTTTCCTGCGCTATGTGGACAACTACATCCAACCGCAGGTGTCGGAAAAGGAGGGTATGATGCAATACGTGAACGAGCCGGCAGTACACATCAAAGGTGTGGAAGGCGAGTTGCGCTACAACTGGGACAACCGACTGCAGCTGATGGGTAACATATCGTGGCAGGATGCCCGCGACCGTCAGGAATTCAAGAACGACGGCAAGCCCTCGGTGACGTTCAACAACCACGTGCCCAACCGTCCGTGGCTCTTTGCATCGGCCGAAGTGCGCTACGATGCAGCACACTTGGTCTCTCACTTCTTACCAATGACCTCTCACCTCTACATCGGCGCCGACTATCAGTGGGTACACTGGTTCTTCCTGTCGTGGGAGGGCTACGGTGCACTGGAGACCAAGGCCCGCATTCCGGAGAAGAACATCGTGGGGGCCAACATCACGTATTCGTGGAAGACGGGAGGGCGGAAACGCGGAAACGGGAAGGCACACAGCCAGGAATACAGCGTGTCGCTGGACTGCCAGAACCTGCTGGATGCCACCGTCTACGACAACTACAAGTTGCAGAAGCCCGGTCGCATGCTGTTTGCGAAATTCAGAATCAATTTACAGTAATACTTAATTTATTATCATTAAACATTAACAACATGAAGAAACTTAAATTTTATCTGATGCTACTGGTAGTCGTGCTGGCTACGAGTGCAAAGGCTGAAAACGTCAAGTATCTGGTGCTGAATGCGGGAGGCGAGGAAACCGTCGTCGCCCTGGCAGACAGTCCGGTGATGACTATCAGCGAAGGTATGTTGAAAGTGACGGTTGGCGGCGAAGAGGTGCTCACGGCATCGTTGGAAAACGGGCTGACCTACAGCTTCAAGGAAGACGGATCGACTGGTATTCAGGAAATCCAGAACGAGGAGGCTCCACGTTTGGAGCGCGGTCACGTCTACATCTCCAACGCCCAGCAGGGCGACATCGTCAGGGTATTTACCATCGACGGCAAACTGGTGAGCTCGCAGCGCATCGGCGACGAGGGTACGGCAGACGTCGACCTGACCACTCTGAACAAAGGACTCTACATCGTAAAGTCTGCAAAAACAAGTATTAAAGTCATTAACAAATAAACAAGCTAACAATTATGAAAAGATTATTACTCAGCATCGTTGCCATCGTGAGTCTGTGCCTCAGCGTCAGCGCACAGGAGTATCACATGCTCATCACCAAGACCGACGGTACCATCATTCCCGTGGCCGCCAATGACATCCAGAACGTGTCGTTTGTTCCCATCGATCCTATTCCCGATGTGGTCCGCCACTTCGACCTGACCGTCACCGTAGGCAAGCAGGGCGGTATGGGTCGTGACGTCACGACTATCATGCAAACCCGTCAGTCGCTGACCGAGGGTGAGGTAGTAGACTTCAAGGGTGTCGGTGCAGAAATCAATGCCGACTACACCATGGAGGCCATCTACAAAGGCAAGTACTACTACCAGGTACCGGTATCGTCCGACCGTTTCGTGAAGTTGCAGTTCAAGGACAATAAGATGGAAGTGGTGAAGCAGCGCCCGTTCAAGGAGAACACCTACAAGGCCCGTAACTACACCCACGCCTGGCTGAACGACAACACGCTGCTGATTATCTCGACAGACGGTGAGCACAAGCAGGTCATTTGGACGAAGCTGAACACCGACGACATGACTATCATCAGCGAAGGTACGCTGAACATCAACGTGGCCGAAGGTTACAATGTGCTGACGACCAGTGGTGTGGCTGCTTACCGCAAGAGCGACAACAAGGTGTTCTACTTCTACTACAACAAGAAGGAGACCAGCGGTAGCAGCAAGACTACGAACGAGCCGTTCTTCCGCATTGCCGTCATCGATCCTGAGACGATGGCCGTAGAGCAGGAAATCATCAACAAGGAAGCTGCCCAGATGACTCCATCGGCATATGGTGAGCTGTTGCAGAACGCCATCTTCTTCGACGAGGGTGACAATATGTACGTGTCGGCCTTCAACACTGTCAGCAAGAAGAACATCGGCTGTCTGCTGCGCATCAAGAAGGGCGAGTTCGACTTCGAGGCCGGCTACAACGGATTCCCCGGAGCCATGGGTAAGCTGCTCACCATACAGTATATGGGCAACGGCAAGGCACTGGCCTACTCGGGCGACAATGCCGTCGGTACGTCTATCGACGTCTATGCTTATTACTACTCTATCGTCGACCTGTATAACAAGACCGTTACGCCGCTGGCCTATAACGGCACAGCGATTCCCTATAGCAGCGGTAGCTTCTCGCAGCGTACAGCCGTCGACCGTGCAGCAGGTAAGGCCTATATCGGCGTGAACACCGAGACCGCCCAGCCCCAGATTTATGTCTACGACATCAAGAGCGGCGAGGTAACCGAGGGCTTGAAAGTGGCCGAGGGTTACTACTTCGAGCAAATCAGACTCATCGAAGACTAAAAGCAGAAGAACGCCGTGCAGCCCGCACTCAAGAATCATCCTATAGCATTCCTCTCGTTAGGTCCCGGCGACCCTGAGCTGTTGACGCTCAAGGCCGTCAGGATGCTGCGTGAGGCTGATGCTGTGGTGGTGCCCGTCACAGAAGATAGCGAGGGGACAGTGAAATCGCGGGCTGCCGACATCATCAGCGAAAGTTATGCAACGGTCAAGATGCTGTGCTACGCACTGCCCATGCGACGCAACCGCGAAGCCGTCAAGAAGGTCTACGACCACATCTGCCACGAGATTTCGGAAAGGTATCATCGCGGACAGCGCATCGTCGTAGTCGTCGAGGGCGACGTGAGCATCTATGCATCTGTTCATTACATCCTGGACCGTTTGCAACAGCAAAACATCCCGGTGACACAAGAGCCGGGAATACCGTCTTTCATTGCCGCCGCCGCATCGGCCGGACTCTCTTTGATTAGCCAAAATGAACGTTTAGTCGTGCTGCCAGGCGATGCTGATATCGAGGAGCTCAGGCGACTACTTACGAGCCGGCATGTGGTGGTAGTGATGAAACTGTCGCAGTGTCAGCAGGTACTGAAAGACTATCTCGTCCAGTATCCTGCTACGCTGTGTCACTATTTTGAGAATGTAGGTACTCCGGAGGCTTTCCACACCACCGAGAAAGACGTGATTCTGAAGCGTCAGATGCCTTATTTCTCACTTTGTGTCCTCTTTCCTGCTTGAGTTTGCGTTTTTTTATGTAAATTTGCAGCATGAAGCAGGCCTTTTTAATTTCAGCACCAACGAGTGGCTCGGGCAAGACGACGATTGCCCGGGGGCTGATGGCATTGCTGACAGCGAAAGGCATGAAGGTGCAACCGTTCAAATGCGGTCCGGACTATATCGACACGAAGTTCCACGAGGCGGTATGCGGTAGGCCCAGCATCAACCTCGACACGTTTATGGCCACACCAGAGCATGTGCGTGAGTTGTTTGCCCGCTATGGCGAGGATGCCGACGTGAGCATCGTAGAGGGTATGATGGGACTCTTCGACGGCTACGACCGCGAGCGGGGTTCGTCGGCCGAGATTGCCAGCGTGCTAGGGATTCCCGTCGTGCTGGTGGTCGATGCAAAGTCGGCAGCCTATTCGATGGCCCCGCTGTTGCAGGGATTCATCAACTTCCGTAAAGATGTTCATATCGCAGGCGTCATATTTAATAAGGTGGGCTCGGAGCGGCACTTTCGGATGCTGCAAGAAGTATGCGACGATATGGGTATCGAGTGCTTCGGCTATCTGCCCAAGTCGCCTGCCCTCGAACAAGGCTCGCGGTATCTGGGTTTGGATTTCAGCCTCACCCCCAACCCCTCTCCAATGGGCGAGGGGAGTAAATACTTCTCCGCCATTGCAGATAACATCCTCACCAAGCTATCACCAATTTCTCTAAATACTCCCCTCGCCCATTGGAGAGGGGTTGGGGGTGAGGCTCTTATTGCTCGCAATGCAGAGGCGTTCTCTTTTGTCTATCAGGAAACGATTGACCGTTTCGAGCACGTTCGCTTCTTTGACCCAGAACAGGACGTACCTTGTTTCGACGACATAGACTTATTGTATCTGCCTGGCGGCTATCCAGAGAAGCATCTGGAGGCGCTGGTCAAGAACGAGGCCTGTCGTCAGGCCATCAAGGAATATGCAGAACAGGGAGGAAGGATTCAGGCCGAATGTGGCGGTATGATGTATCTGTGCGAGCAGATTGTGACAGACGAGGGGAGCTTCCCGATGTGTGGCGTGCTGCCCTACTCTATCTCCGCCCGCAAGGCAGACCGCAAACTATCGTTAGGCTATCGACGCTTTGAACTCGACGGCAAGGAATATCGTGGCCACGAGTTCCACTATACGCAGTTGAAGCCTACCCCTAACCCCTCCCAAAGGGAAGGGAACTGGTCTGCAGCACAGGTGTATAACGCCAAAGGCGAACCTGTGGATACTCCTGTATTTAAGTATAAGAACGTATTAGCAAGCTACATACACTTGTATAGACCCTCCCAGAATCATTCTACTCCCCTCACTCATAGGGAGGGGCCGGGGGAGGGTCTTCATCCCATCATGTTCGTAGGAACAGGCAGCGATGTTGGCAAGAGCATCATCGCCACAGCCCTGTGTCGTATCTTCAAGCAAGACGGCTATCGTCCGGTACCTTTCAAGGCACAGAATATGGCGCTGAACTCGTATGCCACACCCGAGGGGCTGGAGATTGGTCGCGCCCAGGCAGTACAGGCCGAAGCAGCAGGTGTTCCTTGTCATACGGACATGAATCCACTGCTGTTGAAACCCAGCTCAGACCATACTTCGCAGGTGGTGCTGAACGGCAAACCCATCGGCAATCGCGATGCATATGACTACTGGCGCAGGGGTAGTGAGCTGCGAGGTTCTGCCTCGCAGTCAGCCATCGACTTCCGCAAAGAAGTGTGCGATGCTTTCGACCGCTTGGCGGCTCGCTATAACCCTATCGTCATGGAGGGGGCAGGCAGTATTTCGGAAATCAATCTGAAGGCTACCGACTTGGTGAATCTGCCGATGGCCCGTCATGCAAAGGCGGACGTTATCCTCGTAGGCGACATCGACCGCGGGGGTGTCTTTGCCAGTGTTTATGGTAGCATTATGTTGCAGACGCCCGAAGACAGGAAGCTCATCAAAGGCATCATCATCAACAAGTTCCGAGGCGATATGCGACTCTTCGACGAGGGTCGCCGGATGTTGGAAGACATCTGCGGCGTTCCCGTATTGGGCGTCGTACCTTATTATAAAGACATTCATATCGAAGAGGAGGACTCGGTGAGCCTTGAAAAGAAACAGCGCGAACTGGCCGAAGGCAAGGTGAATGTGGCTGTCGTACTATTACGCCACATCTCGAACTTTACGGACTTCGACACCTTGGAGCGCGATGCACGTGTGAATCTGTTCTATACGAACAATGTGTCGGACATCGAGCATGCCGATATCATCATTCTGCCTGGTACGAAGGCGACACTAGACGACCTGTTGGAACTGCGTCGCAACGGTTGTGCGCAGGCCATTCAACGTGCCCATCGCGAGGGGAAGATGGTGGTAGGCATCTGTGGCGGTTACCAGATGCTGGGACAAACCGTCGATGACCCCGAGGGCATCGAGGGTTCGATAGCCAGTCTGCCAGGATTAGGCCTTCTGCCTATCCATACGACGATGACGCCCGAGAAAACCACCCAGCAGGTGACGTTCGAATTCGAAGGTCACGAATGTCAGGGTTACGAGATTCATCAGGGCGTCAGCGATACCAATCAGGCCATCCTGCAAACCGATCATTGTATCGGAACCTATATTCACGGTTTCCTCGACAACGCCCCCGTCATTGACTTCCTGCTTGATCACGGGGACGGTTCTTCGACTAAAGATCGAAGTGTGGCCTTGCGATCTGATAATCCAATTTCCAAAGGAAATGGTATCACACAGAACCGTCCCCATGATCCACGCGCCTTCAAGGACGAGCAGTACGACCGTTTGGCCGACCACGTACGACAGCATGTGGACATCGACAGAATTTACCGCATCCTGTCAGGAGAAGAATAAAAGAGTTTTCGCCTTAAAAATATTTGGTAATCTTCGCGTTATCGAAGTTGTTCATCTCGTTCATCATCCGCACGGCGGAATCGACGATGGGGAAGGCACACAGCGCACCCGTTCCCTCACCCAGTCGCAACCCCAAATGCAACAGGGGCTTGGCCTTCACGATATCCAGCATTCGCTGGTGGCCACTCTCGTCACCGCAATGGGTGAAAATCATATAGTCTTGCGAGGCAGGATAGAGTCGGATGGCAGCAATGGCACACGCCGTCATGATGAATCCGTCAATCAATACCACTAGGTGTTGCTCTGCCGCACGGAGCATGGCGCCAATGGCAGCAACCATCTCGAAACCGCCGAAAATTCTAAGAGGTAAGAGAGTTCGCAACGCCACACTCTGACCTCGGTCAGAGAAAGAGGTGAGAGGTGAGAGACTTGTTTGATGACGAGAAAGAGCCTGCGACAGTACTTCGTATTTATGTCGGATGCCGGGGGTGTCGAGACCTGCCCCCGCACCAATGCAATCAGCCAAGGGAATGTTACCAAACAGATGCATCCAAATGCTGGAGGGCGACGTATTGGCAATACCCATCTCACCAATGCTCAACACGCGGCAACCTTCGGCTATGCAGTCGTCCACCAACGAGGCGCCAACGGCTATTGCCTGGTCGAACTCCTCTTCGCTCATGGCTGGCTCATAAAGGAAGTTCCGAGTGCCGCGAGCTATCTTGCGGTCGATGATACCTTCAACATTTGACAGGTCATAATCGACGCCCACATCGACGATGCGCAACTTAAAACCATGCTGGCGGCAGAACATATTCACTCCCCCACCCCCGCGAGTGAAGTTAACCATTTGTTGCCAAGTGACTTCGCGGGGCGACACACTGACGCCTTCGCGCTCGATGCCATGATCGCCACCCAATAACAGATGACAAGGATGTGCCAGCGAGGGCGACAGCGTCTGCTGGATGAGGCACACCTGAAGGGCCAGTTCTTCCAAACGCCCCAATGAACCTTTGGGCTTGTTCAGATTGTCTATTTTCTGTTGGATAGCCGACTGAAGCGACGTATTGAGGGGTTCTATTTGAAAAGTACGCATGATTTTTGTTATTTCGATGGCGAAATTACGAAATATTTCGTATATTTGCAAACTGAAAACAGTAAAAAACGACAGAAATGAAAAAAACAATCTGGATTATGGCCATTTCGGCCCTTTTATGCGCCTGTTCTGGCAAGAATATCAAGTCGCAGGGCGCTGAAGGGACAAGCTCAGAAGACTCTCTAACAGAAATAACGGTGAAATATGCCACAGGGTTCACTGTGCGCGACTCGGCAGGCATCCATCTGGTGGATGTCGGCAAGAACGACCACTTTGCCTTGGTCAGCGGTGACGACGTGGCAGTGCCCGACGGATACACGAAAATTCGAGTACCCATCAAGAATACCATCTGCATGACGGCCCTGCAACTGTCGAACTTCACCATTCTCGATGCTCATGACGTGGTGAAGGGACTGACGGGAACAAAAAACCTCTTTAATAAGGACATCCTTGCCAGAGTGAAGGACGGCCGTATCGTGAAGATTGGCATGGAGGGCAATTTCGACACAGAGATGGTGCTAGCTGCCAATCCTGATGTTATATTTATCTCGCCCTTCAAACGTGGCGGCTACGAGCCCATCAAGGAAACGGGTATCACGCTGGTGCCCCATTTGGGTTATAAGGAACTCGACCCGCTGGGACAGGCGGAATGGATCAAGTTTGTGGGCATGTTCATTGGCAAGGAACGACAGGCACAGGAAGTCTTCGACGGTATCGAACAGCGCTACAACGACCTGAAGGATAAAGTAAAAAGTTCAAAGTACGAAGTTCTTCCTACTGTTTTCAGTGGCGAGATGCATCATGGCAACTGGCACGCCGTGGGTGGTAAGAACTATCTGGCACAAATCTTCCGCGACGCTGGTTCCGACTATGTTATCAAGGACGACGAGGAAGCCGGCGAGAACCTGGAGTTCGAAAAGATGTACGCCTTGGCAGCCAATGCTGACTATTGGCGCATCCTGAACAGTTTCCCTGACGAATTCTCGTACGACGCGCTGAAGGCTTCGGAGGCCCGCAACGAACTGTTTAAGGCCTTTAAGGAGAAGAAGGTCATCTACTGCAATATGAAGCAACAGCCCTATTACGAGATATCGCCCGTACAGCCTGATGTGCTGTTGAAGGATTTCGTGGCTATCTTCCATCCGGAATTGGTAGAAAAGGATTATCAGCCGACATTCTATTATTTGCTGAAATGATGAAACGGACATTGCCAATGATATTGATGCTGATGGTAGCCATCATCTTACTGGCTATTGTCAACTTGTTTCTTGGCTCTGTCAGGATTCCCATGTCAGAGGTCTGCCGGATATTGCTGGGCGACGATTCTAACGTGATAGCAACGAACATCATCTTCAGCAGTCGCCTGCCTCAAGCCTTGACAGCCATTGTCGCTGGAGCAGGCTTGGCGGTTAGCGGTTTGCAGATGCAGACGGTGTTCCGCAATCCGCTGGCGGGGCCCTCGGTATTGGGTATCTCCAACGGTTCTGCCTTGGGTGTAGCCTTCGTGGTGCTGCTCTCTGGCAAGTTGGGCGGTGTAGCCCTAAGCCGTCTGGGTTATCTGGGCGATGCCGCTATGAGTGTGGCAGCCATTGTCGGAGCGCTAGCCGTCATGATGCTCATCGTGTGGATTGCACAAAAGGTGAAAGGCAACGTCACCCTGCTGATTATTGGTGTGATGATTGGTTACCTGGCCAATGCCATCATTGGCGTATTAAAGTTCCTGTCGCCCGAAGAGGATGTCAAAGCCTTCGTGGTATGGGGCTTGGGGTCGTTCTCGCGCGTGTCTGGCGACGAGATGATACTCTTCGTGGTGCTGATGTGCATCTTGTTGCCACTGGCTTGTCTGTTGGTAAAACCCATGAACCTGTTACTACTGGGTGACCGTTATGCCGCCAATCTGGGACTGAATATCCGTCGGGCCCGTATGCTGGTGATTATCAGTTCGGGCGTACTCGTAGCCATCGTTACTGCCTATTGCGGACCCATCATGTTCATCGGACTAGCAGTTCCCCATCTGGCTCGCGCCATCTTCCGCACCAGCGACCATCGCATCCTAATGCCCGCAACGGCTCTTTGCGGCGCCGCCTTGGCACTCATCTGCAACCTTATTGCCCGTATGCCTGGTTTCGAGGGTGCCCTACCCGTAAACAGTGTCACTGCCCTCGTGGGCGCTCCCGTCATTGCTGCCGTCATCTTCGGACGCCGCAAGGACGAGATCGGAGAATAAACTATAAAAACTAAACTTATGAAACATTATCAACTATTTCTCATTGCTATTGCCATGCTGTTCAGTAAGACTACAGCAAGTGCCCAACCTTACGACTTTCAGAACACCAAACTGAAAGACGACAAACGTGTAGAACTCTTTCTGAAATACCTGACGCTCGACGAAAAGATGATGTGGATGTCGCCCATGTTGGGGACACCTCGTTTGGGAGTGCCTACCACAGGCTGCTATGAGGGTTTGCACGGATTGGCCCTTGGTGGTCCATCGCGCAACAATGGCGTAAAAACCGTCGATGGCAAGGAAGTGCCTAACGACCTGCCCACCACCATCTTCCCACAGGCCTATGGCATGGGCTGTACGTGGGACCGTTCCTTGATTCAGCGTATCGGACAGATTGAGGCTGAGGAGGTCCGTTGGTATGCCCAAGGAAATATCGCCCGCAGGAAAGGTCTCGTGGTGTTTGCCCCCAATGCCGACTTGGCCCGCGATCCGCGATGGGGCCGTACGGAGGAAAGCTATGGCGAAGACCCTTATCTTGTAGGACAGCTCGCTGTGGCGATGGTGAAGGGTTTGCAGGGTGACGACACACGCTACTGGAAAACCTGTGCGCTGATGAAGCATTTCCTCGCCAATAGTAATGAGGACGGGCGCGATTCTACATCGAGCGACTTCGACGAACGTTTGTTCCGTGAATACTACTCATATCCTTTCTATAAAGGCATTACCGAGGGTGGTAGCCGTGCCTTCATGGCATCCTATAACAGCTGGAACGGTATCCCGATGGCCGTTCATCCCTGCCTGAACGAGATTACCCGCAACGAATGGGGCAACAACGGCATCATCTGCACCGATGGCGGAGCCTATACCCTATTGGTTAATGCTCATCATTACTACCCTGATTTCCCATCGGCTGCTGCTGGTGTGGTGAAGGCGGGTACCAGCCAATTCTTGGACCGCTATCAGCCTTATCTGAAGGAGGCGGTAGAAAAGGGATTAGTCACGGAGGCCGATATCGACAAGGTCATCAAAGGCAATATCTATGTGGCACTGAAGTTGGGCTTGCTCGACGACAAGTGCCTCTACGCTGTGATTGGCAAGGATTCTACCGCCATGCCGCCTTATGAGCGCGAGGAAGTGAAACATTTCGTTCGCGAGGTAACTGCCAAAAGTATTGTACTGCTGAAGAATGACAACCAGACACTGCCGATTCAGAAGAAGGTGAAGAAGATTGCTGTCGTTGGACCGTATGCTGACAAGATTATCTACGACTGGTACAGTGGCACGGCACCTTACGAGAATACCATCCTAAAAGCTATGCAGGAGGCTGGTCGCGAACAAGGCATCGAAATTCTGTATGCCCCCGACAATCAGTTCGGACGTGCAGAGGACCTTGCCAAGCAGGCCGATATGGTATTGGTTTGTACGGGTAATCATCCCTATGGCACTGACCGCACGTGGAAGGTTTGTCCCGTGCCCTCAGATGGTCGTGAGGCCAACGACCGCCACTCGCTGCAGTTGCCTGATGAAGACGAGATTCGCCGTCTCTACTCCATCAATCCGAATACCGTCTTGGTGCTTGTCAGCAGTTTCCCTTATGCCATCAACTGGAGTCAGGAGCATCTGCCCGCCATCCTTCACGTCACCCATTGTTCGCAGGAGCAGGGACATGGTGTGGCCGATGTATTGTTTGGTAAGGTGAATCCTGCTGGTCGTACCAATCAAACATGGGTTCGCGGCATTCTTGATCTGCCCCACATGATGGACTACGACATCCGCAAGGGCCGTACCTATATGTACTTCGAAGGGCAGCCGCTCTATCCCTTCGGCTACGGGCTCAGCTATACCCGTTTCGAGTATGGCGAGGCGAAAGTGCTGAAGCAGGACAAGCAGAAGGTGTATGTATCTGTGCCTGTAAAGAATGCAGGAAGCCGAGATGGAGATGAAGTGGTACAACTTTACGTCAGCTATCCTGAATCAAAGGTAGAGCATCCGAAGCGACAGCTTAAGGCCTTCGATCGCGTGACGATTCCTGCTGGTGAGACACGCGACATTGTGTTGGTTGTCGATAAGTCGGACTTGACCTACTGGAGTCCAGAAGCTCACGCCTTCATTCCCGAAACGGGTCGCATCCATTTCGAAATCGGTACTTCCTCAGCGGATATCCGGACAGAAGCAGATTATAAGCTGTAGATGGTTCCCTCATCATCAATCAACAGGATGGTGAGGGTGCCATTGGGCAGTAGCGGACTGCAATGTGCTACGCAATGGCGGATGATGGTATTAGCAAAGGTCTGAAGCTTTTCAGCAGGCAGCTTTTCCCAGATTTCGCGAGCCAGCGTGATGTCGCTGATGTCGATGTCGCAGCCCGCTTCCGCAAGCATTTGCCGGATAAAGTCCTTATCCATCGTGGCCTTACGGCTATGGGTGTCGAGATGGCCAGCAGCCAGTTTGACAGCTTTTCCCAACATCACACCAAGGGTAATGTTTTTGATATCCAACTCGTGGGCTATCTTCAGCGTTTCGCCAATGTAGTTGCCGTATTCCACAAATGCCTGCTGGGGCAATGCGGGATAGAGGGCTTTCACGAATCGTTCGCTCTTGCCTCCGCTGTTGATGACAACGCGCTCTGCACCAGAAGCTTGAGCTACAGTCATACATTTACGGATGCTATCGATAAAGGCTTCCTCAGAAAAGGGTTTGACGATGCCCGAAACACCAATAATCGAGATGCCACCCTCAATGCCCAAACGGGGATTGAAGGTGCGGCGGGCGATTTCTGCACCTTGGGGAACGGAAAGCCTCACCCCCAACCCCTCTCCAATAGAGAGGGGAGCTTGCAACAGTATCTTCATGATGTTTTGGCGAATCATTTCGCGAGGGGCTTTGTTGATAGCGGGCTCGCCGGGAGGAAAGTCGAAGCCGGGAAGCGTAAACACGCCAACACCCTCTCCGCCTAGAATTTCAACCTGCGGTTGATGTGAATCACGGGGACAGTCCCTCTGATCTGTCGCTTCGCTTTGTTCATGGGGACAGTCCCCATGATTCACTTCCACGCTCGCCCGCACTTCGATGCCATTCGTAACATCGGGGTCGTCGCCTGCCTCTTTGATGCAATAGGCATAGCCATCGCCATAACCCACAGCGACCATGATGGTTTCGCCATTGGGCAGGATGACTGGCACTTCGTCGGGCATCTCGCCTTTTGTTAGCCTAAGTGTTGCTGCAATAGCTGCCGCTGTAGCACAAGTGCCCGTCGTCAATCCACTATGCAGGGCATAGAACTCGGGCAACAACTTCTCCACAGCACGACGCAATCCGTAAGGCCCATTGACCATGAACCATGAACCATAAACCATGAACCCTTCTGGGCGCTTTAGGGCGATTATCTTCATACCTCGAGCCCGTGCGGCTTCCACCTTTTCAAGGAAACCACCCGAGAGTCCGCTCTCTTTCAGCAAGATGGCCTCAGCATTAACGGGAATGTCGTTAGGGTCTTCATAGTAACAGAGTTGTTCCTCGCTCGCCCCTTGTTTCAGGGCCAACGCTATCGACGATTCACGATTCAGAATCCGATAATACACCTTGATGCCTTCTGCCTCCAATGGTTTCAGTTTAGCAATGCTCTGAACGCCTGTTGTGGCTAACAAAGTGGTAAGAGGTGAGAGGTGAGAAGCAAGTTCTTTGTAGTCGTCAATCCACGTAATGCTGGGGTCACGAGGCGGATAGATGCGTTCATAGCGGATAGCAGGGATACCGAGCGAATCAGAAACCTGGGCTATGGTCTGGTGGAGTTGCGAGGCAAAGGGATGGGCAGCATCCACGATGAGCCGGATGTCGTGTTCCTGACAGAACGTCCTCATAGCCTCACCGTCCAGTGCACCATCAATGCACTGTCCGTTATGCAGGATGATGTCCTGCTCGCCCGTCTTGGTGCTGTAATAAAAGACCTTACCGCCTTCTTCCAGCACCTCTACAGCCTTGCGACCCTCCGTCGTACCTCCGAATACCAGTATCATACAAAACTACACAAGGGGACTTCAGCCCCCTGTGTTCTTTATTTTCCTTTACTGCTTCCGATTACTTTCGAGATATCCATCATCATTCCACCGTTGCCAGCCATAATCTGCGGCATCTTGCCGTCCCACTTCTCAATCATGTCCTCTTGAACAATCATGGGCGACAGCGAAGCAGCAATTGTTCTATTATAATAAGCCTCAGCATCGGCCTTAATCTTCATCGCCTTAGCATTACCCTCGGCTTTGGCAACAGCAATCTTAGCATTGGCCTCAGCCTCCTTCACCTCGTTCTCAGCCTTCAAGGCACTCTGAATGGCGGTATTCTTAGCGTCAATCATCGAGAGCAGCGACGAGGGAGGGGTAATCTTCGAGGTAAACTCCTCAACGAGGAAACCCTCAGCCATCAACGACTTCTCCAGGCGGGAACGGACGTCACGCTCGAAGTTGGCGCGATTCGACATCAGCGAGTCAGAGGTATACTGGTTGGCACAGGTGCGATAGGCCTCGTAGATACAGGTACGGATATAGCCTTCTTCCAACTCCTTCACACCCACGCGGTATTTTGTAAAGATGTCGCAGGCCTTATCGGGATTGATACGATAGGCTATCGTTGGGTCCATCTCGAAGAGCGACGCGTCCTTGGCATTCACCGAGAACGTCTCGTATTGTTTGCGCTGGGTAAACGTGGGATAGGTAAACACGTTCGTGGTGATGGGGTTATAAAACACCCAACCCTTACACGTTCCCTCCACACCGCCGTAGTCCTGTTCGTTGAGCGACCATTTGTGGAAACGGATACCCACCTCACCAGAGTCGACTACCGTGCAACACGTAGCAAACAGAATCAATACTAACACAATGCATCCTCCAGCTATGGCCAAAGGGCGAAAATACTGTTTCATCATAGTTATTACCTTTTTCTAATTTATGGATGTCAAATACCAGTTCTTGTTACATCTGCAAAAGTATGCATTTTTTCCGTAACTGCCAAATTTTTGGAATGATTTTCAAACTATCAACCATCAATTTGCCCAAACGTCGAAACACATAGAGTCCTCGTTCAGCTCGATGTTCCGAAAACTTGCTATCATTGCCTTAGTTTTAACAAACGATGCCTTAGTTTTAACAAACGTTGCCTTAGTTTTATCAAACGTTGTCTTAGTTTTAACTTTACGAACCGCCTCCCAACCTTTTATCAAGGCGCTAACGACCTTTTAGGCCGTACCTTTCATCCTTTTGGCCCAAACGTCGAAACACGTGGGGGCAAACGTCGAAAGCGATTTTGCGCCTAACGGAAATCATCATACCTTTGCAACGTCAAAAGGACACAAACACAGTATTAACAATAAAAAAAAGAAAAGATTATGAAAAAGATGATGATCGCCCTCGTGGCAATGTTCGTAATGACAATGAGTGCTAATGCACAGAATGTAAACAACAACAGCAAGCTGTCGTTCGATCGTTTGAGCAGCTATTTGGAACTGACGACAAGTCAAGTGGAGCCGGTAAAGACCGCTATGGCGCAGTTCTCTGCCTCGATGGAATCTCTCTATCGTCTGCAGGACGGCTCGAAGGCCGGTGAGGCTTGGCAAAAGGTGCAGGACAGCCACAAGGCTGCAATGAAGAAGATTATGAGCGAGAAGCAGTACAATAAGTATATGCAGATGATGGACCTCACCATCAGAAACACTACCGAGCGGATGATGGAAAATGCCACCGCCGACAACAAATAGTTTCCACATAAAAAGTCAACTATTCTCTCTCCTGCATAGAGATTATGCGGGAGAGATTTTGCTATTTCAGATAAAATGCATAACTTTGCCAACGATATGAAGAAGATTCAGAGTAAGGACATTGGAATCCTGCTGACGCAGGTGTTGCTGTTGTCGCTGATAGTACTGTCGCCAGGACTCATCAGCTATGTGATTAGCCACGACAAGGCTCAGCTGATGACTTCACTCTCTGTGTCAGGCTATTGGCTGGCACCAATGGGGATTGTCTATCTGCTGAACTTCTATTTGCTGGTACCATATCTCTGGTTCCAACGCAGATTCTGGCAGTTCCTATTGCTGAATGTGGCACTGGTTACCGTCTGCAACAGCCATATCCTCTTTAACGACACTTCCACCATGCCAGAAATATTCCGCGCAGGCTTCTCGTCGTTTGCAGGCATTGCTATGCTCATCAACTGGATGGCCATTGGCATCGCCTTGAGTATCCGCTACGTGATGCGCCAGCAGGAGCGCAAGCAGAAAGAGGTGGAGGCTGAACTGGCTTGGCTGAAGAACCAGATTAATCCGCATTTCCTCTTTAATACGCTGAACAACATCTCCAGCCTGGCGCAGATTGATGGCGACGAGACGCAGGAGGCCATCATGCAGCTGAGCGACCTGCTACGCTATGCCATGTACGAAACCAACAAACCCAAGGTTCCTATCAGCGGCGAAGTGGAGTTCATGAAGAATTACATCGAGCTGATGAAACTGCGCTGCAACGAGATGACCACAGTCACTTCTCAGTTCTCAGTTTTCAGTTCTCAGTTGGAAGTAGCTCCCCTTTTGTTCATCTCGCTTATCGAGAACGCCTTCAAGCACGGCATGAACAGCAATGCACCAGCTACTATCGACATCAGTTTGACGCAAGAGGGCGACAATCTGGTCTTCAACTGCGACAACACGAATAATCCCAAGCCCACCAAGGATCGCAGCGGATCGGGCATCGGGCTCGACAACACCCGTCGTCGTCTGGATCTGCTCTATCCGGGCTGCTATACGTGGGAACAGGCGATTACCCCCGAGAACATCTATCACGTTAAAATCACCATCCGCCTATGAGCACGCTTACATGCATCATCGTCGACGACGAGCCATTGGCAGTGCGACTGCTGGAGTCGTATGTCGAGAAAACACCAGACCTGACGCTGCTGGCTTCATTCACAGACTCCATCAACGCCCTCAATGCTGTCAAGGAGCAAAAGCCCGATTTGCTTTTCCTGGATATCCAGATGCCCAACATGGACGGCATGGAACTCGCCCATAGCCTGCCTGAAGAGACACGCGTCGTCTTCACGACAGCATTCAAGGAATATGCTTTCGAGAGTTACGAGGTGAATGCCCTTGACTTCCTGCTGAAACCTATTCGCTACAACAAGTTCATCGCTGCTGTCGATAAGGCCAGGAAGCTGCACACCCCACAGGCATCCACTCCGCAGTCCGAAACGCCCAACACCGTATTCATCCGTGTCGATGGCGAGTGGCAGAACATCAATATTGACGACATCGTCTATGTCAATGGCATGAAAGACTACGTGCTGTTCTACCTCGACAACCAGCCCAAAGCGCTCATTACCCACCTGACGATGAAAGCCGTCGAGGAGATGCTGCCCAAAGAAAAATTCCTGCGCGTACACCGTTCCTATATTGTTGCCATCGACAAAATCAGTAAAGTCGACCACAACGACTGCATCTACATTGGTGAGGAAATCATCCACATTCCTGATGGATACCTCCCTGCTTTCCGCGCTTTCCTGGAAACCCGGACATTCAAACAACCATAAAAGGACAATAAACAACGAGACGGCCCATTGGACCGTCTCGTTATACTATATAAGAATATTGTTTGCGCCGCGAAAGACTCTCGCCCTTTGCGCCGCTCTTGCTAAGCAAGCGTCTTGTGCCGCGAGCGGGACTCGAACCCGCACAGCCGTTATGGCCAAGGGATTTTAAGTCCCTCGTGTCTACCATTCCACCATCGCGGCAACAGACTTTCTGCGAAAATCGGGTGCAAAGATAAGAAAAAAAAGTGAAACGAAGAAATGCGGAAGCAAATTTTTCACTCTTCACTCTTCACTTTTCACTTATACTATCGTTTTGTTCCCACAGAAAGGAATCCATTGGGGCCTGTGGTGGAGGCGAGATACTTCTGAAGTCCTACGTCGCTCTCTTCTCCATTCTGGACGATGCCGCTGTTGTTGAGGTCGTATTTCTTCCCACAGACAGCACAAGAGGCAATGCCACTGGTTGACATCGACACAGGGAAGCGGGGATTGATGGTATTATTCTCGCGACGCACACAGTTCGGACACTGTGCATCGTAGGCCACAAAACCGCCATTGGGTTGGGTATTCATAGTCTGAAAGCCTACGATGATGCCGTTGTTAATGCCCAGAATATAGTTGGTAAGCCGCTCCATTTCGGTAACCTGCTGGTGAGTGGCATCGCCACCCTGATTGCTCTGGAAATGGAGGACGAGTCCGCCCATATTCGACTCCCAGATTTTGCAGAAGACACCCCGCGAATCGATGTTCATAGCCGAAGCAAGCGTGGGGTCGAGGTGCAGGCTGTTGTCGTAGGAGAAGCGGCAAGGCCAAGTGGAGTATTCCCCCTCGTCATTACAACCAACCAAGGAGAGGTAAGAGGTAAGAAGTAAGAGGTAAGAGAATAGCCGTTTCATTTCAACATACGTTTTTCGGCTTCGAGTACCCGCTCGAAGGCGAAACCTTCGAGCACACTACCCATTAGTTCAGAGATGCGGTCGTTGCAGAGGTTGCCGATAGAACCCTCGTGGGTATGGTGGATGTCCTTGTCGGGGCGGAAAGTACCTGCCTCGATGTCGAGCCCCACCTTCTTGTAGGCGTCGCGGAAAGGCATACCCTCAGCAGCAAGGCGGTTCACCTCCTCTACGCTGAACATGGGGTCGTACATAGGATTGTCGAGGATGTCCTCGCGTACCTCTATCTTATTAATAATATAGGCAGCCATCTGGAGACAGTCCTTCAGTTCGCCAAAGGCAGGCAGGAAGACTTCCTTGATGATCTGCAGGTCGCGGAAATAACCCACGGGCAGGTTGTTCATGATGAG
>CAMHUU010000008.1 GCA_946188395.1 uncultured Prevotellaceae bacterium | reverse complement strand
GAATGAGGAATGTGGAATGAGGAATGTGGAATGAGGAATGTGGAATGAGGAATGTTGAATGTGGAATGAGGAATGTTGAATGAGGAATGTGGAATGAGGAATGTTGAATGTGGAATGTGGAATGAGGAATGTGGAATGAGGAATGTTGAATGTTGAATGTTGAATGTGGAATGAGGAATGTTGAATGAGGAATGTTGAATGTTGAATGAGGAATGTGGAGTGAGAAATGAAATCGCGAGGTCCTGGAAAGGGTCTCGCGATTTTTGTTTTCCTTACTTACTCACAAACTTGCGGCCGTTGGCGATGTAGATACCGTGGGGTAGTCCGTCGAGTGAGGTGGCAGCATGACGTAGCTGGCGGCCCTGGAGGTCGTAGACATCGTAGGCGTTGGTGGTGGTACGTACCGAGGTGATGTCTGTCGGCGGCAGGGTGTCGCCAATCTTACATTTGGCGGCGTTGATGATCTTTCCTGTCTCTTGGTTGACGATGAGCGCTACGACAGTCAGGTTGTCTTTGTTCTGGATGAGCGTGCTTCCACTGATGTCGGCTCTGAACGTGCCTTCGATGGCTTGTCCGGCAGTGTAGGGTCCTACTAGCGAGCCTTCTACACCCTTATAAGCATCCCAGGCAGCAACGGGGACGTTGTTGTATTTATAGCCGTAAATGAGTGGAGGCAGCTTTGTCAGTTCTTCCAATTTCTTATCGTAGATGTCTTCTATTCCGGAATATGCGTTCTGTTGTGCCCATTCGGCACCTTCACCGGAAAGACTGTCTTCCAGTAAGACATAGCCCAGCAGGAAGGGCAGTTCCGACGCATTCAGCTCAAAGGTGGTACGGGTATGAATCTTGATGGCATCGCGTTGGTCATTATCCCACGCTGCCCCCAATTCGAGCGCACAGGGAATCTTTTCTTCCAATGCCAGGTTAATATATTTGGCCAAATCGTTGCCTATGGTCCATGCATACCCAGCGGGGGGTCCCGTACGATTGATGACAAACGTAGGATATTCACCGTCGGACAATTCTCGGACATCGCTATAAGCTGGCAGATCCATAGGCTCGGGATGGCTCTCACATTTTGCATGGGCACAGATGGTGATGAGTTTCTCACCAAACGTCTCTTGATAGGATTTTATGTCCAAACTGGCGGCAGGACTATATCCGCACCATGTAGCAGTAAATTCTTCCAACACTGCAACGGAGGGGCTCTCTTTTCTGCTCACAAATACTGGAACCATTGCCGACCCTTCTTCTGACTCGTTTTCCTTACCATTGACTTTTGATACAGTGAGCTTCTTATGTGTATATGTCGCTTCGTCATCTGTATTAAACTCAAGGCCGGGGAAATATTCAGGATTCGATGAAGCATACGGTGGGAGATAGATATCCATTCTGTGATGTCCAAAATCTCCATCATATTCAATATAAGAAAGCGGTTCTGATCCTTCGTTAGTGATTTGGAAGTGCACTTTTGCTTCCGAATTGGTCAGAGCATACGTGGGTTCTACCCTAAAAATCTTAACGGCGTTTTTCTTTTGCACATTCCCGCCGTATAGGATTTGCAGTGACAAATTGCCTTGTGTGTCATCAAACCGGTCGATCCATTCTGGCATGCTTTCGGTTCTAAACCAGAATGCATTATCACGAGTTTTTTCACCAAAAAGAACAGGTTTTCCTGATCTGAAGGTATTCATATCAACGATGTCGAAAGAGTATCCTACATAGACGCCCTGCTCTGGTATCTGATACTGCTGTCGGAATACCATGTAATTCCACTCTTCTAAAATCATTTCGTCCTCAGGGAAGCTGAAGCATGCAATGTCGGGTTCTTCACCGGCTGCTGGCAAATGACTGGAAATCCACAATGTAACATTGGCCATTCCAGAGGTGGTGCCCCAGAAACCAATGCCATCGATAGTAGGAACCTTGTCACCAAAGAGGTTGGAGGGGATATGAGTGGCTGCATGATAACGCTCTTCTTTCTCTGTGCCCTGTCGCCACTCAGCATACGATGATGCATTAGCCCACCAAGCCTCCCCGTCGTTCAGTTGTATGTTATCTCCTGTCAGTCCATCGGTCTGACTATGCACAAACTTGACAATTACCGACTGTGATGCCTCGTTGACAGTAGCCGTAATTCGGGCTTCTAATTCTCCAAACTGACTGATGCCACTGGCTTTTAGCTGAATGTCTGCTATGCCATTAGCGCCTGTCGTAAACGACATTTCCTTGGTGTCGCCACTGATGGTTTCTGGGGTGCCACCCATGCCCCATGTGATGACGGGGTTGCCAAGTGTGTTATTCAGGATTTCCAATTTTGAAGTACCTGAAGCCTGTTGGCCGTTAAAAGTACGCAACTTCAGTCCATCGGTTTTCTGATAGGTACTAATTTCGAGGTTGTCTTCTGCCATTCCTTTCGATTTCCAGACAACTATCTCTGAGTTTGCCAGTTTTTTGCTTTTGTTCTCGAATTCAAATCCCAATTTCTCTATGTTCGCGTCATAGCCAATCTTTGTCTGACAGGCATTCATAATTTCGCCCGTACTTTTATCTATCAACAAAGCGACAACACGGAAATTATCCTTATTGCATGTAATATTGGAGTATGGTGGAATAGGAACATTAAACGAATATTCATAATGGTAGGTTTTCCCCTTTTCAATAGTGGTAGGAAGACTGCCGGCAATGCCTAATGCATCACCGTAGATTCCTCTTGCCACATTGTTGAACATCATCTCTACCTGAGAGTCCTTGTGTACCCATTCATTCATCCAGTCGGAGGGATCGTCAGGTGCACTGGGATTAGAATAGAAACTGTTGTCTTGTGTGTAAGGTCCTACGTTGTCTTCCAACAGTACAAAGGCCAAACGGAAGTCCTCGTCAGAACTACTGAAACCAAAAATGCTCTCAGCGGTTACTGTAATGGCCGACTTGTCGGGCTTTGCAAAAACAGCGGTAGCGTTGATGTCGGCACAGGCCATATCTTTTTGCATCTCCACCAAGTTTTTCAAATCTTTATAGTAGGGGCTGATGGATGTGCTACGGTTCAAATAACAATTGGGATAGCAACTATATTTCTGTAGCATGTAGGTATAATTCTCTGCTCCATTCAAGCTATAATTAGCGGAATAGGTCTGAATACCAATAAAGTTGTCAGGATACTCTGCAGCAAGACGCTTGACAGCTTCTTCGCCAATGACAGATTCGCCCATGTAAGTATTTGCGTTATTTTCCAGTACAATACGACGTGGATAGTATGATATAGGGGTCGGTTCTCCCTTGGGTTTAATGCCTATAGCAGCTCCTTGGTGGAGATTGTATGCACCGACAGCAGGACTTAAACCGTCGAGAATGAAATAGCCATCAGCGCTACCAGACCACCCCCAATTGATGTAATAACGGTCATCCTGAAAGCCGCATAAAACAAATGCGTGACCACTTTCTAAGTCATATCCACAATAGTAAACAGGACGCTGTGCTGCCAATTCTTCATAAAGTATGTCGTCCCAGTCTCCTGCAGGATGCTCATCTCTATTAACAAACCGAAGATTCTCGTCGTAACCGAAGAAGGTTTTTAGCGCTTCATCAGGGGCACCAGCTCCAGACTCTTTGGGTCCATAGTCCATTTTTACTGATTGGCCACAGTAGAGCATGAGTTTGGAGAGCTGGTCCTTGTTCAGGTGCCCCCAGGTGAATGTGGTGGGTTCCAACTGGGGCATCAATATTTTATTGGTAAATGTTGTGTATTCTGGGATTGGTACTGTCGTCTGATTCGGCCAGCGATAATAGTTCATAATTTGAGCCATTGCCGTGGCTACACAGCCAGTCACGGCACGTGCACCATCAATTCTCGGACATAGGGCATTATAGGGCGTGCTCTGGCCCCAAGTTGTCGTAATGAACGGAGCGACGGGGGCTTTATCGGCCCTGTTCGCACGGTGCGACAGCTGCACGTCCTGTTCCGATACCACCTTGGCCATCTGGTCGTAACAGCCCAGCAGCCATTTTAGGCCGCATGGAGCCGTTTCGATGTCGATGCTGCCATGATTCGAGTATCCCAGAATCTCGGGCATACGGTCGTCGGCAGACACGATGACGAAGCCACCGTTGTTCTTGGCATTGAAAATGTAATAACCGCTGTTTGTTTCCGGCTGCGACGCCGATGCTGCCCGATGGGTATTATCCACACCCGTCGTTGCAAACTGCTTGTCGTGCATGAACTGCCGGGCTTTCTGCAAAGCTTCCTGTTCGCTGATATGTCCGGCGTAGATAGCCACTGAAAATAGGCAGGCCAGTAGTAAAAAAAGTTTTCTCATAAGCATGCGAAAAACGGTTTTTGTTAATAATGGGTTTCTGGGTGCAAAGATACAAAATTTTTTTGATTATTGTTTTTTTATGTCTATATATTATTACTTTTTCTGTCGTAATGTGGCCTAATGATGACAATTTTAGCACACAAACGTCTATAGAGAAATGAGACTGCATATTTAGTTACTAATCAAAACAAATGAACATGAAAAAAGCTTTTATGACCTATTTGACTGTTGGATTGGCAACTTTCCTGTTTCTGCCCGCTACGGCGAAGGCGGACACAGCGATTCCTTCCAACATGCCTGCTGAGTTGCAGCAGGCGAAGTCGATCAAAGGTAATGTAGTGGATGAAACGGGTGAGCCGATGATTGGCGTCACCGTGAAAATCGTCGGTGGTACCGGTGGCACCATTACTGACCTTGACGGAAACTTTACCCTTAACGTTGCCGAAGGCAAGCAGATTCAGCTGACCTATACGGGTTACAAGACGCAGACCTTGCAGGCTCGTCAGAACATGAAGATCGCCATGGAGGTTGACGCCCAGGGACTGGACGAAGTGGTGGTTATCGGTTTCGGTACGGTACGTAAGCGCGACTTGACGGGTTCTGTGGCCCAGGTGAAGAGCGACGTCATTCTGCAGACGCCGACCAGCGACGTGGCTACGGCTCTGCAGGGACGCATCACCGGTCTGGACGTGAACGGCAGCGAGCTGCGTATTCGCGGTAACCGTTCGATCAACGGTAGCAATGCCCCGCTGGTGATTATCGACGGTGTGCAGGGTGGCTCGATGGGCGACCTGAACCCCGACGACATTGAGACCATCGACGTGCTGAAGGACGCTTCGTCGACGGCCATCTACGGTTCACAGGGTGCCAACGGTGTTATCATCATCACCACCAAGAAGGCTGAGGCCGGAAAAATGCAGGTGTCGTACAATGGTTTCGTCACAGCTGGTTTCCGCGAGCAGCACCCCGACTACCGTTCGGGCGAGAACTACTACGAGACTCATCGCATCGCTGCTGCGAATGCCGGTCAGTGGAGTTCTACATCTGACGACCTGAACCTGTTCAGCAGTCCTGCCGCACTGGCAGCCTATAGGGCAGGAGCGTGGACGGACTACGACAAGGAGCTGCAGAAGTCGACCACGTGGAGCACCCAGCACTCGCTGACACTCTCGGGTGGTAACGAGAGGACCACAGGACGCTTCAGTGTGAGCTATGCCAACGACGGCAACAAGTGGAAGAAGAGCAGCGGTACAGACCGTTATACGCTGCGTGCCAACATCGACCATAAGTTGTATAAGTGGATTGATGCCGGTGTGAACTTCCAGTTGACGCACAATCGCAGCGAGTCGTCGCCCTATCAGAGCACGCCGACAACGGGCATGCAGCTCGGTTCGCCCTACGGCTATTACGACGAGGCTACGAACGCCTACCTGCTGGGCAACGTGCTGGTGGAGCGCCCCCTGAGTGCTACCGACTACGTGAACCCGCTGATCAATACGGTGACCGATAATCTGTATGCCCGCGAGGGATACGGCACCAACGTGGTGGCCAACGCTTATCTGGACATTCACCCCATCGACGGACTGACCTTCCGCACACAGTTCAACACCCACATCACGAACAGCTCGTGGGGCGACTATGCCGATATCTATTCGGCAACGGTCATCAGCGACGGTACCAACCAGTCGAAAGCCCGCATGGAGAAGAGTTCCGGCCTGTATGTGGAGTGGAACAACATTCTGACCTACCAGTTCAAGATGTTGCCCGAGGACCATCACCTGTCGGTCACCCTGCTGACCACCTGGAACAAGAAGACGTCGGACTACCTGACGGCAAGTTCCATCAACCAGACACTGGCCTCGAACCTGTGGTGGAACATGGCCAGCAACGACGGTGGCGACGGACACTCGACACACGCCAGCGCCTATACCAAGCAGCAGAACTTCTCGTATGCCGGACGTATCAGCTACGACTGGAAGAGCCGCTATCTGTTTACTGCCTCTCTGCGTCGCGACGGTGCTTCGGTGCTCGCTGAAGGCAACAAGTGGGATACCTTCCCTTCGGCAGCTATCGCTTGGCGCGCCAGCGACGAACCCTTCATGAAGGGTACGAAGTCGTGGCTCGATGACTTGAAACTGCGTCTGACGTACGGTGTGACCGGTAATGCCGGTATTCCCGTCTACGGCTCGTCGACCGGTGTTACCTTCGCCAACTGGAGCTTCGGTTTCCAGGACGAGGCTGCCAACCGCTATCTGATGGGTGCCGCTAGCGGCGACTACTATCTGGTGAGAAACAAGGACATCTCGTGGGAGAAGTCGAAGACCATTGACTTCGGTTTCGACATGATGCTGTTCAACAACCGCCTGAGCATCACGTTCGACTACTATAACACGAAGACTACCGACCTGATTCTGTTGCGTTCGCTGCCCACATCGGCAGGTAACGACGGTAAGTTCGCTACCTACACCAACATCGGTTCTACCCGCAACCGCGGTGTCGAGGTGACCATCAATTCGCGCAACATTGTCAGCAAGGACTTCCAGTGGAACTCGACACTGTCGTTCTCGGCCAATAAGGAAAAGATTCTCGACCTGATTGACGGCGAGGACATCCAGATTGGTACGAACAAGGAAACCTCGACACTGATGATCGGACACCCCATTAAGTCGTATAAGACCTTCAACTACCTGGGCATCTGGACGACTGCCGAGGAGGCTGAAGCCGCCAAGTACTTCAAGGATGCCGACAAGACGCAGCCCTTCAAGCCCGGTGACGTGAAGGTGGCCGACCTGGACGGTGACTTCGTCATCGACCAGAACAAGGATATCGACTACATCGGTTCGCAGTCGCCCGACTGGTTTATGGGTTTCAACAACGACTTCCGTTACAAGAACTGGGATCTGAGCATTTACATCTACGCCCGCTGGGGACACTGGGGTGAGAGCCCGCTGTCGAGCTTCGACCCGTCTACCGGTGGCAAGTACACCACGATGGACTATTGGGTAGCCGGCTCGAACGAAGGCGGTTCGCTGCCCGGACTGATGTTGAACCGCAAGTTGTTCGACTATGTGGGCTATCAGTCGCTGGGTTACTGCGAGCAGTCGTTCATCAAGCTGAAGCGCATTGCCCTGGGCTATACGCTGCCCAAGTCGGTCGTCAAGAAGATCAACATACAGAGTGCTCGTGTCTATGCTACGGTGAACAACCCGCTCTACATTGTCAAGAAAGACTGGATGAAGGAATTCGATCCCGAGGGCCAGCAGCGTAGTGTGACTATCGGTTTGAATGTCAACTTTTAATTAAGAGAGGAAGTAAACTATGAAACTATTCAATAAATATTTCGTGGGAGCGCTGCTCCTTGGAGCCAGTTCGTTGGGATTGACCTCATGCGACCTGGATGAATATAACCCCTCGAACGAGGGTGCCGACGCCGTATTCGCCTCTGCGCAGGGTATGGAAGGTCTGGTGAACCAGTTGTATTACAACTATAAGTGGAAATACTTCGGCCGTGAGGACCCCGTGCTGTATTTCGAGGGTGCCGGCGACATCTGGGCCAACGTGCCCGAGAAGAACGAGTATGGTATGCAGCTGACGCGCTTTGTGAATCTGCAGGGCGATCGCGGTCAGGTAAAAGGTGCCTGGGAGCGCAACTACGACAATGTGAACATTGCCAATTCGGTGCTCCAGTATCTGCCCACTACGAAGGGACTGACCGACGAGGTTCGTAACGATTTCGAGGGCGAGGCCCGCTTTACCCGTGCTTTTGCTTACTGGTGGCTGGTAGAGTGGTTCGGTGACATCGAGATGCGTACTGCCGGTACCGACGAGCCTAACTTCACCGCAGTGCGTACAGACCGCAAGGTGATTTACGACGAGATTATCATTCCCGATGCTGAGAAGGCTTCGCAGATGTTGCCCGTACAGCCTTATAAAGGCAATATAGGCCGTGCAACGAAGAAGGCCGCCTATGGTCTGCTGGCCCGTGTCTGTCTGGCCCGTGCCCAGTACGAGACTGCCGGTAGTGCCGAGCAGAAGGCTTTCTACCAGAAGGCTTACGATGCTGCCAAGTATGTGATAGACAACAAGGCGTCACTGGGTATCAAGTTATATGAAACCTACGATGAGATCTGGCAGGCTAAGAACAACAAGACGAACACCGAGTTCCTGTGGGTAGTGTCGCACTCTTCGGACGCTTCGCTGAACCCCAACCCGAAGAACCCCAACCGTCTGCACCTGTACTGGGCTCCTCGTCTGACTGACCGTGCTGGTATCACGACGAGTGGCGACAGCTGGGAATACCCGAAAGAGAGCGTGCTGCTCATGCCTACCTACTACTTCCTGAAGTTGTGGAAGGATTGGGACATCCGTTACGAGGTGCTCTTCCAGGAGAACTTTGTAGAAAACAACCGTCGTGGTTCGTACACCTGGGAAAAGGGTATGGCCGACAACTATAATGCCGTTCCCGAGCTGGTGGGCAAGACTGTTGAGAACGATGATGTCGTGCTGTGTTTCACCAAGGAGGCTGTAACTACCGATCAGAAGGTGGCTGCTGCCAACGAAGGAATCTGTCTGGTAGGTTGCAACGACACTTACGACGTAGGATCCGTGAATGCACAGGGCGGTTGCCGTATTCGTAGTGATATCAAGACGAAGTACGAAGCGTTCCCCCGCTTCAGAAAGTATCGTATCTGGGATCGCGATCCCAATGGCACCATTCTGTTGCAGGCTGCTAACGGTAACGTCGGTTTTGCCGATGCTCCTGTGATGCGCTATGCCGAGATGCCGCTGATTGCTGCTGAGGCTAAGATTGGTTTGGGTGATCCCGGTACTGCTGCACAGATTATCAACAGCGAAATCCGTAACGCCCGCGTGGTGAAGCCCGGTCACGACTTGAGCGAGGCTCAGGTGAGCGCCAGTGACATGACGGTAGAGTGGATACTGGAAGAGCGTGCCCGCGAGCTGTGTGGCGAGTGGCTGCGCTGGTTCGACCTGAAGCGTACCGGCAACCTGGTGAACTACATCCGTCAGCACAATCCTGCTTGGGATGGTAACGACGTGGTCGACGAGCACAACAACCTGTGGCCCATCCCCACTACGTTCCTCGACAAGTTGCAGAATGCTGAGGAGTTTGGCCAGAATCCCGGCTACGATCCTTATGTGCGCAACAAGTAAAAGAAGTAATTATATATAAGGTAAAGGGCGGCGAAAAGGGCTGCCCTTTATCTTTTTTGAAAAAAAATCTCAAAAAGCTTTCTACATTCAACTTTTTTTCCTAACTTTGCAGCACAAACTTGAAAATAATATTATTAACTTCAATTCAATTTAAACGCTTATGAAAAAAAGTTTACGCTTTTTCTTTGTTGCCGCATTGGCAATGATGAGTATGAGTACAATGGCTCAGACAACTGTTACGTTTGATGCAGCCACTGACAAGGGTACAAGAACTTCTTCTGACCCTGGTGAAGACCAGATCACGAAGGACGGTGTGACGATTGCTGTCAGCAATGGTTGCATGAACCTGACTGACCAGTATCGTTGCTACAAGGGTGCTACTTTCACCGTTACTTCAACTGCAGGTAACATTGCAAAGGTTGAGATCTCTTGCACTGCTGAGGGTGATGCCAAGTATGGCCCCGGCTGCTTTACTGATGCTACTGCTGGTACTTATGCTTATGAGGGTAAGGTTGGTACTTGGACTGGCGATGCTGCTTCGTTCTCAATGACTTCTTCTACCAACCAGGTTCGTATGAACACCGTTGTTGTCACACTTGCTGGTGGCAGCACTGAAGGTGGTACCCGTGTTTGGGACTTCACCATTCTGCCTACTCAGAAGGTTGACGGAACTGGTAACCTCGAAGGAAACCTTGGTGATGCCGGTGTATTTGTTGAGGACGGTGGTGCTGCTTGGCAGCAGGTCTACAATAAGGCTGGTCTGCCCGATGGTACCGAGTTTACCTGCGCTGACGGTGTAGTGTTCGAGCCCACCAAGGGTCTGAAGTGGAGTGCACTGGAGAACAACAAGATGGTGTTCTACCGCAACTATCCCGCAGCTGAAGGAAGCAACTATGGTGGCAAGCACCTGGCATTCAACAAGGCTGCTGAGGTGATGATTCCCGCCAAGGCTGGTCAGGTGATTGAGATGGTGCTGGCTTCTTCGAAGAGTGGTGGCACGACCAAGAAGATTACCAGTCAGGATGTTGTTGAGACCTTCGACGACGGTGGTGGTATCAAGATTGAGTTCCCCACAGCTTACGAGTATAACACCTATACGCTGACCGCAAAGGTAGACAACCCCTATCTGGCATTCGAGAGCACATTCTGCATCCAGAAGATTACCGTGAAGGACGCTGGTGCTAGCGCTGAGGGTGGTGTTGTATTCTCTTGGGAAGGTGCCGAAGCTGGTGCAACCGTCAAGGGTGGTACTGTTGTCGCTACTGACGGCGAGAGTGTAAACTATCAGAATGGTAACTATTGGACTATCCGTATCAATAAGAAGAAGGCAGACATCGAGACTGATAACGTAACCGTTACCTTCGACGAGGCTCTGCAGGCTGGTGACGTGCTCGCTATTACCGGTTATCGTAATAAGGATACTGATGCCAACGGTACGCTCTACATGCTGTTCGAGAACGGCGCAGAGATCGACGAGGGCGAAGAGGTTGTTTGGAACAACATCCATCCTGACTTTGCACAGCAGCCCAACACCCGCACTTACAACATCAACGCAGAGGCTGGCAGCAAGACCATTAAGATTGCCCGTTCAAAGGCAAGCACCAACGTGTTCATCACGAAGATAGAGCTTACCCGTGGTGGTGCTTCAGGCATCAGCGACGTGAAGGTTGTTCGCGTAGCCGACGGTGCTATCTACAACCTCGCTGGTCAGAAGGTTGGTAAGGATTATAAGGGTATTGTCATCATGAATGGCAGAAAATTCATGCAGAAATAAAGCGTATTAGTCATTTTGACTAAGAAATCTACCTAAATGGGACGGAATTACACCTCCGTTCCATTTTTTTTTGTAACTTTGTCACCAAATTACTGGAACAAAGCAAAAAAATGATGAAACCAAAACTACTTGCAATGCTATGTTTTGCCGTATCGGTTATGACGGCATGGGGTGCCACTAAGTCTGCTGACGGCATCCCGACGACGAAGGGTGAACACTGTGTATTCACAGAAGGAGTGCGCTATTCAGAAATAGTCATCAACGCTCGGTTGAACGACTTCAAGGCCAACTCGACGGCTGCGGGCTTCGGTGTATATGATGCCACAGGACACCAGACGGTAGCCCCTACGGGTACGAAAACCACGTTGGACTATGTGCCGGGACTGGTGGCGAAGGCTGTTATAGAAGCTGTCGACTACTATCGCAGTATCGACGCAGTCGATGTCAGACCATGGTACTATGCTGTGCAGCATTACGGTAACAGTCAGGACATTTCGTCGAACGGCAAGAAAGGCAAGAGTTTCGACGACTTGAACGCCGTCAAATTGTATTTCAAGCTGCGTGAGTTGGCAGCAGCCAATGTCTTTCCCGACGGCGAGAAGTATACCAACGCACAAACCATCGAGACGGCAGATGCCCGTTTCGCCGATGCGCTGAAAGGCATCAGTGCGGCCAATACCACCTACGTCATCAAGGCGTCGACGCTGGCCGATGCTGCTGGCGGCTGGTGGCATAAGTCGAGTTACACGAATCAGATGTGGTGCGACGGGCAGTATATGGGTCCGGCCCTGCTGGCTCAGTTGCAGAACGAATACTCGGGGTATGCCCCCATCAGCGACGACGACTGGGCGCTCTTGGTCCGTCAGTTTACGATAGCCTGGAAGTATCTGTGGAACAAAGACGTGCAGCTGTTGTATCATGCCTTTACCGCCGATCCTGCCAACACCAGCGGATGGGCCGGCATCTCGGCAGAGCAGGGGGCAGAGGTCTATCATTCAGAGGAATATTGGGGACGGGCCGTCGCTTGGTATTTCCTGGCGCTGGTCGATGTGCTGGAACAGATGCAGCAGGCCGGACGTACGGCGACTGCCGACTATGTGACGATGCACCAGATGTTGCAACAGCTGGGTGCCGGCATTGCTGCTAAGCAAGATGCTGCGTCGGGCTGTTGGTATCAGTTGCTGAATCACGACGGCAGTTTTACGGCAAGTAACTACAACAGCAGTTACCGTTATACGGCAGGTCCGGTGGCTAACTATCTGGAGGCTTCGTGTACGGCCATCTTCATAGCAGCGTACCTGAAGGGTATGCGACTGGGGCTGTTCGATACCGACTATAGCGATATGGCCCAGCGAGCCTATCAGGGATTCGTGCAGCAGTTTATGGTTGCCGACGGGAATGGCGGTGTCCACCTCATTGGCAGTTGCAAGTCGGCTGGTTTGGGTGGTTCCAACTATCGTGACGGTTCGGCGGCCTATTACCTGATGGGGCGCGACACAGAGCCGACTGTCGATGATCCGTCGTCGTCGAGTTTCTATACCGAAGGCAAGGTGCTGGGTGGTTTCATCATGGCAGCTACCGAGTATGAGCGCCGGTTTATGGATGGCGGCGAGACTAAGCCTTATGGCGGGGGCGACGGTACGAAGGAGAAACCCTATCTGATATCGAGTGCTGCCGACCTGGCACAGTTGGCAAACGATGTGGCCAGTACGCCCAACTTCAGTCGAGGACGTTATTTCAAACTCACTGCTGACATTGTGATTAACGAGAGCGTGAATGCTGTGTCGCAGACCGACTTGCAGAATGGTAAGGCTTTCCCGCAGACCGCCATGATTGGCGACTATGCCGGCGAGAACGACTATACACCTTTCCAGGGAGTATTCGATGGTGACGGGCACGTCATCAGCGGGTTCTATACCGTTCCCAATGCCAATTACGTCGGACTGTTTCGTGTGTTGGAAGGTGCCGAGATCCGGAATCTGGGATTGAAGGACTGCTTCGTCTATGCGGGAGCCTATCTGAGTTGTCTGGCCGGATTGGTCAAGGACTCACGCATCATCAACTGTTACGTTGTCGACAGTAAGATTGTCGGTTGGGGTTCGAACAGCGGACCTTTGGGCGGACAGATTTTCGGCACGTCGAAAATCCAGAACTGCTACACTGCGATGACGCTGAGCACCAAGAACGATACCGTTGGTATTGTCGGACGTATCGGTAACGGTACCACCGAGCAGGTGGTCATAGAGAACTGCTATACCACTAGTAAGATTACGACCTCGAAGTCGAATAAGGCCGGTGTGACGGCGACGAATGCTGAAGGATCCGTCGTACGTTACTGCTACTTCACGTCAGCGTCTGGTGCCAATGCCGTATGGCCGGCACAAGATAAAGGTACGACGGAAGACTGTCAGCAGATGACGGAAGAGGAGATGCAGACCGACGAGTTTGTGGACTTGCTCAACAGTCATGCAGAGAGCATTCCCAGTGCCTGTCGCTGGACGAAGGGAACGGCTGGCCCCGTGCATAACTACAGCGAGATGACACCCGATGCCGGTGGACGCGATGTAGCCACACTGGCTACCGACCCAGTGCCTGCTGATGGCGACTACCATGCTGCCGTCGACGGTGAGGAAAATATGCTGCAGTGGACGCTGCCCATCGATGGGAAAACGGCCAAGCAGTACCTCTATCTGGGAACAGACCAGGAGACCGTCAAGGCGGCGACTCCCGACGGGGCTGCTGCTACGTTGGGTGCCAAGGACCAGAGCTACACCCTCACCACTCGCCTCTCATCACACACCACTTACTATTGGCGCATCGATCGCGAGGACGCCGAAGGACTGGTGACCGTTGGCGACGTGTGGAGTTTCCAACCGCGTCACGAGGCATTCCCCGGCGCTGAGGGTTACGGACGCTATGCCCGAGGAGGACGAGGTGGCAAGGTGGTCTATGTGACCAACCTGCAGAACGACGGTGAGGGCTCGCTGCGTTGGGCATTGACCAATGGGTCGGGTCCGAGAACCGTGATGTTCAAGGTGAGCGGTATCATCGATATGGGTTTCTCGCCCTGTTGGGTTGACGACCAGGTGACCATTGCCGGGCAGACAGCACCGGGTAAGGGCATCTGTCTGAAACATGCCGACGTCGGGGTGGGTTCCGACAATATCGTACGTTTCCTGCGAGCCCGTCGTGGGTTGGGAACGCCTGCACAAACGGGTAACGCCATCGGAACCGTATACAGCAATCACACCATTCTGGACCACGTGACCGCCTCGTGGGGTACTGACGAGACGTTCTCGAGTCGAGGCTCGTACAATGTGACGTTGCAGCGTTCGATGATCAGCGAGGCGTTGGGCATTGCCGGTCATCGCAACTACGATGAAGGCACCAATCACGGCTATGCGGCAACCATCGGCGGCGACATCGGTTCGTTCCATCACAACCTGCTGGCCAACTGCTACGGGCGTAACTGGAGCATGGGTGGCGGAGCCGATGCCAACGGACGTTCGAAAGGTCGGTTGGATATGTTCAACAACGTGGTGTACAACTGGTATTCGCGAACGACCGACGGTGGTGCCATGCGCATGCAGTTTGTGAACAACTACTATAAGATGGGCGTCGACACGCAGAAGAAAATCCTCTTCTCTGCCGACAACGAGACAGGTGGCGACCGCGACCAGCTGGCCTATGTCAGCGGTAATATACGCGAAAACAAAGACGGTTCGTTGACCTACGACAAGTTGGGCGAAACCTATCGCGCTACAGGTCCTCAGCCGGAGGTCACCTGGCAAGATGCACCCTTCTGGGATTCGTGGGCAGCTATCGAAACGGCGCAGGATGCCTATAAGAGTGTGGTGAGCGACGTCGGTGCCAATCAGCCTTTTGCCGATCTGACCGATCAGCGCATTGTGACGGAAACCATCAACCGTTCGTACACCTACGTGGGTTCGAAGTCGGGCATCAAGGGCGAGATTGACGACGAACAGGATGCCGGCGGTTTTGAGGATTATCCCGAGGAGCAGCGTCCTGAGGCCTACGATAGCGACAACGACGGACTGCCCGACTGGTGGGAAGAGATTCGCGGTACTGACCCTGCGACTCCTGCGGGCGATTTCGCAGAGACGAATCTCGACAAGGAGGACGACGGATATACGGAGCTGGAGCGTTATCTCGACTTCATGGCCCAGCCTCATGTGTTCGTGCAGCCTGCCTCATCGGCGACCATCAGTCTCTCGGCGCTGTTTGCCGGCTATACCCTTCAGCCCGTCTATACGGCCGAGGTGGTGGGAACGGGTGTTGCCATTCAGCAAAACGATGCTGAACTGACAGTGAAGAGCACTGGGGGCAACACCATCGCAACAGTGCTGATTGGCGTGAAGGATGCCGAGGGCTCCAGCTATCAGCGTCGGCTGTGTGTAGCTGTCAGCAACAACAGCACGACGCCCACCGCTGTCCGCAGCATTGCTGCAGGGACAGAAAACCCTGCTGCGCAATATAATCTGGCTGGTCAGCGGGTCGATAACGCCTATCAGGGCATTGTGGTCGTCAAGGGTAAGAAGGGCTACAAACGGTCCAAATAGAAAGAAATATGGTATTTTTCTTTGTTTTTCGCTCGTTTTTCACTAATTTTGCAACGTAGTGTTGAAGAATTTAGTGATATGAGGCGAATTTGGTCTTGCTTGCTGGTAGGAATCATGAGCTGCTGGGGCGCTGTCAGCATGACGGCTCAGACGGTGGCTGATGAGTTGCGCGATGACGTGCGACGGGCAGCAGGCATGAACTATGCGCTGCCGCTTTCGGATGTGCACGACACACCTCCACCCGAAGGCAAACGACCTTTCTACGTGAACCACTACGGTTGTCCGTCGGCCTACTATCAGGAACGCCGTGAATTCTATGACGACCCCTATCGCACGTTGTTGCGTGCCGACAGTCTGGGAAAACTGACCGAGATGGGCAAGAAAGCGCTGCGCAAAGTGGCTCAGTTGCGAAACGAAGCCCATAACTGTACGGGAGAGTTGACAGAGGCAGGCAAGTTGCAGGCCAAGGAACTGGCCCGGCAGTTGACGCAGCGACTGCCCGAGATGTTTACGGACAAGAGTTATGTGGATTTGCGCTCCATTGTACGTAACCATTGCTTGCTGACGATGGGTGAGGCGGTTTTGCAAATGTCGATAGCGCACCAGCCGCTGTTTATCAACATTGGTGCTTCGTACCGGTCGCAGCGATGGATGAATCCGCAGGACAAACGTTTGGAGGCGCTTCGTGATGATTCCACAGCGATGGCCCGCTATGCAGAATTCTCTGCACGGTGGGCACCAGACAATGCGCACCTGATGACTACGCTGTTCAATGATGCCGACTACGCTCAGACCATCGATGCTGCGGAACTGAGCCGCCAGCTGTTCGACTTGGCCGGCTGTACGCAGTATACGCAAAAGACAGACGATATATCACTCTACGATGTCTTTGCTCCGGAGGATATCCATCGCCACTGGATGCGACGCAATGCGTGGGCTTATATTCGCTATGGCGGTTGTACGCTGAACGGCGGACACCAACCCTATATACAGCGTAGCACGCTGACGAACCTGATACATCAGGGTGATAGCATGATGACGCTTGATAAACCGATTGTTCACCTGCGCTATACGTATGAGAGTACGGTGATGTCGCTGGTCTGTCTGTTGGAACTGAACGGCTATGGTCTGCAGACGGGTAACCTCGACTCGCTCGAGGCGATGGGGTGGGCCGACTATCGTATAGCACCGCTGGGAGGTAGCATGATGATGATTCACTACCGCACGGACAAGAACGATCCGGACCCGCTGGTGCGTGTGCTGCTGAACGGACAAGAGGCACGACTGCCCATCAAGTCCGACTGTGCTCCCTACTATCATTGGAACGATGTGAAACGCTATTACTTACGTAAACTGTACGCGTATGCAAGAGAGTGGGATGAAGAGAGTTGAGAGTTGAGAGTTTAGGGAATTAAAGAAGTTAGATGAAGAGGGTATTAACGATATTGGTCGTATGCTGCTCGATGCTTGTGGCACGGGGACAGGTGGTGCTCGACATCATCCGCCAGAGCCCGGGCTATGCGTCGTGCAACTACGACGTCTATCCGGACAGCATCCCCGACAAGCTCACTGCTGCACCCAAGGGCAAGCACCCCTTCTATATCTCACACTACGGTCGACACGGTTCACGATATATCAACCGCCGTTCGGGTTATGAGATTCCCTACAAGATGATTGTGCAGGCTAATGGGGTAGACGAGTTGACGGCTATGGGCAAACGGGTATTTAGTGAGATGAACTTCATACTGAACGACTCAGAGGATCGCTGGGGCGACTTGACGACACTGGGAAAAATCCAACAGCTGCAGATAGCCCGACGTATGATTGATCGTTTTCCAGAGGTGTTTGCCGACTCAGCGAATGTGTCGGCTATCAGCACGGTAGTGCCGCGTTGTATGATGTCGATGGAGTCGTTCCTGATAGGATTGACCCAGCAGAACCCGCGTCTGCGCATCACGATGGATGCCTCGAGGCGCACGCAAGGATACATGAACTACCAAGACCCCTTGTTGCGCATCAATAAGATGACCCCTAAGGCACAGAAAGCCTACGATGCCTATATTGCCAGTCGTGTGGGAAACAGCCGACTGATGGAGATGCTTTTCAAGAATCCCGATATCGTCAAGGAACTGGTCGACGAGACCTTCTTCAGCTACTACCTGATGAAGATGGGCCTGTTCCAATTGAATACCCATCTCAATCAGAACACTTTCCTGACGGATCTCTTTACGGCCGAAGACCTCTATCGCATGTGGCAGATTGACAATGTCCTGTGGTATGTGCGATACGGATTCTGTCCGCTGAACGGAGGCGACTATCCTTACACCCAGCGCCATTTGTTGCGCCAGATAATTGCCGATGCCGATAGCTGTCTGCGTCTCGACACGCCCGGAGCCCAGTTGCGCTTCGGACATGATACGGTGCTGTTGCCGCTCGTTTGTCTGCTGGGTATCAACGGGTACGACCTGCAGACAAATAATCTCGAAGAAATCGAGGCTCGTGGCTGGTGGAGCTCGAGTGTGTTCCCCATGGGGTCGAATGTGCAGTTCATCTTCTACCGCAGCAGTCCCCGGGACAAGGACGTGCTCTTCAAGGTGCTGTTGAACGAACAGGAAGCGCGACTGCCCATTCGGACCGACTGCGCTCCCTACTACCATTGGCGCGACTTCCGCCGTCACTACCTGAAGAAACTTGACCAGTACGAAAAACGAAGGAATCGTTAACTGTCAACTATCAACTGTCAACTGTCAACTATCACGGTCTGCTCTCGCCCTCGACGTATTCTTCCAAGAACATGTGCTCCCCGTCGTAAACGGCATAGGTGAACTGTGAGATCCAGTCGCCCAGAATCATCAGACGCGTATGTCGCGCCAGCTTGATGTCGAGTTCGATGTGGCGGTGTCCGAAGATAAAGTAGTCGATGTTGGGGTGATCCTCGATATACTTTTTGGCGAAGAGCACCAGGTGCTCGCGGTCTTCACCCATATAATGAACGTCGTCGGTCTCCTTGTGTTTGATGTAGCTGTGACGGGCCCACGCAAGTCCGAAACTCATGCCCCAACGCGGGTGGAGCCCTGAGAAGAGCCACTGGCAGAACGGAGAGTGGAAGATGGCGCGAATCAGTTTGAACGACTTGTTGGGGTCGCCCATGCCGTCGCCATGAGCCAGGAAGAACTCGTGGCCGTATATCTCGGTGGTTTCCTCCTTCTTATGCAAGATGACGCCACACTCTTTCGCCAAGTATTCGTAAGCCCAGATGTCGTGATTGCCCGTAAAGTAATGCACCTCGACACCCATGTCGGTCAGTTCCGACAGCTTGCCCAGAAAGCGCGTAAAGCCCTTGGGAACGACGTATTTGTATTCGTACCAGAAGTCGAACATGTCGCCCAACAGATAGACGGCAGCAGCCTTCTCCTTGATGCTGTCCAAAAAGCGCACCAGCCGGCGTTCCTGCTGTCTTTGATGCGGAATAGCCAGCGACCCTAAGTGGGCGTCAGATAGGAAATAAACGTTCTTCATTTTCGTAATAACGTAATAACGGTATAACGTGGATAACGAAATGTCGGATTTAGTCGAATCCCAGTTCGACTCGCGCTTCTTCACTCATCATGCTTTGGTCCCAAGCGGGTTCGAAGACGAGGTTGACATTTGCTGAGGCGATGCCGTCGACCGACTCCACCTTCGTGCGGACATCCTCCAGAATAAAGTCGGCAGCAGGGCAGTTGGGAGCGGTAAACGTCATGTCCAACTCCACAGAACTGTCGTCCTGCACGTCAATCTTATAAATCATACCCAAGTCGTAGATGTTGACTGGGATCTCGGGGTCGTAGACGGTCTTCAGCACGTCCACGATGCGCTCTTCCAAAAGGGTCTTTTCTTCTTGCGTCATTGCTTTTTGCTTTGTTTTGTGCAAAATTACAAAATAATTATCAATTATCAGTTGTCAATTATCAATTTTTTCGTACTTTTGCCGGCAAAAGTAAGAAAATAGCATTTATGCCTATCAGATATACACATCGGGAAGAGCTGTGGAATGCGTGGAGCCATGCTGGCGGCATCGTCATGGGAGTCGCCTTTGGCATGGTGTTTCTATGGATGGCGTTCCGGGGTGAGAACCCCTGGGCACGTCTGGGTGTGTGCCTCTATCTGTTTGGTATGCTGGCCAGCTATGTGGCGTCGACCGTCTATCATGCGCTGCCGCTCTACGAACGTCGTTGCGGACAGGGACTCGTCGGACACCGTTCGAAATGGAAGGAGCGCTTGCGCCATTGGGACCATGCGGCCATCTATTGGCACATTGCCGGCTCGTACTCTCCGCTGACGCTGGTGGCGCTGCGCACACAAGGCTATTGGGGCTGGTCGCTGTTCTCGTTTGTCTGGCTGTGTGCCATTGCAGGCACCATTGTGAGTTTTGCCCGACTGAAGGAGCATTCCAACCTCGAGACGTTCTGTTTCATTGGAATGGGGCTCAGCGTACTTGTAGCCTTCAAGCCGCTCATCGACTCAGTGTCGACAGCAGCGTTCATATGGATTGTGGCCGAAGGCGTTTGCTACATCACGGGAGCGGTGTTCTATTCACTGAACAAAAAGAAATACATGCACTCCGTATTTCATTTCTTCGTCTTGGCGGGAAGCCTGTGCCACATCATTGCTGTGTGGGATGTGCTGATGGAGTATCTTTAAAGTTTAGAGTTTAGGGTTTAGAGTTTAGAGAGAACTCGCAGCCGCAATATTGCTGGTTGTAGAAATCGTATTCTTTCAGTAGTTGGTTGCGGCGTTCGTAGAGACCGCCCTTGCGCCAGTTTTGTGCCCAGAATTCCGTATCGGGCACAGCGGCCTGTGCCTCGAGTCCGGCAGCAGTAATCTGTTCGATGCTCTTCCAACGCGACGAGGCGAGGGTAGTGGTGAAGAACCGCAAACCTTGTCGATGGGCCTCACGGGCTGCTGCTGTCAGGCGCAGTCGGAAACACAGACTGCATCTGCTGCCCCGTTCCGGTTCACACTCCATCCCATGCACCTCACCGAGCCACGCTTCGTGGTCGTAATCGCCGTCAATCCAACGGATGCCCAGCGCGTCGGCATGCCGCTTGCTCTCGTTCTTGCGGATGTCGTACTCCTCGCGGGGGTAGATGTTGGGGTTATAATAAAAGATAGTAGGGCGGACGCCGTTTTGCAGCATCCACTCTACGATGGCTGACGAACAAGGAGCGCAGCAAGCGTGCAACAGCACCTCGTGCGCTCCTTGTGGTATGATAATTGCGGGTTGCTTCACTTCACGTACTCTGCAAAGTCGGTCAACTTCATGTCGCCCTTGCGAGCCAGCGTGTCGTGCATAGCGAAGGCTGCGGGCAGGTTGTGACGCGTCTGTCCCATCTTGGCAATCTTCAGGTAATCCCACAGCAGCTGCTTGTAGTCGGGGTGAGCACAGTTCTCGATGATTGTCTCTGCACGTTGGATGGGACCTTTTCCGCGCAGATCGGCGATACCCTGCTCCGTTACGATGATGTTCACATCGTGCTCCGAGCTGTCCTGATGGCTGACAAACGGTACGATAGAGCTGATCACACCGCCCTTGGCCACACTTGGACAAGTGAATATCGAGAGGTAAGCGTTGCGGATGAAGTCACCCGAACCGCCGATACCGTTCATCATCTTCGTACCGCTGATGTGCGTCGAGTTCACGTTACCATAGAGGTCGGCCTCGATGGCTGTATTGATGGCGATGACACCCAGTCGGCGAATAATCTCAGGCGAGTTCGAAATCTCGCTCTGGCGCAGCGTCAGGTGATCCTTGAAGTAGTCCATGTGGTCGTACACCTGCAACAGACACTCGTTCGATACGGTCAGCGAACAAGCCGACGCATCCTTCACACGACCGTCGAGCATCATGCCGACCACTGAGTCTTGCAGCACTTCGGTATAGATGTTGAAATCGGGCACGTGCTTGTCCTGTCCCAGTGCACCGAGAATGGCGTTAGCCGTCGAGCCCACACCGCTTTGCAGGGGCAGGAACTCCTTGGGGATACGGCCCTTGTGCATCTCCTCGACGAGGAACTCTGCTGTCAGGTATCCAATCTTGTCGGTCACGGGGTCGCTGTCCTTGAAGGCACGGGCCTCGTCGGGGATGTTACACTCTACGACACCGACCACCTTCTCCTTGGGAATCGAGACATAGGGCACACCGATGCGGTCGCCGACGTGCTCGATGGGGATAGCCTTGCGGTAAGGGGGATCCAGCGGCTCATAGACGTCGTGGATGAATTTGGCGTTGGGGTTATGGAACGAGTTCAGCTCCAGAATGACGTGCTTGGCCAGACGGGCAGCCGTCGGCGAGATACCACCGGCGGCAGTCAGGTAGACGTGATAGTCGTTGCCCACCTCTTCGATGTCGCAGACCTCGAGAATGGCCCAGTCCAGGGGACCGTAGAACCCATAGCGCAGCTCCTGTGCCATGTGGCTCAGGTGCAGGTCGTTGTAGGGAATCTCACCCATGTTCACGTGCTTGCGGAAGTCGGGGTTCGTCGTGTAGGGAGCACGATAGAGGATAGCCTGTGCGTTGGCCAGGTCACCGTCTGTCGACTGTCCCGTCGAAGCACCTGTGAAGATAGCCACCTTAAATTCGCGGCCGGCCTCGTGTTCAGCGACAGCGATCTTGGCCAGTTCCTTGGTTGTTGCCTTGGCCACACCGGCAGGTGTGAAGCCACTCATGGCGATGTGTTCGCCATTCTTAATCAGTGCCGCAGCCTCTGCGGCAGTCATACGTGTATAAGCCATATTATTGCAATAATTTTATAATTTGCCTGCAAAGGTACGGAAAAACAAAGGAAATGCCAAAAGAAAACTTATTTTTCTTTATTCTCCGTTAATCTGCGCTGCTGTCAAGAGTATGTCGGGAATGTCCACACCCATCATCTGCAGCAGCATCGTAACGGGGTAGTCCTCTTCGCCCAAGATGGTCGTGTGTATCATGACGGTGGGGTAGTATCGGTTGGTGCTGGCATCCTGCTGTACACCCATATAGAGCCAACCCATCGAGACGTCTGACAGTAGCAGGTCCAGTGTGAGGTTCTCGTTGAACCGCTCCACCAGTTCCTTACATTCCTGTTCGGTGGTTCCTTCCTTCATGCAGCGCGACAGGCGCACACCGTCGACCACCAGATAGTTCACGTTTTTCGACGTACCCACAAAGGTCAGCACCCCCATGGCCGTTACGGTGAAGTCGGCATGTACGTTGACGTCGTGCTTCAGGATTTTCCAAACGTCGGCATCGTCTTCCAACTGGGCACTCATCGTCAGCAACGGCACTTCTTCGCCGCTCTTGCCGTAAATGAGGTCTAACGTCCGTTGGTGTGCGCTGTGCTTGTCGTACGTCAGGTTGATCTCGTAGTCGCGATAGTACATCTGACCGGTAAAGAAATTGTCCTGAATGAGTATGGGGAGCCACACAGGACGGTTGTTTTCCGAACCCGACAGTATCTTCAGCACCTCTTCGCCATCCTTGTAGATATAGAATTCACCGGCTTTCTTGACAACCACCTTCGTCTTCAGACCCCTGAACTGAACTGTGGTCTCCTTGTCGACGATGCCCTTGACCAGATACTGGCTGCCGTTCTTGGCCGTATAGTTCACCTCTCCCTGCTTCGTGGAGTTCAGGCCGAACCACGAGGAACTGCTTTCGCCCTCGTCGCCCAGGATGACCGACAGGTCCCATGCCAGCTGTAAGGCATTGTTAAACGAATGGAACGAGAACCGGTGGCCCATTTGTGCAGAACGTCTGCCAGTCTGTTCGTCTTGCAGCAACGACAGCAGCGCCGACAATTTCGTCTCGAACTCGCTGCGGAAGCTGTTGTCGTCGGCACGCGTTGTGGCAGGAACCACTTCAGCCAGCGGCGCCAACTCCTGAAAGTTCAGCCCGGCCATCTGTTCGTTGAAACTGCTGGCAGCTTCCGTCATGGGACTGGCGGGTATCACGTCTGCCGGACCTTCCGTCTTGTCGTCATCCTTGCTGCAACCAGACCATATCAATAGTCCTGCTGCCAGCAAAAGCATCGGGAATAAGGATTTCATCGTTTTCATCATCACGCTATTATTTTGCGCAAAGGTACGAAAAATTTCTCATTTCTCATTTCTCATTTCTCATTTTTTTATTATCTTTGCACCCAAAATTACAAAAATTATGGAATCAAAGCTGGTAATTTATAATACGCTGACGCGCCAGAAGGAGCGTTTCGAGCCGTTGCACGCCCCCAATGTGGGCATGTATGTTTGTGGTCCTACTGTCTACGGCGACCCCCATCTGGGACATGCCCGTCCCGCCATTACCTTCGACTTGGTGTTCCGCTATCTGAAGCACCTCGGTTATAAGGTGCGCTATGTGCGCAACATCACCGACGTGGGCCATCTCGAGCACGATGCCGACGAGGGCGAGGACAAGATTGCCAAGAAGGCCCGCCTCGAGCAGCTGGAACCCATGGAGATTGCCCAGTACTACACCAACCGCTACCATCAGTATATGGATGCCCTCAACGTGCTGCGCCCCTCCATCGAGCCGCACGCCACAGGACACATCATCGAACAGCAGCAGCTCGTCCAGCAGATTCTCGACAACGGCTTCGCCTACGAGTCGAACGGCTCTGTCTATTTCGACATCGAGGCCTACAATAAGAAGTATCAGTATGGCATCCTCTCCGGTCGTTCGCTCGAGAACATCAAGGACGCCTCGCGCGACAACCTCGACGGCGTTGGCGAGAAACGCAATCAGGCCGACTTCGCCCTGTGGAAGAAGGCACAGCCCGAACACATCATGCGCTGGCCCTCACCTTGGAGCGACGGTTTCCCCGGCTGGCACTGCGAGTGCACCGCCATGGGTCGCAAGTATCTCGGCGAAGAGTTCGATATTCACGGAGGCGGCATGGACCTCGTCTTCCCGCACCACGAGTGTGAGATTGCTCAGGCACAAGCCTCGATGGGTCATCCTGCCGTCAAATACTGGATGCACAACAACATGCTGACTATCAACGGGCAGAAGATGGGTAAGTCGTACAACAACTTCATCACCCTCGAGCAGTTCTTCACCGGACAGCATCCGCTCCTGGAAAAGGCCTATTCGCCCATGACCATCCGTTTCTTCGTGCTCTCGGCACACTATCGCGGCACTGTCGACTTCTCCAACGAAGCCCTCGTCGCTGCCGAGCGTGGCTACGAAAAGCTCATGAACGCCATCAGCGACCTTGCCCGCATTCAGGTTTCACCGCAATGCGATGCCGATACCGAGCGCGTCGTCAAGACCCTGCGCCAGCGTTGCTACGATGCCATGAACGACGATCTCGCCACTCCGCAGGTCATCAGCCTCCTCTTCGAGGCCTGCACCGTTGTCAACAAGCTTGTCGACCACAAGGCCACCATTTGTGCCGACTGCCTGAAGGAACTCTCAGAGACGATGCACCTCTTCGCCTTCGACATCCTCGGTCTTCAAGCCAATAGCCAACAGCTAACAGCCAACAGCCAAGGTGCTCGCGAGGAAGCCTTCGGCCGCGTTGTCGACATGGTGCTCGAACTGCGCGCCAAGGCCAAAGCCGATAAGGACTGGGCCACCTCCGACCGCATCCGCGACGAACTCGCTGCTGCCGGCTTCGAAGTCAAGGACACCAAGGACGGCGTCACCTGGAAACTGAACAAGTAACAGGTCCGCACACCTTGTGTACTTTGCACCAAGATAACTATACAAACCTAAAATAATGAAAAAAAAGAAACCGTTGGATGGGGAGCGTATAGAAGATGCGCTACAGTCGCCAGAACAGATTTGCGACCATCTGCGTGTGACATACGTCCCCACCTATCTGCTGGCAGCTGCCGCAGCATTACTGCTCGCTGCATTCATCGTATGGGGAGTGCTTGGCACCGTGAGCGACAAAGCCTATTATTCGGGCGTGGTGTTCCCCGCAGAGGGTACTACCGACATCTCACTGCCCAACAAAGGCATCGTGCGCTCGATGATGGTGCGTAATGGCGACAGCGTAAGAGTGGGACAGACGGTGGCGTTGGTATCCATCGGTGACAATAGTCACAGTTTCCTGACAAGTACGATGAACGGTCTTGTGGTCAGTACGAAGACCGATAATGAGCCATTCGAGGCCTTCGAACCTATTGTCAGCGTGGTTGGCAACGACTATTATGGGCATCCACAGCACGCCCTGCTGCTCGCCTATGCTGACAATGAGGCACAGCGTGACTTGCGCGTAGGCATGGAGGCACAGGTGTGGCCAGCCGATGAGAAACGTGACGAGATAGGCTACGTACGCGGACGCATCACTCGGGTGGTGCGCTATCCGACTGATGCTGCCAAGGTGCGTCAGATACTGAAATCAGACATCCTAGCTCAGCAGTTGCTGGAACGTGACAATGTGGTCTATGAGGTGATTATCGACCTGCAGCGCAACCCTGCTGATCCCACAAGCTATGACTGGTCGTTTGGCCAACCCGACGATGTGAGTATGGAGTTCGGCACCTACTGCTCCGTGCTCACCGAGACCCGTTCGCGCAGCATGTTCCAGTATCTGTTCGAAGCATCGCGCTCGCGCTTCCGTAACCTCCAGCAAAAATTTGAGTGATGAAAGGGAAACGGCAAGCCAATAAAACCAAACAGTCTGCCCTGTCGGCATTCAGGTATTTTCTGAAGGGCAACATCCTGTTTGCCTTCAATGGCATTGTGCTTGCTATCATCGACTCCGTAGCCAACGTCCTTCCGCCGTTGTTCCAGAATGTATATACTGACAACATCATCACGCAGAAGAACCCCGAATGGTTTTCCCCGCTGCTGACAATCTATATCCTGCTGTTCGTGCTCGAACTGGCTGTATGGGTATCGATGTCCATTCTGCGGCGTAAGAGTCAGGCAAAACTCACCATCACCACCTCGTCGAATTTTCTGTGGACAGTACTGCGGCTACCGATGACGCGCCTCAGCCAGTTCAGTCCCGGCGAACTGGTGGCCCGCTATTCTACCATTGCAAAAACCATCAGAATGATGGATTACGCCCTGCCGTCCGTCAGTTTCCTGATTCTGCCTATTGCCTGTTGCTACATTGTGATGCTTTTCAACTGGAAATTGGGCTTGTTGCAAATCTTCTCCATCCTGCTGCTCGTCTATGTGATGCGTTCTACTGCAAAGATGCAGAAGAAAATCGCCATGAACCTCGAGGTGACTGAGGCGCGGCTGCAGAATGTGACGATGACGGGTATGAGCAATCTGGAAACCATCAAGTCGCTGGGCGGTGAGCGCTACTTCTTTGCACAGTGGGAGAGGAGCTATGCACAGGCCATGAATGCCCGTGTGAAGACAACCACCAACACCGTCTATCTTAGCGCACTGCCTGTGGTAGTACTGCAATTTACCAATGCTGCCATTCTGTGCCTGGGTACGTGGTTTATCCTGCAAGGCGATATGACGCCAGGTATGATTCTCGCTTCACAGGGACTGGTCAATGAAAGCATTTTCCACATCAACAGGATGATTGACAGCACGCAGACGCTGTTGAGGCTTAGTTCATCCATCCAGCGCATCAAGGATGTGACCGACTGTGGCCATGAAGCCCCCGATCTGCAACTGCCCAAAGACGACGAACTGCCCGACGTGGCTAAACTGACAGGCGAGATAGAGCTGCGTGACGTCACCTTCGGCTACGATCGCAGTCAGCCACCCATTCTGAACCACTTCTCGCTGAAGATCAAGGCTGGCGAGCGCATCGCACTGGTAGGTCCCTCGGGTTGTGGCAAGAGCACGGTGCTGAGTCTGGTGTCAGGACTCTATGAGCCTTGGGATGGCGAGGTGCTCTTCGACGGCAAGCCCCGCAAGGCCATCGACCGCATGACGTTTGTCAATTCGGTCTCAGTGGTCAATCAGGATGTAACGCTCTTCGAGGGCACTATCGAAGACAATGTCAAGATGTGGGATGAGTCGATTGAAGACTTCGCCATGGTGCTGGCCTGCAGCGATGCGCAGATCCACCAGGAAATCATGGAGCGCCCAGGAGCCTATAAAGGTGAGGTGGCTGAACGCGGCAAGAACTTCAGCGGCGGACAGCGACAGCGCATCGAGATCGCCACCGCACTGGCCAAGGAACCCACCATCCTGCTGATGGACGAGGGCACGTCGGCACTCGACCCTGAGGCAGAATCCAAGGTGATGAGCCATATCTATGGCATGGGCATCACACTCATCACCATAGCCCATCGGTTGGAGACCATTGCCAAGTGCGACCAGATTTATGTGGTTGAACACGGAAGCGTCACCCAGCATGGTACCCACGACGAATTGAGCCAGATGGACGGTCTGTATCGCAACCTCTTAAAATACGCCTGACGCCATGAAAACGAGCATATTCCTCCAGCAGTTAGCCCAGCGCATGGACGGCGACCGTAAGGCAATGAGCCAGACGATGGACCTCCTGCGCTCGCTGTTAGACAGAAAGCTGTGGAAGCAGATGCAGTCGGCTCAGGAAACGCCCTCAGACTTCGAGCAGATAGAGACGTTGCTGGAGCAGTATAACATCTTCTTCCGCGAAATAGAACTTTCCGACGGATGGTGGGCTCGCTGTACGGGCTATATCCTTGGGTTCCTGGCTGACGACAATACTCCTGTCATCCTTGTGCCCGGCTTCACGGACTATACATTCACCCACCCAAAGACAGGCAGGCAGATGTCGGCGAGTAAAAGTGCCGACCTGCTGAAGAAGGAAGCCATCATAGCCTGCCTGCCACTCACAGAAGATAAACTGACTGTCAAGGAACTCCTGCGCTATGCGATGAACAGTCTTTGCAAGTATGACTTCATCTACGCCCTGATAGCCTGTGTGGGTGTCATCCTGCTGACAATGTTCACACCCTATGTGACCAAGTTGATTTTCTCGGAAGTCATTCCCTCTGGCGATTCCGCCCAGATTGTTCCCATAGCGACGCTGCTCGTGAGTGCGGGTGTCGGTCTGACGATGGTACAGATAGCCCGCAACCTGGTGGTGGTACGCATCAAGGACAAAGTGGAATACACGCTGCAGACGGTGCTCATGTCGCGACTGCTGCTATTGCCAGCCACTTTTGTCAAGAAGATTACGCCGGGCGACCTCTCCAACCGCCTGCTGTCGCTGTCGCGTGTCAGCTCGCGTCTGACTGCCAGTTTCCTGTCGACGCTGCTCACCTTCCTGTTCTCCGTCATCATGTTCGTACAGTTCTTCATCTATGGCGGCACGCTGCTCTACACTGGCGTCAGTGTCATCGCGCTGCAGATAGTGGCCATTATACTTGAGAACTACTATACTCGCAGACTGCAGATCAGCGTGAACGACAGCAGTTCACATCTCATCGGTACGCTTTTCGCCTTGTTCTCCGGCATTCAGAAAATCAAGACCAGCGGTGCTGAGTTCCGTGCTTTCCACCAGTGGGCAAAGGCATACGCTCCGTCAGAAATGTATAGCAGTCGACAACCGTTAGCCAGCTTCTGTGTGACAGCCATCAGCTATTGCCTCAAGTTCCTGCCCATGATTGTCACGATGTGGGCAGCTTGGTATTATGGACTGACACTCTCCGACTATATCGCCTATTGCACTGTGCTGGGCTTGGTATGCAGTGCCATCCTGCAGCTGCAGACCATCACAAGACTGGTGGCACGCCTGCTGCCCGAGTTGCGACTCTGTCGTCCGCTCTTGACAGCCCAATTAGAAGTAAAGGAGGACACCCAAGTGGTCAAGAGCATAACGGGCCGGATAGACATCCGGGGCCTGAAGTTCCGCTATGCCGATGATATGCCCTTGCTCTTCGACGGACTCAACCTGAGCATCAACAGCGGCGACTATGTGGCCCTTGTCGGAGCGTCAGGCTGTGGCAAGAGCACACTCATGCGACTGATGCTCGGTTTGGAGCATGCACAGGGTGGATCTATCTTCTACGACCAGTATGATCTCGCAGACATCAATCTGCGCACCCTGCGCCAGTACTGCATCGGCATCTGCATGCAGGACGGCCAGCTCGTCGAAGGCACCATCCGCGACAACATCATCTTCAACGATCCGCTGCTGACCGACGATGATGTCTGGGAGGCAGTACGCATGGCTGCACTCGACGGCGACATCCGCCAGTTCCCCTTAGGCTTGGACACGCCCATCACCGTCGATGGCAAGGGTGTGTCGGGCGGACAGCGTCAGCGCATACTCATTGCCCGCGCATTGGTCAGAAAGCCCAAGGTGCTCTTCCTCGACGAGGCCACCTCGGCGCTCGACAACATCAGCCAGCACATTGTCATCGAGAACCTGGCCAAATTGAAATGTACGCGAATTGTCATTGCCCACCGTCTGAGCACTATCCAGAAGTGTAACCGCATCATTGTGTTGAAGGAGGGACGCGTAGCAGCCGAGGGCAACTTTGAGGAACTCAAGGCGCGTGGCTATTTCCCGGACGCAAATAATTAGAAGGATATGAAGGACAGAATCAATATACGCCTCCTGATAGGCCCGGCATTATTCAGCGTGCTACCCCTGAGCAGTTGGGGGCAGGAGACGCTCAGTCTTGATCAGGCCATCCGTCATGCCCAAGACAGTACGATGATGGCCTTCCAGAGTCGTCACGAGTACGACTCCCACACCTTGCATTACGATGAGTTCCTGGCACTGCGTAAACCGCAACTCAACCTCAGGGTGGCTCCGAACTATTACAGACTTGTCAGCGACCTGTCGCGCGACTATGTCTATCTGCGCAACTACGACAATTTGTCGGCTGCTGCCAGTCTCACACTCTCGCAGAAGATGCTCGGGCTGGGTGGCGAGGCCTATGTCGGCACACAGGCCATCTGGAGCGAATACTTCAGTTCACAGGCGGCAGAGGTCCGCCAGTTCATGGCTGCCCCTCTTCTGGTAGGCTACCGGCAGACACTTCTGGGCTACAATCCCTACCGCTGGGAGAAAGCCGTCGAAGACCAGCGCATCAAGGCCGCCCGCCAGCAGCACCAGTACGACTTGAACAGCATTGCCGAGGAGGTGACGCGTCGCTTCTTCCGCTTGGTCTGCGCTAAAAGTCAGGCCGACATGTTTCAGCGTAACCTGCAAACTGCCGACACCCTCTATGCCATTGCCCGCGAAAAGGCCTCCATCCTCATGGTAACGATGGCCGAACTGCGCTCACTGGAGCTGCAACGCATCAATGCAGCCAATGCACTGGCCATGGCCCTAACGGCAGAAGCAGAGGCCCGCACTCGACTGGCATCCTACCTTCGACTCGATGGCGACGGTCTGGGAGCCATGCACCTGCAGTTCCCGCAAGAGCCCAAGCCCATCACGCTGACTGTCGCTGAGGCCATCGACCTCGCCTTGGCAAACAGTCCCGCCTATCAGCACCAGATAGCTACGGTTACTGAGTCGCGCCATCAGGAACAGAAGGCCCGGAAGGAGAAGGGTGTCAATGTGTCGCTCGATGTCAATGTGGGTATGCAGCAGGTCGATCCCGTCCTTGGCCGAGCCTATCGCGACCAGCGGCTCTACGCCCTCGGAGCCGTCACGGTCAGTGTACCGCTCATGGACCATGGTGCAGCCAAGAACCGTCATGCTGCCGCCCAAGCTTGGGTAGAGCGTGAGGAGAGCGCGCTCGATGAGGCTGAACGCAGACTGAGTGAGGATGTCACTACAACCCTGCACAATATCAATGTCTATCGTCAGTTGTTAGAACAGACCACTCAGGCCGTCACTATGGCCGACGAGGTGTTTGAACTAAACGCAGAGAACTATGCCAATGGCCTCTGCGACATGAACACCTACACACTGGCACAGAACCGGCGCGACGAGGCATACAACCAGTATCTGTCGGCGCTCGAAAAGTATTGGACTACCTATTATCATTTGCAGACGCTAATTGGAGATTGAAATATGAAAACGAAGACACTTTTCACTATTGCCTTTACCCTGCTGACAGCCTGCCATAGTGGACAGAAGAATGAACCTGCCGCGAGCAATGATTCTGTTGTCGCTACCCAACAGCCTACCCAACAGCCTGGCGACACCGCAAAGCTTGCAAAGGAAGAAGCTGTCCCTGTCGATTTTTTCAGCAAGGGCACTATCGAGTCCATCTCAGAAGTCGCCGTCAGCAGCCGTATCAACGAGCAGATTGTCATGCTGGGTGTGGAGATGGGGCAGCGCGTGCAGAAAGGGCAGGTGTTAGCCCGGCTCGACAGAACCGCCACAGAGGACAGGATCTTGAAAGGCCGCGCGGAATTGGAGCATGCCGAATACCAGTATCAGAACATCCTGATGGGCCAAGGCTATAAGCGCGGAGCCTTCGACCAGGCACCTGAGAACATCCGTGAGATGGCACGCGTCAACAGCGGCTATAACACCGCAAAAGCTGCCCTCCGCCAGTTGGAACATCAGCTGACTTACTGTACCATCCAGGCACCCATTTCTGGTGTGGTGACCCAGCTCAATGCATCGCTCTATACGGCAGCCGTGCCTGGCGAGACGCTGTTCCGCATTGTTGATACCGAGCATCTGAAGGTGTGCTTCGATATCCTTGAAAACGAACTGCAGCGATTCGAAAAAGGCACCGAAATCACTTTGGCTCCGATATCCTTCCTCGACGACCGCCATTATGCCCGCATCACCGCCGTCAGTCCCGTAGTGGAAAAGAACGGCGTGATACATCTCGAGGCCACCCTCACGCCACATCCCCACCTCAAGCCAGGCATGTCGGCCATCATTGCATTGGGACATATAGCTAATTGAGCGACAGACCTCACAGCGTGCTTACCAGCAGAAAGAAGCCCGGGCGGAAAATGCTCGGGCCTCTTTGTGGGGTGATGGCTGATGAATCAGTCAGCCAGGGGGTCGAAGGTGCCGTTGGCACCGCCGTTGTTGTAGTCCTGCCAACCGATGGTCTGGGGCAGCTGGCTGTTGTGCGTCTGTGCACCATAGGGGATGCCCAGCAGATAGTACTTGGGCCGGAAGGTGATGTACTTCAGGTTCTTCTGCTGGTCGTAGCCGTCGCCTGCACGATAGTTGGTGGTGAGGTTTGCGGCATACCAGGTCTCGAGGTCGGCCAGCTGTGTTGCAATGTCTGCCTTGCGGAAGTCGACACCGTCGGGACGGACGACGCCGGCCTTCTGGAGCGGGTCGCTATCGTAGGTAGTGCCACCAACGCCAAAGTCGATCTTGGTCTGGAACTGCATGCTCTCACGGCGCTGACCGTTGAACTGCTTGAAGCCCAGCCAGGTGCAGGTGTTGCTGCCCCAGCCGGTGAGCTGCCAGGAAGCGGGAGCGCCTTCTGGGAGCTGTGTACCGCCGTCGTAGAGCATCCAGCGGCGCATGTCGTCGAAGCGCTTGCCCTCGTAGGCAAACTCAATCTGCCGCTCGTAGAGTATGGCCGACATGCACGCTGCCTGGTCGCTGGCGAGATTAGCCTGCAGACCGAAATTGTTCTCGGCCGTATAGCCCACGCGGGCGCGAATCTGCTGCAGCAGCTGCACAGCCTCGCCCAGCTGACCAGCACCGCAGGCGGCTTCAGCCAGATTGAGCAGTACTTCGGCAAAGCGCAGCTCGATGATGGGTGCTGCCGAATAGAACGGTGCGGAGCCCTTGGTGTCGGCAGCGACATACTGGTAGAGCGGAGAGCCGTTGACGTCGAGGTCGTCGCTCTTCTTGCGGACATAGACTCCCTGCTTGCTGCCCAGGAGGTTGTCGGCACCGTAGGAATTGCCGCTGAAGGCATCGCCGGCCTCGTTGAGATCGGTATACCAAACGTAGTTCCACAGCACGTAGTCCTTGCCGCCGTTGTAGTCGGGGTTGTGGGAGTCGCGCTCGGTGGCGTTACCCTGCCATGCCCAGCGGAATCCGGGGAATGCGAAGGTGCGATAGAAGCGCGGGTCGCGATTCATGAAGGGTGCGAACTCGTCGTAGGCATACTGGCTGCGCTCGAGTTTCGAATAGGTGTCCTTGTAGGTTCGTCCACCCAGCTTCTCGATGTCGGTAAGCCCTCTGAGGTCGGGTATCTTGCCGTCGGCCATGGGGAACAGCTCGATGAGTGCCAGACCGGCGCCCTTGCCGCTACCGCCGACGTTGGCGGGACGTACGGCACGCTCCCAGGAGTTGTTCTTCTGATTGTCGAGGCCATCGCCGGCAACATTGTTATGCAGGGCCACAAAGACTGCCTCAGGATTCTGGTTGGAGGTGAGGAACTGAGCGGCAAAGTCGGAGCCGTTGACGTTCGTTCCCGTCTGGTAGAGCCCGTGTCCGCAGGCGCGGATGCTGTCGAGCTCGCGGTGCATCTGCGTGTAGGCAGCCTGCCAGCGGCTCTCGTCGTTCTTGCGGTTGAAGATGGGGCTAGCCCACAGCAGCAGCACGCGACCTTTGAGGGCCAGTGCGGTGCCGGTGGTGATGCGTCCGTAGTCCTTGCCGGTCCATCCGCCACTCATGGTCTTGGCAGCCAGCATGCGTGCCGACTGGTCGAGGTCGTTGAGGATGAATTCGATGGTCTGACGGGTGGTCGAACGCGGGGTGTAATTCTCGGGCACGGGGTCGAGCACGTCGGTGACGATGGGCACACCGCCGTACCACTTGACGAGGTTGTAGTAGCACCATGCGCGGAAGAAGTACGCCTGACCGAGCATGAGGTTCTTCTCTTCGGCCGACAGCGTGCTGCCGCTGACGCCCTTGATGAAGTCGTTGATGTTGCGGATGCGTCCGTAGACGGAGTTCTGGATGTTGTTGTGGGTACCCATGAAGAAGTCGGGCACACCATTGGTATTACTCATCGTGGTGAGCTCAATCTCGGAATCGACAAAGTTGCTGAATCCGGAGTACTCTTCGGTCGACTTGGCGGCCAGGTCGTTGGAGCCGATTGCTACGGACAGGTAGTTCGTACCCGTCGACAGGTCGGCAGCCTGCGGCAGACACCACGCATAGAGGTCGTTGAGTCGGGCGTTGGCTCCCTCGATGTAGTTATACACGTCGGTGGTTACGTTGTCGTAGTTCTTCTTGTCCTGCAGGAACTGGTCGCTACAGGCCGTAAGCGCTACGCTAAATAATAAAGAACAAATAATAAATAAAAAGCCTATCTGCTCTTTCTTTCTTTGATATATCTTGGTAATCATAATTACTAATTTCTAATTACTCATTACTCATTAAAAACTCAGGTTGATACCGATGTCCCAGCGGCGCAGTGTAGGATAGGCACCGTAAGTTCCGGCCATGGGGCTGGTGAACTTCTCGGGATACGGGTTGTAGAAGTTTATCAGGTTCTGACCGGTGATGTTCAGACGGACGTTCTTGACGCCGATGCTCTTGAACCAGGCGTTGGGGAACGTGTAGGCCAGCGTCAGACGGCTCAGTCGCACGCTGGCGGCACTGATGCGCCAGAAGCTGCTGGCTACGCTGTTGACACTCTGATACTGCAGGTTGGGATAGGTGGCGTCGCGGTTCTGCTTGACGACGAGGTTTCCGCTACCGTCGTAGACATCCTGATAAGCGTACATGTTGTCGGGATTCCAGAACGACGGCATGTTGTAGAACTCGATGTTCGATCCGCTGGCTACACCGATGGCTGCCGAGGGCAGCGTGGTGTACCCGCCCCACGATGCACCGAACTGAGCGGTCAGTGAGATGCCCTTCCAGTCGGCATGTGCGTTGACGGTGAATCCGTAGGGGTTCGAGCGGTTCGACAGACATACCTGGTCGTTGTCCTTGTCGACGATGCCGTCGGGACCGTCGTACTGTCCGGTCTCCTGGTTGTAGGCTCCGCGTACATCTTTATATATGAGCATACCCGGGCGCACCTTGTCCTTGGTCATACCCATGTACGACGTGATGTTGTACTTGGCGAAGTACTCCTCGATGTCCTGGAACGTGCGGAACATGCCGATGCACTGCATGCCCCACAGTCCGATGTCGGTACGGCTGCCCTTGGTAATCTGGCGGTAGAGATACTCCTTGGGGAAGTCCATGAAGAGCACCTCGTTGTCGTGATAGCCGGTATTGATGCCGATGCGGTACTTGAAGTCCTTGCCGATCTTGTCGCGCCACGTGATGCCGAGCTCCCAACCCCAGTTGTTCATCTCGCCGAGGTTCTGCGAAGCAGTCTGTGTGCCGATGGGTGTAGGAATCTCCTGCGACAGGTTGAGCAGCATCTCGCGGTTCTTCTCGTAGTACCAGTCGAAGTTGACGGCCAAGCGCTTGTTCAGCACCTGGAAGTCGATACCGATATTCATCTTGTACGACTTGTCCCAGTGCACGTCCTCGTTGACGGCCGAGTTGTTCTTGTTGATGGTGATGCGGTTCTCGGAGTCGTTCTGTGCGCCGACGCCGAACACGGGACCACGGTTGGCGTCCTGTGCGTAGATCTGCATCCACTGCCATGCGGCGAGGTTGTCACGACCGGTGAGACCCCAGCTGGCGCGAATCTTCAGGAAGTCGACGAACTTCAGTGCCTGGATGTTCTGCCACCAAGGTTCCTCGCTGACCACCCAACCAGCCGAAATGGCGGGGAAGGTGCCCCAGTAGTTGTTGGGTGCGAACTTTGTCGAGGCATCCGAGCGCAGCAGGAATTCGAACAGGTAGCGGTCGGCGTATGCGTAGTTGACGCGTCCGATGTACGACAGCGTACCGCTCTCGGAGCGTGTGAACACCGTTGTCATCTCACCGTCAGCCGAGTTATACTGCTGTGTGGTGAAGGGGTAGGGGTTCTCGCGCTGGCCCTGCAGGTACTCACTCTCGGCCTCCGACTTCTCGATCGAGAACAGGGCGCTGACATGGTGCTTGCCGAAGTCGCGGGCATACTGTGCGGTGAAGTTCATCTGGTAGTTGTCCGTACGTGTCGTCGTGCGGTACAGCATGTTACCGTTGTTGTAGGTCGTACCGTTGAAGTTCGCCGGGTCCAGATAGTTGAACGACGGGTCGTCGCCCGATGTCGGCGTGTACAGGTGGTTGCCCGAACCGTAGCGGCGCGTCATCTGGTACAGCGTATAGTGCGAGCCGTACTGGTTGGTCTTGTCGTTGTTGATGCTCTTCGAATACGAGAAGCGCAGCTTCAGACCTTTCAGCAGCTTGCTCCATCCGAAGTCGTACGACAGGCTACCGTTGATGCTCATGTTGTTCGACATGTTGCGGCTGTAGTCGCCGTTGTTCTGCAGCACGTCGAAGTGGTAGTTCTGATTCTGGTTGCGCTGTCCGCCACTGACGCCATAGGCGGGAATGGGGTTCCCGTCGACATATTCGGGAATGTATGTCGGGCGCGTGAGCAGCAGGTTGTAGTCCTTCTCGTTACCCGATCCGCCGACCTTCACCAGCGGCGTGTTCTTCTTGCCGTAGTCACCGCTGACGGTCAGGTTGGCCGTCAGGTGGTCGCTGATCTTCACGTCGATGCCGGCGCGATAGTTCCAGCGGTCGTAGTCGAGCTTGCCCAGGTTACCGTCCTGCTTGAAGTAGGTGATGCCGCCGAAGTAGCTCACCTTCTCGGTAGCTCCGCTGACGTTCACGGCGTGACGCGTGGTATAGCCCGTCGACCAGTATTTGTCGAGCAGGTCGTAGTTCAGCGACTTCATGGCCTCCAGCTCGTCGGCCTGGAAGAGTGCTGTCGTGTGGTTCAGCGACGTGTTCGTCGGGTCTGCTGCCGCAATGGCGTTATACAGACGTCCGTAGTCGTAGGCGCTGAGCAGCTTCGGACGGGCCACCTCGTCGGTGAAACCGATGCTACCGCTATAGCTGATGCTGGGCGAGCCCTGCTTACCCTTCTTCGTAGTCACCAGGATGACACCGTTGGCGGCGCGGGCACCGTAGACGGCTGCCGACGCATCCTTCAGCACCGAGATGCTCTCGACTTCCGAGGGGTCCAGGTTGTTGAAGGCTTCAGCACCCAGATTCTGCGTGCTGTTGCCCACCTTGACGTCGTTGGGATAGATGTATCCGTCGATGACGAACAGCGGCTGCTGGGCGGTGGAACCCACCTCACCCAGGGAACCTACGTCACGAATCGACAGACGGGCATTCTCGCCGGGACGGGCGTCACCGCCGCTCACCGACAGACCGTTCACCAGTCCTGACAGCGACTGTCCCAGACCGCCGTTGGCCAAGTCCTGGATGTCGTCCACCTCGACGGTTCCTACCGAACCCGTCAGGTGTGCCTTCTTCTGCGTGCCGTAACCGACGACGACGACTTCCTCGAGCGTCTGCTTGTCTTCTTCCAGTTTCACCGTACCGCCGGGCACCACCGTTGCAGGCATGTAGCCGATGTACGTAATGGTTACTTTCTTACCCTTGGGAACGGCAATCTTATAATTACCGTCCATGTCGGTAATGGTAGCGGTCTTCTCGCCCACCACCGTCACCGTAGCGCCAATGACAGGTTCACCGAGTTCGTCGATGACGGTACCTGTCACCGTCTGGTTCTGCGCCAGCGCCGATGCCGAGAACATCAGCACCACGCCGAGACATAAGGTTTTGATATATTTTTTCATAGAGTCTCTTATTTTTTATTTATTATTTAGGGCGAAGCCCGTATTATGGCAGCCAACGTGGGTCACCGGTCTTGCGGGCCACCTGTGTCGGACCACTGATGGTAAAGTCGCCGGCAGCAGGGTCGGCAAACTGCGGGTCTTCCTCGATGGTCGTGCCCGACAGGTCGTAGTCGTGACCGCCGTCGGCAGTAATATCCTGGAAGGTGCCGTCGGCCTTCATATAGGTGTTGTTATTGAACAAAACGTGTGGCTGGTCCTTCTTACCGTGCAGGAAGCGACGGGGCACACCCGACGGCGAGCAGTCGTAGAAGATGCAGTCGGTCATCACCCACCACGAGGTGGCGCGTCCGCCCATGCGGTTGTAGTTACCCCACTGACCGTTGTTCCAGGTCACGTGGTAGAAGGTCGAATTGGTGTAGCTCACGGTGTTCTCTGCCGCATTCTTGTCGGCATAGATCTCCTCGCCGCTCACCATACCGGCCTGGTAGAAGTATTTGTAGTCGCCCACGTTGGTGTCCAGCTCGTAGAATGTCGAGTTGGTGACGTACAGGTCGTTCACGTGTCCGCCCTTGTTGGTCCAGAACACGCCGCCTGCGAATGCCTTCTCGGGGGCCAGGTGCACCAGGCAGTTGTCCACGAGCATCGTCATGGCGCATACGGCCTGTTGGTTGTCCCAGAAGAAGTAGCTCTTCACGTTGTCGAAGGTACAGCTGACGAATGTCACGGGCTGCTCAATCAGGGGCTTGTCCCACTTGTACTTGGCGTCGATGGCCGTTCCGACGGGTGCTGCCGACGGGTCCTTGCTGAAGGCAAAGATGCCGTGATTGGTGCTGGCGATGTCCTGCGCCGAGCAGTCGACGGTCAGATACTTCAGGTTGAACGGAGCCACGAACGTGATGCAGGCCTCGCCCAGGAATCGGATGATGGCGGGGTTGCCCTTGCTGTTCGAGCGCAGCGTCACCCAGTTCACGTTGAAGTCCAGCTCACCGCTCAGCGTGTAGCTGGCGCCGGCCTCCAGGTCGTAGTTCAGGTTCTTGCCCAGCGAGTCTGCCGGCACGGGGTTGGCGGCGAACCATTCGTTCAGGTCGGCCCCTGCGGGAATGGTCTTGTACGTCGGCGTGAATGTCGAGAACTCCTTCGAGGTCATCTGCGCAGCGTCGGTATTGCCGCGCTTGCTGTTACCCAGCGTCTGAATGGTCAACACGTAGTTGCAGTCTTCTTCGCGTTTTCCCGTCACCTGGCAACCGTCGACGATGCTGTCGTTGATGACCGGCTCGGCGGGATTGGCGAGGTCGAACAGACTGACGCGATAGCCTCCTGCGCCCATCACCACGGGCCACGAGATGGTCTGCGACTTACCGTCGGCACTCGGCGTAATCTTGATGTCGTCAGCCGAAACTGCTGCCACCTGCGTGTTCGATACGCCCGGGTCGAACGATTCGTCGTCGAAGCCATCTTTGGCGCACGATGCAAGCAGCAGGGCGCTTGCTCCTGTCAGGGCAAGCACGCACAGCTTACTGTACGTAAAGAAATGATTCTTCTTCATAAAATCCTTCATTTGTTTAAGTTATTAAAAATGTTATTTATTTCGTTGTTTCGTGTTGTCTTTATTTTTTATTTTTTATTTTTTATTTAGGCCTTCAGGCCGATTTATTTAGGGCGAAGCCCGCAAAATATTTCCTTCAGAAATCTAACGTTCGTTCCGAAGTTACCCTTCACGTTCTTCACGTCCTGGGCGTTGCGCGAGCGCTCGACGACGAGCCACCCCGACCATTTCATCCGGTCCAGCGTGCGCTTCACCTGGTGCAGGTCGATGCGCGGGTCGCGGTCCAGCGTCACGCTGTCGGTCAGCGAGGCATGAATCTGCGCGATGTTCGCGGCACCGAGCCGTTTCAGTTCCTTCGTCACGCAGCGCCCCTGGTCGACGGCATCCTGCAGGTTGTAGTACACCTTGATGCCCTTGCTGTCGACGACCTTCAGCAGCTTCCGCGTGCTGCGGGCGTCCAACGGACAGCGAATGGCAACGACCTTGCCCCGCTGGTAGGCCCGCTCGCCCACGTCGTGCAGCCGGCGCACCATCTCTTGGCGTGCTTCGCCCTCCGTCAGCCACTCGTCACCGCTGCCCCCCAGTGGCAGGAAGGCCACGCGGGCGCCCATCACGTCCATTGCGTCCAGACAGTCGTCCACCAGCTCGCGGTAGTTCTCGCGCTTCAGAAAGCTCTGGGCGAAGAATCCCGACATCGCCATCGACGGCACCTCGATGCCCAGCGAGTCGGCCGTCCGGCGGAACAGCTCCTGGAAATGGGCCTCACGCAGCTTGTTGTCAAACAGCACCCGCTGTCCCAGCGGACCCATGTCGACTTCCACGCCGTCGGCACCGATGTCTTTGGCCAGCTGGAACTCACCGAGCTTCTGGCGCTTCAGCATCATCCAGTCGCAGGCGGCCACACGATACTGCTGCCCTTCCTGCGCACACGCGCCCAAGGGCCATGCAGCCGTCGTCAGCCACACTGCCGTCATGCCTGCCAACAGACATCTTTTTAACCATCGTTTACCCATTTAGTAGATCGAACTATATATAGTTTACATCATTTAAGACGTTTTAGCACTCCTAATGTCATCATTTTCCCATTTTATTCCTAACTTTGCAGCGAATTTTCAACAATACAACCATTATTCTTATGAAAAAGATAGCATTCTTCCTAGTGGCCCTCATGGCCTTCACAGCTTGTCAGGAGAGCAAGTCTCCCTTCAACTATCGCGGTCTGGCATTCTCGCTGACGGCACCCCAGATGGTCGACTCCCTGTTGGCGCGCGGTTTCGTCGTCGACTCGGCAGCATCCGACAGCGGACGCCTCGTGGCCCTCGTCAAGGCCGGTGAACCCTATCGCGTACTCGTAGGCTTCGACGGCGACCGCGTGCAGGCCGTACAGGAGAACTACCGCCTGTCGACCAACGACAGCACGCGCCACATGTGGCAACAGCTGCGCGACGGTCTCGAGAAGGAACTCGGCGCATGGCCCAACTGCCCCATGCTCAAGGACGACCACAAGATTGCCAATTTCGATGCTTCCGACGGCTTCATTTCCGTCACACTCGAGAACACCTACAAACCCACACTGCAGGTGCTCTACCAACCAAAAGCAAAGAAATAAAAGTTACAGAAAGTTAAATTATCGTAAAATCACAGTTTCTGAGGGCATTTCTCATTTCTCATTTCTCATTTCTCATTTAATTATCGTACCTTTGCAGTCCGATTTTGGGGGTAGGCTTAGAGCCCCCGTGAGCCGGAGTGTGAATAGCGGCGTCTTTGGCCGGACGCAGTGGTTCGTGAATCGCTGGTTCAACAATCCGACAGGTTCCCGCAAGGGACTGCGGAGCGCACGTTAGACTAACAACCGGGAGTTAGACCTCGGGTGGTTGTTTATGTGCGTACATATTTATTTAAGTAAACTGTTTTTTAGTAGTAAAAATTTTAAGAAGAAATGAACACTTTAAGTTACAAGACCGTTTCCGTATCTAAGGAAGCTGCTCGCGAGCAGAAGGAATGGGTGGTAATCGACGCTACCGACCAGGTAGTAGGCCGCCTCGCTTCAAAAGTAGCTAAGATCATTCGCGGAAAGTACAAGCCCACCTTCACTCCTAACCAGGACTGTGGCGACAACGTAATCATCATCAATGCCGACAAGGTGGTATTCACTGGTAAGAAAGAGACCGACAAGGTATACACCCGCTATACGGGCTATCCCGGTGGTCAGCGCTTCAACACCCCCGCCGAGCTCCGCAAGAAGCCCTTCGGCCCCGAGCGCATCATCAAGCACGCCGTCAAGGGTATGCTGCCCAAAGGCCCCCTCGGACGCGCACTGCTCAACAACCTGTATGTCTATAACGGCACCGAGCACAAGCACGAGGCCCAGAAGCCCAAGGCTATCGACATCAACCAGTACAAGTAAGTATAAAGTTTAAAGATTAAAGTTTAAAGTTAAGATGGAATACATCAACGCAATAGGTCGTCGCAAGAGCTCAGTAGCTCGCGTATACATGTCAGAAGGTACTGGCAAGATTACGATCAACAAGAAAGATTTGGAAGTCTACTTCCCCTCAGCCATCCTGCAGTATGTGGTTAAGCAGCCGCTGAACCTGCTCGAGGTTGCTGAAAAATACGACATCAAGGTAAATCTCGACGGTGGTGGTTTCACCGGTCAGAGCCAGGCTCTGCGCCTCGCCATTGCCCGTGCACTGGTGAAGGTCAACGAGGAAGACAAGAAGAAGCTGAAGGATGCCGGTTTCCTGACCCGCGATGCCCGTGAGGTTGAGCGTAAGAAGCCCGGTCAGCCCAAGGCACGTCGTCGCTTCCAGTTCAGTAAGCGTTAAACATACTGGACACCGTTTAGTATCTAAACCGACTGGACTCGTTCCGACTACCAGTTGGCTGATCTAACAAAAAAGATTAAAAAAGAAAGTAAACAACAACAAAAAAGAAAACAACAAAATGGCAAGAACAAATTTTGACCAATTGCTGCAGGCTGGCTGCCACTTCGGCCACCTGAAGCGTAAGTGGAACCCCGCAATGGCTCCCTACATCTATACCGAGCGTAACGGTATCCACATCATCGACCTCCACAAGACCGTCGTCAAGATTGACGAGGCTGCAGACGCACTCAAGCAGATTGCCAAGAGTGGCAAGAAGATTCTGTTCGTCGCTACTAAAAAACAGACCAAGGAAATCATCGCCGAGAAAGCTCAGAGCGTTGGTATGCCTTACGTGATTGAGCGCTGGCCGGGTGGCATGCTCACCAATTTCCCGACCATCCGCAAGGCCGTAAAGAAAATGGCGAACATCGACAAGCTCATGCAGGACGGCACCTTCGCCAACCTGTCGAAGCGCGAGCTGCTGCAGGTAACCCGTCAGCGTGCCAAGTTGGAGAAGAACCTCGGTTCTATCGCCGACCTGACCCGTCTGCCCAGCGCACTCTTCGTTGTCGACGTCCTCAAGGAGAACATTGCCGTTCACGAGGCTAACCGTCTGGGTATCCCCGTATTCGGTATCGTCGACACCAACAGCGACCCCAAGAACATCGACTTCATCATCCCCGCCAACGACGACGCCAAGGACAGCGTAGAGACCATTCTCACCGCTTGCTGCGCCGCCATCACCGAGGGTCTTGAGGAGCGCAAGGTCGAGAAGGCCGACGAGAAGGCCGAGGACGCACAGGCTGAGGCAGAGGCCGAAGAGGCAAAGCCCAAGCGCCAGGCTCGCCGCCCCCGCAAGGCTGCTGCTGCCGACGAGGCTCCCGCTGCTGCTGAGGCTCCCGCTGCTGAAGAGGCAAAGGCTGAAGAGGCTCCCGCCGCAGAATAATTCATTCAACACTCAACATTCAACATTCAACATTATTATGGCAATTTCAATTGACGATATCAAGAAGCTTCGCGCCATGACCGGCGCCGGTCTGGCCGACGTAAAGAAGGCACTGACCGAGGCCGAGGGCGACTTCGACAAGGCCAAGGAACTGCTCCGCGAGCGCGGACTGGCCATCGCTGCCAAGCGTAGCGACCGTGAGACATCTAATGGTTGTGTACTCGTAAAGAAGGTCGACGGCTTTGCCGCCATGCTCGCCCTGAAGTGCGAGACCGACTTCGTAGCCAACGGAGCCGACTTCATTGCCCTCACCCAGAGCATCCTCGATGCAGCCATCGCTGCTAAGGCTGCCGACATCGAGGCCGTCAAGGCACTCGACATCAACGGTCAGACCGCTCAGGAGGCTGTCACACAGCGCTCGGGTATCACTGGCGAGAAGATGGAGCTCGACGGCTACCTCACCCTTGCTGGCGACAATGTCGAGGTTTACGACCACATGGGCAAGCACACCCTGTGCACCATGGTCCAGACCAACAAGCCCGCAGCCGAGCAGGGTCACCTCGTGGCCATGCAGGTCGCTGCTATGAAGCCCGTAGCCCTCGATGCCCAGAGTGTCGACCAGAAGATCCTCGACGAGGAGTACAAGACCTCTTTCGAGAAGACCAAGCTCGAGCAGGTCGAGAAGTTTGTCGAGATGAAGCTCAAGAAGGCTGGTTTGAACCCCAACCTCGTCGATTCCGAGGACCACATCGAGTCCAATATGGCCAAGGGATGGCTCACACAGGCACAGGCCGACGAAGCCCGCAAGATCATTGCCGATGCAAAGGTCGAGGGTGAGGCCAACCTCAAGATGCCTATGATCGAGAACATCGCCAAGGGACGTGTTCAGAAGTTCCTGAAGGAGAGCTGCCTGGTCGACCAGGAGTTCCAGTTCGGCGACGGCGACAAGGCTACTGTTGCTCAGTGGCTCGCCAAGCAGGACAAGGACCTGAAGATTACCGCTTTCAAGCGCTTCACCCTTGTGGCCGACTAAGTCTGATGTTACATCACGATTAGGTTTTATAGTTAATGGAGTATCGGCATTGCCTCGTGCAGTGCCGGTATTTTTTTTGCGATATTATTTGGTGTTTTCATCGATTTACACTATCTTTCACCCTTGGTGAAGATAGGCAGCATCTCGAAAATGAAAATAAATCACAATTTATTTTGCATTTTACTCGATTTGCACTATCTTTGCATCATCAAAATCTATAAGTATTATGCTAGTAAAGACCTTTTGCGCAGCAGTCAACGGCTTGGAAGTAACGACGGTAACCGTCGAGGTCAGCATGTCACGTGGCGTGCAGTTCCATCTGACGGGACTGGCGGACACGGCCGTCAAGGAAAGTCATGACCGTATTAAGGCGGCGCTCATCAACAACGGTTTCAAGATGCCCACAATGGACATTACGGTCAATTTGTCGCCTGCTGATATCAAGAAGGAGGGCTCAAGCTACGACCTGCCGCTGGCTATCGCCATTCTCGCCGCAAACGGCAAGGTACAGAGCGAACAGCTCGATAAATACATGTTGGTTGGCGAACTAGGACTTGACGGACATCTTCAGCCCGTTCGCGGGGCACTGCCCATCGCCATCCGTGCCCGTCAGGAAAAATTCAAGGGACTCATCGTGCCCCAGCAGAACATCCGTGAGGCGGCTGTTGTCAACCAATTGGAGGTTTTTGGTATGGAGACGTTATCGGACGTCATCCGCTTCTTCAATGGGGACTCTTCGTATGAGCCGACGCTTATCGATACTCGTCGAGAGTTCTATGAACAGCAGAATCATTTTGAGTTCGACTTCAGTGACGTAAAAGGGCAAGAGAGTGTCAAGCGTGCTTTAGAGGTGGCTGCTGCCGGAGGCCATAACCTCATCATGATTGGTCCGCCGGGATCCGGTAAGTCAATGCTGGCCAAACGTCTGCCCAGTATTCTGCCTCCCCTCTCATTAGCTGAAAGTCTTGAAACCACGCAGATTCATAGCGTAGCGGGCAAATTGAGTCGCGATACCAGTCTGATTAGTCAGCGTCCATTTCGAGCACCTCATCACACAATATCACAAGTGGCTCTCGTGGGCGGTGGTAATAATCCCCAACCTGGTGAAATCAGTTTGGCCCATAATGGCGTTCTCTTTCTTGATGAGATGCCTGAGCTGTCGCGTAGTGTTTTGGAAGTGCTGCGTCAACCGTTAGAAGACCGTAAGATAAGCATCAGCCGTGCTAAATACAATGTGGAGTATCCTTGTTCGTTTATGCTTGTGGCCTCGATGAATCCCTGCCCTTGCGGCTATTATGGTGATCCAACCCACAATTGTGCCTGTACCCCCGGCCAGATTCAACGTTATATGAACAAAATAAGTGGTCCTTTATTGGACCGTATAGATATCCATTGTGAAATCCAGGCCGTGCCGTTTGCACAACTTTCGCAAATGGAGCCTGGTGAACCCAGCGAGAAGATTCGTGAACGGGTCATTGCTGCCCGTAAAATTCAGGAGGAGCGTTTCCGTCCTTTCAAGGGCATTCACTGTAACGCCATGATGACCGAGAAAATGCTCCATCAGTTTGCCGAGCCCGATACCGAGTCGCTCGACATGCTCCGCATGGCGATGGAACGTCTGAAACTATCTGCACGTGCCTACAGCCGTATTCTGAAGGTTGCACGCACCATAGCCGATTTAGAGGGCGCAGAGAGGGTGCAGAGCCAGCACATAGCTGAAGCTATTGGCTATCGCAATCTGGACCGGGGCGATTGGGCTGAAAGAGGTATATGAATCGTTCGATTTTCCGCTCATTTAAAATCAATCATATGAAACAATTATCAACTATTATTGCACTAGCACTCACTGTGACATTGGCATGCAGCGCACAGGGTGTGGGGAAAACCGTGGGCAGCGCGAAATACGTGGCGAAGAACGCGGTGCGCATTCAGTATGCCCCCGAGGGCAGCCAACGGACGTTGCCGGAATGGATATACGTGAAGGACGACGAGGTGAAGAAACCACAGATCCGGGCAGAGATTGACGGCGGGACGGTGACGGTGCGCGACGGGAAGGGCCGCGTGGTGTTCCGCGCGACGAGGAACGAGCTGACGGACGGCCGGGCGACGGTGACCTTCGACTCGCCGAAGGACGAACGGCTGTACGGACTGGGACAGTTTCAGGACGGATACAGCAACGTGCGCGGACTGACACGACGGCTGACGCAGGTGAACACGCAGATTTCGGTGCCGATGCTGCTGTCGAGCAAGGGATACGGCATTCTGTGGAACAACTACGGACTGACGGACTATAACCCGTGTGACAGGAGCGTCCGGCTTGAGAAACAAGCCGGAGCGGGCCAGCGCGAGGAGGTGAACGTGACGACGACGACCGGCGGACGGAAGGAGGTAAGGGAAAGAAACGTGTTTGAAGGTACCATCAGCATCAGCGAGGCGGGGGACTACGCCCTGCTGCTGGACGTGGGGCAGAAAATGGCCCGCAGACACAACCTGACGATAGACGGCGAGACGGTGATGGAGATGCAGAACATGTGGCTGCCGCCGACGGCATCGACCATCGTGAGGCTGGAAGCCGGCGAGCACAGGCTGACGGCGGAGCTGACACGGGACGACCAGCCGACGGTGTGGTACCGACGGGTGACGGACGAGACAACATTCGAGTCGCCGGTGGCCGAAGCACTGGACTATACTGTGTTCGTGGGTACGCCGGACGAAATCATCGCCGCCTACCGCGAGGTGACGGGGGCGTGCCCGGAGATGCCGACATGGGCGCTGGGATACATCCACTGCCGCGAACGGTTCCACTCGTCGCAGGAGATTCTGGAAACGGCGAACCGATTCCGCAGCGAGGAGCTGCCGGTGAGCATGCTGGTGCAGGACTGGCAGTACTGGGGGAAATACGGATGGAACGCGATGCAGTTTGACGAGGAGTTCTATCCGGACCCGAAGGCGCTGACGGACAGTCTGCACCGCATGGACATGAGGCTGATGCTGTCGGTATGGTCGAAGGTGGACAAGAACTCGGAGGTGGGCCACGAGATGACGGCGAAGGGATACTACATTCCCGAAACGGACTGGATAGACTTCTTTAACCCCGAGGCGGCAGCAGCATACTGGAGAAACTTCGAGGAGCGACTGGTGCCGCTGGGCATCGACGCCTGGTGGCAGGACGCTACCGAGCCGGAGAACGACGACCTGGCGGGACGCCGCGTGAACAACGGACAATGGGCGGGAGAACAGGTGAGGAACGCTTTCGCCCTCCTAGTCTGTAAGACAGTCTATGAGGGACTCAAGAAAGTTGAAAGTTTAAAGTTTAAAGTTGAAAGTTTAAAGTTTAAAGAGGAAAGTCCGATGATATTGACGCGGTGCGGGTTTCCGGGTATTCAGCGCTATGGTGCTGCGCTGTGGTCGGGCGACGTGGGTAACGACTGGGAGACGTTGCGCCGCCAGCTGACGGCCGGTCTGGGCTTGCAGGCTGCGGGGATTCCCTGGTGGACGTACGACGCCGGCGGTTTCTTCCGCCCGATGAACCAGTATACGGACCAGGCGTACATTGAGCGGATGCTGCGATGGATTGAGACGGCGGTGTATCTGCCGCTGATGCGCGTTCACGGATATATGAGCAATACGGAGCCCTGGAACTACGGCCCGGAGGCACAGGGCATCATCGGCGAGTGTCTGAAGGAGCGCTACCGACTGCTGCCGTATATAGAGCGCCAGGCGAAGGCGGTGAGCCAACGGGGCTACACGCTGATGCGTCCGCTGGTGTTCGACTTTGCCGACGACGAGGTGGCACTGGATCAGAAATATGAATATATGTTCGGTCCGGCACTGCTCATCAGTCCGGTGACCGAGCCAGGCGTCACCACATGGCGCACGTATCTGCCGAAAAACAAAGGAGGATGGACTGACTACCGCACAGGACAGCACTACGATGGCGGACAATGGGTGACGACGGAAGTCACGAAGGCCTTCATCCCCGTATTCGTCCGCGCGGGCTACGAGCACGAGCTGCCGCGCCGTTAAGAGGCGTCATTGTCGCCCCGACGGAAGAGATGCGAAAAATGCTTGGAGTAGAGCTCGGAGAGGCCTTGACGGTTGTCGATGGCCTCGCCGACGACGAGCATGGTGGTCAGCGTGAGGTGGTTGTCGTGAACAATCTTTGCGAGGTCCTTGAGCTGGCCGCGATATATCTTCTGGTCGGGCCAGGTGAGGTGGTAGCAAGCGGCCACGGGAGTGTCCTCAGGATACTCCATGAGGAGTTCGCGCTGCACATCGTCGACGATGGCTGCCGAGAGGAAGATGCACATGGTGGACTGGCTGCGGGCCAGCAGGTGGAGCTGTTCCTTTTCGGGCATGGGGGTACGGCCCTCGCCACGCGTGAGGATGATGGTCTGACAACGCTCGGGAATCGTGAACTGGCTCTGCAGTTCGGCGGCAGCAGCGAGGAACGACGAGATGCCGGGGGTGATGTGGTACGACATGTGGTTGAGGTCGAAGAACGCCATCTGTTCCTGGATGGCCCCGAAGATGCAGGGGTCGCCGGTGTGCAGGCGGACGATGAACTTACCCTCGTCGTAGAACTGTTTCATGAGCAGGCACTGCTCTTCGAGTGCCATATCGGCCGACGAGCGCACGACGGCGCCGGGCTTGTGGCACTCGGTGAGTGCCTTGGGAACTAAGGAACCCGCATAAAGAATGAGGTCGGCGCGCTCGAGCATCCGACGGCCGCGCACGCTGACGAGGTCGGGGTCGCCGGGTCCCGCACCGACAATCTCGATATGACCTGTCCTTTCCCTCAGGTTCTCGTAGGGAATAGCAAGGGCGGCGGTCCAATTCGGGCCCTTGACCTTGGGAACGATGAGCTTACCGTTGTCGGCACCCAGAATCGCTGCTGCCTCACAGACACTGGGCGTACCCACATGTTTCTCGACCGTCTTGCTGGGGTTGGGCACCTCGACGCGGGCGAGCTGGTCGGCGGTATAGAATACGAGCTCCTCGCCCAAATCGTCGACAAGCATCTGGCAGAACTCCTCGTCCTGCTTGACATCGATGGTGCAATAGCGCTTGTAGCAGGGCAGCACACCAATCTGACTCATGGCCTCGTCAATCTGGTCGTAGATGTCCTCGTAGTCGTCGGGATGATGGGCAAGGCCGAAACCCAACGAGGCTATCATGGGAACGAAATGCAGCTCGAGTACGCCATAGGGGACGCAGAGATTATAGGGTGTGACGAGGATGACCAGCTTGAAACGCTGGGGGTCGACCTCCTCGAGGCTTTTGACGACGGTGACATGCGGGGGCAGCGTCTTCTCGAGATAGTCGGTACCCTCGTCGCAGACTTCCATGAGCAGGGCGGTGGGCTGGCGGTTGACGAAGGCGAAGATGCACTCGTTCATGTCGTCGTCGCTGGCTATGGCCCAATGGAAGCGCTCGGCCAGGGTGTCGAGTGCCCAGAGTCCGGCATTGTCGCTCTGGGTGGTGATGACCTCGCGGGCACCGATGAGTGCGGCGATGTCGCGAGCCAGGTCGTTGGCTCCGCCGACATGTCCGGAGAGTACGGAGATGGCGTTAAGCCCCATGCTGTCGACGCAGACTACTGCAGGGTCTTCGTGCTTGTCGGTGACGAGCGGGGCGATGGTGCGCACACAGATGCCCAAGGCCCCGATGAACACAAAACCATCGAACTTCTTCCATTGTTTGCTAACTTCCGTGCGGCTGATGACTTTGGCACCAAGTTCACGCTGAAGCGAAAGGGCAATGTCGTTGCCGGCCTCGCTGATGGGGATGACTGCTATCTTCATTTTTTCTTTTTCTATTTCTGAGGAGTAATTATCCGATAGTTTCCGCTGAGATGCATAAAGGCAAAGAGGCGCAGGAGACCGTCGTAGTAGGCATCGAAATAGCCGTCGTCGAAGGGTTCGTGCTTCATGTTCCACAAGTGGTCGACAAACTCCTTGCTCTTCGCGTGACTACACATGACGGAGGCGGCAGCAGAGGTGGCCACCAGACCGATGCTGTGGCGCAGCTTGCGGAAGCCGCCGGCCTGCAGGATTTCGTTACCCTCGGGGAGTGTGCCGTCGGTGCGATACTGGTCGACGAAGGTGTTGACGCCCTGATTGTAGAGGAAGTTCTGGAAGGTTTCGCCATAGTGCTGCTGCCAGTCGGCATCGGCACAGCTCCACTCGTAGTCGAGGGCGATGTTCATGGGTACGCGCCACGAGTCGTAACGGAAATTGTTGTTGCCATTACGGCGGGGCGCGTCGCCCTGCGGACGCTGGGGCATACCGGGAAAGCGGGGCATCTGCATCTCGGAGCCGTCGTACTGGCACTGGTCGGCATTCAGTCCGGTTTGACTGTTGATGCACGTATGCAGGAAGGCGCGGCTCTTCTGGGCACACTCGTTCCAATAGTCGGCACGTCCGTCGTCGGCCCACCGCGCCCAGACCTCGTAGAAGGCGGGGATGTGGTAGCTGGGGTCGGTGAAGCGCTGTCCGAAGCCGTCGGGGGTAAAGGTGATGAGCTTCGTCTCAGGGTCGATGAGATACATCCGCTGAGGGCCTGTCTGTTGGGGTGCGAAACCGGGGAAGCCGCCCTGACGGGGCTCAGGGGTGTACTCCTTGGGCTGGATGCAGTCGAGGATGTGCTGGGCTTCGGCCTTGTAGTTGATGCCGGTATCGTTGCCCCAGCGGTTGGAGGCGAAGATGAGGGCGGTGATGAAATACAGCTCGCCGTCGGAGGCAGCACCCTCGGCATTGTGTGTGCCGTCGGTCTTGCAGCTCCAGGCGAAATAGCCCTTGCGGGAACCGTCGTGATGCTGCATGTATTTCCGGGCCCAGCGCCACAGGCGGTCGAAGATGTCCTTCTGGCCGAACTGTACGGCGACCATCATGCCGTAGGACATGCCCTCGGTGCGGGCATCGTGGTTCTTGACGTCGGAGACGTAGCCCATCGTGTCGCCCACTTCGAAATAGACCTTGTTGGGCCCGCGGAACACGTCGTTGAATACTTCCTGGACTTTGGCGTCGACATCGGCCTGGCTGTAGCCCATCTCGACGAAGAGGTTGCGGTACTGGCCCGTTTCGAAGGCACCTTTTTTCCAAGGTGTAAGGGCCATGAGTTGAATGGTGAGCATCAGGAGTGATGCCGTCATGATTGATTTTTTCATATCGGTTTGATTGCTTTTAGAATTTCTATGGGGTGATGATCGTCGATGACGATGCGCATGGGTGGCTGCTGGGTGAGGCCGAGCTCGCTGCAGGCTTCGTCCCAGAGCTGGTGGCTGTCGGTAAGCACCTTGGGGGCTTTGACGCTGTTCATGACGATGCAGCCGCCGGGAGCCAGCACGGTAAGCACTTTGGCGATGATGTCCTTGAGGCGACCGCCGTGTCCGCCGATGAAAACGGCGTCGGGGTTCCCCGTCGAAGAATCGACGGGAACAGCGGCTTGCAGGAAGTCGCCCATGTGGATGTTGATGCCGGGGACACCGAAGCGGCGGGCATTCTCGTGGATGATGGCCTCGCACTCGGGACGTATCTCGAAGGCCTCGATGTGGAGATGCGGAAACTGCAGGCGGGCCTCGATGCTGATGCTGCCCGTGCAGAAACCGATGTCCCAGAGGACGTGTTTCTTCGGCAGGTCGAGGGCCTGCAAGGTCAACAGGCGAATGGGCATCTTGGTAATCATCTTCTCGCGACCATCCAATAACGCAAATGCTTGGTCGGGAATGCCGAAGTGAGAGGTGAGAGGTGAGAGGTGAGAGGTGAGAATCACGCAGTTGGGCATGGGGAAATAGCGCTTGGTGGCTTCGGCGAGGGTGAGTGTCGTGACTTTTTCGAGTGCGGGATTGCCCAGGTGTTCGCCGACGTGCATGGTGTAGTCGGTGTAGCCGTATTCCAACATTCGCTGGGCAATGGCAGCAGGGGTGTGTTCCTTGTCGGTGAGCACACCTATTTTGTCGGTCCGCTCGATGAGTGCTTTATCGAATTCGGGCCAAGGGCGTCCCGTGAGCGAGACGATGCGCATGTCGTGATAAGGCATCAGCAGTCGGTGGGCCAGCATCTGCAAGGAGTTGAACGTCGGATAGACGACGATGTCGGCCTCGGGCATCTTGCGCTTGATGGTATTCGCAAAACCTAAGAACAGCGGGTCGCCACTGGCGAAGACGATGATGCTAGAGGTGAGTGGTGAGTGGTGAGTGGTGAGAGAAATGTACTTTTCGAAGACGGCGTCGAGGGGAACGGTGATGTCAATCCACTCGGCATCGGTAGGCAGAAACGTCGCCATAATCTCATGATGGCGCTTGCCACCAGAGAACACCTTGCCGTTCTTGATGATATCTATGACCTCGGGGGGAAACCAAGGGTTGGGATTATCGGTTATTCCAATGACGACGAAACTAATCATATAGTTCAAAGTTCAATGTTCAAAGTTCACAGGTCGCGACCGGGTTTGAGTTGTGCAGCATCGTCGAAGGTCAGAATGGCGTTGCAGAGCGTAGCGGCGAGGTTGGAGCCGCCCTTGCGCCCCTCGACGATGATTTTGGGAATGTCGCGGAAGGGCTTGACCATGTGTTTCGACTCTCGCACATGTACGAAGCCCACGGGAGCGGCGATGATGCCAGCGGGACGAGCCTTGCCTTTACGAATGAGGTCGCAGAGTTCCATGAGAGCCGTCGGTGCATTGCCAAAGGCAAAGAGGGCATCGGGATGCTCTTCGACTGCCAGACGGATGCCCGCCTGGGTGCGGGTAATTTTCTCAGAGGTGAGAGGTGAGGGGTGAGAGGTAAGAGACTGCTGCGCTGTCATTTCGGCGACGCGGGGATCGCCCAGATAACATTTGGTCTCGATGCCGAGTCGCTGGAGGGCGCCCTTGCGGATGCCGCTGGTGACCATCGTTACGTCGGTAATGATGGTTTTCAGCGTGCCGTTCTTTACCTTGTTATATAAGGTCTCGACGGCACCAGCGTCGGTATAGAGGATGCGCTGCATGTCGAAGTCGGCAGTAGTGTGAATGGCGTGCAGCAGTGCCCACAGGTGGTCTAAGGGATAGTCCTGTCGCTTGAGTTCGCTCTTGATGGTCCGGAACGACTCCATCATAATCTGCTGGCCAGGTTTTACGTCGGCCACCGTCTCTTCGCGATAGTATCCGCGAGGGGTAATGATCTTACCGTCAGCGATATACGATTGGGAATTGCCGATGAGTACGACGGTGAACATGTCGATGTCCTCAGGGTCGAACTGGGCAAGGGTGGTGACCTTGATTTCCTGGTCGTCGCGACCCGCCTGACGGACGTAGCCCACAGGGGTCTCCGGCGAGCGCACCTGCAGGAAGAGTTCCACGAGGCGGTAGAGCTGCCAGTAGCGCCCGTGCGACTTGGGATTGTAGACGGCTGTGACGAAATCGCCGCTGGCTGCCGCCTTGATGCGGCGCTCGATGAGTTCCCAGGGCGTCATCAGGTCGGAGAGCGAGATGATGCACAGGTCGTGACCGATGGGTGCCCCTAGCAGAGAGGCAGCCTTCTGGAAGGCCGAGATGCCGGGTAGCACTTCGATGGAGACGGCGACGGAATCGCCGTCCACAGAACAGCGCTCATGCTGCATTTCGTAGATGAGCGGGCCCATACCGTAGATGCCGGCATCGCCCGAGGAGATGACGACAACGGTCTTGCCCTGTTCCGCCAAACGGAAGGCTTGTTCGGCACGCTCGCGCTCGCGCTTCATACCCGTGTCGATGCACTCGCAGCCTTCCTTGACGTAAGGCTCAACGAACTGAAAATAGTACTTGTATCCTACGATACAATCGGCCTGCTGTACTGCGTCGAGTACGGCGGGGGTGATGTCTTCCTTGCTGCCAGGTCCGATGCCTGCTACGATAATTTTACCCATATCTGCGGCAAATTTACAAAAAAACAAGCAAAGTGCCAAATTTATCGGTTTTTGTTTTGTATTTTATTCGATTTGCACTACCTTTGCAGCATCAACAAACAGAAAATAAAAGGATTATGAAAAAAGTTATTGTCATGATGGTGATGGTGCTGACGGTGCTGACGGCTTCGGCTCAGAGCACCGATGCGACCATGAAGTTCGGATATCTGAGTTTCGACTCTGTCAGACTCGCCATGAAGGAATATGTAGAGATGCAGCAACAACTGGCAGAAATGCGTAGTGCGTATGCTGTTGAGATGAAGCGCGTGGAGGACGACTTCAACAAGAAGTACGAAGAGTTTCTGGACGGTCAGAAGAATTTCCCGAAGACCATTCTGCAGAAGCGTCAGAGCGAGTTGCAGGAGATGTTGGACAAGAACATCGCCTTCAAGAACGAGAGTCAGCGCATGCTGAACGAAATGGAAGCACAGTTGCTGCTGACGGTGAACCAGCTGCTAAAGACGGCTGTCGAGCAGGTGGGAAAGCAGCACGGCTATGCGTTCATTCTGAACACCGATGCCGACGCACTCCCCTGGTTGAATCCCGAAATGGGTGAAGACGTCACCGAAGAAGTCAAGGCGTTTTTACAATAATATCGGAAGAAAATGACTCTGCCCAGCGTTCCCGGTCCCATTGGCGTGTTCGATAGCGGTTATGGCGGACTGACCATTCTGCACGGCATTCGCCAGCTGTTGCCCCAATACGACTATCTGTATTTGGGCGACAATGCCCGCACACCTTACGGCACGCGTTCGTTCGATGTGGTGTATGAATTTACCCGTCAGGCTGTTACCCGACTGTTCGAAAGAGGCTGTCATCTCGTCATCCTGGGGTGTAACACCGCTTCCGCCAAGGCGCTGCGCTCCATTCAGCAGAACGACCTGCCCCAGCTGGACCCCCAGCGCAGGGTGCTGGGTGTTATCCGTCCGACGGCCGAGATCATCGGTTCACTGACGCACTCGCGCCATGTGGGCATCTTTGCCACCGAGGGAACCATCAAGAGCGAGTCGTACAATCTGGAAATCCATAAGCAGTTCCCCGATATCCAGGTGACGGGAGTGGCCTGTCCGTTCTGGGTGCCGTTGGTGGAATACAACGAGGCCGACTCGCCCGGAGCCGACTATTTCGTGAAGAAGCGCATCGACCAGATGCTGCGTCAGGATCCCGACATCGACACCATCATTTTGGGTTGTACGCACTATCCGCTGCTGTTGCCCAAGATTCATAAGTATATTCCGCGCGGCATCCGCATCATTTCGCAAGGAGAATATGTGGCGGAATCGCTGAAGCAGTACTTCGAGCGCCATCCTGAGATCGAGCAGCGCTGTACGCGTGGTGGGGCAGTGCGCTACCTGACGACAGAGAATACGGAGAAATTCAAGGAACAGGCACAGATTTTCCTGCACGAACCCGTAGAAGTGGAGAAAGAAACGCTGGGTTGACATCTTGACATCAGGCGTTTCCCAACAGCCGACAAGAATTGACAACATAGAAAAAGCCCACAGACATCACATCTGCGGGCTATTTCTAACTATCAATAACTAAAAACCTAATTCTATGAAAAAGTGCGTCCTCCCGACGTCGTTGTTATCCTAAATCAATCTCCTTTTACTTACCTTAATCGAACCAAACGCTATTGTCGATTTTAATTTTTCCTGAAATCTTTTACCTAAAATACTAACTCCTTATTGAAGACGATGCAAAGGTACGGACTAATCCGCACATGACAATGGATTAGTACCTGATTTTCGTAAAAAAGTGCTTTCTTCTTGATGCAAATCAATCAATTGTGTGCGAACACAATCATTTTGTGTCCGAACACAATGCTTTTTCCACCAAATTTGTCAATTCGACAAAGCGCTCTATGGAAAGCTGTTCCGGGCGCAGGGTAGCGAAGGGCGAAGCGGCAATCATCTGCAGGCCCTCGTCGGTCAGCATCTGCTTCAGACTGACGCGCAGCATCTTGCGGCGCTGGTTGAAGGCCGTCTTGACCACGCGCTTGAATAAATCCTCGTCGCACCCGAGGTGCTGCACCTCGTTGCGCACCATGCGGATGACGGCACTCTTCACCTTGGGAGGCGGGTTGAATACCGTTTCGTCGACCATAAAGAGATACTCGACATCGTACCACGCTTGAATCAGTACCGACAAGATGCCGTAAGCCTTCGTTCCGGGCTTCGACGCCATGCGCAGGGCGACCTCGTGCTGAATCATGCCCGTACAGCAGGGTATCAGGTCGCGATTGTCGATCATCTTAAAGAAAATCTGCGACGAGATGTCGTATGGATAGTTGCCCGTCAGCACAAACTGCTGTCCGCTGAAGACCGTCGTCAGATCCATGCGCAGAAAGTCGCCTTCGACGATGGGAGGTTCTGCAGCCTCCTGGAAGAGCGTCGCTTTCAGATAAGCCACACTCTCGCGGTCGATCTCCACCACCTTCAGCGGGCGGGGCTTCTGGACCAGATACTGCGTCATCACACCCATGCCGGGTCCCACTTCGAGTACGGGCAGGTCGCAATACGGCTCGTCCACCGTATCGGCAATGCGCTTGGCGATGTTCAGGTCAACGAGAAAATGCTGACCGAGATTCTTTTTGGGTCTTACTTGCTTCATTTCGTCTGCAAAGGTAATCATTTTTTTGCATGATTATGCACAGAAAGGTGTAAATTTGCAAAAAAGAGGGGAGAAAATTGTGGTTTATCGGATAAATATAGTACCTTTGCACCGATTTATGTACCTATTTATATAAAGGACACAACGACTATGAAGTTATTCGACGTATATCCCCTGTTCGACGTCAATATCGTGAAGGGACAGGGCTGTAAAGTATGGGACGATAAAGGTCAGGAGTATCTCGACCTGTATGGTGGCCATGCAGTGATTTCGATAGGTCATTCCCACCCGCACTATATCCAGCAGGTGACCGAACAGTTGGGGAAGATTGGTTTCTACTCCAATTCAGTGATCAACAAGTTGCAGCAGCAGTTGGCTGAGCGACTGGGAAAGATCAGCGGTTATGAGGACTACCAGCTGTTTCTGATCAATAGCGGTGCTGAAGCCAACGAGAATGCGCTGAAGCTGGCATCGTTCAAGAATCCGACGGCCCAGCGCATTCTGTCGTGCGAGCATGCCTTTCACGGTCGTACGTCGCTGGCTGTCGAGGTGACGAACAATCCGAAGATTGTGGCACCCATCAACGACAACCACCATGTGCGCTTCCTGCCGCTGAACGACATAGAGCCTTGGATTCGCGAACTGTCGCGAGGTGGAGTGACAGCCGTCATCCTGGAGTGCATTCAGGGTGTGGGCGGTATCCAGATGGCTACTCCCGAATTTGCCCAAAAGCTGGCTTACGCCTGCAAGCGTTTTGGTGCTACGCTGATTTGCGACGAGATACAATGCGGTTATGGTCGAAGCGGCAAGTTCTTTGCCCACCAGTGGCTAGGCATCAAACCCGACATCATCACGGTGGCCAAGGGTATTGCCAATGGTTTCCCCATGGGTGCCGTTCTCATCAGTCCAGACTTCGAGCCCGTCTATGGTCAGCTGGGTACCACGTTTGGCGGCAACCATCTGGCATGTGCTGCAGCACTGGCTGTACTCGACGTGTTCGAGCAGGAGCATCTGGTGGACAATGCCCGCGAGGTGGGTGGATACCTGATGGAAGAGATCAAGAAGATTGACAGTCCACACATCAAGGATGTGCGCGGACGAGGCTTGATGATTGGTATTGAACTTGACATTCCGCATAAGGATGTGCGCCAGCCGTTAATCTATCAGGAGCACTGCTTTACGGGCTGTGCAGGACAGAATACGTTGCGTCTGTTGCCCCCGCTTTGTCTGACGAAAGCAGAGGCCGACGAGTTTATTGACAAATTCAAGAAAGTATTAGCTATATGAAAATATCAGTAATAGGAGCCGGAGCCATGGGTGGAGCTATGGTGGAAGGACTCATCAAAGGAGATTATATTCAGAACGAGGATATTTGTGTGGCAGACCCCTCACGTCCGATGCGCGACAAGTTTGCCGATATGGGTGTCACAGCGACTCCCAGCAACCAGTTGGCAGCACAGGGTGCAGACATCGTCTGTGTGGTCGTGAAACCTTGGCTTGTGGAACAGGTGTTGACGGGCATTCGCGATGTGATGGACTACGACCAGCAGACGCTTGTCGTTGTCGCCGCCGGTGTGAAGTCGGAAAGCATCGTAGAGTGGATGACGAAGGAGGGAAAGATGATTTCTACGTTTCTGGTGATTCCCAATATTGCCATTGCCCAGTTGGAGTCGATGACGTTCATTGCCCCCGTAGTGGCCGATGCGCAGCAGATTGCCAAGGTGAAGGAACTTTTCGATACGATGGGACATACCATCATCACCGACGAGCAGCATCTGGGCGCTGGCACCACGCTGGCATCGTGCGGTATCGCCTATGCGATGCGTTACATCCGTGCAGCATCGGAAGGTGGCGTAGAGCTGGGCTTCAAGGCTGACGATGCCAAGCAGATTGTGATGCAGACCATGAAGGGTGCCGTCACCCTGCTCGAAGCAACGGGACTGCACCCCGAAGCGGCCATCGACCTGGTGACAACCCCTGGCGGTGTGACTATCAAGGGACTCAACGAGATGGAGCATAACGGTTTTACCTCAAGTGTGATTAAAGGATTAAAAGCAGGAGCAAAATAATATGGACGAACAACTGAAACAAATTGGCGAGCGCCTGAAGGGCTTGCGCGACGTGCTCGATATACCAGTGAGCGAGATGGCCGAGACCATTGGCATCGATTCGGAGAAGTATGAAAAGATAGAGGCTGGCGAGTTGGATATCACCATTTCCAACCTGATGAAGATAGCCCGCAAATATGGCGTATCGACGGAGGAATTGATTTTCGCCGAGGCACCACACATGAAGTCATACTATGTGACACGCAAGGGACAGGGCATGTCCATCGAGCGTACTAAAGCTTATAAGTACCAGTCGTTGGTGGGCGGTTTCGTGGGTCACAAGGCCGATGTATTTATTGTTACTGTAGAGCCTAAGCCAGGTGCTCGCACCATCTACAAGAACACGCACCCCGGTCAGGAGTTCAACCTCGTGCTCGAAGGCGCTATGGAGTTGTACATCGGTGGTAAGACCATCATTCTGGAAGAGGGCGATAGCATCTATTTCGACTCCAGCAAGCCGCACGGCATGCTCGCCGTAGGAGACAAAGCGGTGAAATTCCTGGCATTTACTGTTGAATAATTTCGTCATATCGACATAACGATATTTCGACATAACGAAAAAGAGTTTATAATGATAGAAAGATTTTTAAAGCAGACGAAATTTACGTCTGTGGAAGATTACAATAAGAACCTGGAATTCATCATTCCCGAGAACTTCAATTTCGCCTACGACGTGATGGACGCGTGGGCAGCAGAGAAGCCCGAGGGACTGGCCATCCTGTGGACGAACGATCAGGGCGAGGAGATTCGTACTACTTTCGGAGAGCTGAAGGAACAGACCGATCAGGCAGCCTCTTACCTGATGTCGCTGGGCATTGGCAAGAACGACCCCGTGATGCTCATTCTGAAGCGTCGCTATGAATGGTGGGTCATCATGCTGGCCTTGCATAAGATTGGTGCCATCGTCATTCCCGCCACCCACATGCTGACAAAGAAAGACATCATCTATCGCAACACCCGTGCATCGGTAAAGGCAATCATCTGTGTGGACGATGCCTATGTGGTGAGTCAGATTCAGGCCGCTATGTCGGAGAGCCCGATGGTGAAGCAATATATCACCGTCACCGATCATGGTAAGCCCATTCCTGAAGGTTTCCACGACTGGCAGAGCGAATGGCAACAGGCTCCGAAGTTCCAGAAGCCCGCCTTTGTGAACGACAACAACGACACGATGCTGATGTATTTTACCTCTGGCACCAGTGGCGAGCCGAAGATGGTGGCTCACGACTATTTGTATGCGATGGGACACCTGACAACGGGCGTTTTCTGGCATAACCTGCACGAAGGTTCGCTACATCTGACCGTAGCCGATACGGGCTGGGGCAAAGCCGTCTGGGGCAAGTTTTATGGCCAGTGGTTTGCCGGAGCAACAGTGTTTGTTTTCGACCACGAGAAATTCAATGCCGACACGCTGCTGCGTCAGATTGAGAAATACAGGGTGACGAGTTTCTGTGCTCCTCCCACCATCTATCGCTTCATGATTCGTGAGGACCTCTCGAACTACGACCTCTCGTCGCTCGAGTATTGTACGACAGCTGGCGAGGCCCTGAATCCTGCCGTCTTCGACAAGTTCCTTGAGAAGACGGGCATCCGCATGATGGAAGGTTTCGGACAGACGGAGACGACGATGACGCTGGGCACCTTCCCCTGGATGACGCCGAAGCCCGGTTCGATGGGTATTCCCAATGCGCAGTACGACATCGACCTGTTGCGTGCCGACGGCACCTCGTGCGAGGATGGTGAGAAAGGTGAGATAGTAATCCGTGTGGGCGACAAGAAACCCATCGGACTCTTCAAGGAATACTATCGCGACGAAGAGCTGACCCGTGAGGCTTGGCACGATGGCATCTACCATACGGGCGATATGGCTTGGCGCGATGAAGACGGCTACTATTGGTTCGAGGGTCGCATCGACGATGTTATCAAGTCCAGCGGCTATCGCATCGGTCCGTTTGAGGTGGAGTCGGCCCTGATGACCCATCCTGCTGTTGTGGAGTGTGCCATTACGGGTGTTCCTGACGATATTCGCGGTATGGTGGTCAAGGCCACTGTCGTACTCGGCAAGGAGTGGAAGGATAAAGCCGGCGACGACCTTGTGAAGGAGTTGCAGCAGCACGTGAAGAAGGTGACGGCTCCCTATAAGTATCCTCGCATCGTAGAATTCGTCGACGAATTGCCCAAGACCATCTCGGGCAAGATTCGTCGAGTGGAAATCCGCAAGAAGGACGCTGAGAAATAATGGCGGCGCACAACGAGTTAGGCAAATGGGGTGAAGACTGCGCGGTCGACTATCTGCAGCGCAAGGGCTATACCATCGTTGAGCGCGACTGGAAGTCGGGACACCGTGACATCGATATCATTGCTGCTGACGAAGACGGAACCCTCGTGTTTGTTGAAGTCAAGACCCGCCGCAACCGCCTTTTCGGCAACCCCGAGGAGGCCGTCGACTATCAGAAGTTGCAGAGCCTGCAGAGTGCGATGAATCATTATATCAAGTATTGCCACATTGATTGTGACGTGCGACTGGACATCATCACCGTCGTGGGCACCATCGGTGCAGAACCGGAAATAGACCATATCAAGGACATTTTATGAAAAGAAGAATAGTCATTAAAATAGGCTCCAACGTGCTGACGCGTAAGGACGGGAAACTGGACGTCACCCGTGTGTCGGCTATCGTCGATCAGGTGGCTTGGCTTCGCCGTCACGACATCGAGGTCATTCTCGTCTCGTCGGGTGCTGTGGCCTGTGGACGACGCGAACTCACCGTCGACCATTCGCTCGACAGCGTCGAACAGCGACAGCTCTTTTCTGCCGTCGGGCAGGTGAAGCTCGTAGGACTCTACTACGACTTGTTTCGCGAATTCAGCATTCATATCGGCCAGGTGCTGACCATGAAGGAGAACTTCGAGCCTGGCGAGCAGTATCGCAATCAGCAGGCCTGTATGACGGTGATGCTCGAGAACGACGTCCTGCCCATCGTCAACGAGAACGACACCGTCTCCGTCACCGAGCTGATGTTCACCGATAACGACGAACTCTCGGGACTTATCGCCCAGATGATGCAGGCCGAGACGCTCATCCTTTTGAGCAATATCGACGGCATCTACGACGGGCATCCTGACAACCTCGCATCGAAGATTATTCCGCGGGTGGAGCCGAATACCGACCTCTCGCAGTATATCAAAGAAGAGAAGAGCGCCTTCGGTCGTGGGGGCATGCACTCGAAATATACGACCGCCCAGAAGGTGCAGAAGGCGGGCATACGCGTCATCATCGCTAACGGCGAACGCGAAAACATCCTCGTCGACCTCATAGAAAACAAACAAAACGTACCACATACAGAATTCATACCTTATGGAATTGACTGAAACATTCAAGCGAGTCAAGCGGGCCAGCAAGACGCTGTCACTGCTTACTGACGAGCAGCGTAACGAAATACTGAATGCTGTGGCCGACGCTATTGTCGACTACAAGGAGCGCATCCTCGTGGCCAACAGCCAGGACTTGGCGAAGATGGATCCGAAGAATCCGCTCTACGACCGTCTGCAACTCACCGAGAAACGCCTCGACGATATTGCCTCCGACATGCGCAACGTGGCCAGTTTGCCTTCGCCGTTAGGATACATCACCAAGGAGAAGACGCTGCCCAACGGCCTGCGCCTGCATCGTGTCTCCGTGCCTTTTGGTGTTATCGGCATGATCTACGAGGCCCGTCCCAATGTGACCTACGACGTATTCTCGTTGTGTTTCAAGAGTGGCAATGCCTGTGTCTTGAAGGGCGGTTCCGATGCCGACCTCTCGAATCAGGCCAGCGTCGAACTCATCCACGAGGTGTTGGAACGTTTTGGCGTTGATCCCGATGTCGTCACCTTGTTGCCTGCTACCCACGAAGCTACTGGCCAGATGCTGAATGCTGTGGGTTATATCGACCTCTGCATTCCTCGTGGCGGACGTCGCCTTATCGACTTCGTACGCTACACGGCGCGCATTCCTGTCATCGAGACAGGAGCCGGCGTGGTGAATACCTATTTCGACGAGGAGGGCGACCTGGAGAAGGGTAAGAAGATTATCTGCAATGCCAAGACGCGTCGCGTTTCCGTGTGTAACGCCCTCGACTGCCTCATCATCCACGAGAAACGTCTGGGCAATCTCTTCGAACTGGTTCAGCCCCTGCTCGACCATAAGGTGATGCTCTATGTCGACGGTCCTGCCTATCAGCTGCTCGTCGGACACTATCCTGACGTTCTCCTGCAGCCTGCAACAGCTGAGTCGTTCGGCACAGAATTCATGGACTACAAGATGGCCATCCGCACCGTTTCATCACTCGATGAGGCGCTGGCGCATATCGATCAGTACGGCTCCGGACACAGCGAGGCCATCATCACCGAGAACGAACAGACCGCCCGCCGCTTCCAGGCACACGTCGATGCCGCTTGCGTCTATTGGAATGCTCCCACGTCGTTTACAGATGGTGCCCAGTTCGGATTGGGTGCTGAAATCGGTATCTCTACCCAGAAACTCGGTCCGCGTGGTCCGATGGGCTTAGAGGAGATTACCACTTACAAATGGATTATCGAGGGCGAAGGACAAGTAAGGTCGTAGTCTTGGAATAACGGAATACCGGAATTCCGAAATAACGTAATAACAAAAAAAGAAAAGAATATGAAATCATTTATCAACGTACAGGATATCGGTCCGCTGGACAAGGCGATGGCCGAAGCATTCGAGATCAAGAACGACCGTTTTAAGTATCAGCATCTGGGCCGCAACAAGACGCTCATGATGATTTTTTTCAATAACTCGCTGCGCACCCGTCTGTCCACCCAGAAGGCAGCCATGAATCTCGGCATGAATGTCATCGTGCTCGATGTGAATGCTGGTGCCTGGAAACTGGAAACCGAGCGTGGTGTCATCATGGACGGCGACAAGTCCGAGCATCTGCTCGAGGCCATTCCCGTCATGGGGTGCTACTGCGACCTCATCGGCGTACGCTCGTTTGCTGGCCTGACCGATCGCGAGTACGACTATGCCGAGACCGTCCTGCAGCAGTTCATCAAGTACTCCGGACGTCCCGTCTTCGCGATGGAAACAGCCACCGTACACCCCCTGCAGGCCTTCGCCGACCTCATCACCATCGAGGAGCATAAGACGGTAGAACGACCGAAGGTCGTCCTCACCTGGGCTCCTCATTGCCGTGCATTGCCGCAGGCTGTTCCCAACTCGTTTGCCCAGTGGATGAACGCAGCTCCCGACGTAGACCTCGTCATCACCCACCCTGAGGGCTATGAACTCGATCCCCAGTTCGTAGGCGATGCCCGCGTGGAGTACGACCAGAAGAAAGCCTTCGAGGGTGCCGATTTCATCTACGCCAAGAACTGGTCGAATCCTGGTGTTACCAATGCTGCCGACTACGGCAAGATTACCTGTGAGGACCGTTCGTGGACGGTTGATACTGAACACATGTCGTGGACGAATAATGGTAAGTTCATGCACTGCTTGCCCGTGCGTCGTAACCTCATCGTGACGGACGATGTAATTGAGTCGCCCAACAGTCTTGTGATTCCTGAGGCCGCCAATCGCGAAATCAGCTGCTCGGTCGTTATCAAGCGTATGCTCGAAGCACTTTGATAATTGATAATTGATTCTATGATATCATTCGATTGCGACTACAACAACGGGGCCCATCCGAAAGTGTTGGAAAACTTGGTGCGTTATAACGATGCCAAGCCCACACCCTATGGCTTCGACGAGTTCTCCGAGCGCGCCAAGGACCGCATCCGCGAGGCCATTGGCATGCCCGACGCGCAGATATTCTTCCTGACGGGAGGTACCCAGACCAACGCTACCGCCATCGACTCGATGCTCTATCAATACGAGGGTGTCATCTGTGTGGGCTCTGGTCATATCAACGTCCACGAGGCTGGTGCCGTCGAGTTCACCGAGCATAAGATTATCACCATTCCCGATACGCTGGGTAAGATGGAGGCCCGCGTGCTCGACAAGTATCTGGACGACTATATGCACGACGGCAACAAGGACCATGCCGTACACCCTGGATTGGTGTACATCACCTTCCCCACCGAACTGGGCACGCTCTATACCGCTCGCGAGCTTGACGATATTTATCAGGTGTGTCGCCGTTACGACATTCCGCTTTATATCGACGGAGCCCGTCTGGGCTATGGCTTGATGGCCGATGGGTGCGACATCACGCTGCCCTATCTGGCCCGCCATTGCGACGTGTTCTATATCGGAGGAACCAAGATTGGCGCCCTTTGTGGCGAGGCCGTCGTCTTCACCAACCGCCAGGCCCACAAGCACTTCTTCTCGATTCAGAAGCAGCATGGTGCCGTCATCGCCAAGGGAGCCCTTATCGGACTCCAGTTCGAGGCGCTCTTTACCGATGACCTCTACTTCAAACTTTCGCGTCACGCCATTGATATGGCCATGCAGATGAAGCAGATTTTCCAGGAGAAAGGCTATGAGTTCTGGCTCGATTCGCCCACCAATCAGCAGTTTGTCATCCTGCCCGATGTCAAAGTCGAGGAGTTGGCTGGTAAGATGGAGTTTACCCACTGGGGACAGACCACGGGCCATCGCACCATTTGCCGCTTCGTCACCTCGTGGGCAACGACAGCAGATGAACTAAACGAATTGAAGCGCCTACTTTAGGCGCTTCATTATTTTTTTGGCTTTCTTTTCTATGGCTTGTAACGTGCGGTCGGGCTGCCAGTCGCCAAACATATTCCCTATCGTATACTTGGCCGCTTGGGCTTCCGTCATGATGGTTTCTGCCTTCATGCTTTCAGTAGTGACTACGTCCTGACCGTCCTCCTGCTTCTTGCGCGTCATCTTAAAGGTTACCTCGTTCGTCGCGGGTGTAATGTCACGCCCCTCGACATCCATGGTACCAAATTCCCTGAAGTCGTTCTTGACGGTGTTCATACCGCGCCAGTCGAAACGTGTCGGATTCAGCTTTTCGGGCGACAGCAGCGTGGTGTGGAGCCAGATGCAGTGGGGTGTATGGTTCCAGCCACGGGCATATTCGAAGTTCGACACGATGTTCTCTACCGTACAGCGGTTAAACACGTAGCCCCATGCTGTCTTCGACGTCTTCGGGGCTGCTATCACGTTGCGCCCTCCCTTCCCGTCGGCAGTGCGCCGCTCCGTCACGATCCGACAGCGTTCAAACCACACGTCGCCATCGCCGCAGATGAAGTCCACCGTACCATGAATCTCCGAATCCTGAAAGTACATCTGACTCAGGTCGTTGTCGCTGAAGTACGTGTCCTGATACGACAGCAGGCGCACGCGGTTGCAAATGGTTCGCGTTCCCTTGTCCTGCAGCGTCACGGCCCGTCCGGCCGATCCTGCGGCATAGTAGTCCAGCGCATTCTTCAGCGTCAGGTCCTGCAGGTAGTTGTCCGTTCCGCGATTCTGGAAGATGGCCGTCTTGCTGATACCCTCGTTCTTCACGTCGGGTTTGTTCTGAATCACCGTACCCTCCATGCTCTGCCCTATGAGGGCGATGTGGTGGCCCGTAATCTTAGTCAGCACCGTCTCGCCTAAGTCGTAAACACCGTCAGGAATCAGGATGAAGAGCCACTGAGCCGTCTTCTCCGCATTCCGCTCGTTAGCCTGCTTGATGGCGTTCAGCAGACTTTGTGCATCGCCTTGCTGCACCGTGATCACCTGTTGGGCATAGCCGACAGCCATCAGCCAACAGCTAACAACCAATAAAATATATCTTCTCATTCTTCAAAGTATTTCTTCTTTAGCTTGCGGTTTTGTTTCTCCAACCGCTTCAGCACCTTGTCGGGTCTCCATTTACCGAAAATCCGTTTTACCGTATATTGCTGCAACTCGTCCTTCGTCATAACGGTCTCAGCCACGAACGGTTGCGTATGGTCTCTCAGCGTAAAGGTTACCTTGTTCGTCCTTGGTGTGATGTCGCGCCCTTCGCCATCCGTCGTGCCATATTCCTTGAAGTAGTTCGTCGACGTCTTCATGCCCTCATCGTCGAACCGCGTCGTTTCCAGCTTCTCGGGAGTCAACAACGTGGTGTGCAACCACACACAGCGCGGATTCGTGTGCCACGACCGGCCGTAGTTGAACATCGACACGTCGTTCTCGACGGTGCATCGGTTGAAGACGTATCCCCACTTGGTGTCCGACGTGCGTGTTGCCGTAATGATGTTTGTTCCGCTACCGTCCAGCGTACGTTTCTCCGTCACGATCCGACAGCGTTCAAACCACACGTCGCCAGCCCCGCAGATAAAGTCTATTGTACCATGAATCTCCGAGTCCTGCATGTAGTTCTGGCACAGCTCGTTGTCCGAATAATACGTGTCCTGATACGACAGCATCCTTACCCTGTTACATATCGTGCGCGTACCTTTGTCCTGCAGCGTCACGGCCCGTCCGTCAGGCTCCGACGCGTAGTAGTCCAGTGCATTTTTCAGCGTCAAATCCTGAAAATAATTGTTCGTACCGCGGTTCTGGAAGACGGCCGTTTTGCTGATGCTCTCAATCTTCACGTCGGGCTTGTTCTGAATCACCGTACCCTCCATGCTCTGTCCTATGAGTGCAATGTTGTGCCCTGAGATGCGTGTCAGCGTCGTCTCGCCCAGATTGTAGAAACCATCCGGAATGAGAATAAACGTCCGCTCAGCATGCTCAGCCTCGTTCATCATGTTGGCCTTGTCGATGGCATCCAGCAGACTCTGCACACTGCCACGTTCCACCACGATGACGCGCTGGCCATTACCGGACAATGACATCAGTAAGCATGATATTATCAGTAATATTTGTTTCATTTCGATTAGTTTCGCTTGCAAAGATACTTGTTTTTTGCCGTAAACACAAATTTTTTGATATAAAACTGCACGTAATTCAAAAATTTACCGTACCTTTGCAGCCGGTTTTGTAAAAGTGGGCTGCACCACTTACGACCATTCGGGATGTAGCGCAGTTGGTAGCGCACTACGTTCGGGACGTAGGGGTCGGGCGTTCGAGTCGCCTCATCCCGACAAGCTAAAAAGGCTTTCACAAATCACAAATAGAAGTGACTGAATTTCAGCCACTTCTATTTTTTTATATTGCTGGACAGACTTGAAGCAATATACAAAATTCTAAAAAAGACAAGGAACGGTCACATGGTCACAGCTGTGACCGTAACCGTACAGAGGTTAAGGCTAACAGGGGAAAGGGTTAAAGAAAAAAGGGAGCGAATGCCTGTCTGACAATCGCTCGCCTATACCCAAATGACTGTGTGCCTATACGCAAACAACCTTTTGCCTATACGCAAATTGAATCGAGTTTCAGGACGATGGCCGCACTAAGAAAGGCTTATTAAGGCACACTCAGAAAAACGCTATTCGTAATCGTCGATGACGGAGTTCATGAAGTCCATCATGGGTTTGGCGGCACGGAACATGCGTTCCATCTCGTCGAGCCAGGCGTCACCCTCGAAGAACGAGTCTGAGACGGCATGCCAACAGCAGTAGTCCTTCAGTCGCAGATAGCGGACGAGCTCGCTGTCTTTGGGAAAGCCTGCGGGGCAGGTCTTGAGCTTCGACAGTCCGAAGCCCTGAGGCTGGTCCCAGCTGTCGATGTTGGTGGGTTCCTGGGTGCTGCTGGATGCGTCGCTGCCAAAATACTGGAGGAATTCCGGGCTCTCGACGCAGCGCAGCCATTCGGCCGTATTGCCCATGATTTCGTGGCGGCACGAGGTGAGGATATTGGTGGGCAGCCAGTAGTTGCCGATGGCCAACAGGTAGTGGTCGGGCTCGAAATGCAGGTAGTAGCCGCCTCGGAGTGCCTTTTTGCTTTTGGCGTTGATATAGGCTCCGAAATGGTTTTTGTATGGCGACTTGTCGGCCGAGAATCGGGTGTCGCGATAGAAGCGGTAGGTGCAGTCCTTGACTTGTACGTGGGCTATTTCGGGATCGAACGTCATGATGCGTTCGATGGCCTGTTGCACACCCCGTTCGAACTCAGCACGGGCGGCCTCGTAGTCACTTTTGTGTTCCTGGAACCATTCGCGATTGTTGTGGGTTGCCACCTGTCGCAGGAATTTTAAAATGTTCTTCTGATTCATTGTTTGTAGTTTATATTTGTTTGTCGTCTTCTGCCGTCAGGTCTTCGATTTGGTCGATGATGTCCTGATACTGGCGCTGGGTCTTGAAGTGCATTCTGATGCCGCAGTAAGCACCGATGATGCCGCCTACGCAGCCGCCCCAGAAGAATCCGTTGTTAAAATCACCTCCCTGAATCTGATAGACCTCGTAGAAGAACCAGCCCATCCAAAGGATGACGGCGGGAATGCCAAACAACAGCCAGTTGGCTTCGAACTTCTTGGCGCTGGCAACTTTTTTTCGGGCCTCTACTAAGTTATGGCTCATCAGATTTGGGTCGCTGATCTTGCGGCTGTTGTAGAAGGTGGCTCCTCCGCATATCAGCATGAAGATGCTAGTACCAATCCAAAAGGGTATTGAGAGGCCACACAATTTCACGAAGCACCAGTAGCCGTAGGGGACCATCAACACACAAAGGGCCATGATGATGTTGTAGCGACGGTTGATGTTGTTCACCTCGTTGCGCATGGAGCGGCGCACAAGACGGTCGTTGACTATCTCCTGCTGGTTGAGTTTATTTTTGAGCGTGGTCATCTGCTGGCGCATGTTCTCTAATTCGAAATCGTTTTGCATAATGGGTAAAAGTTTTAATCGTTAGATATTTGTTTTAACTGTTCGCGGATTCTGAACAGACGGACACTGACGTTCTTGGCGGTGATTCCGACAATCTGGCCGATTTCGTCGTACGACAGGTTTTCGAGCCAGAGCAGTACGATGGCGCGGTCGAAGGGTTGCAACTTGGAGATGCGCTTGTGGAGCATGTCCACCTGGCGGGTGTCCTCGTCGCGGTCTTCAAAGAGGTTGATGTCCATCGTGAGCCGGACTTCGGAGGAACGCCGCTTCTTACGCCTGTCGATAGAGATGCAGGTGTTGAGGGCGACGCGGTAGATCCACGTCCGGATGTCGGAGCGATGCTCGAAGCTGTCGAAACCTTTCCAAAGATTGACTAGTACCTCCTGGAACAGGTCGTTGACCTCGTCGGCATCTTGCGAGAACATGTAGCACACGGTGTAGATGGTGCTCTTATGTTCTGCTACGGTTTTCGAAAATTGTTGCTCTAATGCATTCATTGTCTCGTCTGTTTTTTGAATCTTAACACCCATTAGACGCAGCAAAGTTACAAAAAACTACGCGAAAACAAATATTTTTTTGAAAAAGACTACCAAGGAGACAAAAAAATGCGATTGCCCATCGGCAATCGCATTGCTGTTGTTAAACGAGTTTCGAGAGGTCGGGCTCCTCGATGTAGCGGAGCTTGTTGTCGATAATGACCCGCTGGGCATCTTCGGCATTCTCTGTGCGGAAGACCATGATGCCCTTTCCGCCGAGCAGGAAGGTGTACATGTAGGCAATGCTGATGCCAGCCTTCGAGAACGTCTCAACGGCGTCGGCAGCACGGCCGGGCTCGTCGTCGAGTTCGAGAGCGAAGACATTGCTCAGGGCAACAGCGACGCCCCCCTTCTTGAGTTCCTCGTAAGCGCGAATGGGCTCACTGCAAATAAGGCGGTAGATTCCGTACTCTGCCGTATCGGCAATGGTTGAGGCCACAATCTGAATGTTGGCCTGCTTGAGAATCTGGAGCACCTTGATTAGCGTGCCCGAGCGGTTCTCGATGAAAATGGATAACTGATGGATAGTCATAGTTCTATTTTTTTCGTTATTTCGATATTTCGTTATTTCGATATGTCGAGAGAATTATTGATATACTTTTCTCTTGTCGACGACGCGGACGGCCTTGCCCTCGCTGACGGGCAGGGTGCCCTTCGAGACGAGACGCACGCGGGGCTTCAACAGGATTTCGTCGCCAATCTGGTGACGGATTTCCTTCTCCAGATACTGCAGCTTTGCGAAATCGTCAGTACCCTCGTTCACCTCAACCTCGACAGTCATCTGGTCGTTGTTGTCCTCGGTGGTCAGCGTGATGAGATAGTTGGTGCCTACCTCGGGGAACTTCATCAGAATCTTCTCGACCTGGATGGGGAAGATATTGACACCACGCAGCACAATCATATCGTCGGAACGGCCACGCATGCGGTCGAGACGGATGTGGTTGCGTCCGCAGGGGCACGAACGTCCCAAGACGCGCGTCAGGTCACGGGTACGATAGCGCAGCAGCGGCATAGCCTCGCGACAGAGCGTGGTGAGTACCAACTCGCCAATCTCTCCATCGGGAACGGGTTCCAGTGTGTCGGGGTTCACAATTTCTACGATGTAGTAGTCCTCCCAGAAGTGCAGGCCGTTCTGCTCCTTGCACTCGAAGCCTACACCAGGACCGCACATCTCGCTCATGCCAAACGAGTTGTAAGCCTTGACACCCAACATCTCCTCGATGCGCTTGCGCTGTTCTTCAGAGTGAGGCTCAGCACCGATGGCGAGCACTTTCAGTTTGGTGTCGCGACGAGGATCGACGCCCTCCTGCTGCATGACCTCGTAGAGGCGGGTGACATAGCTAGGGATGGCGTGAATAGCCGTCGTACCAAAGTCCTTGATGAACTTGATCTGACGCAGTGAGTTACCAGCAGCGGCAGGAACGGTGAGCATACCCAGCTTCTCGGCGCCATACTGGAAACCCAGACCGCCCGTGAACATGCCGTAACCGCTGGAGTTTTGGAAGACGTCATCAGGGCGCAGACCAACCATCCACAGGTTACGGGCTACCTGGTTAGCCCACTCGTCGAGGTCTTTCTTCGTGTGCAGAATCACCGTGGGATTACCCGTGGTGCCTGACGACGAGTGCAGGCGAACACACTCGCGGAGGGGAACGCTGGCGATGCCAAAGGGATAGGTGTCGCGCAGGTCCTGCTTCGTGGTAAAGGGAATCTTCTTAAGATCGGCCAAGCTCTTGATGTCCTCAGGACGGAGACCGATCTCCTCGAAGCGTTTTTTGTAAAAAAGTGAGTTCATGCAATGGCGCACGGTTTTCTGAAGACGCTCCAGCTGGAGGGCCTCAATCTGTTCGCGCGACATGGTTTCGAACTCGGGATTAAAGAAATTAGATTGTTCCATTATTAAAATATTATAGTTTACGATTATCGATGACGTGGGCACTCTTACCTTGTGAACGCTCGATGGTGCCAGGAGCCTTCAACTGTACCTTGGCAGAGATGCTGAGCACACTCTTGAGTTTCGAGGCCAGTTTCTTCTCCAAGGCATCGACAGCGGCGGGCGTATCGAAGATGCCGGTGAAATGTTCCTGACGAATCTCGACCTGTACCAACAGCGTGTCGAGATTCTTTTCGCGATTGACGACGAGCATGTAGCGCGGAGCAAACTCGGGCATAGAGAGTACGACACTCTCGACTTGCGACGGGAATACGTTGATTCCGCGAATGATGAGCATGTCGTCAGAACGGCCCTCGATGCGTCCCATGCGGATGTTGGTACGACCGCAGTCGCATGTGCCAGGCATCAGCGAACAGAGGTCACGGGTGCGATAGCGCAAGACGGGCATACCCTCCTTGGTCAGTGTGGTGAATACCAACTCGCCGGTTTGTCCGTAAGGCAACGGCTCGAGCGTGGTGGGGTTGATGATTTCGGGATAGAAATGGTCCTCGTTGATGTGGCTTCCGTGCTGCATCTGGCATTCATAGCTGACACTGGGACCCATCACTTCTGAGAGGCCGTAGATGTTGTAACCCTTCAGTCCCAGACGCTCTTCGATTTCCTTACGCATGCTCTCTGTCCAAGGCTCAGCGCCAAAGGCTCCGATGCGAAGCTTGATCTGGTCTCTCGTGATACCCATCTTTTCCATAGACTCTGCCAGATAGAGGGCATACGAGGGTGTACAGGCAATACCCGTAATTCCCAAGTCGCGAATCAACTTGATATGCTTCTCGGTATTACCTGTTGAGGCGGGAACGACAGAAGCACCGAGGTGCTCTACGCCATAGTGGGCGCCAAGACCTCCAGTGAACAAACCATAGCCGTAGGCAACAGAAAAAATGTCGTCGCGAGTGACGCCAAAGGATGTCAGACAACGCGCCATCGTCTCACTCCAGATACCAATGTCCTTGCGGGTATAGCCCACGATGGTAGGCTTGCCCGTCGTACCGCTGGAGGCGTGAATACGGATGATTTCACTTTGAGGTGCAGCCTGCAGGCCAAAGGGATAGTTGTCGCGCAGGTCCTTCTTGGTGGTGAAGGGCAACTTGTGGATGTCCTCGATGGTTTGGATGTCGTCAGGACGGATGTCCAACTCCTGCATCTTATTACGATAGAATGGTACATGGTGGTAGACGTACTCTACAATCTTGTGGAGTCGTTTACCCTGAAGCGCGCTCATCTCGTCGCGACTCATGCATTCCTTGTTCGGATTCCAAATCATGATTTTTATTCGTTATTACGTTATATCGTTATTACAAAATTATTCGTAGCACTCGAAAATCTTGTCGACCATCTGTCTGGGGAGTTTCTTGGTAAAGAGACTTACCAGCCAGACGACGGGGAAACCACCCACCATAGCGATGGCACCGCAGTTGATGGGATTGATGGGGTTGCCTGCCAGCATGTTGATGACGGTAAGTCCTACGCCCCATACGAAGCAAGCCCAAACGGAAACCTTGGTGACACCACGCAAGTAGAGGCCCAGCATAAACGGAGCCAGGAAAGCACCCGCCAGCGCGCCCCATGAGATACCCATGAGCTGTGCGATGAACGTGGGAGGATTCAGCGCGATGAGCAGGGAGATGGCGATGAAGAACATAATGAGTACGCGCATGATGACCACCTTGCGACGCTCGATCTTTTCAGAAACGATATCGTCGATGGTTCCTTCCTCCACCTCGCCAGGCAGCGACTTCTTGTCGCGATAGATGAGGTCGAGGGTCATCGTCGAACTGGATGTAAGCACCAAAGAGGCCAGTGTCGACATGGATGCGCTAAGCACCAGCAATACCACGAGGGCAATCAGCACATCGGGCAGGGTAATCAGCATGGCAGGTACAATGGAGTCGAAGGCTATCTTACCTGTCGCTTCATTGATGACGGGTTCGTAGAGGCGTCCGAAACCACCGAGGAAGTAGCAGCCACCAGCTACGATAAAGGCGAAGATGGTAGAGATGACCGTACCGCGCTTGATGGCATTCTCGTCCGTAATGGAATAGAACTTACCTACCATCTGGGGCAATCCCATCGTGCCTAATGATGTCAAGATGACTACACCCAGCAATCCCCAGGGATCGGGACCAAACCAGGAGGCAAAGCCGCCATTTACCGTCGGATCCGCATCAGAAGGAATCTTTGCCAGTTTGTCTATAGCAGCCGCCAGACCGCCCTGCGCATTCAGTACGGCCAGGATTACGGCCACAATACCAAAGAGCATGATGATGCCCTGAATGAAGTCGTTCATGGCTGTTGCCTTGTAACCGCCAATGATGACGTAGATGGCAGTCAGAATCGACATGATGATGACGCAGTACTCGTAGGGAATGTTGAAACCCATCTCAAATAGACGTGAGATGCCGCTATAGACACCTGCGGTATAGGGAATCAAGAATACAAAGGCAATGACAGAAGCCACCACGCGCAGGCCCTGATCATTGAAACGCGTTCCAAAGAAATCGGGCATCGTACGGCTCTCGATATGCTGAGTCATCAGCTTCGTGCGACGACCTAAGAGAATCCACGCCAACAATGAACCAATAATGGCATTACCGATGCCAATCCACGCAGACGAAAGACCATATCTCCATCCGAACTGTCCGGCATAACCCACAAAAACCACTGCCGAGAAATAAGAGGTTCCGAAGGCAAAAGCTGTGAGCCAGGGGCCTACGGAACGTCCACCCAATACAAATCCGTCAACACTGCTAGCCTGTTTGCGTGAGTAGATTCCCACACCCAGCATGACGGCAAAAAATACTATCGTTAGAAGAACTTTGATTAACATTTTTGTTTCTTTCTTTTTGTCGTTATATTGTTATTCCGTTATATCGTCATTCTGATTCATTTAAAATGCAACCTGCACCTGCGCTTGGAGGCGGTTGTAGTCGTCTCCCATCATCTCGCCGCAGAAACTATGCGTGTATTGTAACTGCAGTCGGCACTTGGGATAGAACCAGTATTGCAGACCTCCAGTGAGATCGGTACGTTGCCATCCACTGACGTCCGTATTACGGTCGTAGTAGTCGGCTGATGCTATCACGTCGACACCCTTGCCGATAGCCACAGAACCAGTCATGTAGGCACCGCGGCTGCCCACGTCGCCATCCTTACCAGCCAGGAACTCGCTACGCAGACAGATGCCGCCACTCGTCGACTTATGGCCAAGCTGAGTGGGGACTTTCAGTTCACCACCGAAGCTGACGCGATCGCGGCGATAGTTGTCGCCAACCTGAATGTCGTTCCATGCAACGGTGTTGACAGCATGACCGCGCCCTTTCTGTCCAGTGGCAACGATGCGCAACTCCTTTATGGGACGGTAATCCAGCTTCAGAATGACATCCTTGTCGCTATTACCGTCTTTACGGTTGATGCCTTGTCCGTTCATGACGGCCAGCTCGTAATGGAACTTGTTGTTAAACAGGTCGCCTAACAACATGATACCCTGGTCACGGCCGTAGTTAGGACCCAGCAACGGCTCGTTACCGTTAGCCAGAAGGGCTACAGACTGCGAGGTGATGTCAATGAGTTCGAGCATCGTGGGCGAGAGGGGACTCTCCAGCGAGAACGGGTGCTGGAACTGCCCGATACGAACGGTCAGCGCATTATTGTTCGTCACGCGGAAGTCGGTCCAATACTCCAGCGGACCTGGCGATATGGCGAAGTTATTCATGAATAGAAACGACCAGCGGTCGGTAATTCTTCCTTTGATCCAGAAGATGGCCCGCTTGAAATTGAACTCACTGGTGGTCTTTCCGCCTTGATCGCTGTATGCATAGCCGCCTTGCATGTAACCGTTAATGGTGATGCGGTTCTTCAGTTCCTGCAGCCAGTCGATTTTCTTAGTCTCTTTTTTCTCTTGCGCCATCACAGCACTGCTGACACAGACCAGCAGTAAAGTGAGGGTAGACTTTCTGAAAAGATTTTTTAAAGTCATTGTTGTTCTTTGATTTTGTCTTTATTTGATAGGGTTGTTTTCTGCAAATATCTGCATACGCTCCTCCAACTGGTCGTACTGGTGATCTTCAATAAAAGAGGTACACACGCGCAAGCCTTCCTGATGCGAACCCGTGGTGATGAGACAAATGGCCGAAACACCATAGTACATCAGTTCCTGGGCCAGCTGACCACTCGTCATGCCGGGATAGCCGATGGTGAAATAGAATCCGTCGGCAACGGGTTGGTCGAGGTCTTTGTCGTAGACGATGTGGAAGTTATGACGCAGGAAAATCTCCTTCAGTTTGTGAGCACGGTCACCATACACCTTTACCTCGTCACGGAAATTATATGTTCCATCACTGGCAGCCTTCAGCATGGCTGCCATTGCATACTGGGCCGAGTGGCTGGTACCTGACGACAGGGCGTAGAGCATACGCGTACTGAATACCAGTCCGAAGGGCAGACCTTCGTAACGGGCACTGAGGTCTTCGAAATGGCGATGGAATAGCTTGTCCGAGATACACGTCACACCAATGCGCTCACCAGCATAGCTGAAAGCCTTCGAACCCGAGATGAGCAGCATGTAGTTATCCGTATAGCGGGCTACGGTAGGCTGGAAAGGTGCCTCGAAGGGCTTGCTCAAGTCTTGGCGGAAATCCATAGCGAAATAGGCCAGATCTTCCATCACGATGGCATCGTATTTTGTAGCTAGTTCACCAATGGTCTTCAACTCATCTTCGGTCATACAGATCCACGCGGGATTGTTGGGATTCGAATAGACAATGGCACAGATGTTGCCCACCTTCAGATAACCCTCCAGCTTGGCACGCAGCTTGTCGCCGCGATAGTCGTACACATCGAAGGTCTCGTACTTCACGCCCTGCACCTGCAACTGCATCTTCTGCACGGGGAATCCTGGATCGATGAACAATACGGTGTCTTTTGCCTTATTGGCCTGCGAACAGGTCAGGAACGAGGCAAACGTGCCCTGCATACTGCCACTGACAGGTACACAACCCTCAGGGGCGATGTCGACATTAATAAAGGCCTTGACAAAGCGCGAGGCCTGCTTTTTCAATTCCGGATAGCCTTGAATATCGGGATAGGAATGGGCGATGCCGTCCTGGAGTGACTTAATCTGGGCATCGACACCCACCTGTGCAGCGGGAAGACCGGGAATACCCATCTCCATCTTGATGAATTCCACACCACTATCTTTCTCGGCCATTGCAGCCACCTGTTTTACCTCACGGATGGTGGCTTTGGCAAAGTCCTGAATGCCCAACTTGGCAATCAGCCCGTCAACGATTTCTTTTCTTATCGGAGTTTCTTTCATTTCTGGATTCGTTATGACGTTATAACGTTATTACGAAATTATTTCTGAGCCTCACGGCCTAAGGCCAATGCCTTGATGTTAGCCTCGACGATGGCCTCGCCCTTGCGCCCGAAGACACGGCGGATGGCATCTTCCAACTTCTCGTACTCAATGCCGAGTGCCTTCTGGGCAGCGCCCAACAGGATGACATTAGCCGAACGGGGTACGCCATTGTCCTTGGCCATCTGTTCGATGTCGATGGTAATGACATTGGGCAACTTCGCCAAGTCTGCCTTGATAACCTCCATGTCAGGATAGTTGGGAATGTTGACGAAGGGTGTCGACGACGTGATAATCCAACCCTCCTTCGACAGGAAGGGCAGATAGCGCAGAGCTTCCATGGGTTCCATCGAGATGATGACGTCGGCACTACCCTTGGCAATCAAGTCGCTATGGATAGGCTCTGACGAGATGCGCAGGTTCGACTGTACATCACCACCACGCTGGCTCATGCCGTGTACCTCGGCCTGCTTGATATATAGGTTCTCGTTCATGGCGGCTTCGCCAATGATGGTAGCGATCGAGAGGATGCCTTGTCCTCCTACACCGCACAATATAATATCTGTTTTCATGATTAACCTTTTTACTTTTTTACCTTTTTACTTTTTTTCTGCCGCTTTCTTCTGCTTCAGGTGACGCTGCAGGGTTTGCATGCACTCACGGCGCGGAATAATCACGCTGGTACCCTTGTAGTTAATCTCGTCACGAATCATCTGGGTAATCTCGGGCATGTTCTTCGGCAGAGGGACAACGACCTTCAGGTGTTCGTCGCTCAGTCCCAAACCACGACAGATGGCCTCGAACTTATTGGTACCTGCAGAGTCCTGACCACCCGTCATACCCGTTGTCAGGTTATCGCTGATAATGACGGTGATGTTGGCATTCTCGTTAATGGCGTCGAGCAGACCCGTCATACCGCTATGAGTAAAGGTCGAGTCGCCGATGATGGCAACAGCAGGCCACTGACCAGCGTCGGCAGCACCCTTGGCCATGGTGATCGATGCACCCATATCAACACACGAGTGAATGGCGCGGAACGGAGGCAGGAAGCCCAGCGTATAGCAACCGATATCGCCGAAAACACGGGGATTCTCGTAATCTTTCAACACCTCGTTCAAGGCTGCATACACGTCGCGGTGACCACAACCCTGACACAGTGCAGGAGGACGGGGAGCCACGTCGGCACAGGGATCAAAACAGTCGTCAATTTTCATGCCCAATGCCTTTTTTACGATATCTGGATTCAGTTCACCCGTACGGGGCAATGTGCCGTCGAGCTTACCTTTGATGTTCTGGCTCTCGTTGACACCACGAACAATGTCCTCGATAAATGGCTGGCCTTCCTCAACTACGAGTACCTTGTCACACTCGTCCAGCATACGGCGCACCAGTTTCTTAGGCAACGGATACTGCGAAATCTTCAGGATTGGGTAGGGGCTTCCCTGTGGGAAACACTCGTTGACATAGTTAAAGCCAATACCGCTGGCAATGATACCCAGCGACTTGTCCTGACCCTCGCAATAGATGTTATAGGTGGACTTAGCGGCATCGTCCTCAAGCTGAGCCTGTTGGGCAGTTACCACGTCGTTACGCTTGCGGGCGTTGGCAGGCAGCAAAACCCAGTTGGCTGCTACTGCGTTGTAGTTCAGCTCGTTCTGCTGACGGGCCTCGTCCTTCACTTCCACCACAGCACGGCTATGAGCCATGCGGGTGGTGACACGCATCAGCACGGGCAACTTCTGTTGCTCAGAATATTCGAAAGCGGACTCTACCATGTTGTAGGCCTCCTGCTGGTTCGACGGTTCGAACGTAGGAATCATAGCGAATTTGCCGTAGAAGCGAGAATCCTGTTCGTCCTGAGAGGAGTGCATCGACGGGTCGTCGGCTACTAACACGATGACACCACCGTTGACACCTGTCATACCGCTGTTCACAAACGGATCAGCGCAGACGTTTAGTCCTACATGCTTCATACACACCAAGGCGCGCTTGCCCATAAACGACATACCCAGCGCTGCTTCCATAGCCGTCTTCTCGTTAGTACTCCAGCGGCTGTGAATGCCACGTTCCTTCGCGAGGGCATTGCCCTGAATGAACTCAGTAATCTCGGTCGACGGCGTGCCAGGATAGGCATACACACCAGAAAGACCGGCATGGATGGCTCCTAAGGCAATTGCTTCGTCTCCTAATAATAGTTTTTTTGCCATATTTGTGTCATTTTGTTATATTTTCGCTCGTTTAGGTTGCAAAAGTACACTTTTTTATCCAATTGAGCAAATGTATTAAGAGAAAAAGCAAAAAAAAGCCAATTCTCTTGATTTTTTGCTCACTTTTCGTACCTTTGAGCAAGCTCGAAGGCACTTTCGCTCGAAAATACAAAAAAAAAGTTTATTCCTTTTGTTTTTTGCTCACTTATTCGTACCTTTGCAGGCTGTAAAGTAACAAAATAAGAAGAAAATGAATTATCTTGATAGAAACGAATTTAATTTCGAGCCAAGCCAGAAAGTGCTTGACGCTGTGAAAAACTTCAATCCGAAGGATCTCTGTTTCTACACCCGTATCTACGACCAGGGTAAAAAGAGTGTAATCAGTGTACGTGTCAGCGAGATTTACGGTGTTCCCGAGGAGCAAGTGCTGCTGACCTACGGTGGCGAGGATATGCTGAAGAACTCCATCCATTATTTCCTGAGCAAGGGTGATAACAAAAAAATCCTCATCCCCGAGTTCTCGTGGTGGTACTACAATCGTGTAGCCAGCGAGTGCGACGGCGTGTTCGAGATGTATCCCCTGCACGAACAGGAGGACACCTTTGCCTACGATGTTGCCGAGGTCATAGAATACACCAATCGCGTACATCCCCGCATGCTGTTGCTCGCTTCGCCCAACAACCCCACGGGTAATGGTCTGACTCCTGAAGAGATTGGCCGCATCATGGAGAATATCCCCTCTGACACGATGGTACTCATCGACGAGGCTTATGCCAGCTTCATCTCGACGGACACGGCCTATATCGCTCCGCTGATCGAGAAATACAACAACCTCATCATCTCGCGCACCCTGTCGAAGTTCTACGGACTGCCTGGTCTGCGCTGTGGTTTTGGATTCATCGGAAAGGGTCACGACCAGTTCCTGAGTTATGTCAATAAGTATCTGGGCTACAACCGTTTCTCTGAGGCTGTGGCGCTGGCTGCACTCGACAGCAACGACCACTATCGTCAGGTGGCTGATGATATGGAGTGGGGACGTCAGTTGTACAAGAAGGAACTCGACTGCCTGCCCGGTTTCAAGGTTTATAAGTCAGTGGCTAACTTCATCCTCATCAAGTATCCGCTGGAGATCAAGGATGCCTTGATGGAAGCCCTGAAGGTGCAGGACTACAAGATTAAGTTCATGGGCGACAAGGGCCTGGAGTCGTGCCTGCGCATCACGCTGGGCCGTAAGGAACAGACACAGGTGGTTTGCGACACCATCAAGCGCATCTATCAAGAGGTGAAAAATGGATAAGAACTTTTCAGCAACCCTTAAATCATCAGAGACGGAAGACTGGCTTGACCTCCATGTCATCCGTCCCTTCTGCTATTATTGTGCACTGGCTTTCGACAAGTTCGACATCCATCCCAACACCGTCACCATTTGGTCGATGATTATCGGTGCTGCCAGTGCCTTCTTCTTTGCCTGTGGCAGCTTCTACTATAGTGGCACGTGGGGACTCATGATGAACATTGTTGCCATCATCCTGTTGATGATTGCCGACATCTTCGACTGTACCGACGGACAGCTGGCTCGTATGACGGGTAAGAAGAGCCGCATGGGACGCATCCTCGACGGTGTGGCAGGCTTTGCCTGGTTCATTCCCATCTACCATGCGTTGGTCTATCGTTTCTACTTGCACCACGATATCGAGTTCGCATGGTTGGGCATTGAGAATACTCCGGAGAATACTATTATTGCCACCGTTATCGTCTACGTGCTGGGCATCATCTCGGGCATAGCAGGATTGGCCGGACAACAGCGTCTGGCCGACTACTACATTCAGGTGCACCTGTTCTTCCTGAAGGGCGAGAAGGGCTCCGAGCTCGACAATTCCAAGCGCCAGCAGGAAATCTACGATCAGATGACACCCGAGACCCACCAGTGGGCGGAGCGTTACTTCCAGAAGTCGTACATCGACTACACGAAGAAACAGGAGAAGGTAACTCCCCAGTTCCAACGCCTGATGCAGAAGCTGCGCGAAAAGTTCGGCGCAACGGAGAATATCCCTGAGAACATCCGCAAGGAGTTCCACGACAAGTCGCTGCCCGTCATCTTCTGGAACGGACTGCTGACTTTCAATTTCCGCTCCTTCTGGCTCTTCCTGTTCTGCTTGCTCGACGTTCCCGTCATGAATTTCCTTTGGGAGATTGTGGGCATGGGACTGCTCTACCTCTATGTCAACCGCCGTCACGAGAATTTCTGCAAGAAAATAGTCGATAGCCTGTAACCCCCAAAGTTCAACTGGATGACGTGGACTAAACAACGACTGAATAACCTGTTTTTCTTCCTGGGCATTGCCGCTGTCGTGGTGATGTTGCTGACCTTCGACGTCAGTTTCGTCGAACTCTGGGAGCACATTTGTCACGCTGGCTACTGGCTGGTACCCATCATCGGCGTGTGGTTCATCGTTTACGGTCTCAACGCATTGGCATGGCGAGCCATCATCCTGGGCAACTGCAAAGAAGAAATGGTACATCGTAAATTGGCCAGTCATCGCTTCTTCTGGCGTATTTACCGATTGACCATTACGGGTTACGCCTTGAACTACGCCACTCCCGTCGGTGGATTGGGCGGCGAACCTTACCGCATCATGGAATTGTCGAAAGACATCGACCAGCAACATGCCACGTCCAGCGTCATCCTCTATGCCATGATGCATTTCTTTGCTCACTTCTGGTTCTGGTTCCTCAGTATCTTCATCTATCTGGGACTTGTGCTCATTGGCGATTTGCCCATCAACACCGTTATTGGCACTACCCTCGGCATTATCGTCGTGTTCTGTCTCTTTTTCTTCTACCTGTTTTCGCAGGGCTATCGCAAGGGGCTCGTGAAATATGTGTTGGGCGTGGTGAGCAGAATTCCCGGATTGAAACGGTGGACATTGAAGTTCTGGGCACGTCATTCGGAATCCATCCAGAATATCGACCAGCAGATTGCCGCCCTCTACAGCCAGGACACGAAGGCGTTCTACAAGAGTCTGGTACTCGAGTATTTCTCACGTGTCGTACAGAGTTCTGAGGTTATGTTCATGCTGTTGCTCTTCGGTATTGATTGTGGCGGGGGTTTTGATGGATTGTCGCTGACCTTCCTCCACTCTATACTAATTGTCGCGTTCACCACACTCTTTGCCAACCTCATCGGCTTCCTGCCCATGCAGATTGGCGTGCAGGAGGGTGGCTTCGTACTTTCCATTGCTGCCTTGGGACTCTCGGCAGCTCTTGGAATCTTTGTGAGTATCATCTGTCGTGTCCGTGAAATCATTTGGATTCTCGTGGGCATACTCCTCATGAAACTGAAATAAACTAAAAATAGATTGAGATATATGGATGCTATCAAAAAACTGTTTGCTCAAAAACTGATGGATATCAAAGCCATCAAGTTACAGCCCAACGAGCCCTTCACATGGGCCAGCGGCTGGAAGTCGCCCATCTATACGGACAACCGCAAGACGCTGGGGTTTGCCGATGTCCGCTCGTTTGTCAAACTCGAACTCTGTCACGCCATTCAGCAGCACTTCCCTGAGGCCGAGGCGGTAGCCGGTGTGGCAACAGGAGCCATCGCACAGGGCGCATTGGTGGCCGACGAACTGGGACTGCCCTACGCCTACGTTCGTCCAAAGCCAAAAGATCACGGCATGGGCAATCAAGTGGAAGGCGAGCTGAAGAAAGGTGCCAAGGTGATTGTCGTCGAGGATCTTATCTCGACGGGTGGCTCTAGTCTGAAAGCTGTAGCTGCCTTGCGCGAATATGGCGTCGAGGTTATCGGCATGGTGGCATCGTTCACCTATGGCTTCCCTGTTGCTGAAGAGGCCTTCCGTGAGGCTGGTGTCCGTCTCGTTACTCTCAGCGACTATAATGCCGTCCTCGAGCAGGCTGCCGAGACGGGCTACATCAAGCCCTCCGACATCGAGGTGCTGAAGGAATGGCGCAAAGACCCGTCCGTCTGGGGAATATAAATAGTAAATTGTAAATCGTCAAATAGTAAATTACTGAGATGACCAAATTCGAAAGTAGCATCAAGCCCATCAATTATCCCGTTGAGGCTGTTTATCGCAATATCAGCGACCTGAGTAACTTGGAGCGTGTTCGCGACCGCGTGCCTGCTGACAAACTGCAGGACTTCAAGTTCGATAGTGACTCAGTAGAAGTCAGTGCTGCTCCTGTGGGCACAATCAAGTTGCACATCATCGAGCGCGAAGAGAACCGTTGTGTCAAATTCGAGTCCGAGCAGTCGCCCGTGCCCTTTAACCTATGGATTCAGGTGCTGCCCGTCACTGCCGAGACCAGCAAGATGAAGGTTACCGTCCAGGCCGACATCCCCTTCATGCTGAAAGGCATGGTGGCAGGTCCCCTTCAGGATGGCGTCGAGAAAATCGCCGACGCTTTGGCTCAAATTCCTTATGTATAACGGAATAACGGTATTACGTTATAACGAAATATTAGAAAACAATGGCAAACAAGTTGTGGGAAAAGAACTTCGAGGTGAATGCCGAGATTGAGCGCTTCACCATAGGTCGCGATCGCGAGATGGACCTTTATCTGGCCAAATACGACGTGCTGGGCTCGATGGCTCATATCACCATGCTCGAGAGCATCGGACTGATTGGCAAGGACGAACTACCTCTGCTTCTGGCGGAACTCAAAAACATCTACGCCGTCTGCGAACGCGGCGAATTCGTCATCGAGGAGGGCGTCGAGGATGTCCACTCGCAGGTGGAACTCATGCTGACACGCCGTTTGGGCGATATGGGCAAGAAAATCCATTCTGGCCGTTCGCGCAACGATCAGGTACTCGTCGACCTGAAGCTCTTCACCCGCCACGAACTCATGGAAATTGCCGATTGTGTAAAAGTGCTGTTCGACGAACTTATCCAGAAAAGCAACCAGTACAAGGATGTCCTCATGCCGGGCTATACGCACCTGCAGGTCGCTATGCCGTCCAGCTTCGGACTGTGGTTTGGTGCCTATGCTGAGTCGCTTACGGATGACATGCTATTCCTGCAGGCGGCCTACAAGATGACCAACCGCAATCCTCTGGGTTCAGCTGCCGGATATGGCTCATCGTTTCCCTTGAACCGCCAGATGACCACCGATTTGTTGGGTTTCGACTCGATGGACTATAACGTGGTGTATGCCCAGATGGGACGTGGCAAGACCGAGCGCAACGTGGGGTTCGCCATTGCCACCATTGCCGGCACACTGGCAAAGATGGCCTTCGATGCTTGCCTGTTCAACTCGCAGAACTTCTCGTTTGTTCGTTTGCCTAAAGAGTGTACTACGGGTTCTAGCATCATGCCCCACAAGAAGAATCCCGATGTCTTCGAACTCATCCGTGCCAAGTGCAACAAGCTGCAGGCACTGCCCCAGCAGGTGACCCTCATCATGAACAACCTGCCCGTGGGTTATTTCCGCGACCTGCAGATCATCAAGG
>CAMHUU010000007.1 GCA_946188395.1 uncultured Prevotellaceae bacterium | reverse complement strand
CACCGAACTCCTTCACTACCACTGCCCATGGATACAGAAACACCGTTTCTATATCGAACATGAGGAACAAGATGGCGAAGAGATAGAATCCCACCGACATCGGCAACCACGAGCTGCCTCGCGTGGGGATACCGCTCTCATACGGTTCACCTTTCACCTTCGCGTAGGACCTAGGGCCTATCAGCTTGGCTACGACGTAAGCCGCCACCACCAATGTTAGTGCCGTCAATATGACGGTAATTAACAAAGTAAAGTTCATAAATAGTTTTTAATAATATTATATTGAATTCAATTTGAGTGCAAAGGTAATCATTTTTTTGCAAAGAAATAGCATATTTATGGAAAAAGTGCAAAAAAAAGGCAAAGAAAATAAAAGCCGCTGTCTTTTTAGGCAGCGGCTTAAATTATTTAGTCTTAGGAAACGCTTCTTCAGATAATTCCTTGAAGAAGTCATAGCCTAGAATGACACTGATTCTCATCAGCAGGCGTACGTCCAAACTTTTACGCTTGAAAATGTTATAAACGTTCGTACGCTCACAGGGAATCTGTGTGGCTAACCATGCTGCCGACTTACCCTGTTTCCTTAGAATTTCTTGAATGTGCTTGCCAATATTCATACCTTAAGCCTTGAATTTAGTTTGTATTATGTTTGTTTTGTTTGCAAAGGTATGAAATAAATCTCAATATATCAACGAATTATTGTGGAAAAGTTTTCTAACCACCTCATTTAAATGTCAAATTCCTGCCAATACTGGCGTTTGGCTGCTGTATATGAAGCAAATTACATACCGTTGTGGCGATATCTGTGATATATACTTCCGATGAATTTTCACCATGCGGAATCTGCCATCCATAGAACAACAGAGGAATATGTGCATCGTAAGGATTCCACTCACCATGTGTTGTCCCCACGGGCGATGACCACGAGCCGAACTCATAATATCCAGGATTTACGCAGACGATGATATCGCCCGAACGGTGGAAGTTATAGCCTAACAGGATTCTTTCACGTAGAAATTGAGGCACTGGTGCATAGGCCGCCTTTTCGTAATCGACCACAAAAGATATATTCGGCTGCTGACGCAGAAAGTCCATCACCACCTCCTTGACGCGCTGCAGGTCCATACCCTGTGCCGCAATGGTCCGATGGTCAAGAAAAAAACGATAATCACGAATAGCCTCCACGACGGGCTGCTTGTTTCCTAATTGCTCGGCTACATATTGCTCCAAGGATTTCCGTAATTCCTGCGACAGCCACTTTCCTGCATTCATTTTATGGTCCTGCATGTATTGATTGTTGTGCGCCGCAGCATGATCGGCCGTCAGGAAAGCCAAATAGTTGCCCTTTCCCACCTTATCGTCCAACGCTTGGAACAGTCGCGACAGGTCCTTATCCAACTCCAGATAGGCCTCGTCGGTATGTTCGCCACGTGTACCCCAACGGTGTCCGATGACATCAGTCTGCGAGAAGCTCACACACAGCATGTCGGTCTCGCCACCCTGCCCTAACTGTTCACCGTCCAATGCAGCAATAGCCATATCCACCGTGATATGTCCCGTCAGCGGATACAGACCGACATCCTCGCCAACCTTCTTGAACTCCTCATTCTTCACCAGCACCCTGTTATAGTCCTTAGCCCACTGGGGTAACTCCTGCATGTAGTAGGTGCTGCTGATAAACTGGCGGTTCTTCCTGTCGAGCCAATAGGCTGCATTCGCCGAACGACCAGCAGGCAGAATGGCGGCACGGTCCTTATACGACACGCCTATGACCTTTGAACGAAAATCGGTGTGCAGGCGCAACTGGTCGCCAATAGTCGTCGACAGCAGATTGACAGGCGACATCTGGCCATCTTTCTTGTTATTCGTACCCACAGGCATCACCGTCGTGTCCGTACAGCAGTAGACGCCTCGTCCGTCAATCGAAAAATTGTTGCCGCAAATGCCATGAAAAGCAGGTGTGGTTCCCGTATAAACCGACGCATGCCCGATGGCTGTTACGGTAGGCAGATAGTTAATTTGGCAGTTGTTGTACGAGTAGCCCTGATCCATCATCCGTCGTAAACCGTCGCTGCAAAACTTGTCGTAATAGCGCGACAGGTAGTCCCAGCGCATCTGGTCGACCACGATACCCACCACTAGCTTCGGGCGTTCATTGAATGCCGGCTGGGCCGACAAACCAACTACCGTGCAAACAAACCATGCAAACAACATCCATACTTTCTTCATATCTCCAATCCGTTTAATCCGTTAAATTCGTTGTCGTAAAAAAATCCTTTCAATCTGTTTAATCCGTGGTCGCTAAAAACTGTTCCGCCTCGTGCAGCGAGTCCAGCTTGCCCACGTCCAGCACCTGCAGGTCGTCTTTCACCAGTCCCACGATGTGCGAGCGGTGACAGACCGACAGGTAGAAGTCAATGATGCTGAAACGTTCTGGGAACCGCTCCATCAGCGGAAACAGCCGTGGCGAGAACGAGTGGATGCCCGAGAAGGCAAACATGTTCAGCGGCTCGCCATGCTGCGAGAGTCCCGTACGGCGGATGTACTCATAAGGAGACTTGATTTCCCCCGTCTCAATGTTCTTCCAACCCATCAGCCGCATGGCATTGTCGAACAGCAAGTAGCGTTTCGTCTTCCTGCGGCTCACCAGCAACACGGCATCCTCGTCAGCCTGGTGCTGTCGCGAAAACCAGCCGTAGTCCACATTGTCGAGTATGTCGACATTGTGAATCAGCACGGGTTCATCGTCTACAAACAGCGGGGCAGCCTTCTTCAGTCCCCCACCCGTTTCGAGCAGTGCCTCCGTCTCGTCGCTGAAATGCACCAGCGGGGCATAGTCCTGCTGGCCCACATAATTCACAATCTGCTGGGCAAAATGGTGGATGTTCACCACAAAGCGGTCATAGCCTTGCGACTGCAGCTTTCGGATGTTCAGGTCCAACAGCGGACGGCCCCCCACTGGCACCAGGGCCTTGGGCATCGTGTCCGTCAAGGGTTTCAGGCGGGTTCCCAGTCCCGCAGCCAATATCATTGCTTGTCTCATATCGTAATATCAGGTTTCCACAACACCACCTCGCCCGTATAGAGCGACTGCTGAACATCGATGATGCGCTGGTTACTCGAGCCCCGAAACAGCAGGTCGGGGTCGTGTAGGCTTTCTATGAAGGGTCCGTCCACCAGTACGTCGAGTTCATACAGTAGTTCGCGCTGGGCCCGAGTAATTAGGTTCTCGTAGGTAAATCCCGTATAGCACCAGATATCCTTGTTGGTTTCGGCATGGATGGCTCGTGCCAATTCTGCAAAGCCGTCGCACTGGTACATCGGATCGCCGCCCGAGAAGGTTACATTGGCGTAGGGGTCAGCCAGGATAATCTTCATCAGTTCCTGTGTGGTCATATCCCTGCCCCCGTTAAAGTCCCACGACTGGGGATTGTGACACCCCTTGCACGCATGGTGGCACCCTGCACAATAGACGGATGTCCGGAACCCCGGTCCATCCACCATCGTATCCTCTATGACGTCCAAAACACGGATCATTCAAACAAGTCTTTCGCTCCGTGGTCGATGTGCGTCACGCGGTCGTTCAACTCAGCCAGCTTACCCGAGTTCCAGCGGTCGGTGGTACCTACCAGATAACCAGTGATGCGCTGCAGACGGTCGATGTTCGTCGAGCCGCATTTCGGACACTTCTCCAGATGGTCGGCGGCATTCTCGTAGCCGCAGTCCATACAGCGGTTGCGGTTATGGTTCACCGAGCCGTAACCCATGTTCAGCTGGTCCATCATGTCCACCACACTCATAATGACCTGCGGATTGTGTGTGGCGTCGCCGTCAATCTCGACGTAGAAGATGTGTCCGCCACGTGTCATCTCGTGGTACGGCGCCTCCACCTCGGCCTTATGTCGTGCACTACATTTATAATATACGGGCACGTGGTTCGAATTCGTGTAGTAGTCGCGGTCCGTCACGCCAGGAATCACACCAAACTCCTTGCGGTCCTTCTTGGTAAATTTACCGCTCAGGCCTTCGGCAGGTGTAGCCAATACCGAGTAGTTATGATGGTAGCGCTCGCAGAAGTCGTTCACCCGTTCACGCATATAACCTACAATCTTCAGTCCCAGCTCCTGGGCTTCCTCGCTCTCGCCGTGATGCTTGCCAATAAGAGCCACAAGTGCCTCGGCCAGTCCGATGAATCCGATACCCAGCGTGCCCTGATTGATGACGCTCTCGATGGTCTCTGTGGGTCCCAACTTGTCGGCACCAATCCACAGACTCTTCATCAGCAGCGGAAACTGCTTGGCGTAGGCCGTCTTCTGGAACTGGTAGCGGTCGTCCAACTGCTTGGCGGTCACTTCCAGCATGTTGTCCAGCTTGGCAAAGAACTTGCTGATACGCTGATCTTTCGCCTCCTGACTGTCACCCTTTACCTCTTGCATACACTCCAAAGCCAGTTTCACAATGTTGATCGTCGAGAACGACAGATTGCCGCGGCCAATCGACGTACGCGGACCGAAGCGGTTCTCGAACACACGCGTACGGCAACCCATCGTCGCCACCTCGTGGATGTAACGCTTCGGATCGTCAGCACGCCAGTCGGGGTCCTGGTTGTACGTAGCGTCAAGATTCAGGAAGTTGGGGAAGAATCGGCGGGCCGTCACCTTACAGGCCAGCTGATACAAGTCGAAGTTGCGGTCCTCGGGCAGATAGTTCACGCCGCGCTTCTTCTTCCAGATCTGGATGGGGAAGATAGCTGTCTCGCCGTCGCCCACACCCTCGTAGGTCGACAGCAGAATCTCGCGCATGATGCAGCGTCCCTCCGCACTAGTATCCGTACCGTAATTAATACTCGAGAATACCACCTGGTTGCCACCGCGCGAATGGATGGTGTTCATGTTGTGGATGAAGGCCTCCATGGCCTGGTGCACGCGGCCCACCGTCTTGTTCACGGCATGCTGCTGGGCACGCTCGCGACCCATCAGTCCGTCCAGTGGCTGCTTGATATAGTCCATCAACGGCTCTTCATACAGCGACGAATAGTCCTCGCCATACAGCTCTTCCAGAGCCTTCAGCTCCTCGATATACGTTAGGCGCACATAGGGTGCCAGGTAGAAGTCAAACGCCGGAATGGCCTGTCCGCCGTGCATCTCGTTCTGGCAGCACTCCATCGAGATACAGGCCAGCACCGATGCCGTTTCAATGCGCTTCGCAGGGCGCGACGCACCGTGTCCGGCCACGAAGCCGCAGTTCAGAATATTGTCCAGCGGATGCTGTACACAGGTCAGCGACTTCGTCGGATAGTAGTCCTTGTCGTGAATGTGCAGATAGTTGTGCTCCACGGCGTCGCGGCTCTCGGGCGACAGCAAGTAGTCGTCCACGAAGGGCTTGGTCGATTCCGAGGCAAACTTCATCATCATGCCCGCAGGGGTGTCGGCATTCATATTGGCATTCTCGCGCGTCACATCGTTGTTCTTGATGTTCACGATGTCCAGGAACACGTCGCGTGTCTTGGCCTTACGGGCTATCGAACGCTGGTTGCGGTAGGCAATGTATTTCTGCGCCACATCCTTGCGGCTCGACTTCATCAGTTCTATCTCCACCAGGTCCTGAATCTGCTCAACGGTCATCTGGGTGTCTCCGCGTTGGGCAATATGGTCGGTAATCTGATTCAACAGCCGTTCGTCCTCGCCTTTGTCAGTGTGCATCATGGCCTTACGGATGGCTGCCATAATCTTCTGCTCGTTGAAACCAACGATGCGTCCGTCTCGTTTTACTACAGTTTGAATCATATTCGTTGTGTGTATTGTTTTAAGTTAAAAAATAATCCATATTAAAATACCGACGACGACCACGCCAGCCCACAATCGCCACTGCTTCATCAGCGGCAGCAGGGCTCTGCGTAGGGCACGCTTTACAAAGGGGCTGCGAGCTTCAGCCTCCGTGGCACCATTGCCCAGCAGGTATTCGCGCAGCGTACGGTATTGCTCCACGTCCTTGCGGTAGGCATTCCTTCCGCGCAGCCAAGCATGATAGCCTTTCCACGCCACCAGGATCAGCACCAGTATCAGATACGTCGTCTTCATAATTCTACCGTGTTATCAGCATTTCTTGCATTCACCGCCAGCACGATAGCACCGCGTTGGACAACCTCGTGCAACAGCCGGTCCGCCTCGTCCTTCTCCGCTGCACTCAGTGCCTCCGACGGCTCGTCCACCAGCAGCAGCATCTTGCCCGACTCCACAGCGCATTTCAACAGCGACAGGTAGTCCGTCGGCACCTCGTGATAGTCATCGGGCACCACCAACTGTTGGGGCACGTAGGCCATCCGCTTACGGAAATAGGGCGCCGAACGCGGCGTCAGCAGTTCACCGTCGATGCTGATGTGACCGCCGTCCACGGGCAGGAAACCCAGCAGGGTCCTCAGCAGCGTCGTCTTCCCCGAACCCTTCTGTCCCGAGATGCTTATCAGCCTACCGTCACCCGCAGTCATCGACAATCCGCAAATCTGCTGGCCTATTGTCACGTTGTGGAGTTCAACAATCATGACCAGCCCCACTTTTCATATTCCACATCCATGCCGCCCAGCAGGAACCAGTTGGCCAGTGTCTGCTCGTAGAGGCGCAGCAGGTAGATGGGAGCCTCGACTTGTTCGGTGAAGGGAACAAGCGATGGTGCGGCCTCCTCCGTGTCACTAGCGGGTTTGGTGGTCAGATAGGCGTAGACCTGTGCGATGTCGACAACGGTGATTCCTGAATCGTCGAGCATTTGGAACACGTCCTCAATCGTCAGGTCGAGTTTGGCCAGCACATCGCTAATCTGGTTGAGAACGTCGAAGAAGTCTGCTCTTCTCAATGTTTGCAGCTGGCGGACGCTGCCCTCGGGATCCAGTGTACCATCGGCAATGACTTCGGCGAAGGCGGCCTCTATTGCAGGTGCACTAGACGACTGCTGAATCATCTTGCGCAGGTCGATACCCCAGCTTTCCAGATACTTGATGACCTTCATCAGGTTCAGGTCGTGTACCACATCATGATAGTATCGGTTCTGCTCGCCCTCATAGTACACGACGGGCCAGAACTGTATGGCGGCAACGGTTTGTATCAGCCACACGATGGCAGCCTTGGTATGGTCCAGCTTGAACATCAGCATATTGGTCTGCAAATTGGTCTTGCCAGGAACGATGCTCTGTTTGAAACCCCTTTTCTTCATCCAGGGAATGATGGCACGTACGCACTGCACGGGCACATAGTTGTCATGACGGCTGTGGGCGATGAAGTAGTTCTGCGTGGGGTCGGGCTCCCAACCGTTCATCAGGTTAATCTTCTCCAAAGCATCCATGAAAGCCTTCGCCTCGTCGCTGTTCAGGTCCATATAGGCAGGTTGTATGAGGTTGTGCAGCGAGTCCTCCATGCTGACGCCGTAGTCGCTGAGTGTCGACTTCTTCTTCGTCTTCACATACTCCTTGGCTCCCGATGCCAGCGGCTCCTTGAACAGGTCTTTGTAGTCGATGTTCATGTGACAGTTCTCTACACACGAAATCATCATCATGACGACGTCCTTGCAGTCCTCACACCAGTCCTTCTTCACATACTCCTTATAGGCCACGACATAGTCGGTAGGACCACCGCCGGAAAAGGTCTTGGTGAATGTCACGCCTTTATCCTTGTACTCCATGTCGCGCAACCGGGCCGCATAGAGACTTTCCGAGCCGCCCTGTGAGTATCCCAGGTTAAACAGATACTTGCCCTGTGGCAACTGCTGGTCGGTAAGTATCTGGCGTGCTGCCAACAGACCGTCGAGCGAGTTACGTGCATTCACGTCGCCGCTGTGATAGAACGAGGGGTGGTCGATGGATGCACCATAACCGATGAAGTCGCTCATCACCAGGATGTAGTTAGGCTTCAGGGGATTGGCTATCAACCCGTTGAGCAATTCATTGCCACCCATTGTGGGGCAATCGTCCGGCGAACCCAAGGTGGCACGGTTGAACAGCATGATGCCGTCGCAGGGCGTGCCGTCGATGATGTTCTTGGGAACCATCATCACCGCACTGATGGTGACCTCCTTGCCGTCGACATCCTTCGAAGGATATTCGTAGATGATGCGACGCACCTCGCGCGACGACAGAGCCACTCCGCCCACCTTGGTCTTGATGGTCGTGTCGTTATCGTAGGTAATCTTATAGGTAATATCCTGTGCGCTGGCCGTCACAACTGCTGCAACGAATGCCAGCCATGTAAGTATATTCTTTTTCATCATGATAGCGACTTATTTAATAATATGTTTACGTATGCTCTTTCCGTTAACCTCGATAGTCACGCCCTTGGCAGGCTGTCCGATGCGCTGGCCGTTCAGGTTGTAGTAACTAGGAACTTCTTCCTTTAAACTTTGAACGGTTTCGATGCCAGTATCCTTGCGGTCGCCTACGATGAAGGTCGCTGCCAGCGGATAGTGGTCGCCCATCATCTTGCCGTCGTGCTTATAGCCCTCCTGGTCGAGACTGAAGCTCACCGCCTGAATCTTCGTGCCGGTTGTAGGATTGATGTAGATGATTTTGTCGAGCGTCTCGCCGTCCAGAATGTTGGCAGGGTCGTCCGTACAGACGACGCCGTCAACCGGTGCAGGGTAAGCGCCGTTCTTCTCCAGCTCCACCCACACGTCCTTCACCGTGCCTCGGCCCGTGCTCTCAATGGCGTCAATAAACTGCGCCTTAATCTGGTCACGGCTGTAGTAGCTGTTCAGGTCGCCCACCACAATGACAGGGTGGCTGCCCAGACGCGTCAGGATGTCGTCCTTCAGCTGCAGCCATTCCGACAGGCGGGCCTCGCGGTCAGGACCGTCCTTGCCCTCTATCTCGTCTATCTCGCTACTGGCATCCATGTGCATGTTATACACCGTCAGCAGCGTGCCACCGGGCAGCGTCACGTCATAGCGGCGGTAGCCCTTGGTCACCATCTCGTCGGCAGCGTGGCTGAACTTACCGAACGATTTCTCCCACGCCGTACGCTCTGTGTCGGTCACGCTGATGGCGTTCTTCCAGAAAGCACCCAATCCGTCGCACTCGAAGCGGTGGTTCTGCAAATGCAGGAGGTCAATCTTATGACCGTCCACGCCCACATCGCCACTCCACGTGTCAAACCGGTAGTCTTCCTCCAGGAGAATCGTCAGCTCTTCGTGGTAGTTGAAGTCTTCCTGAACGAAAATCAGGTCGTAGCCCTTCTTCAGCAAATACTGTCCGATGCGGACACTCCCTGCACTGCCGGGACCCTCGGCGTTCACGTTGGCAAACCATATCTTCTGTGGCAGCCCGTCTACATTCAGCGTGACAATGCTGAACTGCTCCTGCTGCTGTGCCGTTGCGGTGGCAGCAATACCTATCGACAACGCTAAAGCAAAAAATTGGCGTATTTTCATCATATTAACATTTACATATATTTTCACCTTGCAAAGATACGATTATTTTAGCAGATAACAAAAAGAAATAAATCTTTTTTTTGGAAATAAAAGAAAAAGGATTTTTCTTTGTATTTCACTCGATTTTCATTACCTTTGTCGGCAAATCGACAAAGAGACGTATGAAAGAAAGAAACAGACGCATGCTTGCAGAGTGGGAACATCAGAGTTACATTCAGCTCACGTGGCCCCACAAAGACACCGACTGGGCACCCATCCTGCCCGAAATCACCGCCGTTTACGAATCCATCGCCCGTGAAATCCTCAAGCGCGAAGACCTCGTCATCGTCGCCCCCGACGACCTCATCCCCCATCTCTCACCACTTACCCCTCACCTCTTACCTCTTACTACCAACGACACCTGGGCACGCGACCACGGCTTCATTACCGTCGAGGAAACCAGCTCAGACACATCTCTCACCTCTCACCCCTCACCACTCACCACTAAACTCCTCCTCGACTTCTGCTTCAACGGCTGGGGCGAAAAATTCGAGGCAGCGCTCGACAACCAGATCAACCGCCACCTCTACGACCAGGGAATCGTGAAAGGCGAATACGAAGACCATTTGGATTTCGTGCTCGAAGGCGGCTCCATCGAAAGCGACGGGCGCGGCACCATCTTCACCACCGCCTGCTGTCTGCTGGCGCCCCATCGCAACCAACCACTCACCCAACAGGAAATAGAAGACCGACTCAAACAGTGGCTCGGTTCCGAGCGCATCGTCTGGTTACACCACGGATCACTCATCGGCGACGACACCGACGGACACATCGACACACTCGTGCGCATCTGTCCCGACGACACCTTATTATATATAGGGGCCGACGACGACCATCACGACCTCCTCGAAATGGAAAAAGAGCTGCAAGCTCTACGCACCATCGACGGGCGCCCCTACCGGCTGCTCCGCCTGCCACTCCCCCGCCCTATCTACGACGAGGCCGACCGCCTGCCTGCTACCTATGCCAACTACCTCGTCATCAACGGAGCCGTCCTCGTACCCACCTACAACCAGCCCGACCTCGATGCCGAGGCCATGCACATCATCGGCCAGGCATTCCCTGACCGCGACATTGTCGGCATCGACTGCCGTCCCGTCATCCGCCAGCACGGCTCACTCCATTGCTGCACCATGCAGTATTACTAATGTAAAGATTCTGCACTAAAAACTTTGGGTATTTGCGAAATAATGCGTAATTTTGCAGCCAAATTGTAAAAATGCAATGAAAATAGGTATCATTCAACAGCACAATACGGCAGACCGCGACGCCAACCAAAAGCGGCTGGCGGAGAAGATTAGCAAAGTGGCTCGCGAGGGCGCAGAACTCGTAGTGCTGCAGGAACTGCACAACGGTCTATATTTCTGTCAGACGGAGGATGTCAGCGTGTTCGACCAGGCTGAACCGATTCCCGGGCCTTCGACAGCGTTCTACGGACAGCTAGCCAAGGAACTGGGCGTGGTGATAGTAACCTCGCTGTTCGAACGCCGCACGACGGGGCTGTATCACAACACGGCAGTGGTTCTGGAGAAGGATGGTACGATAGCCGGCAAGTATCGCAAGATGCACATCCCCGACGATCCGGGCTACTACGAAAAATTCTATTTTACCCCTGGTGACCTGGGCTTCAAACCCATCGACACCAGTGTGGGACGACTGGGTGTGTTGGTATGCTGGGACCAGTGGTACCCCGAGGCTGCGCGGCTGATGGCGCTGGCTGGTGCCGAGCTGCTGATATACCCCACCGCCATTGGCTACGACCCCAACGATACGCCCGACGAGCAACAGCGCCAGCGCATGGCGTGGCAGACGGTGCAGCGCGGACATGCCGTGGCGAACGGACTGCCGGTAGTGACGGTGAACCGTGTGGGCGAAGAAGACGGTGTGCCGTTCTGGGGAACGTCGTTCGTGGCCGGACCGCAGGGCGAGCTGCTCTTCGAGGCATCGGAAACAGAAGAGACGGAAACCGTCATCGATGTGGACATGAAGCGCTCGGAACAGGTGCGCCGCTGGTGGCCTTTCCTGCGCGACAGGAGAATAGAAGCGTACGATGAAATCACCAAGAGATTCATTGATAAAAGGTAAATAATAAAAAGGTAAAAAGATATATGGCAAACGATTTAAGATTTCAGGTAGTAGCAGAGGCCTTCAAGAAGAAAGCCGTTGAGGTGAAGGTTCCCAGCGAGCGTCCCTCGGAGTATTTCGGCAAGTACGTTTTCAACAAGGAGAAGATGTACCGTTATCTGCCCAAAGACGTCTACGACAAGATGGTGGACGTGATGGACAATGGTGCCAGTCTGGACCGCAGCATTGCCGACGCCGTGGCCGACGGCATGAAGAAATGGGCCATGGAGATGGGCGTGACTCACTATACACACTGGTTTCAGCCGCTGACCGAGGGTACTGCCGAGAAGCACGACGCCTTCGTTGAGCACGACGGCAAGGGTGGCATGATCGAGAAATTCTCGGGTAAGCTGCTGGTGCAGCAGGAACCTGACGCCAGCTCGTTCCCCAACGGTGGCATCCGCAACACCTTCGAGGCCCGCGGCTATTCGGCATGGGACCCCACGAGTCCCGTGTTCATCATCGACGACACACTGTGTATCCCCACCATATTCATCGCCTATACCGGCGAGGCACTGGACTACAAGGCTCCCCTGCTGCGCGCACTGCATGCCGTGGGCAAAGCCGCCACGGACGTCTGTCAGTTCTTCTACGATGACGTGACGAAGGTGCAGGTGAACCTGGGCTGGGAACAGGAGTATTTCCTGGTTGACGAGGGACTCTACTCGGCTCGCCCCGACCTGCTGATGACGGGCCGTACGCTGATGGGCCACGAGAGTGCCAAGAACCAACAGATGGACGACCACTACTTCGGCACCATTCCCGACCGCGTACAGGCCTTCATGAAAGACCTGGAAATACAGGCCTTGGAACTGGCTATCCCCTGTAAGACGCGCCATAACGAGGTGGCTCCGAACCAGTTTGAGTTGGCGCCCATCTTCGAGGAATGTAACTTGGCCGTTGACCATAACATGCTGCTGATGTCGCTGATGAAGAAGGTGGCCCGCAACCACGGTTTCCGCGTGTTGCTGCACGAAAAGCCCTTCGACGGCATCAACGGAAGCGGTAAGCACAACAACTGGAGTCTGAGTGCCGACAACGGCGTACTGCTACACGCTCCTGGCAAGACACCTGAAGAGAACCTGCGCTTTGTGACCTTCATTGTCGAGACGCTGATGGCCGTACACCGCCATAACGGACTGCTGAAGGCATCGATTATGAGTGCCACGAACGCCCACCGCCTGGGTGGCAACGAGGCACCGCCAGCCATCATCAGCAGTTTCCTGGGCACACAGCTGACGGAATTGCTGAACCACATCGAGGAATCGGAGACCAACGAGTTGTTCAACCTGAAAGGCAAGCAGGGCATGGAGATTGACATTCCGCAGATTCCCGACCTCATCGTCGACAATACCGACCGCAACCGCACCAGTCCGTTCGCCTTCACGGGTAACCGCTTCGAGTTCCGTGCACCTGGTTCGAGCGTCAACTGCGCCAGTGCCATGATAGCCCTGAATGCCGCTATGGCAGAGGCGCTGAACTCGTTCAAGGAGCGTGTGGACAAGAAGATTGCAGAGTACAGCGTGCTGACTTCGTTTAACGAGGACAGCGGACATACCGCCAAGTTCCACGCCATTCTGGACGTGCTGCGCGACGACATCAAGGCCTGCAAGCCCATCCGCTTCGACGGCAACGGATATTCAGAGGAATGGGTGAAGGAAGCTGCCCGCCGCGGACTGGACGTCGAGAAGTCGTGTCCCGTCATCTTCGAGCATTATCTGGACGAGTCGAGTGTCCGTATGTTCGAATCGACGAAGGTGATGAACCGCAAGGAGCTGGAGGCCCGCAACGAGGTGAAATGGGAGATGTATGTAAAGACGGTGCAGATTGAGGCCCGCGTGCTGGGCGACCTCGCCATGAACCACATCATCCCCGTGGCTACGCACTACCAGTCAAAGCTCATCAAGAACGTGCAAGGCATGAAGGACATCTTCTCTTCAGAGGGACAGGCGCTCAAGCTATCGGCACGTAACATGAAACTCATCGAGGAGATTGCCGAGCGTACGGAGCGCATCGAGCAACTGGTGGAGGAACTGACGGAAGCCCGTCGTGTGGCCAATCGCATCGAGAACATCCACCAGCGTGCCATCCAGTATCACGACACCGTCTGCCCGAAGATGGAAGCCATCCGTCAGGAAACCGACAAGCTGGAACTCATCGTCGAGGACGGCCTCTGGACACTGCCCAAATACCGCGAGCTGTTATTTATACGATAAAGATGAAACAAGTCAAATTATTACTCGTGTCATTGGCGCTGCTGCTGGTTTCGGCAGCACCCGACAAAACTACTACAATTTTCATAATTGGAGACTCTACCGCTGCCAACAAAGACATCTCCAAAGGCAAGCAGGAGCGTGGCTGGGGTATGGTGCTGCAGAGTTATTTCGACGACAACATCCGAGTAGACAATCGCGCCCTGAATGGCCGTTCATCGCTCTCGTTCATCAACGAAGGACACTGGGACAAGGTGCTCCAGAGCATGCGCCCCGGCGACTATGTCATCATCCAGTTCGGACATAACGACGAGAAGCCACAGCCCCAGCGTCACACCGACCCGGGTTCCACGTTCGACTACAATCTGGCTAAGTTCGTCCGCGAGACGCGCGAACACGGAGGCATCCCCGTGCTGATGAACTGCGTGGTGCGCCGTAACTTCTTCGTCAATGCACCCGAGAACGACGACGACGAAAAACTGCGCACACAGACCTTCAAGGATGGTGTTAAGATGGTCGAGGGCGACACGCTCATCGATACCCACGGACTCTATCGCGTGGCGCCTCGCGACGTAGCCAAGCGGATGAATGTACACTTCGTCGATGCCAACCAGATTACCCACGACCTGGAACAGGGACTGGGCACCGAGGCCTCGAAACGTCTCCACATGTGGTTCCTGCCGGGCACCGAGCCCAGCGAGCCGAAGGGCAAGCAGGACAACACCCATTACAGCGTCTATGGCGCTCACGTGGTGGCCCGTTTGTTGGCCGACGCCCTCTGCGACGAAGTTCCTGTACTGAAGAAATATCGTGTCGATGCCGACTTCACCGTCGACAGCAAGGGTCGCGGACAGTACCTGTCGCTCGACGATGCCGTTGCCGCCGCAAAAGCCTCTTCCTCGAAGTCGGAAGTCAGCATTCAGATTCTCGGCGGTGAGTGGGACAAGCCCCAGCTGCCCAAGAAGTCGAACATCCGATTCATTCTCCGCCAAGGAGCCTCCTGGAAATAGGCAGAACACCTTAAAAGCCATTCCGGCGCCCGAAGAACAGGCGGTCACGATCCACTGCCTGGTCCAGGGGTTGGATAGTGGTCGAAGGGCCAAGGTCGGGATTCGTCCAGGCGCAGAGCTGCCACACCACATTTCCTGCTCGATCAATTTCTATGGCCTGAACAGGCGCATTCAGTGTGTCTATGGGTGTCCGCCATTCGTTATGCCAGTCGTTGATGATGGTATTGCCATTCTCGAGGCGCACGGCCTTTTGCGGCGACTTAATGCCATAGTCGGCCGTCTTCAACTCGCGCACCACGCTACCCAATCCGCTGCCGCGGTCTATCTCGCGCACCAGTCCACGACCCACGAAGAGCAGGCGATCGTTGGCCAATTCTGCAACCGACCACGGGGCTGGGCATTCCCAGCGTGTCAACTCATGACCTTCTGCATTGTATTCTGCCACATAGTCTAATCCCATGTTCGCCAGCAACAGCGTGCCTCGACTCGACAGGCGTGCGTTGCGGAACTGTCCGTGGACGCCCTCCGAGGCAGGCACCTCAAACTCGTATGCTATTTGGCACGAGGGTATCGACATCACCACCACCTTTGCCGGATGGCCATTCTGGACAAACAGCACACGGTCGCGACCAATAGGTTGGATGGTATGTATCTCTGTACCCTGTGGCGCATCGTACTTCCAAGTCGTCTTATTGTCCTGCGTCACCTCGCAGATACCATACTGATGAGCCACCAGCACGTTTCCGTCCGTCATCAGCACGGCATCACTGATCTCGCCGCGTCCCTGAGGATTATCATACCGCCACGCCACCTGTCCGTCTTTCACGATAAACATGCGGCGCTGCTTGCCTTCGCCGGCATACAGAAAGTTGTGGCGCGTAAGACTCCTGTCAACGGTTTCCTGCGCCCATGCAGAAGCTCGTTTCACATCTTCCAATACGATGTCCGGACGCTCGTCGGGACGCAGCAGTTCGAATTCCACATGGTCCAACCGCAGTCCGTCCACGTGGCGGGCAAACAGTCCGTAGGCCGGCGTAGGTCCTGCCCAGCGCGGCTCGGGATAGTTAGTGCTCTGTTCGCGGTAAGGCGTCGTCACTTTCTTTCCCCCACCCCGGTACTGGATGCGGATGTTGCTCAGCGACACGTTGCGGATGGGCTCGCCCGCCATGCCCGTCACGATGATGCCTGCCAGCGAGTCGCAGTCGTCGGCTATCACCTGGCTGATTGATATGTCGCGAGCCGTCGACACGTCCGTGCGCTCCTTGGGACCTCGGTTTCTGCAGCCTGTCGTGATGTAGATGGGATAATGGTGCACATGACTCATCGAGATGTTCGACACCACGATATTCTCCATCCGTCCCTGGTCCACCACCTCGAAGGCCAGTCCCGAGCTCCACATGCACGTACAGTTGGATATCGTGATGTTGCGGTAGCCGCCGTTCGACTCCGTACCCAGCTTGATGCGTCCGCACACCCAGTTTACCTGCTCCGGCACGTACGTCCCATCCAGGAAAGTACCCAGCTTGTAGCCCGTCACGATGCAGTTTGTAATCAGGATGTGTTCGCATAGCACGGGACGTTTCAGCGCATACGAGCTCTTCAGCACGATGGCGTCGTCGTGGGGTGTATTCACCTTCGTATTGCTCACCGTGAAATACTTGCAGCAATCAATGTCGATGCCGTCGCGGTTGGTGTCGATGGTCACATTGTCGATGGTACCTATTTTGCATCCCGTCACGATGATGGCAAAGTGTCCGCCCCGATAGATGGTAATGTCGCGGATGGTCACGTTGCGACACAGCTTCAGCGCGATGGCCTTGTCGCCCGTACCTATCGAGCCGCCCTGCACGTTGCCCGCGCGCTCCGTATCCTTCCGCGTCAGTCCCTCGCCGTCAATCATGCCGCGACCGGTAATGCTCACGTCATGCTGGCCTTCAGCCCATATCAGCGAGTTGTGGAAATACGTGTGGCCACCGTCCTGATATTCCGGGAAACCACCAAACGACTCACTCTCGTCGTAGGCCTTCATCGAGGCCGGAGCCGCCAGAATCGTCGCTCCCGCCATCAGGTGCAGCTCCACGCGGCTCTTCAGCCTGATAGAACCGCACAGATACGTTCCCGCAGGCACCACCACTTGTCCGCCACCTCCGGCCACACAGGCCTCGATGGCCGCATTGATGGCCCCGTGGTCCAGCGTCCGTCCGTCGCCCTTTGCGCCATAGTCACGCACGTCGTACCGGTTGGCACTTACCGTCACCACCCCCACCATCAACAGCATCAGTTTCAATACTAATCTCTTCATTGTCTTGTAGTTTGTTTTACATTCTGGCCAGCAGGCCGATGAGAGCCATGTGGACCGGATAATAATAATAGAAAAATTTGCCGAGCCAGCGGCAGCGCCCTCGCTGTCCGTTGTATAACGCCAGCAGCGGCACCGCCATCCAGCAGGCCATGTGAACCATGCCGTACGTCTGACTGTGAGTGACGAAGAAGGCTACGGCATAGCCCGTGATGATGACCATCATCCACAGCATCTGCTTGCAGAAATTGCCACGGCTCCGCCCTATCATGAGTATGGCCAGCGGAGCAGCACAGCTCCAGTCGGAGGTAAAGGTTAGCATACAGGCCAGCAGTGTGACAGCTATTTGCTGCCATCGGGCCAGCTGCTTCATGTCCCATACCTTCAGCAGTATCAACCCCCACAAAAGCGGCCAGGCAATGCTGGTGGCGTTGAAGAGCAGGTTGTCCAGTGGATTGAAGCCCGACATATTGAAATAGCAGAATGCGAAATGGCTTACCACGGCCAGCATGATCAGACGGTTCAGGTAGCGGCGGAAGTTGTGGGTGTGGTGGTACCCCTCGGCCACAAAGAAGATCATCATCGGAGCTGTCAGGCGCCCGATGCAGTGAAGGCCGATTTGCAAGGGTGTCTCTGCCTGCTCGTAAGTTTCTATGCCCACCCATGCCAAATGGTCAATTGTCATGGCGATGATGGCGATGACCTTCAACGCGTTGCCGCTCAATCCTTTGCAGTCATATTTCAGAAGAAACGCATTTCTGCTTTGATATTGTTCCATTTGTTTGCAAAATTACGAAAATCTTTTGAAAGTCCAAAAGTATTCCAAAGAAATATTATATTTCCAAGGAGTTTAGGAGGAAAGGAGTTTTATATAGGTATCGCGAAAAAAGCAGAAATATATGAAACTTTAACGATTTTCTTTAGGCGGAATAAAAATAAATGCCGAACTTTGCACGTTATAAGTATAAAAGGTGTACGACAATTAGTATCAAGCGACTGCGATGAAACAAAGAATGATCATGGTGCTGATGATGCTGGGATGGCTGGCTACAGGAACGCAAGCCACCGTCACCATCACGGCAATCTATACAGACAAGGGCGACGAAGTCAGGAAGACCGAAGACTTCGACGGCGAGGCTCCGCTGGCGGTGCGATTCGAGGCCGAGGTGGAGGATATTGAGTCAGGGTGGTCGTTGGAATGGCGCTTTTCGCACGAGGGTCCTGAAGGCTCGAGCAGCGTGACGCGCTACGAGCAGAGCCCGGAATACACGTTTGTGGATGCGGGTAAGACGGAGGTGACGGTGTATGTCAGCTTGCAGAACGAACGTGTGGACTCGGCGAAAATCGGCGTGACCATCTTCGACAGCGTGCTGGAGATGCCCAACGCCTTTACACCCAACGGCGACGGTGCCAACGACACGTACAGCGCCAAGAAGACCCACAGAAGTATCGTGGAATTCCATGCCTACATCTTTAACCGATGGGGGCAGAAACTGTATGAATGGACGGATGTCGACGGCGAATGGGACGGCACCTACAACGGCCATCCCGTGAAGGACGGCGTGTATTTCGTGCTGGTGAAGGCCCGCGGAGCCGACGGCAAGGAGTATAACATCCGCCGCGACGTGAACCTGATCAGACGGTATAACGACGACTACACTAACACGGGAGGTGAGCCATGAGCGACACGAAAATCAACGTTTGGGGCGCTCGGGTGCACAACCTGAAAAACATTGACGTGGAGATTCCGCGCCAGTCGCTGACGGTGGTCACCGGACTGAGCGGTTCGGGAAAGTCGTCGCTGGCCTTCGACACTATCTTCGCCGAGGGACAGCGCAGGTATATCGAGACGTTCTCGGCCTACGCCCGCAACTTCCTGGGCGGTATGGAAAGGCCCGATGTGGATAAGATTACAGGACTGTCGCCGGTAATCAGCATCGAACAGAAAACGACGAACAAGAATCCGCGCTCGACGGTGGGCACGACGACGGAGGTGTATGACTACATGCGCCTGCTGTTTGCCCGTGCCGGCAGGGCGTACAGCTACATGACCGGCGAGCCGATGGTGAAATACACGGAGGAGAAGGTTATCGACATGATTCTGCACGACTACGAGGGCCGCAAGATTCTGGTGCTGGCGCCGCTGGTGAAGAGCCGTAAGGGCCACTACCGGGAGTTGTTCGAGTCGATGCGTAGAAAGGGCTATCTGCATGTGCGTGTGGACGGCGACGTCGTGGAGCTGACCGAGGGCATGAAGGTGGACCGATACAAGAACCACGACATCGAGGTGGTGATTGACCGACTGAAAGTCCCTGCCCAACCAAACGAACCTAACAGCCCTACCCAACCTACCGACCGTCTGAAAAAGACCGTCCAGACGGCCATGAAGCAAGGCGAAGGGCTGATTATGATTATGGACTACGACACGGGCGAGGTGCGGCATTTTTCGAAACGACTGATGTGTCCGACGACAGGCATATCGTACAATGACCCAGCACCTAACACGTTTTCGTTTAACTCGCCTCAAGGCGCCTGTCCGCGTTGTAAAGGCTTGGGATACATCAACGAGATAGATATCGACAAGGTCATTCCGAACCGCCGCCAGAGCATCCACGAGGGTGGAATTGCCCCATTGGGAAAATACAAGAACCAGATGATTTTCTGGCAGATTGACGCCATTCTGCACCAACACGACTGCGACCTGAAGACGCGGATAGAAGACATCCCCGAGGAGGCCCTGAGCGAGATACTGTACGGTTCGCTGGAACCTGTGCGCATTGATAAGGAACTGGTGCATACATCGAGCGACTACTTCGTCGATTTCGACGGTGTGGTGAAATACCTTCGCTCGGTGATGGACAACGACGACAGTGCGGGAGGCCAAAAATGGGCTGATCAATTCCTGGCGGAGTGTGAGTGTCCGGAGTGTCACGGCCTGCGACTGACACGCGAGGCACTATCCTATAAGATATGGGATAAGAACATATCGGAGCTGGCCAATATGGACCTGAGCGAGTTGCGCGAGTGGATTGAAGAATTAGAGGAAAGTGGAAAGAGGTTAGAGGAAAGAGAATACTCTAAGCCCGAGAATACTCAGCAGCAAAGCACATCTCTCACCTCTAACCCCTCACCTCTTACCTCTAAAGAATACAAGATTGCCGCCGAGATACTGAAGGAAATCAGGACGCGACTGGACTTCCTGCTTGAGGTGGGACTGGACTATCTGGCGCTGAACCGCCAGTCGGCGTCGCTGTCGGGCGGTGAGAGCCAGCGCATCCGTCTGGCCACGCAGATCGGTTCGCAGCTGGTAAACGTGCTCTACATTCTTGACGAGCCGAGCATCGGACTGCACCAAAGGGACAACGAACGGCTAATACACTCGCTGAAGGAACTGCGCGACCTGGGGAACACGGTGATTGTCGTCGAGCACGACGAGGACATGATGCGCCAGGCCGACTACATCGTCGACATCGGTCCGAAGGCCGGACGAAAAGGCGGCGAAGTGGTGTTCCAAGGTACCATCGACGAGATGCTGAAGACGGACACCATCACAGCACAATACCTGAACGGCCAGATGAAGATTGACGTGCCCAAGGAGCGCCGCAAGGGCAACGGCAAGGTGCTGACGCTGAAGGGCTGTCGGGGTAACAACCTGAAAAATGTCACCGTTGATTTCCCATTAGGGAAACTCATCGTCGTCACGGGTGTATCGGGTTCGGGCAAGTCGACGCTGATCAACGAGACGCTCTACCCCATCCTATCGAAGCATTTCTACCGTTCGCTACAGGCGCCGATGCCCTACGACAGCATTGACGGACTGAAACATATCGACAAGGTGGTGAACGTCGACCAGAGCCCCATAGGCCGTACGCCGCGTTCGAATCCTGCCACCTATACAGGCGTGTTCAGCGACATCCGCTCGCTGTTTGTCAATCTGCCCGAGGCCCAGATTCGCGGCTACAAACCCGGCAGGTTCTCGTTCAACGTAAAGGGCGGTCGCTGCGAGACGTGTGGCGGCAACGGATACAAGACCATCGAGATGAATTTCCTGCCCAATATCCAGGTGCCGTGCGAGGAATGTCACGGCAAGCGATATAACCGCGAGACGCTGGAGGTGCGATTCAAGGGCAAGTCAATAGCCGACGTGCTGGACATGACCATCAACCAGGCTGTGGAATTCTTCGAGAACGTGCCCGACATCCTGCGGAAAATCAAGACCATACAGGACGTGGGACTGGGATATATCAAGTTGGGGCAGCCGTCGACAACGCTGTCGGGCGGCGAGAGCCAGCGTGTAAAACTGGCCACGGAACTGTCGAAAAAGGATACGGGCAAGACGCTATACATTCTGGACGAGCCCACGACGGGACTGCACTTCGAGGACATCCGCATCCTGATGAATGTGCTGCAAACGCTGGTGGACCGCGGCAATACGGTGATTATCATCGAACACAACATGGACGTCATCAAACTGGCCGACCACATCATCGACATGGGGCCTGAGGGTGGACGCGGAGGTGGTACAATTCTTTCTACCGGCACACCAGAGCAGGTGGCTAAGAGTAAGAAGGGATTTACACCGAAATTCTTGAAAGAAGCACTAAAGTAGTTTTTTCGACCACGAATTTCACGAATTACACGAATAAATGGCCGTTCGTGCTTATTTCTTGATCTTAACTTTGACCTCTTTGCTCTCGTTCTGCATGCGGTCGAGGGCGGTAACAACGTACACACAAGGCGTCTGCTCGTTGGCAGGCATCTCGTAGAAAGTATCGCTGACGATGGCCTTCAGGTGACTCGTGTCGTGAAGGTCGACCTTTTCGCTCTTGTCGAAGCGGTAGACGGCATAGCGCGTGGCCTCGTCCTGCCAGCCTTTCCCCTTGGGAGCTGTCCAGAACAATACCCGCTGACCATCGAAATTGAATGCCTTCAGTTTGCGCACCTTCTTGGGAGCCTTTTTGTCGATGTGTTCCATGACGGGCTGCAAGGCAGGCGTACGCCAATAGACGTTACGCAGAGAGGTGCCATAGTTGCCTATGTTATCGACGGCAGCCTTGGCATACCACAGCACGGTACCCTTCACACGAGGCAGCTGCTGATGGAGCGACATCTTGGCTGACAGCTGGTGGCGGTTCTTGTCCTTCAGGTCAGCATGTTTCACCGTGCGCTCGACATCCTCGCCGATGTACAGCGCAGTACGCGTCAGGTGCTGGTTCCACCAATGGATGAGTTCATCGTAGTCGGCAGCACGGTTGCCAATCTCCCAATAAATCTGGGGCACGCAATAGTCCATCCACCCGTTGGCATCCCACAGCAACACGTCGGCATAGAGGTCGTCGTAGTTCTGCAGACCATTGGTACGGCTGCCGTTGGGGTCGCTCTTCTTGTTGCGGTAGATGCCGAAGGGCGAGATGCCCACCTTCACCCAAGGCTTGGCCTCGTGAACCGTCTTGTAGAGCTGTTCGATGAAGAGATTGACATTGAAACGGCGCCAGTCGCCACGATTGCCGATGCCATTGGAATTGGCACGATACTGGGCGTCGTCGGGAATCTGCACGCCAGCCACGGGATAGGGATAGAAATAGTCGTCGATATGGAATCCGTCGACGTCGTAACGTGTCACGATGTCGCGAGCAACGTTGCAGATGTAGTCGCGGCACTCCTGCAAGGCGGGGTTGAGCAGCGTCAGACCATCGTACTGGAAAGTCCATTCGGGATGCTGCACCACAACGTGGTTGCGGGCATTACCATGAGCCGTCTTCGTCTTGGCACGGTAGGGATTGATCCAGGCGTGAAGCTCCATGCCACGCTTGTGGCACTCGTCGACCATCCACTTCAGCGGGTCCCAATAAGGATAGGGTCTGGAACCCTGTTCGCCCGTGAGGTAATAGCTCCACGGTTCGATGCTGCTCTCATAGAGGGCGTCGCACTCGGGGCGCACCTGGAAGATGATGGCGTTGCAGCCATCCTTCTGCAATTCGTTCAACTGGTAGGTCAGCGTGCGCTGCATGGCCTCGGTGGACATGCCCTTGAACTGGCCGTTGACACATTGAATCCACGCTCCGCGGAACTCGCGTTTCTGCTGTGCCGAAGCCACCAGGGCGACGAGCAACAGGCATATAGTAATGACTTTCTTCATACGATGTTAATGTTTAAAGGATTTCATGGCACGGTCCATTTCACGACGGTCTTCCTTTTCCTTCAGCGTCTGGCGCTTGTCGAACTCCTTCTTACCCTTGCAGAGGGCGATATCCATCTTGGCACGTCCCTTGGGGTCGATGAATACCAGGAGGGGCACGATGGTGTAGCCCGTCTGCTTGGTAGCCGACGCCAGCCTGGAAATCTCGCGCTTCGTGAGCAGCAACTTGCGGTCGCGCTTCAACTCGTGGTTATTGTAGGAGCCATAGAAATAGGGCGACACACTCATGCCCTTCACCCACAGCTCGCCATTGATGATGGTACAGTAGGTGTCGACTAGCGAGGCCTTGCCCAGACGGATGCTCTTAATCTCCGTACCGGTAAGCACAATGCCAGCCGTGAACTCCTCGATAAAGAAATACTCAAACGAGGCCTTCTTGTTTTTTATCTGGATAGGACTCTTTTTCCTAATCTGTTCTTGTTCCTTATTCATAAATATAAAAATACACAGAGAATTGCAACGCCACACTTCGTACCTTTAGGTCGAAGAACCGACCCTACTGTGTGATTAGTGCAAATTTCTCAATGTTGTTATCAATATATCGGGCTATCTGCTCGGTCCACGCTTCTTCTTCCTCGACAAACAGGTCGTCCAGGTCGTCGAACTCGGGATACTGCTCGAACAGGGCCATAAATTCGTCGTCGGTGCAGTCGCGCTCCAACTGCTGGCCATATTTTATATACAGCGAGTGGGCATCGTAGATGAGCTTCGACAGCGGGCGCAGTCCCCACAGCTTCACGGCTTTGGCAAAGGGATTCTTGAAGATGAAGGGACCGTATCCGTTATGGATGAGCTGGACGAAACCGCCGTCCATCACCTCATCGTGCAGCGTCTGCCACGCCAGCAGTGTAATCTGATCAGCATTAAGCTGGGCCATCGTCTCGGCAGTCAGCTCACCATCGATAGCATCCTTGATAGCCGTCACGAAACAGGCCACGAAGGCATCCATGCCCTCGCCGGCAGCCTGACGTAAAGCCAGGTCTTTTACGGTCACCGTTTTCATCATGGTCGCAAAGGTACGATATTTTTTTTGATTCTACAAATTCTGTCAGCACTTTCTATAACTCCTCGCACTCCTTGACCCATAATGCCGAGCTGGCATCGCTTGGCATGCGCCAATCGCCACGGGGCGAGAGGCTGATGCTGCCCACCTTGGGACCGTCGGGCAGACAGGAACGCTTGAACTGCTGCGAGAAGAAACGGCGGCAGAACGTCTGGAGCCACTTCTTGATGGTGGCAGCGTCGTAAGACAATCCAAAGGCCTGCTGTGCCATCAGGAAAATCTTGGCAGGACGGAATCCGAAGCGCATAAAATAGTAGAGGAAGAAGTCGTGGAGTTCGTAGGGTCCGACGAGATCCTCAGTCTTCTGCTTGATGTTTCCCTTTTCGTCGGCAGGTGTCAGCTCGGGCGAAATCGGCGTGTCGACAATGTCCAGCAACGTCTCGCGCTGGGCCGAGAAGGCCGGTGTGGAGGCAATATATTTAATAATGTACTGGATGAGTGTCTTGGGGATGCCGGCATTGACACCATACATCGACATGTGGTCGCCATTGTAGGTGGCCCAACCCAGAGCCAGTTCCGAGAGGTCGCCAGTGCCCACGACGATGGCGTTAAGCTTGTTGGCAAGGTCCATCAGAATCTGCGTGCGCTCGCGAGCCTGCGAATTCTCGTAGGTAGCATCGTGGATGGCTGCATCGTGGCCAATGTCGGAGAAATGTTGTTTGACGGCCTTCGCAATGGGAATCTCCATCTGCGAAATGGCTAGCGTCTGCATGAGCGAGGCGGCATTGTCGTGCGTGCGGTCTGTCGTTCCGAAACCAGGCATGGTAACCCCAATAATGCCTTTGCGATCGTAACCGAGACGGTCGAAGGTGCGCACGCATACCAACAGGGCCAGTGTGGAGTCTAGTCCACCGCTGATGCCGATGACGACATGTTGGCAATTGGTGTGGATGAGTCGCTTAGCCAGTCCTGCTGTCTGGATATTGAGAATCTCCTCGCAAGTTTCCTTCATTTCGTCGTCCTGAGGAATGAAGGGATGAGCGTCAATGGAACGCGTGAATTCGAAGGGATGGTCGTCCATAGCCGGCTTGGCCTCGATGACCTGAGCGTGGGCCTCGCGCTGGGCATTGATGAACGTGCTATTGGTCTGCCGATCAGTACGCAGGCGCTCGACGTCAATCTGAGCCGTCTGCAGTTGGGGCTGGAACGAGAAACGCTCGCCCTCGACAAGCACCTTTCCGTTTTCAAAAAACATTGCATTGCCAGCATAGACGACATCCTGTGTAGACTCGCCAAAGCCCGACGATGCGTAGACGTAACCGCTCATGGTGCGGGCACTCTGCTGGGCCACCAGCGAACGCAGATAGCCATGTTTGCCAATGAGCTCGTCGCTGGCAGAGCAGTTGAAGATAATCTCGGCACCAGCCATCGTCAGATTATTGCTAGGAGGAATGGGCGCCCAGACATCTTCGCAGATTTCCACACCGAAACGGACGCCGTCGCAGGTCTGGAACAGCAACGGCTCAGACGACAGGTGGACGGGAGTCCCAGCCAGATAGATATCGGTAGGATTCAAGTCCTGGGCGGAAGCAAACCAACGTTTCTCGTAGAATTCGTTGTAGTTGGGCAGGTAGGTCTTGGGAACCACGCCCAGAATGGTGCCATGCTGAATGACTACCGCACAATTCAACAAGAGTCCGCGGGCCTGGACGGGCAGTCCGACAATGGCGATAACGTCGAGCTTGCGGGTGAAGTCGAGCAGCATGAGCAGACCTTCTTCCGCCTTGGTGAGTAACAGTTGTTCTTTGAACAGGTCCTGACACGTGTAGCCCGTGATGCACAGCTCGGGGAAGCACACAATCTCAACGTGCTCGCTATCGGCCAGAGAGATGAGTTTCTCGATTTCCTGAACGTTGTAAACCACGTCGGCCACCTTTACAGCCGGTACGGCAGCAGCCACCTTGATGAATCCGTATTTCATATCGTTTGAAATTTGATGTTTGACATTTGATGTTTATGGTATGAGTAGCGAGGAGTCGCCATAGCTCAAGAAGCGGAAGTCGTGAGCCAAGGCGTAGTCGTAGATCTTGTGCCAGTCGCCATGAACGAAGGCACTCACCAACAGCAACAGCGTCGACTGAGGCTGGTGGAAATTGGTGATGAGCATCTTGACAATGTGATAGTCGTAGCCCGGAGCGATGATAATCTGCGTGGACGAGTGGAGCACGGTGAGTTCGTGGCGCACCATCCAGTCCAGCAAAGCCTGAAGCGACACACATGGGGACGGTTCCCCTGTAAACGCTTCGCTATCACATATGGAACCGTCCCCTTGATAGGGTTCCCATTGGTTGACGTGCAGTTCGTATTCTGTAATATCGGGATTGGCCAGCACCTTCAGGCCCATATAGTAGAGGCTCTCCAGCGTGCGGACACTGGTGGTGCCAACGGCAATGGCTTCGGCGTTGTGAGCCAGCAGTCGCTCGATGGTGTGACGGTGCACGGCAATATATTCCGTGTGCATGGGATGTTCGCCGATAGTCTCGCTCTTGACGGGGCGGAACGTTCCGGCACCAACATGCAGCGTCACCTCTTCGCGCTCAATACCATGGGCATCGATAGCACTCAGCACACGCTCGGTAAAGTGCAATCCTGCCGTAGGGGCAGCCACCGAGCCTTTTATCTTCGAATAGACGGTCTGATAGGTCATTTTGTCGCTCTCCTGTGTCTCGCGGTTCAGATAGGGAGGAATGGGCAGTTCGCCCATCACGTCGAGAATGTCGGCAAAGTTGATGTTGGCATTGTTCCATTCGAACTCAATGAGTTGGCTAGTTCCCTGTTCTCCCTGACGAGTAGCCGAGATTTGGAATTTCTCGTTCTTGATTTCCAATTCGCGAGTGAGCGAGCCTTCCTTCCATTTCTTCTGATTGCCCACCAGACAAAGCCATGAACAGCGGTGCGTCTGTTGGAACATTTGTTCGTAGTCGGCAGGCTGGGCAGGTTCCAGCAGGAATACCTCTATCAGCGCCCCCGTGCTTTTGCGGAAATGCAGACGGGCCTGAATGACCTTCGTATTGTTCATCACCATCAGCGCACCTTCGGGCAAATAGTTGGGCAAGTTGTAGAACACATCTTCCCCCACTACACCTTTATTATATAGGAGCAGCTTCGAGTGGTCGCGCTCGGCCAAAGGAAACTTGGCAATGCGTTCGTCGGCCAGCTCGTAGCTATAGTCGCTGATATGTATCTCTTTCGTATTCATCGTTGAGATCTCTTATAACAAAGCCATCACTATGGCGACGAGTACCGTCAGACAGAGTATGGCTATGGGGACATAGCATAACTGAAGCGTATAAACGGCTGGACGCGTCACACGGCAATAGCCCTTATAGACACAGAAACCCACCAAACCGCCCCAAATCAGACCAACGGTAATGTCGCCGGGATAGTGGACGCCCAGATAGAGTCGCGTATAACAGTTCGTCAGCGACCAGGCAACCAGGAAGATGGTCAGCAGTCGCTGTCGCATCAGCAAGGAGAAGAATACCGCAATGGAGAATGTGTTGGCAGCGTGGGCCGAGAAGAAGCCGTAGTTGCCGCCACGATAGTCATTCACCGTGTCGACAAGAGCACCAATTTCAGGGTCGTGGGTAGGTCGCCAGCGGGCCACAAGGGGTTTTACTATCGTATCGTCGATGGTTCCGGCAAGTAAAACGCAGGCTCCGGCAGCAGCCAGCACCAGCAGGATGTCGCGAACGGCGGTATTGCTCTTCAGATTGGTTTTCAGCACCACATAGAACAATCCTAGGTAGAGCGAAATCCACGTCTTGGCATTGGTCAGCGTCATGATGAGAGAATCCAAGAAGAGCGAATCGCTGCCATTAAACCAAAGCAGCAGTTGCTTGTCGTATTGTATGATTTCTTCCATATCGTTTATTCAATTATATCACTTCGATTTCAGATGTTTCCAGCCAGCCTTCCTTACCGTCGGCCACACGGATTTCGCGCCACTCCTTCATCGAGGAGTCGGTGATGATGACCTTGGTGCCTTCGTGAAGGATAAACAGGTCGGTGCCATTCTTCGACGGTGTGCTTTTGACGTTAACGGCAGACTTGATGATGATGGCGCCGGAACGCTGCGTCAGGTTACGTTTCTGCTGCCAGGCAAAGAGATTGCTGACGAGGAATATGAGCAGTAAGAAGATGCCTCCGAAGAAGCCCACCTTGCGAAGCCAGATGCGGTCGGAGAACAGATACAGTAGCGCCAGGGTAACAGCAACGAGCAAGGCTATCAGAGCCGTGCGTGCCCAGCTGTCGACGCTCTGCACGTTAACCAGCGAACGGTACCACGTGACGAAGAACATCTCCGACTCGGGAGTAATCTTGTCGATGGTCTTCGAACGGGCCATCTGCAGGTTGAAACGAATGTCCTTATCGCCAGGCGACAGCAGCAAGGCGCGCTCGTAGTTCAGGACGGCCTTTGTTATCTGGTCCATGCGGTAGTAGCAGTTGCCGAGGTTATAATACAAATCGGCACTCACACCCTGCTTCAGCAAGGCTTCGTAATCCTTGGCGGCCTGCTGGTAACGCTCCTGGACATAAGCGCTGTCGGCTTCTGCCTTGGTGACAGCAGCATGAGAGGTAAGTGGTAAGAGATAAGAGGTAAGAGAAATGACCATTATCAGCAGGAGTCGGGCTTGAGGACTTCTCCCTCCTCTCTTCATCGTTGTGGCAATCTGCGTAATCGCTGTCATTGCTGCATCGTATACTTTATTCATATTTCCTGTTGCATCGCCTGGAGCGTAGCGCGCGAACTCGCACTCGTCCAAGGCACCGATAAATTGTCCGATGGTTTCAGCAGAGACGTTGCGAGCCTCCAGCTGCTGACTGATATTTTCTCGCGAGAGCTGTTCGACAGGCATGTTCAACTTGTCGCCCACATAGCCCCACAACGCACGCAATACTTCGTCGTAGAACTCGTTCTGACTACCAACTGCCATCAGTTTTGCAGCCTTCTTCAGTCGTTTGGTGGCCACCTTGTTAGCCTTGCCTGCACGCTGTTTCACGATGTCGGCATTCTCGATGGCGCGCTGACGGAAGATGACGAAGAGCGAGATAAAGCCCAACAGCAATACAGCCAGCGATACCCAGTATTCTGTGGAGCTGAAGAAGAACTCGTCGACACCGCGCTGACGGGTTTCGCCAGTCTTGATGTAATGGATATCGCTATTCAACTGCTTGACATCTTCCTGACTAGTATAAGTGGCTTGGCTTGTTCCGCTGCCCTTCTCGACATGGAGCGTGAAGGATTCTGTCTTGACGGTCTTATAGCTGTTTGCCTCCGTATCGAAATAGGTGTATTCGATGGCAGGAATCTCGTAGTCACCCTGATGACGAGGTACAGCCAAGAAGTCGTAAACGATGGAACCCTCGAGACCCTTGGTGGTTAGCTGAGTCTTATCAGTTACCTTGGCATCGTAGTGGTCGAAGTCCTTGGGGAACTTCACCTCGGGCTGCTTCAACAGTTTCATGTTACCCACGCCACTCACGACGACATGCATCTTCACGGGGTCGTTAGCCTTAACCTCGGTCTTGTCGAGTGAGGCAGAGATGGAGTACTTACCTACTCCACCCGAGAATCCTGCAGGACGTTGAGGCAACGGATCGACCTGAATGGTGATGCCCGGAGCCTTGATTTCCTTCTTGACTTCAATATAGCCTGAGCCTCCGTTGAAGAAGGCCTCGAAAGGATCGACGTTACGGTTCTGCTGTACGACGATGCCTTCGTAGGTGATGCTGGGAACCTCGAGTTTACCCGTCACCTGCGGGAACATGACATACTGCTGCCACGTTACGGTGCGATAGGGCTTTCCGTTGACATTCTCTATATGGAACTGCTTCTCCTGCGGCAATGGCACCTCACGGGAATAGAAGCTCTTCAGATCGGCCATCTTACCATTCAGCTGGGTAAGCCCGACGAGCGTGTAGACTTTATAGGTCAACAGAATGGGTTCCTGTTCACGAACATGTTGTTTCGAAGCTGTCACCTTGATGAAAAGGTCGCTGCCGGAAATAGATGATCCTGCCGAGCGGATTTCACCCGTGCTGCTCTGCTGACGACTGCTCTGACCTCCAGGCTGAGCTTGCCCGCTGACCTTGATGTGCAATTCGTTCGACGTGATGGCCTTACCACCGGCTGTCACATGGGCAGGAGGTATGGTAAACGAACCATTCTTCTTGGCCGAGAGGATATAAGTATAGGTAATGCTCGACGAACTCGAGGTATGGCCATTGACCATCTGGAAACTCGACTGCTGGGACGTCGAAGGCCCCATCAGCACGTCGAAGGCATCAGGAATATCACCTGCCCTGAACCCCTTCGCATCATCGGTATTGACCGTATAGCTCAAACGGAACTGCTCACCGACAGCAACCTGTGCCGGAGCGCGACCCGTGAGCGTCTGCGCCACGATGTGGCTAAATAATAAAGAAAAAACAAAAAATATACTAACTCGTCTCTTCATTATTTCATATTTCTTATTTTATATTTAGGGCAAAGCCCGCAATAATCACCAATTCTTTTCCAAGCGGCGCTTCTGAGGCTGTTGCTGGGCCTTCTTCATGCGCTCCTGGGTTTGTTTCTCCTCTTGCATGGCAGCATTCAGCAGCTGCTCGGCATTCTCCTTGCTCATCTGCTGTTTCTGCTGTTGTTGATCCTGCTTCTGCTGGTCTTGCTTCTGTTCCTGCTTCTGCTGATCTTGTTTGTCTTTATTGTCTTTGTTGTCCTTATTTTGCTGGTTCTGCTGATTCTGGTCCTGCTGCTGTTCTTTCTGCTGACGCTTGCAGAGTTCCAGATTATAACGAGTTTCATGATCGGTTGGATTGTTGCGCAACGCTTCCTTATAAGCCTCGATTGCTTCACCGAACATGCGGTGCTGCTGACAGATGACACCCATATTATGATAGGCCTGCGCACGACGCAACGGATTGGTTTCCAACTTGGCAGCCTTTTCCAACTGACTGATAGCCAGCGAATCCTTGCGCTGTGCCATCAGAGAATTACCGAGATTGTAGTTAGCTTGAGGATTCCGCTCGTTGCGTTCTACCGCCTTGCGATACGACACCTCCGCTTCTGCCACATTACCCTTGCGATACTGTTTGTTGCCCTGACGAATCATCTGACGGTCAGTCTGCGCCACTGCGTGGCTAAATAATAAAGAAAAAATAATAAATAATATATATCGCGTCCTCATTATTCTATATTTTTTGTTTTATATTTAGCATTTCGTTTAAAAAGCGAAACGCGCTTCAACATAGGGTTCTTGATTTCCAAGATGCAAACCTCCAATATCAGGAGCAGCAGAACGATAATGGCTACCGCCTGGAACTGCTCGTCGAAATCGCTATAGATGGTCGACGAAGTCTCTTTTTTTGAGAGCTTGTCGAGTTCGTTGTCAAGCTGTTCCTGGGCATTGCTGTTGTTCTCCACATGGATATAGGCGCCACTTCCGGCATCAGCCAACTGACGGCACATCTGCTCGTTCAGCGCCGACATAACCGTCTGCCCGGCATTGTCCTTCATATAGTCACCATTGCCCGTAGGAATGGGGGCACCATTGGGTGAACCGACTCCCAGAACATAGGTATTCATTCCTTTTTCCTTGGCATCTTTAGCGGCTTCGAGTGCACCACCCTCGTGGTCCTCACCATCAGTAATGACGATGATGGCCTTGCCGATATTCTCCTCTTGAGTAAAGCTATGAGAGGCCATATTGATAGCGGCAGCGATATCGGTACCCTGAGTGGCTATCATCGCTGGTGTGATGCTCGACAGGAACATCTTGGCACTCACATAGTCGCTGGTAATCGGCAACTGTACAAAAGCATCGCCGGCAAACACGATGAGGCCGATCTTGTCGTTCGTAAAGTGGTCTACCAGATTCTCGACCATCATCTTCGAACGGTCCAAACGACTGGGAGCGACATCCTCAGCCAACATCGAGTTACTGATATCCATACAGATAATGGTCTCGATGCCATTGCGTTTCTCATGACTGATCTTGTTGCCGAACTGCGGACGGGCCAACACCACGATGAGCAATGCCAAAGCGCCCAACAACAGCCAGAATTTGACTAATGGGCGGAACCGCGACACATCGGGCATCAGCTGGCGCACCAGTTCAGGATCGCCAAACTTGCGCAGACGCTGCCTCTGACGGCGGAGCATCAGGAAATGTATCAGCACCAAAACAGGAATCAGCACCAATAAATATAGGTATATAGGATCTTCGAATCTAAACATCTATTTAATTTACGATTTGACTATTTACTATTTACGATTTGATTACGGCAGTTTGCGGAACACGGTAATACGCAACAGGATCTCCAAGAGCAACAGCAACAAGGCAGCCAGCGCGAAAGGCTGGTAGGCCTCGTAACGGCGGCTGAACTGCTTGACATTCAGCTTGGATTTCTCCAGCTTGTCAATCTCCTTGTAGATGTTCTGCAACTCCCGGTTGTTGGTGGCGCGATAGAAATCGCCATCTGTGGCTCCGGCAATGTCCGACAACGTCTTGGTGTCAATCTCCACAGGCAGGTTCACATAGCCAGGAAGACCGGTAGCAGATGGCGGGAACGGCGCTGTACCCTTGGTACCCACACCAATGGTGTAGACACGGATGCCCAGACTCTTGGCAATCTCTGCAGCAGTCATTGGCGAGAGGTCGCCACGATTGTTCGAACCATCAGTCAACAGGATGACCACCTTGCTCTTAGCCTTCGATTCCTTCAGGCGCGACATAGCATTGGCAAGTCCCATTCCGATGGCCGTTCCGTCTTCGATACCGCCCCCTTGAGGACCGCGGGCAGCAATGTCGGTACGGGTATTGTGCAACAGGTTCAGCAACGAGCTGTGGTCTGTAGTCATCGGACATTGCGTGAATGCCTCGCCGGCAAAAATCGTCAGTCCGATATTATCGTTCGGACGTCCTACAATAAACTCTGCTGCCACCTGCTTGGCAGCCTCTATACGATTCGGTTTCAGGTCTTCAGCCAGCATCGACGTTGACACGTCCATGGCCAGCATGATATCAATACCTTCCACCGTTTGGTTCTTCCATGAGTTCTGTGTCTGCGGACGGGCCAGTACCAATACTACCAATACGAAAACGGCCATGCGCAAGAGTGGCTGCAAAGGCATCAGCGTGACCTTCCACGAACGCGGAGCATAACGGTATGCGTTGGTGTCGCTCAACCGCATCGTGGGCTCAGCCTTCTTCCTGTACATCAGATACCACACGATATAGGGTATCAACAGCAACAGCAGCAACAGATATTCTTTATTGGCAAATTCCATGAATTCTCAATCATCAATTATCAATTGTCAATTTTCAATTATCAATTAATTAACTGCCAGACACTATAGACCACGTAGCAGAACAGCAGCGTAGTCACAATAGCAATGCCCCAGATAACACTCTTCAGCACGCGACGTTCCTTCTGCGAACGCAAATCGGCTTCCGACAGAACAGGCTTCTGCACCTCCTCCGTCGGTTGGTTCTCCAACTTCGTTTGGTTGATGAAGTCTATGGCGTTCACCAGGTTCGAGTCGTTTTCGTTAATCATCGTCGAATACTTGGCAAACTTCACCAAATCGGCTGTTGTAAACAACTGGCGCAGCTCATCAAGACGCTCCTGATCGCTCTGAGCCATCAGCCGCTCGATAATTTCCGAACTGGTCATCTCCATCGCCGAGAATCCGTAGCGTTCTTCAATGTACTTGCGCAACGTCTCAGTCAACTTGGTGTAGTATTCCTTCTGATTCTCCGATGTCACCATCTTATCGGCCTTGATCTGCTCAATTTCCTTCATGGCCTTCTGGTGAGGAAGCAGTCGGCGCACAATCTTGATATGGGTTATGATGGGCTTGTTGTCGCGCAGGCGCAGATAGAGCCAATAGCCGGCAGCCAGCAATACTAATACCAAAACGCTCAACCAGAACGGCAGGCTCCAGTCACTCCATTGGAAGGGATTGTCCTGAACGTCTTTCGGTCCGAAGAAAGCATTCATCTGCGTAGTGTCTACTTCCACCTCGACGACCTTCAGGGCCAGCTCGTTAGACTTCAGTTCCTTGCCGTTGACTTTCACCGTGAACGGGGGCAGCGGATAGAGTTTTCCATCGAACGAAGTCAGCGTAATGGTCATCATTTTGCCAGAATTTCCGGATAATCCGGTGTGACTGGAGATGACTTCCACCCCTGGCACCAACATCTGGCGAGGCTTCAGTTGAGGCCATTCCACCTTGGCATTGTCATCAGCCTGAACGGTCAGCGTTACCTGAGCCTGTTCGCCTATCAGCATCTCTATAGGATCAATCGTAGCTTGTACGCTTGCTTGCGCCATTGCCAGCATCGTACTGATAATCAATCCTATAAACAATATCGTTCTTTTCACTTGCTTTCAGTCTTTATCTTAACTTCTCTGCTTAAACAGCATCAACAGCGCCTTGACATAGTCTTCGTTCGTTGCGATGCTAATCAGGTCGACATTACTCTTGTTCATCGTCTCGCGTAGCACTTCCTGACGCTGGCGCCAGTACTTCTCATGGGCCTGACGCAGACGACGGCTCGAGGTGTCAATATACTGTTCGTAGCCAGTTTCAGCATCCACCACACGCATCAGTCCGACGTCAGGCAGTTCGCGGGCACGCTGGTCATACACTTGCAGGGCAACGACATCGTGCTTGCGATTGGCAATCTGCAAAGGCTGCAGAAAGTCCTGGCGGTCGTAGAAGTCGCTGAGCACGAAAGCCGTACAGCGTCGTTTCGACACGCTGGTCAGAAACTCCAAAGCCTGCTTCACGTCAGTACGCTTCGATTGGGGCTGGAAGTCCAGCATTTCGCGGATGATATAAAGGATGTGCTTGCGTCCTTTCTTGGGCGGAATATACTTCTCGATACGGTCAGAGAAAAATGCCACACCGATCTTGTCGTTATTCTGGATGGCCGAGAAAGCGAGTGTTGCAGCAATCTCGGTTACCATGTCGCGCTTCATCTGGCGCTGGGTACCGAAGTCCTGCGAGCCGCTGACATCGATGAGCAGCATCACGGTCAACTCACGTTCCTCTTCGAACACCTTCACATAAGGACGATGGAATCGGGCAGTAACGTTCCAGTCGATGTCGCGCACATCGTCGCCGTACTGATATTCACGCACCTCGCTGAAAGCCATACCCCTACCCTTGAAGGCAGAGTGATACTGGCCTGCGAAGACGTTCGAACTCAGTCCTCGTGCCTTGATTTCAATCTTGCGAACTTTCTTTAATATCTCGGATGTTTCCATCAATTATGCATTATGCATTATTAATTATGCATTAATCAGGGCACTTCAACCTTGTTAATCACCTTCGAGACGATTTCCTCACTTGTCACGTTGCTGGCCTCGGCTTCGTAAGTGAGCCCGATACGATGGCGCAGCACATCGTGGGCTACGGCACGCACATCCTCAGGCACTACATAGCCTCTGCGCTTGATGAAAGCATAGGCGCGGGCAGCCTTGGCCAAATTAATGGAGGCACGCGGAGAACCGCCAAACGATATCATGTCCTTCATATCCTTCAGGCCATAACGGTCGGGATAGCGTGTAGCGAAGACGATATCGGCAATATACTGCTCAATCTTCTCGTCCAAATAGACCTCACGCACCACTTCGCGAGCCTTCAGAATCTCAGCCGAAGTGGTCACAGGACGAACCTTAGGCAGCGACTCCTGGATATTTTCGCGGATAATCTTCTTCTCCTCGTCAATCGTGGGATAGCCAATCACTACCTTCAGCATGAAACGGTCCATCTGGGCCTCGGGCAACGGATAAGTACCTTCCTGCTCAATGGGGTTCTGGGTAGCCATCACAAGGAACGGATTCGGCAGTTCAAAGGTTTCGCTACCGATGGTCACCTGCTTCTCCTGCATAGCCTCGAGCAAAGCGCTCTGAACCTTAGCCGGGGCACGGTTGATTTCGTCGGCCAACACAAAGTTGGCAAACACCGGACCGCGCTTTACCTGGAACTTCTCATCCTTCTGTGAGTAAATCATCGTACCTGTCACGTCAGCAGGGAGCAGGTCTGGCGTAAACTGGATGCGCGAATACGTTGCATCAATCAGTTGAGCCAGCGTCTTGATAGCCAGCGTCTTGGCCAGTCCCGGCACACCTTCGAGCAGGATATTACCATCGCTCAACAGTCCGATGAGCAAGGAATCTACTAAGTGTTTCTGGCCTACAATTACCTGATCCATGCCTGACACAAGGTTCTGCACGAATCCACTTTGTTGTTCTATCCGCATGTTTAACTCGCGGATGTCAATAGCTTCTGCCATAGTCGTTTTATTTTTCTTATTCTAATATGCTTCTATTTGGAGTGCAAAAGTACTCATTTTCCCTCTTATAACGCGCATTCGCATAACTAAATAATATTAAAAAAGATTCCTAAAACTTAAGGTGATTCAAAATACAAATAAAATGTTGCGAATGTCGCCCGAAATGATTACCTTTGCGGCAGAAAACGAAATAAAAACAGCAACGATGATTACTTTCCCTATTGCAAAGATTAATCTTGGGCTAAACGTTGTGGAAAAACGCCCCGACGGATACCATAACCTTCAGACGGTGTTTTATCCTGTGCCTGTTAAAGATGCACTCGAGGTATTTACAATGGACGATGCATTTCCTTCCGATGTCGACTGCGACCTGAAGGTGACAAACATTTCTATTGACGGCGACGAACAGCGCAACCTGGTGGTCCGTGCTTACAATCTGCTGAAGTCCGACTTCCCTGCCCTGCCTCGTTGTCATGCACACCTTTGGAAAGGCATTCCCACACAGGCTGGCATGGGCGGTGGTTCCAGCGATTGTGCCTATATGATTCGCCTGCTCAACGAGATGTTCCACCTCGGCCTTTCCGAGCAGCAGATGATTGACTATGCCGCACGACTTGGTGCCGATTGCGCCTTCTTCATCAAGAACGGACCGTGTTATGCAGAAGGCATCGGCGAACGTCTCGAGGACATCCAGCTCGACCTGAGCGGCTGGCACATCGCCGTTGTCCGTCCCGACATTCCCGTCCCCACCAAGGAGGCCTTCTCGCGCATCCGCCCTCATTTCCCCGTCAAGAACTGCCGCGACATCGTGATGCAACCCGTGGAAACCTGGCGCGACCAACTGGTCAACGACTTCGAGGAGAGCGTTTTCGCCCTGCATCCGGAAATTGGTCTTGTAAAAGAGAAGCTATATAAGATGGGCGCCACCTATGCGGCCATGTCTGGCTCAGGCAGCGCCCTATTCGGACTGTTCAGGAATCGCCCGGAGGCTCTCGACCAGGCATTCCCCGATATGTTTACATTCAGCAGCGTGCTTTAATCTTTGTCGCTCCTGTCGCCCAGCAGTGCCGAAGTACGCACACGGCTCAGCGTCTCGGGAGTCATCTGCAGGTAGCTGGCAATATAGACCAACGGAGCGCGCAGTACCAACTGCGGCGAACGCTTCACCAGCTTGGCATAACGCTCTTGTGCTGACTCGAAGCGAAGCATGTCGGCATGAACCTGCGAAATGATGAGCGACTCCTCCAGAATCTTACGGTACAACATCTGGATGTTCACGTTGCGAACGGCTTCGTGTTCCAGGTCCTTCTTGGGCAGAGCAAACAGGATGGTAGGCTCCAAAGCAACGATTTGCTGGGTCGAAGGTTGTTCTTTGAACAGACTCTCAATGCTCATCACGATGTTGTCCTCAATGGCCATATATTCCGTTAGTTCCTTGTCATTCTTATAATAGAACTGGCGCACAAGGCCTTTTGCCACCCAGTAAATATCCTTGCAGATGTCACCTTCTCTGAGGATAATCTCGCCTTTCTGGAATTTCATAGGCACCAGTATTCCCTCGAGCACATCGAGTTCCTCATGCGTCATTGTACTGTAGCGGCGGGCTAACTCGCGCGCCACATCTCTTGTTGTCAGTCCGATTGTAGCCATATATTCTTCTTATTCTTCTTTTTGATAGTTATTAGTTTTCAGTTTAGTCATGAGAGGATTTAGTCGAGTTTCAAAACAGCAAGGAAGGCTTTTTGCGGCACCTCCACGTTACCGATTTGTTTCATTCGCTTCTTACCGCGCTTCTGCTTTTCCAGCAGTTTTCGTTTACGGCTCACATCGCCGCCATAACACTTGGCCGTCACGTCCTTACGCACCTGCTTCACGGTCTCGCGGGCTATAATCTTGGCACCGATGGCCGCTTGGATGGCAATGTCGAACTGCTGGCGCGGAATCAGCTCCTTCAGTTTCTCGCACATGCGACGACCAAAGGTCACGGCATTATCTTGATGCGTCAGCGTCGACAGCGCGTCGACGGGTTCTCCATTCAGCAGGATATCGAGTTTCACCAGTTTCGACGGGCGGAACGAATCAATGTGATAGTCGAACGATGCATAGCCTTTCGAGATACTCTTCAGCTTGTCGTAGAAGTCAATCACGATTTCACCCAACGGCAACATGAAACGCAGTTCCACGCGACCACCCGATACATATTGCTGGTCGATGAGTTCACCACGCTTGTCAAGGCACAACGTCATAATCGGTCCGATGTAGTCGGCAGCGGTAATGATCGACGCCTTGATGTAAGGCTCTTCAATATGGTCAATCATCGTCTGGTCAGGCAGTCCCGAGGGGTTATGCACCTCCTTCTCCTCGCCCTGCTTCGTGTAGCACATATAGGTTACGTTAGGCACCGTCGTGATGACATCCATATCGAACTCACGGTCCAGACGCTCCTGCACAATCTCCATGTGCAGCAGTCCCAGGAATCCGCAACGGAATCCGAAGCCCAGCGCCACCGAAGTCTCGGGCACAAAGGTCAGCGAGGCATCGTTCAGCTGCAGCTTCTCCAGCGAGGCACGCAGGTTCTCGTAATCCGTGGGGTCGATGGGATAGACGCCGGCAAACACCATCGGCTTCACTTCCTGGAAACCCTCGATGGCCTTGTCGCAAGGGCGCGAAACATGGGTAATGGTGTCGCCCACCTTCACTTCCTTGGCATTCTTGATACCCGAAATGATGTAGCCCACCTCGCCGGTATGCATCTCCTTGCGGGGAATCATGTCCATCTTCAGCACACCCACCTCGTCGGCATCGTACTCCATTCCGGTATTGAAGAATTTCACCTTGTCGCCCGGACGAATCGAGCCGTTCAGGATCTTGAAGTAGGCAATGATGCCACGGAAAGAGTTGAACACCGAGTCGAAAATCAATGCCTGCAGGGGAGCTTTCTCATCGCCTTCGGGATGTGGAATGCGCTCGACGACGGCATTCAGAATGTCCTCGACGCCCTCGCCAGTCTTACCGCTGGCACGGATGATGTCCTCGGGGTCACAACCAATCAGGTCGACAATCTCGTCCTCCACCTCGTCGGGCATCGCACTCGGCATGTCAATCTTATTGATGACCGGAATGATTTCCAGGTCGTTGTCGATGGCCAGATACAGATTCGAGATGGTCTGAGCCTGCACGCCCTGTGTGGCGTCGACCACCAGCAAGGCGCCCTCACAGGCGGCTATCGAGCGGCTGACCTCGTACGAGAAGTCAACGTGTCCCGGGGTGTCAATCAGGTTCAAAATATATTTCTCACCCTTGTACATATACTCCATCTGGATGGCGTGGCTTTTGATGGTGATGCCGCGCTCGCGCTCCAGATCCATGTCGTCCAGCATCTGTCCCTCCGTCACCTGGATGGTCTTGGTAAACTCCAGCAGACGGTCGGCCAGCGTCGACTTGCCATGGTCGATATGTGCAATGATGCAAAAGTTTCTTATATGGTCCATATATGTGTATACACAAAAAGTATTTGCAAAGATAAGGAAAAAAATTTAAAACTCCTTACACTTATATGCAGTTTTTAAATAATTTAAGTTTCGGGGGCTATTCGAGTTCGAAAACGCCCGTGGGAGAATTGCGCTTCAGAACCTCGAGCTGGAGGTCCACTCCGGCTATCACGCCATAGTCGCGCAACAGGCTCTCGACGGTCTTACGGGCCAGCTCAGGATGGTTGTTTTCCTCGCTCAGGTGACAGAGCCAAACGTTCTTCAGATCCTCCGACATGTTCTCTATCAAGGCCAAAGCACAGTTGCGGTTGCTGAGGTGACCGGTCTGCGACAGAATTCGTGTCTTCAGGAACTGCGGATACGGTCCGCCCATGACCATCTCTTCGTCATGATTCGCCTCGATGACCAGATGACGGGCACGGCGGATGTAGTCTTTCATCTCGTCGGTCACATAGCCAACGTCGGTCATGATGCAGAAATTGGTACCTTCTGCCTCGATGAAATAGCCCACATTGTCACTACTGTCATGGGGCACACCAAATGGCGTTACCGAGAAGTCGCCAATCTGATACGTTGTCCCCTTCTCCACGACATGTGCCAGTTCGGAAGTCACCTTCTGGGTGACACAATAGTTGCGGTTGATTCCCACATGCACCTCGCGGGTGGCATAGACGGGAACGTTGAAGTCGTGACTGAACGAACCTACCGACTTGATATGGTCGGCATGGTCGTGGGTGATAAGCACATGATGAACCATCGAAAGACTGAAACCGTATTCACGGAAGTCTTTCTTCAACCCTCTCAGACCCACTCCGAGGTCTATCAGCAGGGCGTCGTTTGGGGTAGTAAGCAAATAGCAGTTTCCGCTACTTCCACTACCGAAAGAGATGAACTTCATCATGACGTTTTGCAAAATTTCGTGCAAAGGTAATAAAAAGTTTCGAGTTTTTCGCGTGATGTGACGAGAATTTTGTACTTTTGCAGTGAATTTTCACATATTTAATACTTATGCGACAACTATTTCTTCTCCTTTCAGCTGCCATCATGGCCAGTTGCAACATCGGTCAAGAGGGCGACGACGTGGCGCTGAGCGTGGCTACCGACTGGGCCGATGCATATTTCAATTGCGATTTCCACGAAGCAGCCAGCTATGCTACGGCCGAGAGTGAACAATGGCTCCGCTTTGCTGCCTCGAACACGACGGAACAGGACCTGCAGACCGTCAAGGGCGGAGCAACGGCCACTGCTGACGACTATTTTACGGTTGCCAACGACACGCTGCGCGTCGTCACCCTGCATGTCAGGAATTTTCTGAAGCCTGTGGCTGTCGGTGAGCCTGCCCAACTGCAGGAGGAAGGCACATTCCTGGTCACCGTCGTCAAGCGCGACGGGAAGTGGAAGGTTAGAATGGAAGGCCTACCGCGAAGTGAAAAGCAAAGTCGCGACTGAACCGGGGATGAATGATCGGGAAATGTTCCCGTTCGGTCTCATAAGCCGGATTGATGGCCTTCATACCCATATCGAAACGCAGGATAAAGTAATCAAAATTCAAACGTAAGCCAAGACCATAGCTCACGGCCATTTGTTTCCAGAACTCCGTCAGGCGGAACTGGCCTCCCGGGCGGTCTTCATAGTCGCGCAGCGTCCAGATGTTGCCGGCATCGACAAACAGCGCACCACCGAACTTCCAGAACAGCCGGGCTCGATACTCCAGATTCAGGTCCAGCTTCATGTCGCCCGTATTCATCAGATAGTCTACCGTGCCGTCCTTGCTGCTGTAGCTGCCTGGTCCCAAGCTACGCACACTCCAGCCGCGCACGCTGTTGGCACCACCCGAAAAATAAGTCTTCTCGAAAGGCAGCACGTTGCTGTTGCCATAGGGGTAGGCCACGCCCAGTCCCACATGGAACACCAGCTGATTACTGTAGCTCAACTGGAAATTGCGCGTGTAGTCCACATCGCCCTTCACATATTGTGCAAAAGCCACATCCAGGAAGGTATATTCGCCATTCTCGCTTTTATGGAATCCAAGCGTGTGAGCCATCAGACTGAGCAGGTTGCCGCCAGTCTCAATATTGGTTTTGATGGCGAAGTTACCATTACTATAAGAATAGCGGAATCCCGTGCGCATGAGGAAAATGTCGGAATAGTTGTAGAGCAGCAGCGAGTTGCGATGGCCCGCATCGTCCAGATATTCGTCCCTGAACTTGTCGCTGATCCAGGGCATCGAAATGAAGTTCAGGTCCAGCAGGTCAATCTGATAGCGGTCGTGGTGGCTCGGGTCGTTCCACTTATATCGCCAACCCACCGAAAACACCCTGCGCAGAAACTCAGGACGGTTCTGCAGGTCGTACATCAGCGACACCTCGGACTGGGCATTGATGCGACGGCGGAACGATGATTTCAAGAATGGAGCAATGAACCGTGGGAACGTCAGACGCGTCTGCAGGCTGTATTCCAGGAAGTTCGAGTTCGAATAGCCCTCCAGTCCCGTGATGGCCTCGTAGGCTCCGCGCAGCTCCACCGTCAGCAGCTCCGAGCCGCGAAACAGGTTGCGGTTCTGGTAGGTCAGCGAGGCTGCAGCACCCAAATCGCCTGCCGTATTGGTACCCTCAGGCTGGAACGAGATGGACGACGGCATGTTGGTGCTGATCTGGATGTCGCAGTCCAACAGCGCGCTGTCGGGCACCTCGCGGAATCCGATATTCGTATAGCGCACAGCCCCCAGACGACCGAAATGATGGTAGGTCGACTGCAGGTCGGCTGCCGAATACAGTTCCCCCTCGCGGATAAACGTATTGTTGCGCAGCACGTTGGGGCGCAGGTGGATGACCGAGTCGTCGGCATTACCGCTGCGGTAGCGAACGTCGCGGATGGTGTATTGGCTGTGGGCAGTATCCGCCACCTGATTGTTGCGGAACCGGTGAAGCACCAGCGTCAGGTCGATGCCCGTCGTGCCAGGCACGGAGTCGGCCATGTAGGTAATGAAGTCCTTGTTGAATCGGTAGTAGCCCTGATTGGTCAGCTGCTGCGTGATGCGCTTGCGTTCGTTGTCCAGATTCTCGACGCTGAACGCCATGCCCCGGTGCAGGCCCCAGTTCTTTTCATCGTCCAGCCGAAGCAGCCGGGCAATGGCCGTGTCCTGAATGTCGTAGCTGACGTGGCGGATGGAATAGATGGGACCGGGGTGCACATAATACGTGGTCTGCAACTTGCGGCCCTTCGTCTTGTTCTCCGCCTGCACATGGGCCCGCAGGTAACCCATATTCTGAATCTGCACCTGCAGACTCTTCACCGACTGCTGCGTCTGCGCGGAGTCATACAGCATCGGAGCCTCGCCTATCGAGCGCAGCAGGCGGTTCATCCAACGGGTAGTGTCACGACCGGAAAGAGAATAGGTGTAAAGGGGTATCTTGATGGCCGAAAACCATCGCGAATTGCCCGTCTGGCGCACATATAGCCTCATGTCGGCCGGGGTCAGCCCACGAACAGGCAGGTCCGTCTTCACCTTTACCTTATCTAATAGGTAGTCGTCTTCAGCAACGTATTTCGTCTCTGAACACGAGGTCAAAATCAAGACCGCCAAGACCGTAAAGAGTGCTATCTTCTTCATTCGTTCTGCAAAGGTAGTGCAAAACGAACGAAAAACCAAATTTTTGAGTAGCGAATGCAAAGAAATGCATGTATTTCGTTTGCTAATTCGCGTTAATTTAATAAAATAACCCACCCTTATTTGGCTGTAAGGGCGGGGTATCGACGGATAAGCGAGGGTTATCATCGCGTCAGGTAATACTCGCTGAAATCCTTGCAGACGCTTTCGCAAGAGTGGTCAATTGGCCCTTGTTGTCGCCAGAATTAGCTACCAGATTGGTCATCATGCCCGTCGGTTCCTTCCAACTGAAGTCCGGATACTGAAATTCTGCACCGCTGATGTGTGCGCCAAGAATGGGGAAAAACATCGGAACGAAGGGTTCTTGCATGTTTTTTGATACCTGCGAGAGCAGTAATTTGATGCATTCTGTGCCCTTGCCGAGTGCCGGCATTGCGGGCGCTGTCTGTTTTGAAATGTCGTATCTCATTGATTTTCTGCTTTTTAGATGAATTACGAATGACCGAGCGTTTCAGTTTCAGTTGTTTCAGTTGTATTTTCGAGGGGTGTCTTTTCCTCTTATTATACTTATTATGTATATAACTTATTGATTATTAGATAGTTATAGAAGTATATAAAGAGAGGTTCGAATAGTGGGGGTCTCAAAAATCAAACTGAAACTGAAACAACTGAAACACTCAGGTCGTGATTACCTATTTCTCTATGAGGCCCTCCAGCGTTGAACGCGAGGGGCATTGGCTGGCCCATCGGCGTCATGCTATGACCACTTCTGAGTCGGAGATGTCGTACATGACGCGGGCGTGGTTGGTGCGGATGAGCTGGGAGGAGAGGCAGCGGCCTGTGGCGCGGTCGATGGTGTCGCGGAAGACTTGTCCGTTGCGGTAGACCACACCATCCTCGCGGGAGAAGAATTCGTTCTCGGCATGGATGTGGAAGGTGTGGGGCAATTGCTCGGTGGCACGCAACTCACCACGCAGGTATTCGCCGTCGACCCAGAGGCGCAGCTGGTAGGTGACGGAAGTCTGATTCTGGACGCGGTAGTCGATGTAGTTGTAGGATATGCTGGTTCCGGTGCCGAAGGGTATCTGGCGTCCGAAGTCGGGAAAGAGATCGAGTCCGTCGTGATGGTGGTGTTCGACGATGGTGAGCTGGCTGTGGAGCACCATCCAATGGATGAGGTTCGACAGCTGGCACATGCCTCCGCCGATGCCTTTCGAGGGTTTGCCCTTGGCAATGGTGAGTCCTTCCTTGTAGCCCTTGCGCCGCGAGGTGCGACCTACCATCTTCCATACGGAGAAGGTCTCGCCGGGACGGATGAGCAGTCCGTCGATATGGCTGACGGCGAGTGCCAGGTTAGTGGCTTTGTTCTCCTGCAGCTGCATGTCGACATTACCCAGTCGGCGCCGGATGAGCGAGTTGTGCTGATAGACGACGACAGGCAGCAGGTCGGTGGTGCGCTGATGGGCGAAATCAGTCTTGTGGAGCATGTCGCTGACGTGACGTTTCATGATTTCCTTCTCGGTGGACAGCCAATAGGTGAAAGGACACCATTCGCAGAACAACTTTCGTTTCATATGGGTTTCTTTTGTAAGTTGGTTGGGTTTTATATCACTTCCATGATTCGTTTCACGGTGCAAAAATACAAATAATTTCTGAAAAGTGTGGGAATAAAAGAAAAATTCGTATCTTTGCAAGCGTTTTAAAAGATAAAGTGTTATGATTAGCAAGAACCAAATGAAGCTGATTCGCTCGCTGGAGATGAAGAAAAACCGCCGGAGTGAGCAGCTTTTTGTGGCAGAAGGGCCCAAAGTGGTGGGCGACCTGTTGCAGGCAGGCTTTCTGCCCCACTCTATCTTCTCGACAACGGCGTGGCCCGGCAGCCAGCAGATTACGGAAGAGGAACTGAGGCGTATCAGTTTCCTGCAACACCCGCAGGAGGTGCTGGCCGTGTTCCACATGCCGGCAGCGACCGACAGCGTGCCGCTGCCCACCAGCCTAGCTTTGGCGCTGGACGGCGTGCAGGATCCGGGCAACGTGGGAACCATCGTCCGCATTGCCGACTGGTTTGGCATCGACACCATCTACTGCTCGATGGACACGGCCGACGTGTACAACCCGAAAGTGGTTCAGGCCACCATGGGGAGCATTGCTCACGTTCATATTATATATTGTGACTTGCTGGAATTGATGCGCCGGGTGGATTGTCCCGTCTACGGCACGCTGCTCGACGGGAAGAACATCTACGAACAGGAGCTCACGCAGAACGGTATCATCGTGATGGGCAACGAGGGTAACGGCATCTCGCAGGCCGTCAGGGAACACATCACCCACCGACTGCTGATTCCGAACTACCACACCGGCGACCACACCGCCGAGAGTCTGAACGTGGCCATTGCCACAGCTATTACCTGTGCGGAGTTTAAGAGAAGAAGTTAAGGAGTTAAAGGAGTTAGAGAAGTTAGAGAAGTTATGATATTCTATTTTACAGGTACAGGCAATACGCGGTGGGTGGCCCAGCAGTTGGCGGAAGCAACCGGCGAGGAGCTGCTGTTCATTCCCGACGAGATGAAGAAAGGCACCATGCGCTATGAGCTGAAGGACGGCGAACGGCTGGGATTCTGTTTCCCCACGCATGGCTGGCAACCGCCGAGAATTGTGCGCGAATTCATCCGCCAGGCACAGTTTATGAAAGGGAACACGGATTGTACGGATAGCACGGAAAGTAATACGAGCACGAATGACACGAATTTTGTCTATGCGGTGACGACGTGCGGCGACAATATGGGCCATGCCATGCGGATACTGAACAAGGAACTGAAGCAGAAAGGTCTTCACGCCGATTCCGTGTTTGCCGTATTGATGCCCGAATCGAATGTGTGCTTCTCGTTTCTGCATCTGGACACCAAGGAACGCGAGCGGGAAAAGATTGCGACAGCCCAGCAGACGGTTGCCCATATTTGCGAAGTGGTCAGCCAGCGGCGCAAAGGCATAGTGGAACTGATCCGCGGAGCCATTCCCTATACCTACACTTACATCATTGGCGGCTATTACAACAAGCACCTGATAACCGACGAGAAATTCTGGGTAGACAGCGAGCGGTGCATCAGCTGCGGCCTGTGCGCCCGACTCTGTCCCGTGGACGATATAGAAGGACTGCCGCCACGCTGGAAGCACGACGGCAGTTGTACGAATTGTCTGGCTTGCTATCACCACTGTCCGCAACAAGCCATCCATTGGGGGAAGATGAAGCGCGGACAATACGTGTTCAGCCTGTAACTCTCTGTCAATAGACGCGAGGACCGAAGATGGTCGTCCCGATGCGGACCATCGTGGAGCCCTCCTCGACGGCTAACAGGTAGTCGTGGCTCATGCCCCACGAACGCTCGCAGAAATAGTCGCAGTCGGCAAAATACTGTGCCTTCGCCTCGTCGAAAAGGCTGTGGGCCAAGCGGAACTCAGAGCGTATCTGCTGCTCGTCGTCGACATAGGAAGCCATCATCATCAGACCGCAGATGCGGACATGCTGCAGCTGGCGCCATTCACCACCAGCCAACAGCTCGCGCAGGGCATCGGGAGTGAGTCCGTATTTGGTTTCTTCCTCGGCAATGTGCAGCTCTAAAAGAACGTCGATAACCCGTTCATTTTTAGCAGCTTGCTTGTCAATTTCACGCAAAAGCTTTAACGAGTCGACAGCCTCGATCATCGTGATGTAAGGGGCGATGTATTTCACCTTGTTGGTCTGCAGATGACCGATGAAATGCCACCGGATATCGTTGGGCAGCGTCTCTACTTTCTGACGCAGTTCCTGCTCGTGGCTCTCGCCAAAAATCCGTTGACCTTCAGCATAGGCAGCCTCGATATATTCGTTGGGGTGATACTTGCTGATGGCCACCAGGCGGACACCTTGCGGCAAGTGGCTCAGCACCTCGTGAAGATTACCTTTTACGTCGTACATCGTTAGCCTTCAAACTCGGGTTTCTCGTCCTTCTGTTCCTGCTTGGCGTACTCGAAAACGTCCATCAGCTTGGTCTCGGTGACAGAGGCAATGACATAGTCAATCATCGTCGTGCCCATAACACTCTCGATATTGCCGACAGCACCCTTCAGCGTGCCGGCCTGCACCAGATAGTTGACGGCAGAGCGCTTCTCCTTTTCCGTCTTCTCGTCGATGGTGATGAACTCGAGCTTGGCCTTATACCAACGGTCGGCCAGTTCCTCGTCAGAAAAGAAGATTTCCTTATAGGGTGCTATCTTGATGTCCTTGATGGTGAACTCGCCGCTGATATACGACGACATCTCTTCCATGATGCGCTTCTCGGCCTCTGTAAACGACAGGGCATCAACGACATAACTCTCACTCACTTTCTTCTGCAAGCCGTCCTCCATAACCTTTTCGTAGGCGATCTTGCACTCAAACCAAATTGCTGTTCTTGATCTCATTATCTTAATTATTTATTCTTTATTTTATATTTTTTATTTAGGGCTTTAGCCCGCAAATGGATTAGCCCGCTAATTCTTGCCCGGCAGCTGGACACCACGACTATTGGTTCCGCCCATTTGCTGCTTCTTCTGATTCGTGATGCGGTCGATAATCTCCGTGGCAATGAGTTGTGAACGCTCGGGCGAGAGTCCTGCCTCGGCACCCAGCTCGCTCTGCGACTTCATCAGTGCCTCGATAGTCGACTCGCTTTCCGACAGGAATTTCTTCTCGCTGTTGCTCATATATTCCTTATTATATATCTTCGACAGGATGCGGTCGGCCTCCTTTTCATACTTCTTGCGGAAAATCTCCTCGGCCTTGGCCTGGAAATCGCGCTCGGCAGCTTCGTCGACCACCAAAGAGTCGCCGTCGCTGGTCACTCCCAGCTCGGCAGGATCAAAACCATCGTCAATCAGGTCGTCGGTTGGCTGACGGGGAGCAGGCTTTACAAACTCAACGGGTTGCGTCTCGGGGAAATATTCGAAATACAGCCCCACGCAGACCAATGTCAGCACACCCACCACCAGGAGCGTGATGAGCGACTTGAAGCTGGCACGGCGTTTCTGAATAGCTTTCAGCATGTCTTCCGGAGTATTGAAACGGTCTTCCGGCGACTCCCCAGTAGCCTTTTTCAATGCCGAACGGTATTCCAGAGGAATGTCAGACTGGTCGTAGAGTCCCTGGATGAATTTACCAATACTATACACATCGCAACGGTCGTCGACGGTACCGCCATTCAACACCTCGGGAGCCACATATTGAGCATCGTCGCCATAGAATTCCTGCAGGTCGCTCAGGGCGTGGTAGAACGAGCCATGCGAGAGCAACAGCGCCTTGCTGTCGCCTTTGCGCACAAAGACGGTCTTGGGCGAGTAGCATACATGGCGCACCTGCTGGCTGTGCAGATAGGATGTCGCCTCCACCAGCGACTCCAGCACGCTGTCCATGAATCCCTTTTCGGCAATGATGGCAGGATTGTCGATCAACAACTGCTCGAAAGTCTGGTAGTTGCCTAACTCCAGTTCCAGACGCTCCACATCGCCCTCGGCGTTCTTCACCGGCGTGAAGTGTATCTGATGTTTGTCCGCCAGCGTGGTGTTTTTCTCACACTCGGCCTGCAAAGCCTTCGAGAAAGCGATGTTTTGGTTCTTTTCGGGAAGAATGTCAACCACACAACGCCACTTGCCATCCACCTGTTCGCGATAGAAACCTCCGATAGGCTGCATCACCTGATGCTTCTGACCTTCATTTCTTGCCGCCAGTAATTCCTCGTAATTCATGTTTTATTCAGTTTTGATGCGCAAAAGTAAGCAAAAAATTCGAAAATCACAAATTATTTTGAAAAAACTCTTAACTCTAATCTCTAAACTCTAAACTTTTTTGTACCTTTGACTACCGTCGAAAGTACTTTCGTTCGAGAAAACTCAAAAAACTTTTGGTTTTCTTCTCACTTATTCGTACCTTTGCAGTCGATTTACGTAAATTAAGAACAATGCCGGAAATATCAGTACGCGGACTGGAGATGCCCGAGTCGCCTATCAGGAAACTCGCTCCCTTAGCTGCCGCAGCAAAAAAACGTGGAACGAAGGTCTATCACCTGAACATCGGACAGCCCGACCTGCCTACCCCGCAGGTGGCACTCGATGCCTTGAAACAGATAGACCGTAACATCTTGGAGTATTCACCTTCGCAAGGCTATCTGAGCTATCGCGAGAAACTCGTCAGCTATTACGCGAAATATAATATTAATGTAACAGCCGACGATATCATCATCACCAGCGGCGGTTCCGAGGCGGTGCTGTTTGCATTCCTCAGCTGTCTGAACCCGGGTGACGAAATCATTGTGCCAGAGCCTGCCTACGCCAACTACATGGCCTTTGCCATCTCGGCAGGTGCCAAGATTCGCACCATCGCGACGACTATCGACGAAGGTTTTTCGCTTCCCAAGGTCGAGAAGTTTGAAGAGCTGATCAACGACCGCACGAGGGCCATCATGATCTGCAACCCCAACAACCCGACGGGCTATCTCTATACCCGCCGCGAGATGAACCAGATTCGTGACCTGGTAAAGAAGTACGACCTGTATCTCTTCTCCGACGAGGTGTATCGCGAATACATCTACACGGGTTCACCCTATATCTCGGCCTGTCATCTGGAGGGTATCGAGCAGAACGTCATCCTCATCGACTCCGTGTCGAAGCGTTACAGCGAGTGCGGTATCCGCATCGGAGCCCTCATCACGAAGAATGCCGAGGTGAGGAAGGCCGTGATGAAGTTCTGTCAGGCTCGCCTCTCACCGCCCCTCATCGGACAGATTGTGGCCGAGGCATCGTTGGAGACTCCCGAGGACTACCTGCGCGATGTCTACGACGAATATGTGGAACGTCGTAAGTGCCTGATCGACGGACTGAACCGCATTCCCGGTGTCTACAGTCCCATCCCCATGGGTGCTTTCTACACGGTAGCCAAGCTGCCCGTCGACGATGCCGAGAAGTTCTGTCGCTGGTGCTTGGCCGACTTTGAATACGAAGGCGAGACCGTCATGATGGCTCCCGCAGCAGGATTCTATACGACTCCCGGTGCAGGATTCAATCAGGTGCGTATTGCTTATGTGTTGAAGAAAAAAGACCTGGAGCGTGCACTCTTCGTGCTGCGCAAAGCATTGGAAGCCTATCCCGGTCGAGTCGAAGACTAAATATGAATCTTCCGCTTTTCATTGCCCGGCGAATCAATGGTTCTGAGGATCAGCGCCGTGAGGTCAGCCTTCCTGCCATCCGCATTGCCACCATCGGAGTAGCTATCGGACTGGCAGTAATGATTATCACGGTATCCGTGGTGTTTGGTTTCAAGCACACCATCCGCGATAAGGTCGTGGGATTCGGCAGTCATATCCAGGTCGAGAACTACCTGTCGCAACAGCTTTCCGACCCTGTTCCCATCGCTATCAGCGACTCGCTCATGAAAACCATGAAGCAATTGCCTGGAGTAAAGCATATCGAGCGTTATTCGCTGACGCAGGGCATTCTGAAGACCGACGACGATTTTCTGGGTGTTGTCTTTAAAGGTGTGGGCAGCGACTACGACGTTACCTTCCTTTCCGAGCACCTCGTCGAGGGCGAAATGCCTAAGTTCACCGACGGACAGTCGTCGTATCCCCTGCTGATTTCGCGGATGATTGCCGACAAATTGCAACTCAAGGCCGGACAACGCATCTTTGCCTATTTCATTGGCAACGACGATGTCCGTGCCCGCAAATTTACCATCAAGGGCATCTACGAGACTAACATGACGCAGTTCGACCAGTCGCTCTGCTTCACCGACTTTACCATTCCCGTTCGCATCAATGGTTGGGAAGCTGACCAATGCAGCGGTGCCGAAGTGCTGGTCGACGATTTCGACAACGTTGACATCGTAGCTGAACAATTCGTGCAGCACGTCAATCGCAAGACCGACAAATATGGCGGCATCATCACCACGCAAACCATTCGCGAGGCTCATCCCCATATTTTCTCATGGCTCGAACTGCTCGACATCAATGTCTGGATTATCTTGGTGCTCATGATTTGTGTGGCTGGTTTCACGATGGTCAGCGGTCTGCTCATCATCATTCTCGAGCGCACGCAGATGATAGGCATTCTCAAGGCATTAGGCATGCGCAACAAGATGGTGCGCCACACCTTCCTTTGGTTTGCAGCATTCATCATCGGTCGAGGCATACTTTGGGGCGACATCATCGGACTGGGTATCGTCATACTGCAACAGCAGACGGGGTTCATCCACCTCGATCCTGCCAGCTACTATGTCGACACGGCCCCCATGGAACTGAACATCCCCATCATCGTTCTGCTGAATGTGGTAACGCTGTTGGTTTCGCTGTTCGTGCTCATTGCACCCAGCTTCCTCATTTCCCATATCCATCCGGCACGATCGATGAGATATGAATAAAGAGTCGGAATAACGATATAACGTAATAACGATAAAAAATAAGACTATGGAAAAAACTTGGAGATGGTTTGGCAAGAAAGACAAGATCACGCTTGCACAACTAAGACAAATCGGTGTTGAGGGCATTGTTACCGCCCTGCATGACGTGCCTCTTGGTGAGGTTTGGACCCGTGAGAAAATTCGCGACCTGCGCGAGTATATCGAGAGTTACGGTATGCGCTGGAGCGTGGTCGAGAGTCTGCCCGTCGTAGAGACCATCAAATATGGCGGTCCCGACCGCGACCACCAGATTGAGGTTTATAAGGAATCGCTTCGTAACCTGTCGGCCGAGGGCATCCACTGCATCTGCTACAACTTCATGCCGGTGTTGGACTGGGCTCGTACCGACCTGTTCCACAACAATCCCAACGGTGCCACCAACCTTTACTTCAACTATGCCGAGTTTGCTTACTTCGACATCTACATCTTAAAGCGTCCAGGTGCCCGCGAGGAATGGGAGCAGTTTAAGTTCCCCGAGGGATGGGGCGAAGGCCGTAGCGTCATTCAGGAATGCGACGAGCTGGCGAAGACTATGACTCCCGAAAAGGACCATAAGCTGGTCGAGAATATCGTCATCAAGACGCAGGGTTTCGTCAGCGGTAACTTCTCGGAGAACGACGAGGCTCCCGTACAGAAGTTCCGTGAATTCCTCGACCTGTATAAAGGCATCGATAAGAAGCAGTTACGCGAGAACATGAAATATTTCCTCGAAGCCATTATGCCCGTCTGCGAGGAGTGCGATATGAATATGTGTGTTCACCCCGACGATCCCCCTATTGAGATTCTCGGCCTGCCACGCATCGTTCGTACCGAAGAGGACATCAAGTGGTTCCTCGATGCTGTTCCCAACAAGCATAACGGTCTCACGTTCTGTGCCGGCTCGCTGTCAGCAGGTGCCTACAACAACGTCGTTGAAATGGCCAAGGAATTCGCTTCTCGCACCCATTTCGTTCACCTGCGTTCGTGCCACATCTTCCCCAATGGTGACTTCACCGAGGCTAGCCATCTGGGTGGACGTGCCGACCTCATCGAGCTCTGCCGCATCTTCGAGAAGGAGAATCCCAAACTGCCCATGCGCGTGGACCACGGTATGACATTTACCGACGAGCCAGGTGGCATCATGGACGAGTCGAGTCATGGCCACAATGCAGGTTACACGCTTCTTGGTCGCATGTTTGCCATGGGCCAGATACAGGGTGTCATCGCTACCGTCGACCGCGAATTAGGTATTCCCTACAAACAGCCGGGGTTCTTTGACTAAAATGTGGCGTTGAAATCTTCGACTGAAAAAATACATGTGCAAGATAACGACAAAATACTTTAAGCTGCTGATTCCGCTGCTGTTGCTGGCAACGGTGGTCTGTGCCCAGCCCAAGTACGAGGTGCGTGCTGTGTGGCTTACGACTATCGGAGGCATTGACTGGCCTACCAGTTATGCCCACGACGGCATGGGCATCGCCGCGCAGAAGCGACAACTGACAAACATGCTGGATCGACTGAAGCAAGCTGGAGTAAATACCGTTATGTTGCAAACTCGCGTTCGCGCTACCACCATTTATCCTTCACAATTGGAACCTTGGGACGGCTGTCTCAGCGGCAAGCCCGGCACCAGTCCTGGCTACGACGCCCTGCAATATGCCATCGACGAATGTCATCGTCGTGGTATGGAACTGCACGCTTGGGTAGTAACCATTCCTATCGGAAAATGGAACTCTTACGGTTGTCAGCAGTTGCGTAAGCGCTATCCTTCAATGGTCATCAAAATCGGCGAAGAGGGTTATATGAATCCCGAGCGCTCAGGGACTGCCGACTACTTGACGAATATGTGCGAAGAGATTGTGAGCCGCTACGACATTGATGGCATCCACCTGGATTATATCCGCTATCCTGAGACCTGGCGAGGGGCGAAATCGGCGTCGAACATCACGAATATTGTGAGAAGCATCAGTCGAAAGGTTAAGATGTACAAGCCTTGGGTAAAGCTAAGCTGTTCGCCCATCGGAAAATACGACGACCTGGCTCGCTATTCGTCGAAGGGATGGAATGCCCGTCTGCAAGTGGCTCAGGACGCACAGGGATGGCTCCGCGAAGGACTGATGGACCAGTTGTACCCGATGATGTATTTCCAAGGAAACAACTTCTACCCCTTTGCCATCGACTGGCAGGAATACAGCTATGGACGAACCATCGTGAGTGGACTGGGCATCTATATGTTGCATCCTCGTGAGCGCAACTGGCCCTTGAGCGAGGTGGAACGCCAAATGAATGTAACCCGTAGTCTTGGCATCGGACATTGCTACTTCCGAGCCAAATTCTTGTTGGACAACGTGAAGGGCGTCTACGACTTTGTAAAGCGTTTCGACCGCTATCCGTCATTGATACCTCCCATGACGTGGGCACAAAGCATCGTTCCGACTGCCCCCACGACGCTGACCGTAGCGCATTCCACCCAGGGTGACCGTCTCGAGTGGCATGGTGCCACCGACCGTAGCGACGGGCCCTACCTTTTATATAATGTATATGCCTCACCGGAAACGCCGGTAGATACAGAAGACCCGGGCAATCTGATTGCGACACGTTATTTGTGGCAACGGCTGACGGTACCACACTCACAGCATGCACGGCGACTTTATTATGCCGTAACAGCAGTCGACCGTTATGGCAATGAGAGTAGTGCTATTCAGGAAAGACCACAAGCATCAAACATGCCGCTACGCCAACCTCTAACCCCCATTACGCAGAACCCATGGAGAAAGTAATATTAGGTATCGACCCAGGAACGAACATCATGGGATATGGCGTCATCAAGGTTACCGACAATAAGGCAGAAATGGTAACGATGGGCGTCATCGACCTGCGCAAGTTCGCCGACGGCTATCTGAAGCTGGGACATATCTTCGAACGGGTAACAGGTATCATCGACGGCTATCTGCCCGACGAAATGGCCATCGAGGCGCCCTTCCTGCAGAAGAACGTCCAGACTACGCTGAAGTTGGGACGGGCACAGGGTACGGCCATTGCTGCAGCTATTCATCATGGCGTGCCGGTACACGAATATGCCCCCATGAAAATCAAGATGGCTATCACGGGCAATGGTGCCGCCTCGAAGGAACAAGTGGCCGGCATGTTGCAACGGCTCCTGAACTTCGACAAGGAAGCCCTGACGAAATTCATGGATGCCACCGATGCCTTAGGGGCTGCCTATTGTCACTTTATGCAGATGAACCGTCCCGAGAGTCAGGCCCACTACAAGGGTTGGAAGGACTTTGTGACGAAAAACAAAGAAAGAGTCAAGAAGTAAGAGGAAAGAGATATGAAGGTGACAGCTGTAATAGGCCGAAATGGTAGCGGCAAAACACAACACATCGACCAGCTACGCAAGACGCTGGCCTCCGACAGCGTGCGCTACATTGCTTTCTCCGACTCATATGGTCCCAACGTCGACAGCCAGTATTACCTGCAACTACGCTGGAACCAACACGATATCGACCACGAGACACCAACGGCGGGAGAATTGTTGCAGCGTGCCTACCTGTTGGCAGGCGAAGACACAGAGGAACGCCGCCAGATGAAGGAGCAATTGTATCAGCTGTTCCACATGGACAGCCTGCTCGACAAATACATCATCACCCTTTCGAGCGGGGAATTACGCAAATTCCAGCTGACGAAGACGCTGTTTGCCAATCCTCGCCTGCTGATCATCGACAATCCCTTCATCGGACTGGATGCCGAGACGCGCGACCAACTAAAGCAGCTGCTGCTCGTGCTGGCTCAGGAACGCGAGATGGAAATCATACTCGTTATTGCCAAGTCCGACGATGTGCCTGAATACGTGACGGAAATCATCGAGACATCTCCCCAGGAACCCGTACCCGAGCACGTATTGTCAAAGGCTAAGTATGAAGCAATATTATCGCTTCCCTATCACGACAACGACTATAACTGCCAGCGGGTAGTCGACATGAAACAGGTCTGCATCCGCTATGGCGAGCGTACCATCCTGAAAGATCTAGACTGGACCGTGATGAATGGCGAGCGGTGGGCGCTGTCAGGACAAAATGGTAGTGGAAAATCGACGCTACTCTCGCTGATTTGTGCCGACAATCCGCAGAGCTATGCATGCGACATCACGCTGTTCGACAAGCCTCGCGGCAGCGGAGAGAGCATCTGGGACATTAAGAAACACATCGGCTATGTATCGCCCGAAATGCACCGCTCCTATAAGCGCAACCTGCCATGCATTCGTATTGTGGCCAGTGGCATGATGGATTCCATCGGACTCTATGCCGTGCCCAACGAGCAGGATTATGCCACGTGCCGCTGGTGGATGGACATCTTTGGCATCGAACATCTGGCCGATCGTCCTTTCCTGCAGCTGTCGAGTGGCGAACAGCGACTGGTTTTGCTGGCACGAGCCTTCGTAAAAGACCCGCAGCTATTGATACTGGACGAACCGCTTCACGGACTTGACTTGTGGAACCGCCGACTAGTGAAGGATGTGATAGAAACGTTCTGCCAGCGCCGCAATAAGACGATGATCATGGTCACTCACTATCACGAAGAACTGCCTGCCAATATTACACACCGCAAATTTTTGGCACGGTATTTGTAACATCGCAAGTGTATGACAAGTCAATTCTCACAAAAAGTATCTGAGATTCTTGCTTTCTCACGCGAAGAAGCAGCACGCCTGGCCAGCCAGAGTGTGGCTCCTGAACATTTGCTGCTTGGCATGCTACGCATGAAAGACGGGCCCACAGTAAACCTGTTCCAACGCCTCGACATCAATCTGCAAAGCGTCAAGAGCGAACTGGAGACTCGCGTGCGGAACGACGAGATAGGAATGCCCATTTACACACAACAATTAGTATTAAACGACAAGGCAAGCAACATTCTGAAACTGGCTGTGCTCGAAGCACGCCTGCAACGCACCAACCGCGTGGAAGAACAGCACGTGCTGCTTGCCATTTTGCACGACTCCACAGAAAACGGAGCCAAACAAGTATTGGAAATGAATAATATGAATTACGAAGACGCGCTGACTATGCTCAGCGTTACAAACGGTATAGGACTGCCCGAGGAGGACTACGACGAAGAAGAACAGAACGACGCTTCTGGTAGTGTATCCAGTGGCTCTTCCGCTGGAAAAGCGACCACCACACAAACCAAACAGACAAAATCGAAGACGCCTGCTTTGGACAATTTCGGTACAGACCTGACACAGCTGGCCCTGGAATCGAAACTCGACCCCTGTGTGGGCCGCCAGCAGGAAATACAACGAGTGATCGAGATTTTAGGACGTCGCAAGAAAAACAATCCCATCCTCATCGGTGAATCCGGTGTCGGTAAGAGTGCCATCGTCGAGGGTCTGGCCCAGATGATTGCCTCGCGCCATTGTTCGCCCATGCTCTTCAACAAACGACTGATTACACTTGACATGACTGGTGTTGTCGCTGGAACCAAGTATCGCGGACAATTCGAGGAACGCATGAAGATGCTGGTCAAGGAATTGGAACAGAACCCTGACATCATCATTTTCATCGACGAGATACACACCATGATTGGTGCTGGTTCAGCTGCCGGTACGATGGATGCGGCCAACATTCTGAAACCTGCCTTGGCTCGTGGTACCATACAGTGCATCGGCGCCACCACACTCGACGAGTACCGCAACTCGATTGAGAAAGACGGTGCCCTGGAGCGCAGATTCCAAAAGGTACAGGTAGAGCCAACCACCAACGACGAGACGCTGCAGATTCTGAAGAACGTCAAGGGCCGCTATGAGTATCACCACCATGTGACGTATACTGACGAAGCCATCGAGGCTTGTGTCAAATTGACAGCCCGATACATCAACGACCGTTTCATGCCCGATAAGGCTATTGACGCGATGGACGAAACAGGCTCTCGCGTACATCTGCAGCATGCTAACATCCCTCCCGAAATAACAGAAAAGGAAAGAGAAATCAAGCAGGTCAAGGAGATGAAGCAAGAGGCAGTAAGCAATCAGGATTTCATGCTTGCCGCCAGCTATCGCGACCGCGAAACGGTACTCTCGCACGAATTACAGGAGCTGAATAAGAAATGGCTCAGCGGCGAGGTGGATGTCCGCGAGGGAGTGACGGCAGAGGATGTCGCTGAAGTGGTATCGATGATGAGCGGAGTCCCAGTTCAGCGCATGGCCCAGGAGGAAGGTATCCGACTGAAGGGCATGGCTCAGGAGCTGAAGTCGCACGTCATCGCACAGGACAAAGCCATCGAGAAAATGGTTCGTGCCATCCAGCGCAACCGTGTGGGACTGAAAGAACCCAACCACCCCATTGGCGCCTTTATGTTCTTGGGGCCGACCGGTGTGGGAAAGACCTATCTGGCTAAGAAACTGGCAGAGTTTATGTTCGGTTCTGCCGATGCTTTAATACGCATCGACATGAGCGAATACGCAGAGTCATTCAATGTGTCACGACTCATTGGAGCCCCTCCGGGATATGTAGGCTACGAGGAGGGCGGCCAACTGACGGAACGCGTGCGCCGTCACCCCTACTCCATCGTGCTGCTTGATGAAATCGAGAAGGCTCATGGCAACGTTTTCAACCTATTGCTGCAGGTGCTCGACGAAGGTCGCCTGACCGATGGCAATGGGCGTTTCGTGGATTTCCGCAACACCGTAATCATCATGACTTCGAATGCTGGTACACGCCAGCTAAAGGACTTCGGTCGCGGTGTGGGATTCAACACCAAGTCGTCGTCGCTCATGCTCAACGAACAGGATAAAGAGCATGCCCGCCAGATTGTCCAGAAAGCGCTGTCGAAGCAATTCTCACCCGAATTCCTGAACCGCTTGGACGAAATCATTACCTTCGACCAGTTGGACATAGAGGCTATCAAACAGATTATCGACATCGAGCTGAAGAGTCTCTTCCGTCGTATCGACGAGCTGGGCTACAAGGTTGAGCTGAGTGAAAGTGCCAAGGAGTTCGTGGCTGAAAAGGGCTATGACGTACAGTTTGGTGCCCGCCCCTTGAAGCGTGCTATCCAGATATACATCGAGGATGGTATTTCGGAGATGATTGTCAACGAAGAACTTCCTGCTGGTGCTACGATATGCATCGACAAAGTGGCCGACAAAGAAGAGCTATCATTTACTGCAAAAACGGATACATTATGAAAAAAAGCTATTTAATTATTTCCTCCGTCTGCCTGCTGGGCCTAATGGTTGCAACCATCTCTTCCTGTGGTGCCGGCACATTCTTGCAAACCATGGGAAGCGGAGGCACCGTGGGTAACATCTTCACCAGCGTCATCGGACTCGACAAAGTGTCCGAAAAGGGACTCATCGGTACTTGGAAATATAATGGCCCTGGTGTGGCCTTTACTAGCGAGAACCTGCTAGCTAAGGCTGGTGGTGAGGTGGCTGCCACTAAAATCGAACAGGAACTGACGCCCTATTTCCAACAGGCTGGAATCTCAGCGCAGAACACCAGCGTCGTCTTCAACGAGGACAAGACCTTCAGGGCAACCATCGCAGGCAAGAGCTTTAGTGGCACATGGTCTTTCGACGAAGCCCAGGCCAAGGTGACTCTGCAGGGGTTGCTGCTCAGCGTCAACTGCTATGCCAAACGCGAATACGGTGGCATCGCATTGCTTTTCGAGTCGAAGAGACTGCTGCAGGTGTTGCAGGTACTGGCAACGCTCAGCGGAAACCAAACCGCTCAAAAGGTGGGCGACCTCAGCAAGAACTACGACGGAATCCGCCTCGGTTTCGACATGAAGAAATAAGATTTAAAGAAAGCAATACAAAGAAGTGACTCCTGGAAAGAAGTCACTTCTTTTATTAGTCTATTCGCAAACACATCATCGTCAGGTCGTCATTCGGTTCCGCACCATTACGATGTTTATTTACCTCATCCATCATTTTCAAGATTACCTTCTTCGCATTGTCCAACGACTGGTCGCTCAATATCTCGAGAATGCGTTCGTCGCTAAACTGGACCTGTTCCTTATTCTCAGCCTCGTTAAGTCCGTCAGAATAGAGAAACAGGGGTATGCCCTTGATATTTTCAATCGTTTCACCGACATACTCAAGCCCTGGCCACAAGCCAATAGGTGCATTCGACTCAACCTCCATGAACTGAGGGGGATAGCCCATGACGGGAGGGTTATGTCCGGCATTACAATAGTCCATACGTCCCGTCTTCAGGTCAATCAGACCCATAAACATCGTGACAAACATGCCCTGATCGTTATTCTCCGTCAACGCATTATTCATACGCGTGGCAATATCGGCAGGTTTCATATGTTCTGACCCAAGTGTTCGGAACATGCGGTTCGCCTGGGCCATAAACAGCGAGGCTGGCACGCCCTTGCCTGCCACGTCGCCCAGACAGAAATAGAGATCGTCGCCCAACAGCTGATAGCCATACAAGTCGCCGCCGATTTCCTTGGCGGGCGTCATGGCGGCATACATGTCGATATTCTCTCGGTCTGGGAAGACATTAGGCACCATCGACATTTGGATATCACGGGCAATGCGCAACTCACTTTGAATGCGCTCCTTAATTTGCGTCGTCTCCTCCAATTGGTCGTAAGCCTCTTTCAGCTTGCTATGGGCATCTTGCAAACGGTGAGTGGCTTTGCGCCGATGAAGTGTGAAAATAACGAAAAACGTTGTCAGCAAGCATAAGGCAACACCAGTTGCCAACAATCGCTGTTTCGTCAGGTCCATCTCCTTTTGGGCAATTTCGGCTTCCTTGCCCTGCATGTCGTAGATGGTAGCCAGTTCGGCAATAGCACTAATCTTCTGTCCAGTAATAGCTGAATCGAGCATCGACAGAATACGCATGCCTTCCACACGAGCGGAATCAAATCGTCCCGCCTTTTCGTTGGCATGATACTTGGGCAACCGGTAGAGTTGCAGCGCATCGAGCGACAACTCCATGCCCCAGTCGTTCAGCGCTTGATCGAGGAAACGATAATTATACGCTGCCTCATGATAGCGCTCGGCAACTGTCAGATAGTCGTTGGCATTAATACGTCCGGCAGGCGTTTCGGCATAGTTTGTCTTCTGGAAGCGTTCATAGGCCGCAGCGGCCTCTTCTTTCTTGCCCAACTTACTTAAAGCAACAGCTCGCATAATCTCTATACGGCCTTGATACTCATCAAAATACTCCGTGCGAGCATCCGAACGCTGACGATACTTATTCAACAGCATTTCCGTACGGTCTATCCAGTAAATGGACTCCGCATAACGTCGGGTATTGATATAGGCCTGGCTGGTATAAACCGTTCCTATCACAGCCTCTTGGAATCCGCGACTCGTCGTGTCGGACTGCCAGCGGTTAGCATAGTGTCCGCGAGCAGTAATAAAACTCTCGTTGGCTTCTTTGTCCTGTCCCAAATTCAGCTGACAGCAGCCGATATTATTCAGAAGTATGGCGTAGTCAATATCCGAGCCGATGCCCGTCTGTTCCATCTTCTTGACGGCAGGAATAGCTATTTGTAGAGCACCTTCATAGTCGCCCTTCACCAATAGCAGTTCCGACAGGCGGCGCGCTACCTTGTTATAGCTCAGCTGGTCGAGATCGTTCTTTACTTCATTGTCCAGCGCCTTACGATAGCAGATTTCCGCCATGCGGTACTGGCCCTGTCGGTAGTACGACACGCCACGCCAGCGGTTTGCATTCAGTGCCGAGATGTCGCCTTCCATTTCAAAACTGTCTACCACGACACGCATGCGTTCATAATCCATCGTAACGCCTACCGCAAAAATCACGCTGTCAGCACGGCTGGCACGAATCTCACGCTGACGGGCATACCGGCACGACGACAGGCACATCGCCTCCAAAAGAAGTACTATAACGACACGAAAAAGCCTTGACTTATTCATAATTATCTGACTTATTGTCACATTTTCGTTGCAAAGATACAAAAACTTTTAAGTTTTCATGCATAAGTTTCAGATTTTTTGTACCTTTGCACGCAAATTATCGATAATTATGAGAAAAATATTGACTTTCGTGACGGTACTGCTATTGGCAGTGCCCGTTACCATTAAGGCATCAGAGAACGACGTGATAGGAAAGAGTAACATCAAATTAGGCAGTCGCATGATGACGCCTGAGGCCCTGTGGGCTATGGGGCGCATCGGTGCCACAGAGGCTTCGCCCGATGGCAGCAAGGTAGCCTATCAAGTAGGCTACTATAGTGTAAAGGCCAACAAGAGCCGCCAGGTCATCTGTGTAATGAATGCCGACGGCAGCGACAACAAGCAGTTAAGCACCAGCCAGAAAAGCGAGTCCGATCCCACTTGGATCGATAACGAGACCATCGCCTTCATCAGCGGTGGTGAAATCTGGAGCATGAAGACCGACGGCACAGACCGCAAGCAGCTGTCGAAGACCGACGGCCAAGTCGAGGGCTTTAAGTTTTCGCCCAATCGCCAACAGGTTATTATCCTCAAAAGCATTCCCTTCCACGAGGTCATCAAGGAGAACCCCAGCGACCTGCCTAAAGCTACTGGCCGTCGTGTCACCGACCTCATGTACCGCCATTGGGACCACTATGTCGAGAGCATCCAGCATCCGTTTATCTGTTCGGTGACAGATGGCTTTACCATCGGTTCTGACATGACCGACATCCTCGATGGTGAACCCTACGAATGCCCCATGGAGCCCTTCGGTGGCATCGAGCAGTTAGCTTGGAGCCCCGACTCGAAGACCATTGCCTACACCTGTCGCAAGAAGACAGGATTGGAGTATTCCATCTCGACCGACTCCGATATTTACCTGTACGATCTCACAACACGTACAACGAAGAATCTGTGCAAGCCTGCCGATTATGTCGCCCCGAAGGTCGACCCCACGCGGACGCTGGCCATCCAGGCTGTCAATGCCCCTGAGAATCTGAAGAACAACGTCGGCTACGACCAGAACCCGCAGTTCTCGCCCGACGGACAATATATTGCCTGGCTCTCGATGGAGCGCGATGGGTATGAGGCCGACCTCAACCGTCTGTGCATCTATCACCTAGCCACCGGCACCAAGCGCTATCTCAACTGGCAGAGCGACGTCGAGGCCTTCTGCTGGGCCCCTGTCAGCGGCAAGAAGGTAAAAGCTTCCGACCCGCAGTTCTATTTCCTCAGCGTTTGGCACGGCTGCTGCAACATGTACGCCGCCAGCCAGAAGGGCGAAGTCACACAGCTCACCGAGACCTGGGACGACTGGACCGGTTTGCAGATGGCCAACAACGGCCAGCAGATCTTGGCTACCCGCCAGAGCCTGAGTCACCCCACCGACATCTTCCTCGTCACTCCATATACGAAAAAGCGTGTGGCCAGCGGTTCTGCCGCAGACATCCTTCAGCTCACCCACGAGAACGACCACATCCTCTCACAGCTCTCCTTCGGCAAGATGCAGCAATACTGGGTACCTACTACCGACGGCAAGAAAGAGCTCGTCTGGGTCATGCTGCCTGCCAACTACGAGGAAGGCAAGAAATACCCCACCCTGCTCTTCTGCGAGGGTGGACCGCAGAGTCCTGTATCGCAGTTCTGGTCTTACCGCTGGAACTTCCAGATGATGGCCGCCAACGGATATGTCGTCGTGGCTCCTAACCGTCACGGACTGCCCGGTTTCGGACAAGAGTGGAAGGAAGAAATCTCAGGTGACTGGACGGGACAATGTATGCAAGACTATCTAGCAGCCATCGACTTTGCTGCCGACTCGCTGCCCTTCGTCGACCGTGATCGTCTGGGCGCCGTCGGTGCCTCGTTTGGTGGATTCTCCGTCTACTATCTCGCTGGTATCCACGAGAAGCGCTTCAAGGCGTTCATCGCCCACGATGGTGCATTCAACCTGGCAGCCATGTATCTGGAAACGGAAGAGAATTGGTTCTCCAACTGGGAGTACGACGAAGCCTACTGGCATCGTCCCCAAATGCCGCGAGCCAAGCAGACCTACCATGACTCACCACATAAGATGGTCGAGAAGTGGGACACCCCCATTCTTTGCATCCATGGCGAGAAGGACTACCGCATTAACTACACCCAGGGCATGCAGGCCTTCAATGCCGCCCGCATGAAGGGTATTCCCGCCGAGTTCCTCGTATTCCCCGACGAGAACCACTGGGTCTTGAAACCCCAGAACGGCGTACTGTGGCAGCGCACCTTCTTCGACTGGCTCGACCGCTGGCTGAAATAACAATTCGAAATCACTAAATCCCATTATAGCGTTATAACGTAATACCGAAATAACAAAAGAATAAAATAATGACTCAAGCAATTCAAAAAACGCTTCGCGACTCTGCCGGCATGCGGTGGACCGCGCTGCTGCTCCTCGCTTTAGCGATGTTCTGCAGCTACATTTTCATGGACATTCTCTCGCCCATCAAGGACCTGATGCAAGAGACCCGCGGCTGGGACTCAACGGCATTTGGCACCATGCAGGGCTCCGAGGTATTCCTCAACGTATTCGTGTTCTTCCTCATCTTCGCCGGCATCATCCTCGACAAGATGGGTGTCCGCTTCACCGCCGTCCTCTCGGCAGCCGTGATGCTCGTGGGGGCCATCATCAAGTGGTATGCCGTCAGCGAGTCATTCATGGGCACCTCACTCGAGACATGGTTCACCGAGAATCTGAACTACATCCCCGTTTTCGACGAGTTAGGTGTATCGCCTTTCTATCAGGGCATGCCCGCCTCGGCTAAATTCGCCGCCTGCGGATTCATGATTTTCGGCTGCGGCTGCGAAATGGCAGGAATTACCGTCAGCCGTGGTATCGTCAAGTGGTTCAAGGGCCGCGAGATGGCGCTGGCCATGGGTTCCGAAATGGCACTCGCCCGTCTAGGTGTCGCCACATGCATGATCTTCTCACCGTTCTTTGCTAAGCTCGGCGGTAGCATCAGCGTCAGCCGTTCCGTGGCCTTTGGTGTCGTACTGATGTGCATCGCACTCATCATGACCATCGTCTATTTCTTCATGGATAAGAAGCTCGACTGCCAGACTGGCGAGGCCGAAGAGAAAGACGATCCCTTCAAGATCAGCGACCTCGGACAGATTCTCACCTCCAGCGGTTTCTGGCTCGTAGCTCTGCTCTGCGTGCTCTACTATTCGGCCATCTTCCCCTTCCAGAAGTATGCCGTCAACATGCTGCAGTGTAACCTCACGCTCACCGAGCCTGCACAGGATTCCTTCTGGGCATCCAGCAGCGTCACCATCATCCAGTACATCATCATGCTGCTCGTAGCCGGCTTCGGCTTCGCCAGCAACTTCCAGAAGCAGAAAAGTCGCCAGTATGGCATGCTCGCCATTAGCATTGTCGCCCTCATCACCTATTGCTATATGGGCTACATGCGCCAGTCGGCAGAGTCCATCTTCGCCGTGTTCCCCCTGCTGGCCGTACTCATCACCCCGATTCTCGGTTCCTATGTCGACCATAAAGGCAAGGCAGCCACCATGCTCATCCTGGGCTCGCTGTTGCTTATCGCCTGCCACCTGACGTTCGCTTTCATCCTACCACTCTTCAAGGATTCAGCCGTTGGTGGAATCATCATTGCCTACGCCACCATCCTCGTACTGGGCAGTTCCTTCTCGCTCGTACCCGCCTCGCTGTGGCCCTCAGTGCCCAAGCTCGTCGACGCGAAGGTCATCGGTTCGGCCTATGCACTTATCTTCTGGATTCAGAACATCGGTCTGTGGCTGTTCCCGTTGCTTATCGGCAAGGTGCTCGACGCCACCAACCCCGGAGTCACCGACCCCACTAAGTTCGACTATACCGCCCCGCTCATCATGCTGGCCAGCCTCGGCGTAGCAGCTCTGCTGCTTGGCTTCGTACTGAAAGCCGTCGATAAGAAGAAGGGCATCGGACTCGAAGAACCTAACATCAAAGAATAATCCATACTCAAGTGAATAAGCTATTTAAACAAGATAACGCATACGCCGAAATATTCTCCTTTCAGGGACAGGGCGAAGTCGTCGAATATCATGTACTGATACATGCCCGTGCTGAAGGACGTGGCTTCCAGCAACAGCTCGACGCCGTGCTCGACTGCTACGAACAGCTGAAGACTCAGGAACTTAAGGGAGCTACCGCTGTTCTGAAGCGCTACTTTCTCAGCGACGTAGCCAATCAGGCTGATGACGTGCTGCTGGCCGACACCAGCGACTGCGCCAAGAGCATCATCGGACAGGCACCCCTTGACGGTAGCAAGATTGGTCTGTGGGTCTACATGATGACTAACGTCAGCACCCGTCTGTTGCCCAGCGGACTCTACGAAGCCCGTCACGGCACATTCCGACATCTGTGGAATGCCAGTGCCCACAACACCGCGCAGAACTCGGAATACCAGACGCGCCTGCTCTTCAACGAGTATATCATGCAGCTCGCTCAGGAGGGCTGCACGCTGGCCGACAACTGCATCCGAACGTGGCTCTTCGTCAACGATGTCGACGTCAATTACGGTGGCGTCGTTGCCGCCCGCAACAAGATATTCTTCACCCAGGGACTGACCGAGGATACCCACTACATCGCCTCCACAGGCATTGGCGGGCGGGCTCAGGATGCACAGGTCATGACGCAGATGGACAACTACGCCATTGCCGGCATTAATAAGGAACAGATACACTATCTATACGCCCCCACTCATCTGAACCGCACCAGCGACTATGGCGTCAGCTTCGAGCGTGGCACCTATGTCGACTATCGCGACCGCCGTCACGTCATCATCTCCGGCACCGCGAGCATTAACAACAAGGGACAGATTGAGCATCCGAAGGACATCGTCCGCCAGACCCACCGTATGTGGGATAATGTCGAGGCACTACTCCACGAGGCCGACACATCCTACGACGATGTCGCCGTCATGATTGTTTATCTGCGCGACTTAGCCGACTACGACGTTGTGCGCCGCCTTTATGAAGAGCGATTCCCCGACAAGCCACGCATCATCGTCCATGCGCCCGTTTGCCGCTCAGGCTGGCTCATCGAGATGGAATGCATGGCTCTCAAGTCGACGGACAACGCCAGCATGCCTGAATTCTGATTACGGGAACTGAAAGCGGACGACCAGCGGCAGGTGATCGCTGAATCCACGCTGATAACGATAACCGACAAAGGTACGGAGGGGCTTGACTCCTCCGTATTTTTTGTCGTCCTCGAGGAGGAAGGGTGCGTCGTTGATGAACACCTGACGGACTGCGTTGCGGAGCGACTGGCTGACCAGAACGTGGTCAATACTCTCCCACTCGCCCTGGTAGCGGTAAGTGCCCTGGGCACCATGCGACCCCTGAACGCCGTGGGTAACGTTATAGAGACCATGATGCTCCAAAAGCTGAAGCGAGGGACTGTCGGCATAGTCGTTAAAGTCGCCAGCGACGAGGACCTTGGCGGTTGGCGACAGCTGGTTGACAACTTGTACAATGTGCTGCATGACCAGAAGACGGTTGGGACGCGTAGCTCGTTCGCCACCGAAGCGGCTGGGTGCATGGACTACAAAGATGTGGAGGGTGTCGCCATCGGGAGTTTCGCCCTGGACATAGAGGATGTCGCGTGTGGGGCGCATATCCTTCAAGGGTTCCACCTCGAGATAGTCGCAGCACAGCGGACGGAACGACATGGGTTGGTAGAGCAGCGCAACATCGATGCCGCGGAGGTCGGGCGACTGTGTCATCAGGTATTCGTAGCCAGCATGGCGCAGCAGTGAGCGACGGGTGAGGTCGAAGAGGCAGGTATCGTTCTCGACTTCGACGAGTGCCACAAGATCGGGTACGCCCTCGTCCTGACAAGAAAGGATGACCTGCCCTATGCTGTTCACCTTGCGCCAATAGCGTGCGGGGGTCCATTTACGCACTGAAGCAGGCAACCACTCGGTGTCCTGCTTCAGTGTATCGTGTTGGCAATCAAAGAGATTCTCGCAATTCAGCTCGACGAGCGTCAATGATTGCGCACCTGCGGTGCTAAATAAAAAATAAGAAATAAAAAACAAAATGCTACGCATAGTAAATTCTATTCTCTATTTCTTATTTTATATTTTATATTTAGGCCGTATGCCGCTAACAGACTTTCTCGAGGCGTTTCATCATGGCGAACATGAAGACGGCGGCTACAAGGCAGACGCCGAGGAACACGCTCCAGCATACCCAGAGGGGTACGGCGCCCCAGAGCAGACCACCGACGACAACGAGCTGGTTGCCGATGGCGGTAGCCACGAACCAGCCACCCATCATCATTCCCTTATACTTGGGAGGAGCCACCTTCGACACGAACGAGATACCCATGGGCGACAGCAACAGCTCGCCAAAGGTAAGCACTAGGTAGACCATGATAAGCAGGTTGGGCGTCACGTCGGCCACATGGACGGCCACGGGATTGCCATCAGCACCAATCTCAGTCTGCGGCATGGGCAGTCCGAAGGAGCCAAATGCCATCAGGGCATAGGCAATGGCGGCGACAATCATACCGTAGGCTATCTTACGCGGAGCAGAGGGTTCCTTACCCTTGGCAGCCAGATAGCCGAAGATGGCCATGGAAACCGGTGTGAGTGCTACGACATAGAAGGGGTTAAACTGCTGGAAGATGGGAGCAGAAACGGTAATGCTGCCATCAGCATCGTAGGACAGGAAGAGAAAACACACGGCCATACCAATGATTACGGCCGAGATGGCCTTACCCTTACCCGTTTTCGACTGGAACAGCGAGAACAGGGCGTAGACAATGAAGATGACTGCTACGAGGTTCCACACATTGAAGCACATGGCCTGCAGACCCTCGGCAGACTGAGCGGTGAACTCGTCGGCGAAGTAGGTCAGCGAGAGACCGTTCTGATGGAAGGCCATCCAGAAGAAGATGACGACGGCGAACACAAGACACAAGGCGACGATGCGCTGCTTGGTCTCCTCCTTCGAGAGCTCCTCGGCAGCGGCAGAACCGCTGTCCACACTTTTAGCGGCATCCTTCTTCGTACCACCCTCGGTGTGGCGGAAAGTAGAGCGGAAGATGTAATAAATGGCGATAGACAAGATGAGCGACGCACAAGCTACGGCAAACGAGAAGTGGTAGGCGTCGTTCGACGAATAGCCCAGCGACGTCTCGGCATACTCTTTGATCTTGATGGCTGCCGTGGGTGCGAAGAGGGCACCGATGTTAATGGCCATGTAGAAGATGGAGAATCCCGAATCGCGCTTGTCCTTATACTGCGGATCATTGTACAGGTCGCCTACCATGACTTGCAGGTTACCCTTGAAGAGTCCCGTGCCAAAGCCGATGAGCAACAACGCTGCCAGCATGACGATGAGTGCCATCATGTCGCCACCAAGGGGTACTGACAGCAGCAGATAGCCTGCAAACATGATGATAATACCCGTAGTCACCATGCGGCCAAAGCCGAACTTGTCGGCCATGATACCACCGATGAGCGGGAAGAAATACACTAACATGAGGAACGCACTGTAGATGGTGCCTGCCAGGGCGGGCGACAATCCGTAGTTGGCTCTCAAAAACAATGCGAAAACGGCCAGCATGGTGTAGTAACCAAAGCGCTCGCCCGTGTTGGCCAGTGCCAACGCAAATAGTCCTTTCGGTTGTCCTTCAAACATAGTTGTTAATTATTTAATTTTGTCGTTTTTCGTTCGGATGATGTCGAACAGATAGCTCATCTTGATGACGATGGTTCCGTGGTTCGACTTGCCGAAATAATCTTGTTTCGTGTTGCCATAGATGTTGCCCAAGCCGAAATAATAACGGCCTTCGAGCAGAAAATGTCCTACCTTGGGATGCGAGAACTCAATGCCTGCACCTCCGGCGATGCCGTAGTCGAACTTCTTCTCGACGGGCATAAATTCCTGTGCCACGACTACCGACGAACGCTTGGTTTGAGTGGCGCGATTATCTTCCAAATTGGTGGTGGTAGACTCATTCAAATAGATACCTATTTGCGGACCGATCTGGAAGAAGGCCTGGAATCCCTTTCGTTCACGCCCCCACCCTAACCGGGCCATGACGGGAATCTGAATGTAGTTGATGCGACGCTCGTAGAACAGCGGATTCTGCTTCTCGGTATCGTCGACATAATAGACGGGCTCGTTGTTGTTGTCCTCGATGTTTTCCTTCCAACCCATCTGGGCGTAGTTCACCTCGGCGACGATGGCACAGATGCTCTTGAAATACTTCTCGCAAGTGTAACGCAACGACAAACCACCGGTGAGTCCGCCCATCATGTTTTGAGGCACGTCAGGCTGGAAAGAGATCTTGTTCATCATGTAGCCGCCATTGACACCCACGGCAAAGTCGGTGCGGTATTCGCCCACCTGCGCCTTCAGCGCCAGCGGAGCCAGCATCAGCAGTATCAGTAGTTTTCTCATAGCCAGCATCAGAATTTAAGCGTTTCGACACGCTGTTCAGGCATGTAGTGTACGAACATGACTTGACGGTTCATCAAACCTCCGTTGCCGATGCGCTCGAAGTTCAGCGGATTCTGCAACGGCGTATAGCCCACCATGCCGGAAGCACCGGTAAACTTGTCGCCATACAGGTGGAGGCCCTTGATGAAGAAATAGGCGTGGTCGAAGCCCGTTGCGGCATATTTGGCGTGGTAGTTCTGCATGTCCTGATGGAAATTCCAGCGGTATTTCTGCTTGAAGCGTGCGGTGCGCGGTGCCAGCGGATCCATGTAATAGGTGGTGGGCACGCAGACGTCGAACTTATAGAAATTGTCGAGATGCTGGCGGGTGTACATGAGCCACTCGGTGTATCCGAACACCGAAATCTTGAGTCCAGGATTGGTCATGAGCAGACCGTTGAGCTTGGCAAAAACCACGTTAAGTTCCGTCGAGCGGCTCGTATTGAGCACGACGACATTGGGCTGGGTGGTCGAGAAGCACTTTTTGAACATGGCCTCGCTGGAGCGCAGATTGGTAATTGAATAGACCAGTCCCTCCTGCTCGAGCTTCCGGCGCAGCGTCGACGTGAAACCGCCCTTGGTACTCGTCGTATCGTTGCAGTCGATGAGGATGGTGTGGTAGTCCTTGTAGCGCTGGTAGTAGCGGAAGGCGTACGATTCGTTCAGCGTGTTGCCGTTCTGGTACACCTGAAAGAGGTTGCTGTTGTCGTAGACCTCGGTGGAATTAATGCTGAAGGGGATGAGCACTCTGATGTTGTTGCGCAGGGCAAAATCGCCCAGAGCCTTCAGTTGCTTGGTATACAACGGACCGATGATCAGGTCGCGGTCGGCGACATGCTGTTCCAGCAGCGTGGTGCGGATGTCGGCATTCTCGGGCACATTCCATGCTCGCACATCGGTGGAGATGCCGTTGGCCTTCAGACTGTCGCAGGCCATCAGCACGCCACGGTAGTATTCCGTCATTCGCTTGCCATCGCCATTCTCGGTATGCAGGGGAAGCATCACGCCAATACGGATGGCCCGTTTGCGCATATCCGTCGTGCCCTTTGTCGTTACGGGCGACTCGGCCATCACGTTGACATTGTCCTTGGGTTCCTTGCCTTTAGGAAAGGGAATCTTGATGACGTCACCTTTTTTCAACTCGTAGCCAGGGGTGTTCATCTCCGGATTGGCATCAATCAGTTCCTGCACGGTCAGCCCATTTTCACGGGCGATGCCGAAAAGTGTTTCCTTGCGCTTGACCTCGTGTAAATCCTTGAAAACCTGTTGTGCCAGCGCGGTTTCGGTCACAAACGAAGCCACCGCCAGCAACAGGAAATATCGCATCTTTTGTTTCATCATTTTTACTTGTTTCTGCGTTTTGCGCTACAAAATTACGAAAAAGTAAGAGAAAACGAAAGAAAATGGCATTTTTTCTTTCGTTTTCAATGATTACTTTGCTCGGCGGGAACTTTCCGTTTCTTCGCGCTTGGCCTTCATATAACGGTCGACGAAATCAATCTGCTGGCGGTTGGGGCGCATGATCAGCGTGGCTCCGTTGCTGAACTGCATCGTGGTAGGCTTCGACTCGTCGAACGACGGCCAGTATGGCAGCCCCTTGCCGTTGGGATTGCCCGTCTTGGCGAAGTTCACCCAGTACTGTTGCAGTATTTCGGCCACAGCGGCTTCGTGAGGATATTTGTCGGACTGACTGAGGAAGGTGTTACCCAGATACATCACATCGTCGGCATGGGCCACACCACGACGGCGCTTGTCCTGCGAGAAACTGACGGTAGACGGTTGGTCCAGATAGGCAGCATAGGCGGCACTCTTGCCCGTCTTCGACTGCAGGTTCAACCAAGCAAACGACGGCCAGGCGAAACCCATATCGCGGAAGAAATCGGCATTGCCGTGCCAAGCTTCGTCGTCGGTACGTCCAGGATAGACCTTCAACGCTTCGTCAGCCCAGGCACCAAACATGCCTTTCATCTGGGCCTGATAGTTCTCGGCCTTAATGTTGCCGGGGGTAAAGAGGGCACCCTCGTCCGAGTTCGTCATTACAATAACGGGTACATCATTATATTCGCCGCGCTCATAGAGACGGTACTGGTCGTCGCAGATGACATAACCGTCGACGCACGGCCAGAAGCCTGCGAAGCCCACATTGCCGTCGCAAAGTTCCATGGCAGACAGCTTACGCATCTGCTTGATATTCTTTTTCTTCAGGTGCTTCTGGAAAGCCAGTCCCTGCTGCTCGGCGCCCTTCTGCGAAGCATCCATACCAAAGCCACGGGGCTGATCGTTCCACGGGGCGAACGAGCCACCGCTCTGACTGATGCAGCCATGGAACAAGCCCTTGGCCAATGGCGAGGCACACAGCATGCTACAGCTGATGGCACCAGCCGACTCACCGAAGATAGTCACCTTCGAGGCATCGCCGCCGAAATTGCCGATGTTGCGCTGCACCCACTGCAGGGCGTAAATCTGGTCGAGCAGACCATAGTTGCCGGAATGTCCGTCGGGCGACTCCTTACTGAGTTCAGGATGAGCCATGAAACCCAGCGCACCCGTGCGGTATTCTATGCTGACGATGACCACACCGCGACGGGCCAGACTGGTCCACAGATCGCCACCATACCACTCGGTCTGGAATCCGCCACCATGAATCCATACCATCACGGGCAGGCGGTCGCTGGCCGATTTAGCGGGCGTAGCAATACCCAGATACAGGCAGTCCTCGTTCATCACGTCTTCCATACGACCAGGACGTGTGGGCTGAGGAGGCACAGGACCGAACGTGTCGCACACCCGGACACCCTCCCAGGCCTTGGCAGGCTGCGGAGCCCTCCAGCGCAGGTCGCCAACAGGCGGAGCAGCATACGGAATGGCCTTATAAACAGCCAGATCGGAGCCATCAAGAACACCTTCAACATCGCCTGTTTCCACATGCGTTTTCAACAAGGGCTGCGCGTTAGTTACCATAACCAACCCCATGAGTCCGAAGACTAAGACAAACAAGAACTTTTTCATCGTTTTATGATTTGTAGTGAATAATTTGTGCAAAGATAGCAATTATTCTTGAAACATACAACGTTTTATTCAGAAATTTTCTCTAACTTTGCAACCGATATGAATGAACTGATTACTCAACTGAACGATGCCGTCTGGGGCTATGTGCTGATAGGCGTGCTGGTGGCGTGTGGACTGTGGTTTACGTGGAAGACACGTGGCGTGCAGTTCCGGATGATTGGTGAGATGTTTCGCCTGCTGACGGATTCGGCAACATCCAACCTTGAGGAAATGACCGGTCAGAAAACCAAGCACAAAACGATTTCGTCGTTCCAGGCCTTTGCGGTCTCGGTGGCTACGCGTGTGGGGACGGGCAATCTGGCTGGTGTGGCAACGGCCATTGCCATAGGCGGTCCGGGAGCCGTGTTCTGGATGTGGCTCATCGCGCTCATTGGTTCGGCTACGGCCTTCGTCGAGTCTACCCTCGCCCAGCTCTACAAGTTGCACTACAAGGATTCGTTCATCGGCGGTCCTGCATACTACATCCAGCGCGGTCTGCACAAGCGGTGGATGGCGGTGCTCTTCGCCATACTCATCACCTGTCAGTTCGGCCTGTCGAACAACTCCATCCAGGCCAACACCATCTGCGGAGCCATGCAGGAAGCCTTCGGATGGTCGCCGGTGTGGGTAGGTGCCTTGCTGGCTGCTATGGCCCTGTTTATCGTGTTCGGCGGCATTCAGCGCATTGCCCATGTCTGTGCCATTCTGGTACCACTCATGGCCATCGGGTACCTGATATTGGCCATTATTGTTATCGCACTGAATATCACGCTGATACCGCATGTCATAAAAGTAATCATTATGGATGCTTTCGGCTTCGACAAAGTTGCTGGCGGTGCCCTGGGAGCAACGATTATGATGGGCATCAAACGAGGCCTGTTCAGCAACGAGGCCGGCGAAGGCAGTGCTCCTAATGTGGCTGCGACAGCCAGCGTCAGCCACCCCGTGAAGCAGGGACTGATTCAGGCGCTGGGCGTGTTTACCGACACGTTGTTGGTGTGTTCGTGTACGGCGTTCATCATCCTCATCAGTGGACTCTACAATGTTCCTGAGCTGAACGGCATCATGCTTACCCAGTCGGCGCTGCAGTCGGAAATCGGCGCCACAGGACCCGTATTCATCGCCATAGCCATCTTCCTATTTGCCTTCTCCAGCATCATCGGCAACTACTATTACGGCGAGGCGAACATCCGCTTCATCACCCCCAACGCGACGGTGATGACCGTCTATCGCATCCTCTCGGGCGGCGTCATGGTCATGTTCGGCGCTTTGGCCAGCTTCGAACTGGTGTGGAACATCGTCGACCTGTTCATGGCTTTCCTGACGGCCTGCAACCTCGTTGCCATCATCATTCTAGGGAAATATGCCTTCCGCCTGTTGGACGACTATCGTGAGCAGAGGCGTCGCGGCATCAAGGAACCGACATTCCACCGCAGCCAGTTGCCCGAAATCGAGCACGAATTGGAATGCTGGGAATAGTTCTTATAACCATATTATTTGAAAGAAGAAAAACGCCCAAAAACTTGCATTTCTGCGATTTTTTTTGTATCTTTGCATCTAGAAAAGGCTGTTACAGCGTCTTTTCAGGCTATGTCAAAATGCCTAGAAGTCAAGTCTTTTGGCGACCGCCGCAAGACTTTCGCACGGCCGCCACAAGATATTGCCCCGCCCGCCGCAACAATTTGCCACGGGCGGGGCAAATTAGTTACCCTGCCTCTCGCTCCTTGCTACATCCCGCCTGAATCCCTGCCAGGTCGGGTCTTTTTACCTCCTCCGGCCTTAATGAAAAACAAGCCTTCGTAGCAGGTCATTAACTAAATACATTTAAATATGTGCACGAAATGGCGGTAGAATGAAACAAAATCACTATCTTTGCACCTTAGTAAGTAAGATATCGGATTAATAATAAAACAAATAAAACGTAATCTATTATGCAAAGTGACCCCAAACAGTGCTTGTATTGCACTAACAATCAGACTCTTCACGATCTGATGATTGAAATCTGCGAGCTGTCAGTGTCTCGCGCGTTCCTGTTTAAAGAGCAGACCTATCGCGGTCGTTGCCTCGTGGCTTATAAGGACCACGTGAACGACCTGAACGAGTTGTCGGACGACGACCGTAACGCCTTCATGGCTGATGTGGCCCGCGTGACCCGTGCCATGCAGAAGGCTTTCAACCCCGAGAAAATCAACTACGGTGCCTATAGCGACAAGCTTTCGCATCTGCATTTCCACCTGGCTCCGAAGTATGTCGACGGACCTGACTACGGCGGCACGTTCCAGATGAATCCCGGCAAGGTGTATCTTTCGGATGCTGAGTATGCAGAGATGATTGAGAAAATTAAGAAGGAACTTTAGGTAAAAAATAAATTATGGCAATCGTAAAACCATTTAAAGGAATCCGTCCACCGAAGGAACTGGTGGAGCAGGTGGAGAGTCGCCCTTACGACGTGCTGGACTCAGAAGAGGCACGCGCCGAAGCTGGCGACAACGAGAAGAGTCTGTATCACATTATCAAGCCCGAGATTGACTTCCCCGTAGGCACATCGGAATACGACCCACGCGTCTATGAGAAGGCTGCTGAGAACTTCCAGAAGTTCCAGGACAAGGGCTGGCTGGTGCAGGACGAGAAAGAACATTATTATATCTATGCGCAGACGATGAATCAGAAGACGCAATATGGTCTCGTAGTATGCGCCCATACCGACGACTATATGGCTGGTCGCATCAAGAAGCACGAACTGACGCGTCGCGACAAGGAAGAAGACCGCATGAAGCACGTCCGCGTGAACAATGCCAACATCGAACCCGTGTTCTTCGCATACCCTGACAATGCCGTGCTGAACGAACTGATTATGCGCTACGCTGCCACCAAGCCCGAGTACGACTTCATTGCTCCGATTGACGGTTTCCGCCATCAGTTCTGGGTAATCAGCGACGACAAGGACACGCAGACCGTTACCGACGAGTTTGCCAAGATGCCGTCGATGTATATTGCTGACGGACACCATCGCTCAGCAGCTGCAGCCCTCGTTGGAGCAGAAAAGCAGAAGCAGAACCCCAACCACAAGGGCGACGAGGAGTATAATTTCTTCATGGCCGTTTGCTTCCAGGCTTCGCAGTTGACCATTCTGGACTACAACCGCGTGGTAAAGGACCTGAACGGCTTGAGCTCGGAAGAATTCCTCGCCGCACTGAAGAAGAACTTCGACGTGGAGGACAAAGGCACGGAAATCTACAAGCCCCAGCAGTTGCACGAGTTCTCGCTGTATCTGGATGAGCACTGGTTTAGCCTAAAGGCGAAGGAAGGCACTTACGACAACAGCGACCCCATTGGCGTGCTCGACGTGGACATCTCCAGCCGTCTGATTCTCGACGAGATTCTGAACATTGGCGACCTGCGCTCCTCACAGCGTATCGACTTCGTGGGCGGTCTGCGTGGACTGGGTGAACTGAAACGCCGTGTGGACTCAGGTGAGATGCGTGCAGCACTGGCACTATACCCCGTGTCGATGCAGCAGATCATGGATATTGCCGACAGCGGAAAAATTATGCCGCCAAAGGCTACCTGGTTCGAGCCGAAACTGCGCTCGGGTCTCGTGATTCATAAATTATCGTAATAACGGAATATCGTTATAACGGAATAACGCTATTTCGAGAAGATGACCGACGAATACAAAACCATATCAGGCACAAGCGAGGGATATTACACCGAAAAGCGGAGCAAGTTCCTCGCTTTTGCCCATCATGTGGAGACCACTGACGAGGTAAAGGACATTGTGGCAGGCTATCGTAAGAAATACTACGATGCCCGCCACGTGTGCTATGCCTATATGTTGGGCGCTGAGCGAAAGGAGTTCCGTGCCAACGACGACGGAGAACCCTCGTCGACAGCAGGGAAACCCATTCTCGGGCAAATTAACAGTAACGAACTGACCAACATTCTGATTGTTGTGGTGCGTTATTACGGCGGAGTGAATCTAGGCACCAGCGGACTCATCGTTGCCTACAGGGAGGCAGCATCCGATGCACTCGCCCACTCTACCATAGAAACACGTCAGGTAGAGGAAATCGTGAAGTATTCGTTTGCCTATCCGCAAATGAACGATGTGATGCGCATCGTGAAGGACATGAATCCTCGCATCATAAGCCAGACATTCGAAAATACTTGCGAAATCGTGCTGAGCATCCGCAAGAGCGAGGCTGAGCAGTTGCGCAGCAGACTGGCCAAGCTACTCTAATTCAATAATCGTCTCTTCGAACATGCCGTCGCGATTGATGACATACCGGCGGGAATTCACCAATTCGGGCTTACGCTCACGGTCGTGTGACTGATAGTAAATAATGAGCGTAATCTCGTATTTACTGGTGACATAATACTCCATAGCAGTCTGTCCGAAATCGTCCTCGCGGTCTTCGTCCTTCTGTTCGTAGATGCACAGCTGATCAATGGGCTGATGGCGAGAATCCATTGTATACAGGTAAAGACGCGGGGTGATAGAGTCTACCATTTCGGCCACCATGAAAACCGGGCGGCGATAGGCTTTTGGAAATGCCAAGGCCTTAAGATGAGCGCTGACAGGATATCCGAAATATTCATTGATAGTCATGGGCACGGAAACGAAATGCCCTATCTGCCACAGGTCGCTACCTGCCGATTTGATGGGCAGGGTATGGATGGCCAGCGTATCGAACCAAGCATCAACAGGATTATCGTAGATGCCAGCCTTTTGCTGGATATCCTTTACGGTCTCTGCCTTGCGAATGCTGTCGACCATCTCCATGTAATAGGCTGCATCGCGCTTGCGTTCGCCACAGGCAGAGAAACACACCAGCAGAACCAGCATCATGCCGAAAAATGGAAGATAAGAAGAGAGATTTCTATTCATAGAATCCATGATTTATCAGTTTTCGGAGCCAAAGTTACGAAAAAATATGGATTTTTGTATGATGTCATCAGTTTTTTTTGTACTTTTGCATCATTCTATGAAAGAACTATCGATTCTGATACCTACCTTCAACGATGCCTGCGACGCGTTGGTCACGGCATTGCATAGTCAAGCCGAGGCATTGGGCATCGACTACGAGATTATTGTGGCTGATGACGGTTCGAAGGACGATGCCGTTGTGGAAGGGAACAGGCGAATCAATGGTTTGTCGCATTGTAAGGTCATAGAACAACAGCAGAATATAGGGCGCGCAGCCATCAGGAATTTTCTGACGCAGCAGGCCCGATATGAATGGCTGCTTTTCATTGACAGCGACATGGTGGTATGCAGGGAGGACTTTGTCAAGCGGTATGTGAGCCATGAAGGCCACGACATTGTGTATGGAGGGGTTGTCATAGGGGCAGTTGAAGAAGGGAACCTGCGGTCCGTCTATGAGAAGGTGGCAGAGAAGGAGCATACCTTGGAAAAGCGCCTGCAGAGTCCCTATCAGGACTTCCACACAGCTAATTTCATGATTAAAAGAGAGCTGATGTTACAGCATCCCTTTGACGAGCGCTTCCGCTATTATGGCTACGAAGATGTGCTGATGGGCAAAGCCATGAAACAGGCTGGTGTCGCCATCGACCATATTGACAATCCGCTGAGCTTTGAAGTGTTCGAGGACAACGAAGCCTTTGTAGCCAAGACGGAAGAAGGATTGCGCACGCTGTATACCTTCAGAGACGAGCTGAAAGGCTATTCGCGCCTACTGGACCGCATCGAGATGCTGCCTATGGGACTTGTCAGGCTGTGGCACCGGCTCTTCGGTCCTATAGAAAAAAGAAAACTGTTAGGCCCCCACCCGAGCCTAACAGTCTTCAACCTCTATAAAATCGGTTATTATGCTACCCTCCAGGGGCAGAACACCAGAGGCTAAGCACCTTTTTTACTTCATAATAACTTTCTTTCCGCTCTTGATATACACACCCTTCGTGGGACGATCAACACGCTGACCTTCGAGAGTATAATAAGAATCGTTCTGTCCAGCGGACTGGGCCTCAATGTTCTCGATCCCCGTGACAGACGGCGTCTTCACCAAGACATCGAGCACGATTCTGACGTCGTGGCCGAAGGCATCCTTCATGGTAACAATCAGGTATTCAGTATGATCAGCTACAGGTGCGGCATCGCTCTGGGTATTGCACTGAACATATTCAATCTTGTTGGTTGCAGTATTGATAGAAGGAACAAAGTACGGGTTCTTCAAACCTGAGCCGTCGGCCTTGGTATTGAGTTCGATGGTGTGGTTGGCGATGTCCAGGAAGTTTTTGTCAACCAGTCCGCGCAGCAAGACACTACTCGCTGTACCATTTCCGAAGAAGCCCGGATCGTAAGTATTCTTGGAAGCGATATCGTTGAAATCGCTAGTACGAGTCAGAGCCTCATGACTCCACATAAGCTTCGCCTGCTTGTTTGCATCGACCCATGCAAAGGTGTTGGCGTGGTGCCAGCAAGCATACTGGAACTGGAAGGTCTGCCCCTTGTCAACACGATAATCCTTTTTGAAGCATTCGACAGAGCCATTGGCCTTCAATTTGGTAGAAACGCCACGATAGAGGGCAGAAGTCTTTACCTCGTGCCAAGTCTTACCGTCAATGTAGCTGGCGTCAACATTCAGCATGTACTTCTGATTGGTGTCGTAGCCCACAGGATGTTCGTAGGACACTCCCTTGCCGTCGCCGTCAACGAGAGCTACATCTTCGTCGCCCTCACGCAGAGAGGTACCAAATACGAACTCGAAGCTTTTGTCCCACTCATCCTCAACATAGACACCAGTATTCATGCCGTTCTGTCCGTTTTTCGACAGGTTGTAGAAGATATTGGTCAGGTTCTTGAAGCCATTCGTGGCCTTGTCATCACTGGCATCGTAGCAAGCTTCCATCTCCGTCTTGGTCTGATGGTAAGCAAACCCGCGAGGATCGCCAGGAACGGTCCAGGGGCAATAAGGGAATGCGGTGGTGTATTCCTTATTGGGAATCATGTAGGCAATCACCTTGCCAGAACCATCCTCCACCTCCTGCTTCGGACGGAACACCAGCGTCGTTGCTTCGTCAGGCATCACCTTGGTCAGTCGGAAATGCCAATGGATGCGAGCTATACGGACAGCAGGAGTAAATTTCGTATCGTATTCATAACCTGTAAGTACGAACTCATAAGTCGCATCATCAACCAGATTCTCAATGTTCTGCGGAGTAATAGTCAGTGTTTTCCAGGTGTCTTTGAGGAAACCAGCAGGAAGTATAGCAGAACGACCAGAGAAAATAGTCTGAGCAGCAGGATCATCGCCATTCCAGTTGAAACGGAAGTAGTCAAGAGCCACATAACGAGCAACTCCTCCTACCACAACCTTTGGATTGTTCAGTGGGTTGATAGTCAGCTCATACTCGTAAGTATTCACCCACTTTTTGTCGGTGTCGAAGGCTGAAGAAGTAACGGTATTACCCTGAGCGGAAGCAACAACAACAGCAGGTTTCGGAGTTTCGTCTGAATCCGAACCGGTGCTCATTGCAAAAGCATTTGTCATAGTCATACTCATGAGTATGCTTAACACAGATGAGAAAATAAAATGTTTCATATCATCAAAATTTTAGGGTTTTAATTGTCTGCCTGTATTTGATATTTCTGTTTCCTCTCGCGCTTGGCCTTCTGGGGAGTGCCACTCACAGCGGTCGTGCTGCGAACTGTTTTCACACCACGATAGCCATTCCAACGTTCGTGGATCTTGCGTACATAATCAACCGTTTCGGAACCGCGCATGTAGCCGTGTTTCACCACAGGATCATTATAGTACTCCGCTTTACTGAGTCCCAAAACATAGGGCTCTACTTCGCGCCAATGCAGGGCGTTTTTACCATTCTTACGGGCCAGAGCCATAGCGTCGCGGATATGGAAATGTCCGCCATTATAGGCTGCCAACACAAATTTGGTACGTTCGGAACGATCGGGAATATCAGCAAAAGTACGATCCAACTCTCCCAGATACTTCGCTGCAGCAGCGATGTTTTGCTCTGGGTCGAAGATACTGCCACGAGGTAATCCCAAATGATCGGCGGTACCTGGCATAATCTGCATCAGGCCACAGGCTCCTGCCCACGAACGTGCCTGAGGGTCGAACGTGGATTCCTGATAACATTGTGCAGCCATCAGACGCCAATCCCAGCGGATGGTCGATGCGTAACGCTGGAAGAAACCATCGTAGTGGGAAATGACACCACCTGCACGATTGAGCATGGGAGCAAAGACACGACGCTTGACAGAGCGCGTCGAAAGCAGGAACTCCTCTTGTTTCTTCATGGAATCGACCATCGACGGATGGAACCAAGCAGCCAGCTCACGTTCCAGATCTTCCTTGTCGGAACCAATCATCCACCCAAGGCTATCCTTCTTCATCGGATAGCAGATAAGGTCTGCTTCACCATCAGCAAGACGCTGGAGCATCTCTGCAGAATCGCGGCACACCTCCATACGAAGCATCACACCCAGCTTGTCGGCAAAGCTCTGCGCCAGCATATACTGTGTACCGAGATGACGTCCATGATAATCGTAATAGGTTTCCGGTCCAGTCAGCGTGAGGGCTATCAATTCGCCATTGCGCTGAATAGCATCGAGATCGAAATCATCGTCGTAAGGAACGGTATCCGTAATTTGTCCCCATGGTGTCTCCACGGGCTCCTGACGTTTCTGTCCACACGAAATAAGAAAGAGCATGAAAAAGAGGTAGGCTGGCAACGGCCAACCTACATTACTCTTCTTATTCTCAATCATGTGAAAGAATACGTCCATCCTCCATTAGTTCTTGTTTTTGTGATTCCGTTGGGACTCGAACCCAAGACCCACAGCTTAGAAGGCTGTTGCTCTATCCAGCTGAGCTACGGAACCGAACCCCTCTCCTTAGAAGAAGAGGTAGCGATTGTCCTTAACGTTCGCCTTGAAGTAAAGCTCGTTCATGTAACGGCTTGCTGCCTGAAGAGCACGCTGCTGCAACTGAGTCAGTTGCTGCTTAGCGTCGAACTTCACACCTTCGCGCTGCTTCTTAGAAAGCACCTGGAAGACATAAGCGGCACCATTACCCTTGACGGGAGTTCCACAGAAGTCGCCTGCCTTGAGAGAAGCAACAGCACCACTGAGCACGGGCTCGCTGGCACCAGCTGCCTGAACGAATGCGGGAGCTGAGAAGGTAATCTGACGAACGCTGTCGACAGTAGCACCCTTGGCCTGAGCATCGGCAATGCTCTTCACACCTGCCAACTTCTCGGCAGCCTTCGCAAACTTCTTGTCGCGAACAACTTCTTCCTTCACCATGTCCTTCACGTCCTCGAGGTCACGATAACCTTCGGGATGTACCTTAGTCAGAGCGATGACCAACAGATGGTCGTTGTTGCCACACTCATAAAGAGGAGAAACCTCGCCTGCCTTAGCATCGAAAATCCACTTCATAGCGTCGCGAGTAGAACGCAGACCTGCCACATTGTGCTCAGAGTTGTAAAGGTCCTTACGCTCCTGAACGTTGAAGCCGAACTTGGCAGCGTTCTTCTCAAGACCTTCAAGCGTCTTGTTCTCGCTCACATACTGGCTGAAGTTATTGTAAGCCTGTGAATAGGTTTCCTTCGAGAAGTCAATGGTGTGCTTCACTACTGCAACATCGTATTTGTCAACCATATTCTTGCGATTGTTAACCTGCAGGATAATGTTACCCTGGGCAAGTTCGATGTTCTTCAGTTCGCCAACACCCAGAGTGGTCAGAGCGGTAAGATACTGCTTGGTATCAGCATCTACAGCTGTCATGCGCTCATACATCATAGAGGTGAGCCACTGCTTCTCAGCAGTCTGACCATATTTCTTAGCCAAAGCTTCGAAGTCAGCACCAGCCTTCAGAGCGGTATAAATACTGTCGGCACGCTTGTGGGCATCCTCGGCAGTTTCACCACCAACCTGAATCTGACGATACTCTACAGAGTCGGGCTGCTGAACCTTAGCGATATACTTCACGACATTCATGGTGTTGTCGAAACGAGTCTCAAAAGGTGCCGAAACCTGACCAACCTGCATAGAGTCAATCTTTGCTGCAATGTCAGAGGGAAGAGCAGCACGGCTTACAGGGAATCCCATATAGGGCTGCTGAGACTGAGCCTTGCGGACCACCTCTGCTACAGCCATACCAGCCTCGAACTGACTCTTAGCATCCTGCATCTTCTTCATCAACTCTGTACGGTCTGCTGCAGATGCTACTACCTGGAAGTCGACATACTTAATGTCGCGGCTCTCCACATACTGCTTGAACATCTCCTTCTTCTGATCATACATTGCCTTCAGATCTGCGTCGCTAACCTCAACCTCGTTATCCTTGATAGCGGAATAAGGAAGAACTGCCAACTGAATATCGCTCTCTTCGTTCTGACCATCGAAAGCCATCTTAGCCGATACGGGGTTCGAGAACAGGCACTGAGCCAGAAGAGTCTGATACTTAGAATTCAACAGGTTGTCGCGCAACTGCTTCTCCAGGAACTTCCAATAGTTGTAGATGCGCTGATACTGCTCTGCGACCTCAGGAGACTGCTGAGCCTTCTTGTAGTCGGCCAAGAACTTGGTAAGCTGAGTCACATCGAAACGACCCGTTTCCTGATTAACAAACGGAGTCTGCATCAACATGGGGTTGGTGCCAGCCTTCAACACGTTCTGAAGTTCCTCATCGGTAACAGTAAGACCAAGCTTTGAAGCCTCCTTCTCGAGGATGGTGTTGTTGACAAACTGCTGCCAAACCTGATCCTTCACCTGATTCAACTCCTCCTCAGAGAGGTTGTCACGACCCTGAGTCATCTTGATGACATCCTGATACTCGTCAACGAGTGACTGGAAGTCCTGTACCGAGATTTTCTTACCTAACACTTCGCCGACCTGCTGACGACGCTCGTTGCTTGTTGCCTCGCATGAGCGGAACATCTCTTCGGCAATGAATGCAAAAAGGGCCAGACCAATCACCGTAGCGAGTACTGGTCCCCAGCTTCTGATTTTTCCAATTGCTGCCATTGTTTTATTCTGTTTTTAATAATTTTCTGTTCTTTAAAATCGACATTTGTCAATTCGGCCTGCAAAATTACTCATTTTCTTTGAATTGAGCAAATTTTTGCAGGGGAATTTAGGTTATTCCGTGACTTTTAGCCTTACCAATTCTATTTTTGTCATGGTATTCTTGACGATTTTGAACTGGAAGCGTCCTATGGACACTATCTCGTTCAGCTTGGGAAACGACTGATATTCATGCAGGATAAGACCGCCCACGGTCATATAGTCGTCACTCTCTGGCAAATCCAAATCGAAGAGTTCGTTGACCTTCTCGATTTCAAGTCGTGCCGAGAGCATGTAGTCGCCGTCAGACAACTGTTTGGCCACGTATTTCTGGTTGTCGTGCTCGTCCTCGATATCCCCGGTAATTTCTTCGACAATATCCTCAAGAGAGACAATACCGCTCGTACCTCCAAACTCGTCGATCACCACTCCGAGCGACTTCTTCTGCTGTAGGAAGATATGCATCAGTTTTCGTGCCGCCATCGTCTCTGGGACATAAGGCATTTGCTGAATATGTTTCTCGATTTTAGTAAAATGCTTGAACATCTCGGAAGAGTGGATATAGCCTATGATATGGTCGATATCTCCGCGATAAACGATAATTTTCGAGTGTCCGCTTTCAATGAACTTATTTTTAAGCTGTTCTATGGTAGTGTCCTCGATATCAATAGCGTCAATCTCTGTACGCGGAACCATACAGTCACGAACTTTCGTGTCTGCAAAATCGAGGGCATTATGGAACAGCTCCACCTCGTCTTCAATCTCTGCATCATTCTTGGCATTATCAATACTCGACTGTACAAGATAGTCGAGGTCGACCTTCGTAAACTCCTTTCCTTCAGTCTCTTTAGGCATCTTGGCACCGATAAGGCGCAAGAGTCCGCGCGAAAGCATCGTAGAGAAACGAGAAATGGGCCATAGAATGACATAACACAGGAATGCCGGCAATGCAAAGAATGTCAGCAGCCCGTTAGGATTTGACTTGAAAATGGTTTTCGGCAGGAATTCTCCGGTAAAAAGCACCACTATCGTCGACAGAAGCGTGTCACAGGTCACCCGGGCTCCATCGCTCAGCGGGGCAAAGATTGTCGTATCGAAGATTTGTGCAAAGAGTATACCATAGACCACCAACGCTATATTATTGCCCACCAGCATCGTAGAGATAAAATGGCTGGGCTGGCGGTAGAACACATCCAATGCACGCTGTGCAAGTCCATGCTTGTCACGATCCATCTCAACACGTAGGCGGTTGCTGGACACAAAGGCAATCTCCATTCCCGAAAAGAATGCCGAGAACACCATCGATATCAATAGTCCTATTATCAGATTCGTCATGGCTACGGGATGATAGGTTTAGGGGAGGCCTTTTTGTGTGTGGCAGCAGGACGCGAAGGCATCTTCGGTTGTTGTACTGAATCGCGGTTCTGGGTATCAGAAGATTGCTGATTGTTGTCGCCCTCGATATCTTCAGACTGGAAGGAACCCACACTATTGGTTACTTCATAGTGTTGCATATGCTCGTCACTACGGAAATAAGTTCCTTGCAAGGTACGCTCAGGAGTAACGACCTTGGAGAACTTGTATGAATAGAATTCATGTTTGATACCGTCCCAGAAAAGTTCCTCGCTGTCGAACACCAGACCGTTTACGTTTTTGATATGCACGCGTCCACGTAATTCCCAAAGCTTCTGCTGCTCGTAATACCACGCCGTATCGGCATTGATATAGCCTTCTACGTGGAACTGCTCGTCAAACTGTTCCAAGAAGATACCCTTTTCGAAAGTCCAACGGGGAGGCTGTTTGACGGTATTGACATCCCAGCGCTCGGTGACAATCTTATATTTGATGACGCCCGAATCGCTGATTAGCGTGTTGACTCCATAGCTGGTCATCATCGATACCGAGTCTCGTTCATTGATGGCAGGTGCTGTGTGTTCATGAACCTCAGTACATGAACATAAAGCAATCAAGAGCAAACTATGAACGATTAGTCGACCTTCCATTTTGCAAACCAACGTTCGTTGAATGTCAGTCCAATATTAATACGGAATGTATTCTCCGTCAACATGTTCTTCGCCGAGTTGTGAACCCACTGGGCACTGATGTTCAGCGAAGTACGGTTGTTCCAGGTGTTTACGATGGGAATGCCGAAACCGGCACTCAGCGTCAGTTCCTTCGGACCGTCTTGCGTACCTATTTTATAATAAGGTGTAGCATAAGAGGCTCCCATGCGATAGTGTACACGCTTCAGGAACTTACGGTTCATAGCGTCAGGAATCCAGTCGAAACCCACCGTAATTTTATGGCGGTCGCAAAGAATACCGCTTGTTGCCTCGTAATGCTTGGTGGAATTGTTGACAGCGGGGAAATCTAACGAGCCCCACTTCTGCAACTGATAGTCAGCGCCAACGGTCAGACTGTTCTTGTGTACCACGGTAGCACCAAAGCCGAAGGAATAAGGCAGGCTCAAACCATTTGCCACGCTGTCGGTGGTTGTCGACGACACGTTGGTGTTGCTATTGGTATTCGAAATGCTCATGCGAGCATCGGCACCTAGCTTATGACCAAAGCCTACGATGGCACCTAACGTCAGCCGATCGTTCTTGGTAATGTCGCCAGACCACTGGGCACCCAGGTCAAGCTTCCAATTGTTGACGTTGATGCTATAAGTGCGAGTCAACGTGTTGGCATAAGTGTCGCTGAACACCGATGTCACCGTCTTCTCGTACTTTCCCCAGAAATACGACATGTTAGCACCCACGGAAAAGCCTTTGGCAAATTCCCATCCCAAGCCCAGGAAAGCCTGCGAGAAACCACCGCTGCCCTTGTAAGTGTTGTTGTAATAGTTGTCGCCAATGCCACCGAAATAGTCGCTTTCGTGCGAGCCAATCCATTGGGCATTATAGAAACTATATCCAATATTAGAATAAGGTATGACGCCGAAGCTGGCACCCACCTTCTTCAAGACGCGGAACGAAGCCACAGCATAGTCAAAATCGGCGGTACGGGCATTCTTCTTGACCTCACCCTCCTTGAAATTCGTGATTTGTCCCGAGAGACCAATATCGAAGATCATGGTCAGAGAGTCTACTGCAGAGTATGAGGCGGGATTCACCACATTGGGAAACTTGCTGTCGCGAACACCAATAGAGAGTCCGGACATTCCACGGCTGAAGCTTAACGACTGATCGGCCAGCACGCCTAAGCCAAACTGACTGTATGGGGATAGTGTATTGCTAATTTGACCCATAGCGGAGATGGCCATCAAGCCCGCCAAGATGCTTCCAAATATTCGTTTTTTCATCTATTTTTTCTTACTTATTCGAAAATCGTCTGCAAAATTATTGAAAAAAAACGAAATAAACGCACGATAAGTGGAAAATATAAGCTAATTTTGCATCGTGAAACATTTAAAAACCATTTTTTGTGCTCTTAAAACCCTTTTTGGGGTTATCTTGGTGGGTGTATCAACAGCAGCCTGGGGACAAACGCCCCAGCAGGAAATGCCTGTTGTCGACCCGATGGATTCTGTGGAAATCAGTTTGCTGACCTGTCAGCCTCACGACGAGGTTTACAGCCTTTATGGACATACTGCCATCCGGTTCCGCGACAGCCGGGAGGGAAAGATGATCGATGCCGCCTTCAACTACGGCGTCTTCGACTTCAAAAAGTCGATGTTCGTACTCCGTTTTGTCTTTGGACTGACAGACTACGAATTAGGAGCCTATCCTTATAAATACTTCGTTCAGGAATATCGCAAGTTCGGTTGTCTGGTCACAGAACAGGTGCTGAATCTGACTTCCGAAGAGAAGCAGAAACTGCAAGACGCACTATCAGAAAATCTGCGTCCCGAGAACAAGATTTACCGATACAACTATTTCTACAACAACTGCACAACGAAGGCTCGCGATATCATCGAGCAATGCATCAACGGAAAAGTAGAATACGCTGATAATAAAGACAATACACCATCATACCGAGATATGGTTCACGAGATGACTCGCAACAATCCTTGGTCTCGTTTCGGTAACGACATTCTGCTTGGCATCAAGGCCGACAAACCCACCACGCAGCGCGAACAGGAATTCCTGCCTGACCACCTGATGTACGATTTCGACCGTGCACGGATTTATACGAACGGACAATACCGCCCGTTGGTCAAGGAACGGCGCATAGCAGTTCCCGCTGGCGTGCAAATAGTCGAGAGCGGATTCCCGTTGTCGCCCATGACGTGTGGCCTCATCCTGTTGGCCGCCGGTCTCGTCATATTCCTCATTGAATGGAAGATGCGCCGAGCCTTTGTCCTTTGGGATGTACTGCTCATGATAGCTGCCGGCACCATAGGCATCGTGCTGACCATGATGCTTTTCTCGCAACACCCGACGGTGAGCCTAAACCTGCAGATTATCCTGTTCAATCCCCTGCCCTGGTTCTTCCTTTGGCCCGTCATCAGAGGGCGCCAAACCCGCTATTGGATGATAACCGCCATACTATGCATTCTGTTCCTGATAGGCGCTCTTTTCCAATCATATGCAGAGGGCATTTGGGTTTTGGCATTATGTTTGCTGTTTCAATGTATACTTCATTTGTATAGAGTGCGTCAATGAGAAACCGATACTTATATATCACCCTCCTGTCGTTGCTGGGCTTTAGTGCAGAAGCCACAGCCCAGGTATTGGCCCAGACTCCTCAGCTGGTGGTAAACATCACCATCAACCAGCTGCGCACCGATTTGTTGGAAACCTATGCCCCACTCTATACTGACGACGGCTTGAAGCACTTGCTCGACCAAGGCATGGTTTTCCCTTCAGCCACCTATCCTTTCACTCCCGTCGATCCTGCCGCTGCTGCCGCTTCCGTACAAACAGGAACCACTCCTTATTATAATGGCATCACCGGCGCGGAATGGATGAACCGCAACACGTTGCGCCCGCAGAACATTGTCGACGACAAGGAGCAAGGCCCCACTCCCACACAGCTGATGACGTCGACCATAGGTGACGAGCTGAAGATAGCCACCACGGGGCAAGGCAAGGTATTTTCGTTTGCCACCAATCCCGAATGTGCCATTTTGTCAGCAGGACATGCTGCCGACGGAGCCGTGTGGACCGCCAACGGACAATGGCAGATGGCATCCTATTACAAACCTGCCAACCAATGGCTGAACTGGTATGTCAACCAATGGTTGCCCACCAAGGATACGAACAGAAGCGTTACTGACCTGGCGCTCAAGTGCGTCGAGCAGTTGGGCTTGGGACGCGACGACCAGACGGACCTGCTCTGCGTCAACTACGACGTGCAGTCCGATGCTGTGGGCTATCAGCTGATGGACCACAATATTGCCGCCCTTCTGAAAGGTATTCTCGGTACCATTCCTCGCGAACGGGTTTTGTTCGTGCTGACGGGAACAGGCACGACTGAAGAAGAACAGGAACAAGACAACGAGCGCTATCGCATACCGACTGGCAAGGTGTATATCAACCGCTCTGCCAATCTGCTGAATATGTATCTGGGCGCCATGTATGGCTCTGCTCATTATGTGGAGACCTATTACAAGAACCAGATATTCCTGAACCAGAAGCTCATCGAGCAGAAGAACCTGAAACGCCTCGAGGTGCTGCAAATGGCACAGGACTTCTTACTGCAGTTGAGCGGAATTCGTCAGGTGTATACCAACAACCAGCTGCAGACCGCCGACAGTCCGCTGATGCAGCACATCCGCAACGGATTCAACAAAGAGAAGTGTGGCGACCTCATCGTCGAGGTGGCTCCCGGCTGGCAACTGATCAACGAGGAGACGCAACAGCAAACCACCTACAGGTCGGCCATCGTTCATTTCCCGATTATTCTTTTCGGCTACAATATCCCGGCCCAGCGTGTGCTGACGCCGGTCACCGCCGACCGCATAGCACCTACCGTTGCGCGCGCCATCCGCATTCGCGCACCCAATGCTTGCAAGGCTGAACCTTTGTTCTAAAAGGTTCTAAAAGCCAAATATTCCGACTTTTATGCAGGATTACGGATTTTTTTTCGTAATTTTGCACCCCAAATTGAATATTTACAAATAATCATTGAATAAAAAAGAATAACTATATGAATTTCAACAAGCTTTTACGCTCGCTGTTTGGCGATAAAGCCACGCGCGACATGAAACTTATCCAGCCTGTTGTAGAACAGGTCAAGGCAGCCTACCCTGCCATCCAACAGCTCGACAACGACGCTCTGCGCCAGCGCACCAAGGAAATCCAGCGTCAGGTGCAGGAGTCTGCCAAGGAGCAGAAAGAGGAAATTGAGAAACTGAAGGCCACCATCGAGGACACGCCCATCGACGAGCGTGCCGACATCTTCGCCAAGATTGACAAGATTGAGAAGGAAGTGCTCGAAATCTACGAGAAAGCCCTCAACGACGTCCTCCCCGAGGTATTCGCTATTGTTAAGGATACCGCTCGTCGCTTTGCCGAGAACGAAGAAACCATCGTTACCGCTACCGATTTCGACCGTGAGCTGGCTGCCGACCCCCGCAAGGACTTCATTACGATTGACGGCGACAAGGCCATCTATCATAACCATTGGACGGCCGGCGGTAACGACCTGAAATGGGAAATGATCCACTACGATGTACAGCTCTTCGGCGGTACGGTGCTGCATCAGGGTAAGATTGCCGAGATGGCAACGGGTGAAGGTAAGACCCTCGTGGCTACCCTGCCCGTGTTCCTGAATGCATTGACCGGCAACGGTGTTCATGTGGTGACCGTCAACGACTATCTGGCCAAGCGTGACTCCGAGTGGATGGGACCGCTTTACATGTTCCACGGACTCTCCGTCGACTGTATCGACAAGCACCAGCCCAACTCTCCCGAACGTCGTAAGGCTTACCAGGCCGATATCACCTTTGGTACGAACAACGAGTTCGGTTTCGACTACCTTCGCGACAACATGGCCATTTCGCCCAGCGACTTGGTACAGCGCGCCCACAACTACGCCATCGTCGACGAGGTTGACTCTGTGTTGATTGACGATGCTCGTACCCCGCTGATTATTTCTGGTCCCGTGCCCAAGGGCGACGACCAGATGTTCGAGGAGTACCAGCCGCTGGTCGAGAAGCTGGTTGGCGTACAGAAACAGCTGGCCACCCAGTTCCTGGCCGAGGCCAAGCAGAAGATTAGCGAGGGTCAGGAGAAGAACGACAAGAAACTGATGGACGAAGGTTTCCTGGCTTTGTACCGCTCGCACAAGTCGATGCCGAAGAACAAGCCGCTCATCAAGTACCTCTCCGAGGAGGGCATCAAGAGCGGAATGCTGAAAACCGAGGAGACCTATATGGAGAACAACAACCGTCGCATGCCCGAGGTGGTAGAGCCCCTCTTCTTCGTCGTCGACGAGAAACTGAACTCATGCGACCTGACCGATAAGGGTACAGCCTGGTTGGCTAATCAGGTCAACGACAAGGACCTCTTTGTGCTTCCCGACATCACCGGTCAGCTGTCTGCTCTCGAGGGCGACACCTCGCTGAGCGACGAAGAGCGCATCAACAAGAAGGACGAGATGCTGCAGCACTATGCTGTCCAGTCCGAGCGCGTCCACACCCTGCAGCAGCTGCTCAAGGCTTACTGCATGTTCAACCGCGACGACGAATATGTGGTCATCGATGGTGAGGTCAAGATTGTCGACGAGCAGACGGGCCGTATCATGGAGGGCCGCCGCTGGAGCGATGGTTTGCACCAGGCTGTCGAAGCCAAGGAGCACGTCAAGGTCGAGGCTGCCACGCAGACCTTTGCCACCATTACCCTGCAGAACTACTTCCGCATGTACCACAAGCTGGCCGGTATGACCGGTACCGCATCTACCGAGGCCGGCGAGTTCTGGGACATCTATAAGCTCGACGTGGTGGAAATTCCCACCAACCGTCCTGTAGTCCGCGACGATATGGACGACCGCATCTACAAGACTGCCCGCGAAAAATACCGTGCCGTCATCGAAGAGGTGGTGCGCCTGCGCAATATGGGCCGTCCTACGCTGATTGGTACCACCAGCGTCGAGATTTCCGAGTTGCTCTCCCGCATGCTCGATATGTATGTCAATCCCGAGACCGGCAAGCGCGAGGGTATTCCCCACCAAGTGCTGAACGCCAAGCTGCACCAGAAGGAGGCCGACATCGTGGCGCTGGCTGGTCAGTCGACCAATGGCAAGGGTGCCGTTACCATCGCCACCAACATGGCCGGTCGTGGTACCGATATCAAGCTTTCGCCCGAGGTAAAAGCCGCCGGTGGTCTCGCCATCATTGGTACCGAGCGCCACGAGTCGCGTCGTGTCGACCGCCAGTTGCGCGGACGTTCAGGACGTCAGGGCGACCCGGGTTCTTCGCTGTTCTTCATCTCGCTGGAAGACAAGCTGATGCGCCTGTTCGGTTCCGAGCGTATCGCTACCGTCATGGACCGTCTGGGCTTCAAGGAGGGCGAAGTGCTCGAGAGCTCGATGATTACCAAGCAGGTTGAGCGCGCCCAGAAGAAGGTCGAGGAGAACAACTTCGGTATCCGTAAGCGCCTGCTGGAGTACGACGACGTGATGAACAAGCAGCGTACCGTCGTCTATTCTAAGCGCCGTCACGCCCTGATGGGTGAGCGCATCGGAATGGATATCTCAAATACCATCTGGGACCGCGTGGTCAACATCATCGAACAGAACGACTACGAGGGCTGCAAGGAGCAGTTCATCAAGGTCTTTGCCATGGAGTGTCCGTTCACCAGCGAGGAGTTCATCGAGAAGAACCACGAGCAGCTCTGCGAGGAAGTGTTCCAGATTGCCATGGGCAACTTCAAGCGTAAGATGGAGCACGTCCAGGAAGTGGCCATGCCTGTCATCAAACAGGTTTACGAGACCCAGGGCCAGATGTACGAGCGCATCGTAGTGCCCCTGACCGACGGCCGCAAGATGTACAACATCGCTTGTAACCTGAAGGAGGCTTACGACACCGAGTGTAAGTCGGTGGTCAAGGAATTCGAGAAGCAGATTCTGCTCCACATCATCGACGATGCCTGGAAGGAGAACCTGCGCGAGCTCGACGAACTGAAGCACTCCGTACAGAACG
>CAMHUU010000006.1 GCA_946188395.1 uncultured Prevotellaceae bacterium | reverse complement strand
GACGCCATTTTCTGCGACATCAACATGCCCGACCTCAACGGCATGGACTTTATCAAGTCACTCACCGTACCGCCCCTCGTCGTCTTCACCACAGCCTATTCGGAATATGCCGTCGAAGGTTTCCGCGTCAATGCCGTCGACTATCTGCTCAAGCCCTTCGGCCTGCAAGACTTCCAACGCGCCGCCAACCGCCTGAAGGACCGCTTGGAAAGCAACGCGCCAGCCGTCAGCGCTTCAGTGAATGGCGGTTCTGTGGTCGGCGGTTTTGCCGCCGACACCTCCGACGACACCATCTTCCTCAAGACCGAATACCGTATTGTCAAGGTCAGCATCTCCGACATCTGTTATGTCGAAGCCATGAGCGAATATTTGAAGGTTTGGCTTTCCTCCGAACCCAAGCCCATCATCACGCTGCTATCAATGAAAAAAATGGAGGAACGGCTTCCCGACACTTTTATGCGTGTCCACCGTTCCTACATCATCAATCTCACTAAGATTCAGGAAGTTAACAAGAATCGCGTCATCATGGACGCCGACACTTACCTGCCCATAGGCGACAACTACAAAGAGGCTTTCCAAGCCTACCTCGACACCAAATTCCTCGGAAAATGAAGCCTTAGGGTACAACCCCTTTAGTATTAGGGTAAAGCACCTCTAGTATTAGGGTAAAGGTGCTTTACCCTAATACTAGAGCTACTCCATCGGGAACAAACCGAAGAGCTTAGCGTCAATCATGTCCGTTACCTGTTTCAGGTGTTCCGGATTATCGCCAAACTTACAATGATCGCCGTCGACAATAATCAGCGGTCCCTTATAGGTAGCAATCCAGTCCTCATAACGCTTCTCGAGACCCTGCAGATAGTCCAGACGCATCGACTGCTCGTACTCTCGGCCACGTTTCTGAATCTGTGCCACAAGCGTAGGAATGCTCGAACGGATATAAATCATCAGTTCGGGCAGTTTCACCAGCGACATCATCAGGTCGAAGAGATCGGTGTAGTTGTCGAAGTCGCGGTCGCTCATCATTCCCTGTCCATGCAGGTTAGGAGCAAAGATGCGGGCATCCTCGAAAATAGTGCGATCCTGAATGATGACGTCCTTCGACTTGGAAATCTCTACAACCTCTTTAAAGCGCTTGTTCAGGAAATACACCTGCAGGTTGAACGACCAGCGGGGCATGTCAGCATAGAAGTCAGCCAAATAGGGATTGTTGTCGACGGGTTCGAAACGCGGCGTCCATCCGTAACGGTGCGCCAGGAGTTTGGTGAGTGTGGTCTTGCCACTGCCTATGTTTCCAGCTATTGCAATATGCATAGTTATAATGTGTTAGAAAAAAGTCCAAATAATGTACGGTCGATACGGTCGACGATTTGTGCGAAATCTTTCGAACGGTTGAGGAAGTCGAGGTCATCTTTTTCGATAGTCATCACCTGTCCGGGATACTTGTGATAGATAAAGTCCTCGTAGCGTTGGTTCAGATTCTGCAGATAGTCCAGTTGTATGGTCTGCTCGTAGTCTCGTCCCCGTTTCTGGATGTTTCCCACCAGATGGGGCACCGAAGCCCGCAGATAAATCATAAGGTCAGGAACACGGACCATCGACATCATTTGTTCGAAAAGTTCCATATACGTCAGGTAGTCGCGGTCCGAGAGGTTCCCCATGGCCTTGTTGTTCTGCATGAACACGTAGACACCCTCGTAAATGGTACGGTCCTGAATGATGGTATGGTCGGCTTCGGCAATGGCCAGCAAGTCGCGGAAGCGCTCCTTCAGGAAGTAAACCTCCAGATTAAACGACCAGCGGTGGATATCGCGATAATAGTCCTCGAGATAAGGGTTATGCTCGACGGCTTCATATCGCGGTTCCCACCCGTAGTGCTTGGCAAGCAACTGGGTGAGTGTCGACTTACCGCTTCCTATGTTTCCTGCTATGGCGATATGCATGGTTCTCTGTTATTTTGTCTTAAAGTTTCATCTTATTCGGAGCAAGCCCATCGGCACTGACGGTCAACATTCCCCTACCCTTCACAACAGCTATACAACGTCCGAAAAAAGCCTTGCGACGGGGACTGGTGAATCGCTCCATCGACGTCTGACTGCCATTATCCGTAGCAATCACCGTCGCTCCAGTGGCTGAGAATCGCAACTCGTTCTCGGCCCACGGGCATCGGTTGCCGTTCTTGTCGACAACGGTAGCCTGAATGAAAGTCAGGTTCTTGCCCTTGTAGTCGACGTCGAGCTGGATATGATCGGGGGCTCCGGCTGTATGAATGCTCTGATGCAGCGTCACCTGTCCGTTCTTACGGGCAACGACCATCACCTCACCGGGTTCGAAGGTCACACGCCACGAGACGTGATACTGGTGGCTGTCGGCCTTGCGGCGAACGCCCTGGCTCTTGCCGTTGACAAAGAGTTCCACCTCGTCGGCGTGATTATAGTAACACCACATATCAATCTCCTGTCCTTCCTTCCAGTTCCAGTGGGGGAACAGATAGAGCACGGGTTTGTTGGTCCACTCACTCTGGTACATATAATAGACATCCTTGGGCTGTCCAGCCAGATCGATGATGCCGAAATAGCTGCTACGGGCCGGGAATCCATACGGCGTCGGCTCGCCGATATAGTCGAAGCCCGTCCAGATGAACTGTCCTCCGACATAGGGCGTATGCTTCACCACATCCCACGTCTCTTCGTGCGTCGAACTCCAAGGGGCGTGCATATTGTCGTAAGCCGAACACATATAGGAGGGATCCTTATACGTTTCGCGCCAGTCGCGCGGAGCAATAAAGATAGAGTCCGACGGCATCCGGTAGTATCCGTTGGTCTGCAGGGCCGAGACCGATTCCGTCAGGATAAACGGACGCCCTGGGAAATTCTTGGGTACATCTTTAATCCACTCGTGGTGGTAGTTATAGCCAATGATGTCGAGTGCCTTGCCCTTGAAGAGGTGGTTGCCCGGCGAAGGCTCGTTACAACCCGCAGTAATGGGACGGGTGGTGTCGTAGCGGCGAACAATCTCGGCCAGATGGTCGGCCAATAGCGTGTTGACACTCATCTCGCCGTCTTTCGCCAACGTCGATGCATCATGTCCCGCATTCAGAATCAGGTTAGCCTGCTCCAGCGTCAGCGTGTCAGCTTCGGCACTCGACCACTGTTCCAACACCTCGTTACCAATCGACCACATCAGGATGCAGGGATGGTTGCGGTCTCTGAGCACCATATCCTTCAAATCCATCTCATGCCATTTGTCGAAGAAACGGGCATAGTCGTTTTGTGTCTTCCGGCGGCGCCACATGTCGAACGATTCGTCCATCACGATGAAACCCATCGTGTCGCACATGTTCAGCAATTCTGGAGCCGGAGGGTTATGACTCGAACGAATGGCATTCACACCCATCGCCTTGAGTTTCACCAGTTTACGGTGCAGTGCATCCTCATGCACGGCAGCACCCAGGCAACCCAAATCATGGTGTTCGCAGACGCCATTCAACTTCATATTCTTGCCGTTAAGCCAAAAACCCGTCTTGGCGTCGAACCGGAAATCGCGGAAGGCTGTCGTAGTAGTTACCTCGTCGACCACCTTACCATTATTTAATACGCGCGCGCGAACCTTATATATATTGGGGGTCTCAGGCGACCAACGCTTCAGTGTCGCCGTATTGACATGCATCGTTGTTTCGGTGCCGCTACCTCTGGCCACCTCCTGTCCGCCAGCATCCAGCACACTGTAGTTCACCCGGTAGTTCTTGCCCGACACTGCGGTATTCACCTTAACGGCACCCGTCTTGGCATTCGTCTCGACGTGCATACCCCAATGCTTCACATGCACATAGTCGGTCTTTGTCAGCCACACATGGCGATAGATGCCGCAACCGGAATACCAACGCGAATTGGGTTGGTCGCTGTTATCCACACGAACGGCAATCACATTGCCGTCGCAATGCAAGTATCGGGTGATATCAATCACAAACGAACTGTAACCATAAGGACGATAGTCGACAGCCTCACCGTTCACGAAGACGACAGCATTCATATAGATGCCGTCAAACTCCAGATAGTATTTGCATACATCTTTCACATAAAAGTGTTTCCTATACCAGCCCACACCTCCGGGTAGCGCTCCCCCACCAGCACCTGACGGATTATTGGCACTGAACGAGCCTTCAATGGCCCAGTCGTGTGGCAAGTCCAACAAACGCCAGCTACTGTCATCATACTCTAAGGTAGACCTCTCGATACCGCCACCCATCGAAAAGCGCCAGCCTTTGTCGAAGTTGATGCGCTCTCGGGCGGAAACACAGCCCCATGCAATAGTAGCTACAATCAGCAGTAATATACGTCTCATCGTGTTGTGTTACTCACTTTTATACTAATTCTGACGCAAAGTTACTAAAAAAGACTGAGAAACAGCAAAAAATCAGCATTTTCTGACAAAAAAGTTGAGATTTTTTTGGAAGATAAGAAAAAAAAACTTAAATTTGCAGCGAATTTAGTATGTTGTATGCATAAAATAAGGGTTTCGTGGGCTTTGGCCTGCTCCTTTACATATATATAAATATAGAGAAAATAGAGAAAAATTAACAAATGTTTAATTGTAATATTAATATTTATGAACAAGAAAATTATTAGTGGATTCCTCATGTTTGCACTGGCAGTGTTTAGCATGAGCAGTTTTGTAGCATGTAAGGACTACGATGAGGATTCTTACGACGACCTCAAAGCACGTCTGAACAAGGAGATTTCTCTTCGTGAGGCTCTTCAGAATCAGGTGAACGCTCTGGATGCAGCTATCAAGCAGATCAAGAGCTGTAACTGCGATCCTTCAAAGTATGCTTCTAAGGACGAGTTCGACAAGGCCATGAAGCGTATCGACAGCATTGCTGACGCTCTGTCAAAGATTAAGCCCGTCGAGCCTGGCAAGGATTACGATGCTGACATCAAGAAGCTTTACGAGAACGACAGTCTGATGGTAATCAAGATAAACGAGATTAACTCTTGGATTGCTTATGTTAAGAACCTGGCTCAGCAGGATTCTATCCGCATCGACAGCTTGAGCGGCGTCGTTTATGGTTGGGGTACTACTATCACCACTCTGTACACTCGCGTTGACTCTCTGATTCAGGCTCTGAAGCATGGTAAGAAAGACACTATTTATATCAGTGGTGGTGGTTGCGACTCTCTGTGCGCTGCTAAGATTGCCAAGGCTCAGTATACTGCTGACTCTGCTCTGCTGATTGCTGAGAAGGCTCTGGTACTTGCTGTTCACAATGCAAACCGCATTGCCGCACTTGAGAACTACGTTAACAACCTCGTAACAAAGGGTGAGCTCGCCAACGAAGTTCAGTCACTGAACATTCGTCTCGAGAACCTGCTCGACCAGATGATCACTGGCATCATCATCCAGGGTGTTTCTAGCCCCGTTCTCGGCTATCTCAACACTCCGTTCGACGTTCGTTCACAGATGCTCGCTGCATTCTATGGTAACGTCACTAACGCTGTGAAGTTCCCCGCTACAACAAATACTGCTGACCTCGTTGACATTTCGATGGCTTGGACACCACGTAACATCGAGGTGATGGGTACTCCTTCACAGGTTACCATCCCCGCAGGCCGCTTCGTAAGCCAGAAGAATGGTAAGGAGGAAGGCAACGCTGGTACGCTGTATCTGACTCTGAACCCCGCAGAGGCTGACTTTGAGGGCAGAACTCTGAGCTTGGTTGACTCTAAGGACAACGCTGCTGCCGTTACACTGTCTCCGCTGGCTAAGGCTGACACGCTACTGAGCTTCGGCTACACTCGTGCTGCTGCTAACAACGGTCTGTATGAGACTCAGGCTACGCTGACCAAGGACAACATCGACGCTGCTAAGCTGAAGATCGACTACACCACCTTCGAGGAAGAGGCTAAGGCTATTGTGAAGGAGAAGTCTGTCAGCAGCGTACTCACCTTCGGTGCTACCCTGCTCCAGAACATGGATGAGCTCCTGCCTGCTTACGCTGTAAAGGCTACCTGGACACGTCCTGGATACTACTCTAACTACGACTGGGCTCCTGCTAAGGACTTCAACGTATACTCTCAGTATGGCATTGCAGCTACCGCTATCAAGCCGCTGTCATTCGCCTTCCTGAAGGACTTCAACGCTAGTCTGCCTGGTGAAGCTCGTGTTCAGAGCCTGTTCGACCAGATTATGAGCAAGATTAACATTCAGGTAAGCATAGCTCCTGGTGTAGACTTCTCGAAGTATCAGGGTTCAGTTGTATTCACTGACATCGACCTTTCTAGCATGAAGAATGCTGATGGTAAGATTGTGGTAAATGTCCAGTACGTTTTGAAAGATCCTGCTACAGGAAAGCCGTTGTATGTTTTGACTACCGACCAATCTGGTATGATATATTGGTTTAAAGACGAGACAGCTCCTTGGGTACAAAAGGATGGTGTATGGTATACCTCTTCTTGGAATATCGTCAAGGGTGTAGAACTTTCTGTCAATACCGATGCAGACCTGACAGATACTCTCCAGCAGATTATCAACCAGATTAACTCTCAGTTCGGTGCGAACAGTCAGTTGGCTAAGACTATCACTGACTTGCTGAACGACGTTGCTTCTCTGGGTAGCATCGATGGTAAGATCAACAAGGCTATCAACGACGCCAAGACCGACATCAAGAACGTTATCAGCAGCTACATCACCGCAGCTTACAAGAAGCTGAACCACTGGATTAGCGTATTCCCGAACAAGGCTCTGCAGCCCACCCTGCTTGCTGTAACCGGCAACAACAAGGCTGGTATCCTGTCTCAGTCGTTTGCTATGCCTACTAAGGCTAGCGGAACTTCTCTGACTCTGGTTCCCACCACATTCACCCTCGAGACCTTGGCTCCTGCTTACAAGAAGTTCGTTGCTGTAACGAATGTTTGGAAGGACGGCGCTGAAGCTCCCGCAGCTAAGGGTAAGGCTGCCAACGGCACTAACATGCTGAAGGTCATCGACAGCGAGAAGACTTGTACTCTGAACGGTGAGGCTGGTTATCTCTACGAGGTAAGCTACAGCGCTGTTGACTATCATGGTAAGATTGTTACCAAGAGATTCTACGTACAGTTCTAATCTGGTTCTAAATCTAACAATATTTAAAAGAATAAGAACATGAAGAAAATGATTATGTCACTTCTGCTTTTCCTGGGCGTGCTGTCTGCATCAGCCCAGGCCGAGCAGAAAGGCACCACAGAATATGTGTTCCAGCCCCATTGGTATATCATGCTGCAGGGCGGTGGACAGTACACCTTGGGTGAGGGTTCGTTCAGCGATCTCTTCTCTCCTAACGCTCAGGTTGCTCTGGGTTATAACTTCACGAAGGTTGTTGGTCTGCGCCTCTCTGTAAACGCTTGGCAGAGCAAGGGTGTCATCAAGCTCGATGATACTGACATGACTCCTGCACAGTCGTTCGAGGGCAAGTGGAAGTGGAACTATGTAGCTCCTTCTTTGGAGTTGATGTTCAACCTCTCGAACATTGTCTGCAACTACAACCCCACTCGTCTGCTCAACGTTTATGCCTTCGTTGGTGGTGGTGCTAACATCGCTTGGAAGAACGATCAGGCTCAGAACGTAGAGGCACAGATTGCTGCTTATCAGAACACCAACCCCAACCTGCTGTACGATGGCAAGCAGAACATGCGCTATCTGTGGGATGGTTCTAAGGTGAACATCTTTGGTAAGGGTGGTTTGATCTTCGATTTCCGCGTATCCGACAAGGTGAGCATCAACATCGAGGGTAATGCCAACATCCTGACCGATAAGTACAACTCAAAGAAGGCTGGCAATGCTGACTGGTACTTCAACGCCCTCGCTGGTGTGAAGATCAACCTCGGCAAGACCTATACCACCAAGTTCACTCCTGCTCCCGAGCCCGAGGTTCGCTATGTGGAGAAGGTTGTTGAGAAGATTGTGGAGGTTCCCGCTAAGGTTGAGGTGAAGCCCATCGAGAAGATTCGCCGCGATATCTTCTTCACCATCAACTCTTTCAAGGTAAGAGATACCGAGCAGGAGAAGATCAAGGACATCGCCGACTATCTGCAGGCTCATCCCAATGCTAAGGTTGAGGTTACTGGTTATGCTGATGCTGGTACAGGTAACAACCGCATCAACGACCGTCTGGCCAAGCAGCGTGCTGACGTTGTTGTAAAGGCTCTGATGAACCAGTACAACATCTCTGCCGATCGTATTACCTTCGATTCTAAGGGTTCACGCGTACAGCCGTTCGCTGAGAACGACCTGAACCGTGTCACCATCTGTATCGCAGAGTAATCCACCGGAAAAGATTATTTGAGGTTTAAACCAATATCGAGTCTGACTCCTATCCATACTCTGCAAAGGTATGGTGAGAGTCAGACTCCTTTTAATAACAATCATTTGCAATGAACAGAATCTACACACTTCTTATAGCTGCTGTCTGCACGCTTTCGGCCTCCGCCCAGCTGACAGGCGACGGATACTATCGTGCACAAAGCTCCGAGCAGCAACGCTACATCAACGTGATGGACAACCGCGGTAGCGTTAACTTGGCTACCACCGATGCCGATATGGGTGCGCTGTGTACCCGTCTTGGTTTCGAGAACATTGTCTCTGACCCAGCTTCCATCATCTATATCAAGAAGATGAATACGGGCTACGACTTTCAGACCCAAGGCACAAGCACTTACTCCATTATCTCTTACGAGATCAAACTGAGCGACATGGGCGACAACAAATACTGGTGCTCTGCCAGCCACGCAGGAATGACCAAATATCTGGCTGATGAATTGATCCTTGAATATATGGCTACTGAGGAAGAAAAGCAGAAAGGCCATTTGGTAACGAACATCAGTCCGGGTACTGCTTACGAGAAGTACCTCGACTGGAACATTATTCCCGTATCAGCCGAAGGCAGCTACTTTGGTCTGCAACCCAGCATCGCCGTTGGCGACAGCTACTACCAGACATTCTACGCTGCATTCCCCTTCACCTTCTATTCTGAGGGAATGACAGCCTATTATGTCAGCGAAATCAGAGAAGCTGCCGGTAAGGTTATTATCGAAGAAGTCACAGGAGGTGTCCCCACCTCTACCCCCGTCATCATCAAGTGTTCAGCACAGGATGCTGCCAGCAACAAGCTCAACGTAGGTGCCAGCGCTAGCGGTACAGCGAGCGGCAACAAGCTGACAGGTGTCTATTTCTGCAATCCAGATGCTGGAAGCCATACTAACGTCATTGAATTCGATCCTGCCACCATGCGTGTGCTGGGTAAGGCTTCCGACGGTTCGCTGGCATTCGTCAATAATGTCGAGTTGGCATACATTCCTGCCAATACGGCCTACATCACCGTCAGTGAATCGGCTCCTGCCGTTATGAAGGTGGTAACTGCCGACCAGGCTGACGGCATCACGCTGCAGGCCGACAACAAAGAGATGTTCTATGGCGATGCAGTACCCTCACTGACCTATTCGATTCTTGAAGGCGAACCTCAGGGTACTCCCGAGTTGACCTGCGAGGCTACCGCTACGTCGAACGTCGGTACCTACCCCATCAAGATGGCCAAGGGTTCGCTGACCAACAACAATATCACGCTGTTGGATGGTACGCTGACCATCGCCAAGACTCCGCTGACCATTACTGCGACGAGCTTTACCATCACACAGGGTGAGGCACTGCCTACCTATACCGTTACCTACGATGGTTTCAAGAACAGTGAGACCGAGGATGTGCTCATCAAGAAACCGACAGTTACCTGTACGGCTACTGCCACGAGTGCTCCTGGCACTTACGAAATCACCGTCAGTGGTGCCGAAGCTACGAACTACGAGATGTACTACGTGGCCGGTGTGCTGACCATCGCAGAGGCTTCAGCCATCCAGACCATTGCTGGCGACAGCAAGCGTGCAGACGTCTACGACATGAGTGGCCGTCGTGTTCGCGAGCAGGCCACCACATTGGAAGGTCTCTCGAAGGGCATCTACATCATCAACGGACGTAAAGTCGTGAAATAACTTTCGGAATAACGGTATAACAGAATATCGGAATATCGGAATATCGGAATATCGGAATACCGAAATAACGAAATAACGACAAAAAGAATAGCCGCTCTAACTGGAGCGGCTATTTTTTACTTCCTATCGTTTTTTTTAGAATATCGTATATGCAAACCTGACGCTCAGTGTCGGGTATACCGATAGTTTCGACATCACGTCCACATAGCTGCCCACTTTGCCCGTGATGCCTTCCACATCGTGAATCAGGTCTGTTCCGTCGTGTGTTATCAGACTGGGTTTACCGCCCCACAGCATGATTCCGCCGTCAACAGCTACCGTCAGGCGGTCATTACCCTTCACCAGCCTACCCTCATAGCCAACACCAATATAGGGTTTGAAAGCATTGACCTTCATATCGGCCTTCACCATATCGTCGTCGTCGGGAGTCATCATATAATACTCACCCTTCTTGTGAATCACATTGCCATCCTTGTCCAACACATCGTTCACATAGGTACCCAGAATGACACCCATACGACCAGCGGCGTCGAAACCTTGCTGCAATGCATACAGCATATCTATGTCAAAATAGAGATCTTTATATTCTGGGCCTAAAACAGACAGGTCTACCAGTTTCACGCTGGCCAGCTCGCGCTTGGTCTTGCCGTGCAGCTTATTATACATATTATTATAGATACCCACAGCTACCAACGAGGCCATACTCTCGGTCTTGTTATACGACTCGGCTATCGTCGACGGGCCCAGGAAGAAACCGGCCGTCACACGCCAATGCTTGTTATTCTTCAGCGGATACACATCCACCAGAAAATTCCAGTTCCACATCTTCGCCTTGCCAATCATATCCACATGGTCGCTCACGGGATTACCCGTCAAATCCTGAAGTACAGATGCCATCTTGGCAAACTTACTGTCACTCGTGGCAGGATCGTCACCCACCTGAATGCCAAAAGTCATTGGCACTTCTACGCGGGGCATATAGTTAAAGCCAGTACGAAGACACACGATATCGTGCACGGGCATGCTCACATCGACACCTATGCCTGTAGTACCCAAGTTCACACCAACATCCAAATGCTGGAAATATTTCTTAAAATAATCCTTCAAGAAATTCTTCTTCGCGGGCTCCGGAGCCAACTGAATCTGTTGACGCTGCTGGGCCATTTCCGTCTGCTGGGCCTTCATGGGCAGCACGGAGACTATCACCAGCAGAAATAAAACAATCTTTTTCATATCTATTCGCTATTTGCGGCTGCAAAGTTACAAATAAGCACGTAAAAAGCCAAATATATTAGTTTTTTTTTGGTTTTGCCTACAATTTTCCGTACCTTTGTCAACTGTATGAGAAAAATTGCCATCCTTTTGATATTGCTTTGCACTGTAGCAAAGGCCCAACAAGTGGAAACTTTGCTGCAACAGTTTGACCAACAAGCCGATGTGGCGAAAGCCAACCAGTTTTTCGACGAGCTGAAGAAGAACGACTTTCTCGACGAGCCCATCGCGTTTGCGAAAGGTACGCCCGTCGACTCGCTGCAACAGCAGGTGTGGTATTGGGCTGCCGAGTGGTTCTACGATCAGCAGCACTACGACCAGGCTGAGCAATACGCGCTGAAAGCCCTTGACAAGTATCATCCCGCCAATCCCGAAAAGGCCGACTGCCTGAACACACTGGGCTGCATCTATGTCCGCCTGAGCGACTTCGACAAAGCAGCACACTACGCCCAACAAAGTGTGGAACAGGAGTTGCAGGGCGGCGATCACGACCGCATCTCGTCCAGCATGAACACGCTGGCGGGCATCTATATGGCTGGCAACCAGTCCAAAGAGGCCGAACAGATTATCCTACAGGCCCTTGAGCATGCCAGACAGGTCAACAATCCCGGCCGTAAAGCCATCATCATGGGTATGGCATCAGAAATCTACCATTCGCTGGGCGACGACGAGAAAGCGCTGTCGTATGCCGCGCAGGCCTACGACATCGAACAGGAATTAGGTCGTCAAGACAAGATGATCATCCGCTTGTCGCAGATTGGTTCTGCCGAGCTGGGCCTGCACCACTACGAGAAAGCCGAAGAGGTGTTCCGCCGCATCGTTCCGTCGTTCCGCGAGATGGGCGACATCCACTCGATGGCCATTGCCCTGAACCGTTTGGGCATGTCGCTACTCTGTCAGCACCGTCAACGCGAAGCTATCCCATACTATCGGGAAGCCGCAGGGCTTTTCTCGAAGATGGGCGACCTGTATAACGAAATCCACTCGCATCGCGGACTTTACGAATGCTATTGGGAACTCAACCCCGATAGTGCCAAGATTGAATTAGACTATTTCGACCTGCTGAAGGACTCGCTCTATTCGCACGCTACCGCCGATGCCCTGTCGCATTATAACGCCGAATTCGGCAACGACCTGCTACAACAGGAGAACGACGCCGTACGTCAGGCCCACCAACGCACCATCATCATCGCCATTGTCGCCATTCTCCTCTTATCGCTCGTTGCCTGGTGGTTCGTGCGCCGCGCCCATCAGAAGGAACAGCAGCATGTGGCCGAACTGATGCGCGAAATAGAATTGCTGAAGGCAGACACCAACGAAAACCGACCCGCATCCGATACTGAGCCTGCCGATGCCGAAACGACGGAAGCTCCACTGACGTCCGAAACCGACCGGGCGTTCCTCATGCGCGTCATCGAAGTGGTCAACGAAGGATTTGCCGACAAAAAGTTGGGCGTCGATGTCATTGCCTCGAAACTGAACATGAGTCAGCAGACTTTCCGTCGCCGTCTGATGAGTGCCGCCGGCGAGACCCCCAAGGCATTCATTTCCGCCATTCAGATGGAGAAGGCAGGCAAATTGCTAACCGAACATGCCGACATGCCCGTCGTCGATGTAGCTTTCAAATGTGGTTTCGACGATGCCAGCAGTTTCACCCACACTTTCAAACGCATCTACGGCATCACACCGACGCAATATCGCGAAAAATCAGGCAGAAATGCTTGATTTTTTGCATTTTGGAAGAAAAAAACAATTATTTGGAAGGTTTTGTCAAGTGACGAAACCCAAAAACGCCGTACCTTTGCAACGACAAAAGCAAACAATGCGACGATGAAGAAAACCGAGCAACAACAAGAGGCCAAACGATTCTCAATCGAATACCTGCACTATCTTCTGCAACAGGAAGAGGTCATCGAACGATTGCTCGACAAGCGTATGACCCAGCTCGAACCCCTCATCGAACAGATGATCAACCAGAAGGTCAGTCAACAAGTAGACAAACTTTTAAATAAACAACTATAATTCACAAAAAACAAAACCATTATGAAGAAAAGATTGTTATTCTTTGCAGCAGTATTGCTCTGCGCCCCTCAGGCCTTTGCCAAGAACGTGATGTGTCTGAAGACCAACACAGGGCAGTACATCGAAATGGCTCGCGTCAGCATGATGGTGGTTCCCGATGGCGGCAGCACGTTCGAAATCGTCGTCAAGGACGGCGAAGGTGCCACCAATGTCGAGAGCATCAGCTTCGAGAAACACGAGTCAGACATCGACCTCAGCAAGTATTCGGGCGGATCGTCGGACAGCGACGCCCCCGACATGTCGAAACCCGTATTCCTGCTCACCAACACGGGTAAGTACTTCTATATGAAGGACCTGCCGACAATGACCGCCAAGGACGGCTCTTCACTGTTCGATGTCATCGTGGGCAGCACGACCGAGCCAGATGTGTCGTTTGTCTACTTCTATCGCGGCGATGCCGACAAGGTGGAAGACGTCATCGCTTCCGGCATCGACAAGCCCCGTGTGCTTCCTAGCGACGAACAGCTTCGACTGACAACCCCCATCAGTTCCGAAATGACCATTTCCGGTTGTGGGGCGGCCACGGAAGCCATTGTCTTCGCTACCGACGGACGCATGGTAGCCGAATCTGCAGTATCGAATGGTATAACCACCATTCATGTCGCCCATCTGCGCCGGGGTGTCTACGTCGTCAAGGTAGGCAACAAGGCTCTCAAGTTTTTTAAGAAATAAATAGTAAATAATAAGATAATCACAAACCATTATGAAAAAGATTTATACAACCATAGTCATGGCCTTCGCAGCTCTCACCGCCTTCGCACAGGCCAACCAGCAGTATTTCCGCGTTGAATTTACCGTTCCCATCACAGGCGATAAGATTCCCGTAGGACAGTCCAACAACAGCGTGGCAGCCACGATGAAGGACGAATACACCTTCTGCAACCCAGAACACGACTACCTCGACTTCCAGGCCCAGAACCCCATGGGGTTCCGTTCGACCACAACGACCATTACCGAAAATTCGGCTTTCTATCTGGAGAACGGACGTACGGGACAGAATCCGGGCGTAGTCCAAAAGTATCCCTATCAGGTCGATAAGATAAAGAAAATGACCGCCTACTCCATTCCCGTCGAAACCATCACCTGCGACTCGACGACCACCTATGAGTTGGTCTTTCATGGTCGCGACGTCAAGACTCCGGGCGACGGTACAATCACGTTCCAGGTGGCTGAATTCACCTTCAACCGTCTGCCGCGTAACGTCGCCGAGTTGAAGACACTCATCGAGGACGGTAACGGCAACCGCATCGAAGGCATGAAAAATCCGCTCTTCGTCGCTGCCTGTCTGGTGGCTGTATGGCCCCGTATTCTCGACTGCAGCCAGGATTGTCGCGACATGATCGACTACCTCTATGGCAAGCACTACTCGCAGCTCAACACCACTGGTGTGTCTAATCAGGTATTCCAAGATGTCTGCACAGCAGGTCTTGTGGGTAAGGACGCCGCTGGTGCCTGGAAGTTCAACTCGTTGTTCGGCTACTTCGACGGAGCCACTCCCGGCAACCAGTACAAGCCCAACGGCAAGGGCTACGACCAAGGTCCATATAAGGTACGAGTAGGCTGGCATCCCAGCACTCCGCTGTCGCCCGTTGCCAGTTGGGGTAATAAGAACATGGCCAAGATCTGCCTCTTCCCCAACCCCAGCGCCACCAGTCTCGACGACATGGGCTTCGAGAATCCCGACTTGCGCTTTGTCGAGCTCCGCGAGACCAACAAGAACGGTTGGTTCGTCAGCGACAAGGAGAAGGCCGTTACCATGTCTATGAAGGATCAGTTCGACAGCGACTTCTAATCTACCCGGAAACTTTCAAAAAAACATTATAAGCAAGCATTATGAAACACAATCATTCAATCGCAAGAATTCTGATGGCCCTCGTCATCATGTTTGGAGTACAGACCACAGCCTCCGCTCAGTTCGGCGGCCTGCTTAAGAAGGCTAAACAAGCCGTAAAGGATAAGGTGGACACGGAGGAATACAGGCAGAAAGCCAAGGTACGCGACGCTGTCGAAGAATCGGAGAATAACGCTGTCAACAAAACCGTCGGCAAGGTTCGCAACAGCGGCGACCCCCAAAACGACGACTACGGCAGCAACGACTATTACAAGAAACTGAACGAGGAAGCCGAGCAGGAAAAGCAGAGCAAGGCAGCAGCCAAAAAGACCACCACTTTCAGCAGTGCAAAGTCTACTGAGAAGGTGCTGGCCAAGGTGGCTCCCGGCGAACCTGGCGAGGTTACCATTAAAGTGCGCAAAACGGGTAAGGTGCTTGGCACTTACGACCGCGCAGCCTGTAAGCTGACAACGGCTGATGGCAGGACGCTCCTGTTCCAAACGGACGGCACGGTGACCGATGGCAACGGCAAAAAGGTAGGCAGCATCGACGGTCAGACGTTTACCACACCTCGCGGCGAGCAAATACGCTGTGACGAAATCGGCATCATGTTTGTAGACAAGAAGAACGTCGGTTCGATACAAAACCAGAAACAAGCGATACTTGGCGACGGCACATTCATTGACGCGTCTGATAAGATGAACGGTGTGGTACTGGCTTATTTCATCTTCGGATATCTGCATTCCAACAAGCAACTGGTAGCTATCAAAGATGGCTATGAGGCTGCTACGATGACTTATAACCCCACCGACGAGGAGTTCTACGCCGAGGCCAATAAGGAGATAGAGAAGCGTCACGGTTCGTCTGGCGGCAAGGGCAGCAGCGAGATGTCGTTCCGCAAGAACGGCAGCATCGTAGGCAGTATGCTGGCCGACGGTACAGTATACGTCGGTGGTAGCATCAAGGGAAAAATCGACGGCAACAACAATATCTATGTCGGCGGCCATATTGAAGGTCTGTTGCGCGGCAATGAGGTACTGAAGAATGGTCACGTCGTTGGCACCATCGATGACGACGGCACAGTACGTATCAACGGCCACATCGTGGGCGGCATCGATCCACGAACAGGCGATGTGCGCTACAACGGCAGCATTGTCGGACGCGTCGAGCCTTTAGGCGACCTGAAGAAAGCCGCTGTCTACTATTTCTTCCAGTTCTGGTAAACTGACGGTGAAGAATATATCAAAAATGAGCCTCATCCTTTTCGGTGAGGCTCATTTTTGATGTGGAGCTGCGGGGAGTCGTCATCGACGAAGTCGCTTTGACCTCAGGTCAAAGAACCCCGCCGGGGTGAGGCTCATCAGCGTAACGTAGTGGAGCTGCGGGGAGTCGAACCCCGGTCCAAACAGGGAAACCATACGCTTTCTACATGCTTATCTTGGCCTTCATTTTCGTGTCGCGACAAGACCCAAGCCACCAATCACGACCTTATCCTCTAAAAATTCATCCCGCCATCAAGGCCTGACAAGACTATTTCCGATTTAACCTGCGCCGCTTGATCTCCGGATTCGGAACAACATCCTCGGAGCGACGTCTCGTTCTGTCACCTGGTGACGGAATTGAGCCTCAATCTACTATACTTCGATTAGGCAGCGAGAGCATACTCATTGTTGCCAATTAATTTTTCGACCGACGTGATTATGGAGTCCACAGTCGTCACTCCGCATGCTTACGTACCATCTCATCCTGCTGTCAAATCCAGTCAACCCCAGGTGTGAAAGTCACGTTTCGGCTGCAAAATTACAAATAAGTAAGCTAAAAACCAAATTTTATTTGGATTTTCGCTCATTTTACACTACCTTTGCACAATATTTCGCCCGAAAGGGTGTTTATATTATATATAAGTTAATGCATTAATAGTGTCTATGAAACGATTCGCTACTCTCATAGCCAGCGTGATGGCGTGTGCCGTCATGAGCTGGGCGCAGTCGGGTATGACCGACAATCAGATAATGGATTACGTGATTGAGCAGAACGCGCAGGGCGTGCCGCGTCAGAAGATTGTGACGCAGCTGATGCAGCGCGGTGTGACCATCGAGCAAATTCGCCGTATCCAGAAGAAGTACCAGAAGCAGATGAAGAACGGTGCGATGGGCGCCGACGATATCACGGCTGGTTCGAAGGAGATGAAGACGCGCATGAGAGAGCAGAATGGCGACAAGCGCAGAGAGCAGAAAAAGGAGGACAAGAAGAAGGCTTCGCAGTTCAGAATCAAGGACACGAAGAAGAAGAACCAGATTCAGCGTCACACGTATGACGAGGAAGACGAGGACTTCGTGGAAATGGACGACGCCATGGACTTCATGATGCCCGACTCGCTGAAATACTACGACGAGGAGTACATGACGAAGGACAAGGACGAGGAGAAGCGCAAGATTTTCGGTCACGACATCTTCAACAACAAGAAGCTGACGTTCGAGAGTTCGATGAACCTCGCAACGCCTCAGAACTATGTGCTGGGCCCTGGCGACGTAGTAAACGTAGACGTATGGGGTGCCTCGCAGGAGAACGTGTCGGAAACCATCTCGCCCGACGGAACAATTACCATCGAGAACATCGGCGTCATCCAACTGGGAGGCCTAAGCGTTAGTCAGGCGAAAGCCCGCCTGAAGCGCGTGTTGGGACCTCGATACCAGGGTTCCAAGATTGACCTGACAGTGGGACAGACACGTACCATTACCGTCAGTGTGATTGGTGAAGTGAAGATGCCGGGCACGTTTACAATGTCGGCCTTTGCCACTGTATACAACGCACTGTACATGGCCGGCGGCCCGAACGAAATCGGTACGCTGCGTAACGTGAAGGTATACCGTAACGGAAAGCTGATATCGAATGTCGACGTGTACGACTTCCTGTTGAACGGACGTCTGACCGGTGATGTGCGACTGCACGACAACGACGTGATTACCGTAGGTCCTTACGAGTCGCTGGTGAACATCACGGGTAAGGTCAAGCGCCCGATGTTCTACGAAATGAAGAAAACCGAGAGTGCCGCCACGCTGGTGAACTATGCCGGTGGATTCACGGGTGACGCCTATACAAAGGCCATCCGCATCAACCGTAAGGCCGGAGCAGGCTATTCAGTGTTCAGCGTAGGCGAATTCGATATGAACACCTTCAAACTGATGGACGAAGACTCGGTGAGTGTAGACTCGACCATCGTACGCTATCAGAACATGGTGGAAATCAAGGGTGCCGTATTCCGTCCCGGCATGTACCATGTCGGTGGTGATATCAGCACCGTGAAAGCTCTGGTGGAAGCTGCTGCCGGACTGACGGAGGGTGCCATCGGCCAGCATGCCGTCATGCATCGCATGAAGGTGGATCGCACGCTGGAAGTGCAGAGCGTGGACATTGTCGGCATTCTGGAAGGTACCGTACCCGACGTGCCACTGCGCAACGAGGACGTGATCTACGTGGCCAGCCGCGACGAGAACGAGACCTTGAAGACAGTATCTATCAATGGTGAGGTACACTACCCCGGAACATATAAGTTTGCCGAGAACGAGAGCATAGAAGACCTGATTCTGCAGGCTGGCGGACCCACGGAAGCAGCCTCGCTGGTAAAGGTCGACGTAGCCCGCCGCATTACCAATCCCAACGCTACCGAAGCCGACGACCAGATAGCCCAGACGTTCAGTTTCAAGCTGACGCCGAATTTCTCCATTCAGGGACAGCCCGACTTCACGCTCCAGCCTTTCGATGAAGTGTATGTGCGCCGTTCACCAAACTACACAGAACAGCAGAACGTAACCATCGAGGGTGAGGTGCAGTTCGAAGGAACCTACGCCCTGTCGAACAAAGGCCAGCGACTGAGTGAAGTGCTGAAGCAAGCCGGCGGACTGACCAAGCGCGCCTATCCTGAAGGAACGAAGCTGTTGCGACTCATGACTCCCGAAGAACGCGACCAGATGGAAACCATGCTGCGCACCGCCCAGCGTAATTCTGGCAACGACTCCATTGACGTAAAGAAACTGGTGACAAATGCCAACTATCCCGTCGGTATCGAGATGGACAAGGCCTTGGAGAATCCTGGCAGTGAAGACGACCCCATTCTGCGTGACGGTGACCGCATCATTGTACCACGTTACGATGGTACCGTAAAAATCAATGGTGAGGTGCTCTATCCGAATACGGTACGCTTCAAGGAAGGAAAGAACGCCAAATATTATATCGACCTGGCCGGTGGTACCACCTCGACAGCTAAGGAGAGCCAGACGATTATTATCTACATGAACGGTATGGTGGCTCGTGCAGATCGTAAGCACAAACCGCGTCCTGGATGCCAGATTGTGGTACCTACCAAACGAAAAGGCCGTTCTATGGGTATTGCTGAGTGGCTGACCATCGGTTCGTCGACGGCGTCGATTGCCACCATGATTGCCACGATTGCTAATCTTGTGAAGTAAAAGACTATGGAAGAAAATCAATCACGCAAAATAAGAATCGACGTTGTACGGCTGATTCAACTGATCAGGGCCGACAAGCGTAAGATGCTGATCTATTGCGGCATTGGTGCCGTCATAAGCATCATCGTGGCATTCAGCATCCCCAGAATCTACAAGTCGAGCGTCATGCTGGCACCGGAAGAAACCTCTAACGGATTCTCGGGCAACATCTCGTCGCTGGCCAGCATGGTGGGTATGAACATGAAGTTCGGAACCAGTGGCGACGCCATCTATCCGGAAATCTATCCCGATGCCATCGAGTCGACAGAATTCCTGGTAAGCCTGTTCGACGTGAAGGTAACCTCGAAGGACAAGACCATCAAGGACATGCCCTACAGCGAGTATCTGGACAAGCACCAGAAGATAGCCTGGTGGAGTTATCCCGGCGAATGGCTGAACAACCTGAAGAACATGCTGAAAAGCGACGATGAGTCGACTGGCAACAACAAGATTGATCCGTCGTTCCTGACCAAGAAACAGTACGACCTATGTAAGGCCATCAGCGGTAGCATCGACTGTCACGTAGATAAGAAAACCAACGTCATCGACATTGTCGTGACCGCCCAAGACCCGCTCATCGCCATGACGGTAGTCAATGCGGTGAAGGCTCAGCTGCAGCTGTTCATCACCAACTACCGCACCAACAAGGCCCGCAACGACGAGCAATACATGGAGAAGCTCTTCCAAGAGGCCGAGACGCAGTATACGAAGTCGCGCCTGAAATATGCCGAATTCTGCGAGGCCAACACAAACATCGTGCTGAAGTCGGTAGAATCGAAGATGGAAGAGTTGGAAAACGAGATGCAGCTGAAGCACAACATTTATACGCAGGTCGTCGAGCAGTTGCAAATGGCGAAGGCCAAGGTCCAGGAACGCACGCCGGCCTTTACGACGCTGCAGAATGCCACCGTCCCCGTCAAGCATTCCAACATGCCCAAGGTATTCATTCTCATCATCTTCGTGATGTTGGCTTTTGCCGTCCGTCTGGCAATCCTCGTTAAAAAGAACTATCAAGAAATCATCCTCTTGCAATGAAGTATGCTGCCTGGGTAGTACTTTCTGCGGTATTCGGATGGCTGGTTTCGCTGGCCATCCCCAACGAATACGCTGCCCAGGCGAAGATTGCCGACGAGTATAAGACGACGGACCTGCTCATCGGTCTGAACTCGATGAACGTCATGATGCGCGACCTGAACTCGAATTCAGGCAACGAAGGCACCGATAATATCGACATCTATTCGAAAATCCTGCAGTCGAGGGATTTCATAGAAGGCATCGGCCAAATGACCGTACACAAATACAAGCAAAGCTATTTCGACTATCTCACCACCCACCACCGGCGCCCCTTCTGGGAGCACCTGTTCGTCCGTCCATCCAACGAACAAGAACAGAAGGACGTCATCTACGACATCATCAGGGACCATCTGAAATACTACCTGAGTTCGAAGTCTCAGACGCTGGAAATACAGATTACCGACCAGGATGCCGAGGTGGCCGCCGACGTGCTGGACCAGACGCTGGCATTCCTGAAGGCAGAGATAGAACGTCTGCGGTCACACCGTGCGGGTATCAATAAGGAGAATGCTGCTGAGAAGCGTCGTGAGGCGTCGATGGCCTACCAGCAGGCCAAGCGCGACTACGAGCGTTTTGCCGATTCACACGAAAAAGCCAAGTCGGACTACACGACGAGCCGTCTGGCCCATCTGGAGAAAGACTATCAGCTGAAATACGATATCTACCGGAAGGCTTCCGAAGAATACGCCCGAGCAGACTACCTGACAAAGAAGGAAAACACGTCGTTTGTCGTTGTCAAGCGCTACAACATCTCTCAGCAGAAGGTGTCGCCCTACCGATGGGCCTATGCCGCCGTAGCCTTCCTCATAGCCCTGTTTGTCTGTCTGTGTCATGCCATCTACACCCGCAAGGGAACCGACAACGCCTTCCGACATATTGACTTCGGCGGATGGTTCTCGCCCTGGGCCATCACCATTACCATATGGACAGCCATCCTCGGATTCTACTATCTGTTGAACACGAAGCTATATCCCATTACCAGCCAGTTCTACTACAGCTTTGCCATCTGGGTGCCCATTTTCTGCATCTGTGCATTGATTACCTACAATGCCTTCCGGCATCAAGACAAGGACGACCTGTGGAGCGAGAGCCTCGACTTCAACAAGACCGTCTTCAACGCTTTCTTCGTGCTGTCGCTCATCATCACCCCACTCTACGTCTATCGTGTGCTGCAAATCGTCATGATGTTCAGCACGGAAGACCTGATGAACAACGTCCGCACACTGGCATTGTACGGCGAGGGACAGGGACTGCTAAGCTATTCTATCGTCATCAACCAGTCGCTGTTTGTCGTGGCACTATGGGCACATCCGAAAGTTCCCACATGGCAGGTGGTAACACTGGCTTTGGCCTGTCTGATGAATTCGCTGGCCATCATGGAAAAAGAATCGATGTTCTTTGTCTTTACCAGCGTCATCTTCGTGCTCTTCGAGAAAAAAGTCATCAAGCTACGATCCATTCTGATCTATGCCGGCATCCTGGTGGTGGTATTCTACCTGTTCAACCTAGGCCGAGCCGAAGAAGGCAGCAAATACCAGGAAGAAGAGACGCTACTCGACTTCATTGCCATGTACGTGCTGTCGCCCCCTGTGGCCTTCTGCCAGCTGGGACAGGAGTTAACGCCGCAATTCGGCACCAACACCTTCGAGAAGATCTATGTCTTCCTGGAGCGTTTCGGATTCAGCGACATCGTGGTGAAAGAGAAGTTGCAGGAGTTTGTCTGGGTTCCCATTCCTACGAACGTCTATACCGTCTTCCAGCCGTTTTTCATCGACTTCGGCTACAAGGGCGTAGCCTTCTTCTCCGGCGTCTACGGCTGCCTGTGCGGATGGCTCTATCGGCTGTACAAAAACAAGAACGGCATCGGCTGTGCACTCTATACCTATGCCGTCTTTGCGCTGATGCTGCAGTTCTATCAGGAGAATTTCTTCCACAGTTTGGTGTTCCTGTTGCAGTTCACCTTCTTCGTCACCCTTTTCACCCAGAAAAAGGTCAATCTATTGTTTAACTTCAAGAAGCCATGAACAGCGAAACCACCAACAGCAACAAGCGCACTTCGCTACTGCAGAAGAACATCATCGCCTCGTTCCTCATCAAGGGATGGTCGGCGCTGGTTGTGCTGCTGATGGTACCTGCCACGCTGCACTGTCTGGGAGAGTACAAGAACGGCATCTGGCTGACTATCAGCAGCATGCTGTTATGGATAGACAATATGGACATCGGACTGGGCAACGGATTGAGAAACAAGATTGCCGAATACATGGCTCATGGCGACAACGAGCGCACCCGCCGCCTGATATCGTCGACCTTTGCCATGCTGACGTGCATCATCGTCCCCGTGCTGCTCATTCTGCTGTTGCTGATAGCCGTCGGCGACCCCTATCAGGTGTTCAACGCCAGTCCGGCACGTGTGACCCACCTGGAACAAGTGCTGATGGTGACGGTGACACTCGTCTGCACGTCGTTCATCTTCAAGCTCATCGGCAATTTCTATATGGGCCTGCAACTGCCTGCCGTCAGCAACCTGCTCATCGCCTTGGGACAGACGCTGGCACTCGCCGGAACCTACTTCATCCTGTGGTCGGGCAGTCATTCACTCATGCACATCGCACTGGTCAATACGGCAGCTCCCCTACTCGTCTATCTGCTGGCATTCCCCTATACATTTCTATACAAGTACCCGCAGCTGCGGCCGTCGTTCAGCCTCATCAACCTGCAAGAAGCCAAAACGGTCATCAATATGGGCGTGCAGTTCTTCATCATGCAGATTTCGGGTGTCATCCTGTTTATGACGTCGAACTTGCTGATATCGAACCTTTTCTCGCCTGAACTGGTTACCCCCTACCAGATTACCTACCGCTATTTCAGCATCCTGCTGGTCATCTTCACCGTGGTATGCATGCCCTTCTGGAATGCGACGACCGATGCCTACCAGCTGAACGAAATGGGGTGGATTCGCAATGCCACCCGCAGGTTGCGGCAGTTGACCATCGCCTTCCTCGTTAGTCTGGTGGTTATGATTCTGCTCGCCGACACCGTCTACGCCATCTGGATTGACCGACAGACCGTCATCGACACCAAGATGACCGTCACCATGGCGGTTTACATCTTCATCCTTATCTACAGCATGCGCTACAGCTATTTCATCAACGGCATCGGGAAACTACGCCTGCAGCTCATCTTTACCACTGCGGCAGCCGTGCTCTTCATCCCGCTGGCCTACGTCACCACCCTGTGGACGCACGACATCATCTGGTTTATGGTTGTCATGTGCCTGGTCAATATCCCCGGCCTCATCGTCAACCGCATCCAGTTCTACAAACTCATCAACGGAAAAGCAAAAGGAATATGGAACAAATAAACAATAGCAACGAAGAACGCATCGCCATTCTAATGGCCACCTATAACGGCCGGAAGTTTCTGGGCGAACAGATTGACTCCATCTTGTCGCAGAGCAGCCCGTTGTGGCACCTGTACATCCACGACGACGGGTCGACGGACGGTACCATTGAACTGCTGAACGACTATGTCGCCCGGCATCCCGACCAGATTACCGTTATGGACTACCCCTCGCAAGGCGGCGCCCTGCCCAACTTCATGAGTCTGCTCGAGCGGGTAGAAGCCGACTATTACATGTTTTCCGACCAGGATGACGTCTGGCATCCGACGAAGGTCGAACTGTCGTATCAGGCCATGAAGCAACAGGAAGCCATCCATGGCGACAAACCCATCATCGTGCATTCCGACGTCAGGGTAGTCGACGGCGATCTCAACCTGTTGCATCCTTCCTATCGCGAATACGGCCACATCTACCCCGACGCCGTCAAGGACTTCAAGAGTTGCGTTATCAACATCACGCTGGGCTGTGCCATGCTGTTCAACCGCCAGGCAAGAGCGGTGTCGCTGGACCGTCCCTGGAAACACGCCCTGATGCACGACGGCTGGGTGACGACACGCACCTTTGCCGAAAACGGAATCGTCTACGCCATGCCCGAGGCCCTGCTGGAATACCGCAATCATGGCGACAACACCGTGGGCGCTACCGATGGCTCGCGATTTACCATCGGCTATCGCATCAGCCATTTCGGTCAGATGCTGCGCCTCAACATGAAGCAGTACCGCATGCTGCGCAGTGCCGGTTATGGTTCCATCTTCACCTACTATTATCATAAGTTCCTGCTGCATATCCATTAATCTGCCTATCAGACGATGACAATATACATCAACGGACGATTTCTGACACAGCCCATGACGGGTGTCGAGCGCTACGCCTACAACATCTGTAAGGCGCTGGCTGCTCTCGGGCAACCGTTTACCGTCGTCTGTCCGAAAGCCCCCATCCACTCCGACTACGACGTCAGCGCGTTGCACATCGTCCACTACGGCATCGGCAACTCGCATTTCTGGGAGCAGTGCGTCCTGCCGTTTTTCTTCCTCGGCAAGAAAGACTATCTGGTGCTCAGCTTCACGGGCCTAGGGTCCATCCTCATTCCCCGCAAGGTAATGACCATTCATGACCTGGCCTTTCTGAAGAATCCCTCGTGGTATTCGCGGGCTTATTATTGGTACTACCGCTTCATGACGCCGCTCGCCGCAAAGACCTCACGGCACATCATCACCGTCAGCGAGTTCTCGAAAAGCGAGATTCTCCGCTTCTATCCGTTCCTCCGAAGCGAGCGCATCAGCGTGGTCTATAACGCCATCGACAGCCGCCTCTTCTCACCACTCACCCCTCACCCCTCACCACTCACCAAAGACCCCTTCGTACTCTGCGTGTCGTCCATCGACCCGAGGAAGAACTTTGCCCGGCTCATCGAGGCCTGCCGGAATCTCACCGGCGCCAAGCTGTACATCGTCGGCAACTACAACCGCGTATTCGGCGAACAGAAGGCGCTCACCACCGACGACAACGAACATATCCAGTTCCTAGGACGCGTCAGCGACGACGAGCTGGTTCGCCTCTACAATCAGGCCGAATGCTTCGTTTTTCCGTCGCTCTACGAGGGTTTCGGCCTGCCCCCGTTGGAGGCTATGGCATGCGGCTGTCCGGTGCTGGTATCCGACATTCCCGTCGAGCGCGAAGTATGTGGCGACGCCGCCCAATATTTCAATCCGCTCGATTCTAATGAAATTCTACATATAATTACACAATATTTGACCAATGCTGACGTTATAAAAGAAACGATGCGTCAGAAAGGTTATGAAAACACGAAGCGGTTCTCGTGGCAGAAGTCCGCGGAAACGCTGATGAAGATTGTTAAAAATACTGGTTGCGAATGAAGAAAACTATACTCCAGATTGCCAAATACTACCATCCCGTCGAGGGAGGCATAGAGACTGTCACCAAATACATGGGCGAGGGTATGAAAACCTTCCAGAATATTGTCGTATGCTTCAGCCAGGACGGCATCACCCGCGTCGACACGGTAAATGGCGTCAAGGTCTACCGCATTGCATCGTCCATGAATGTCGCCAGTCAGGACATTGCCTTCTCGTACTATCACTACCTGAAGAAGATTATCTACGAGGAACAGCCGGACATCATCCTGCTGCACTGTCCCAACCCCTTCCTGTATCCCATCACCGCCAAGCTGGCTCCGAAGGACGTCAAGCTCGTCCTGCTGTGGCACTCCGATATCCTCGGCAAAGGCCTGCTCTACAAGCTGGTGAGCCACTACGAGAAGGTCATTCTCAAGAAGTCCGACCTCATTCTGGCCACGAGTCCCAACTACATCCACCCGTCGAGTCCCATCTACCAGTACCGCGACAAGACGAAGGTGGTGCCCAACGGCATCATCCTCAACGACTTCACATGGAAGGCTGGCGACGAGAAGACGGTCGACGAAATCCGCCGGAAATACCATCATAAGAAAATCATCTTCTTTGTCGGCCGCCACGCAGCCTACAAAGGCATCAACTATCTCATCGAAGCCGAGAAGTACATCCAGTCCGACTGCATCATTCTCATTGGCGGCCGAGGCCCCGAGACCGAGCGCCTGAAAGCCATGACACACTCTGATCGCATCAAGTTCATCGGGCGCATTCCCAACGACTACCTGCGCTGCTACTACTATGCTTCCGACATCTTCGGCTTCACCTCGTGCACCAAGCAGGAGGCCTTTGGCATTGCTCTGGCCGAAGCCATGTATTGCGGCAGCGTGCCGGTAACCTTCACCATCGAGGGTTCTGGCGTCAACTGGGTTTCCGTGAAAGACGAGACGGGCATCGAGGTGCCGCTGGGCGACGTACAGGCCTATGCTGCCGCCGTCGACAAGCTGCTCAACGACCACGACCTGTACATGCAGTATGCCACAGCCGGCAAGGACCGCATCGCCCGCATGTTCACCAGCAAGCAGTCCGTCAAGGAAATGAAGGCCATCTTCAACGAGCTGACCGGTAACGACTAAAGTAATTGCTTCTGACAATCCATTCCGAGAGGGTTTGCGTTTTCTCCGACACCGAATTGGTGTAGTGTGCGTTCAGCAGCGAGTGACCCAAACCGCGCCACGGGGTGGTGATGCCAAACATGTCGAGCAGCGTGGTGTAGACATCCAGCTGATTGCAGGGGCCCGTCCACACGCTGTCCTTGTCGATGCCGCCATGAACGATATACAACGGCAACTCATCGCTGACCTGACCTTCCTCCATGTTCAGATGCACGGGGTGGGCGTCGTGGTCGGCGGTAATAACAATCACACTGTTGTCATACAGCCCCTGACGCTTCAGTTCGCCGAAATACCTTTCCAGCTGCTGGTCGGTATAATGGCAGTCTGTCAGGTAGTTGCGGTATTCTGCCGTCAGTGTCTCGTCCGCCAGTTGGAAGCCATGCTCCACGCACTTGGTGTAGGGGTTGTGCATCGACATGGTCAGAATCAGCGAGAAGAAGGGCTGTTCCACCTTTCCGTCGGCCCGCGCAGCCAGGGTGAAGATCTGTTCGTCGTTCAGGTCCTCGTTGCCGTGCAGCGCCTTGTCGCAGTCGAATTTCGAGTACATCGTGTCGAATCCGAACAGCCCGTTCATCTTGTCCTGTTCCCAGAAGGTGGGCGACGTCGGCACAACAATCTGCGACGCCTTGATGCGTCCCTGCTCCTTCATCACGGCTGGCAGACCGCACACCGTCTTGTCCTTCACGATGTTCACCGTAATCTCCGATTTCAGCGGCATCAGTCCCGCCATGTAGATGAATTGTCCGTCGGACGATTCGCCGATATTGATGTTCGGACGCACATGACCGTTATAATAGACGGTGCTGTCGCGTTTCAGTCGGTTCAGGAAGGGGGTAATCTCCTTGCCGTCAACCGTCAGGTCCGAGGTTGCTGCCAGGTACGACTCCACGATGATGAATATCACGTTCTTCGGCCCGTCGACGGTCGGTCCGCCCACCGTGCGCTCCCTGTAGTCGGTATATTCCTGCGCTATTTCCGCAAGCTGGTGTTCGTCCAGCGCCAGGTCGCGCTGCAGGAAATCCTCGTAGCACACCAGCGCCCTGCGCACAAAACCACTGCGAAACAGCATGTTGTTAGGCGCCTGTGTATATTGCACCCGGATGGGCGAAAAGCGGATGAACGATGTTTCGAACGAAGGGTCGTGCGTCAGTCCCAGCAGCACGATGAAAGCACCTACTGCCAACAGCGCCACGCCCCACAGGGTGGCCAGCGTCCGGCCGAACCTGTCCTGTACGGACCGACTGTCCCAGCGCCGGTACAGCCAACCGAACACCACAGCCAGCAGCACAAAGCATCCGTCCGCCAGGCGCAGTCCCGTCAGCGTACTTCCCATCACCTCGCCGTCGGTCAGGTTGCCCAACTGCAAGATGGCCAGATTGGGCAGATAATGCCCGAAGAACCGGGAATACAGCACATTACAGAATGCCAGCACCGCCGACAGCACGAAAGCCACCAGCAGGCTCTTCTTAACCCGTCCCCAGGTCAGCAGCATGCCCAGCAGGAAGAAGAACGTCGCATCCACCAGGCATGAGAATACGTTGCTGACGATGGCATCGGGCTTGAAGGGATACTCGAATTCCACGGTCATCGCCAGCTGTCCGTGCATCAACAGCAGACAAGCCACCGACAGCAGCAGCAACACCAGGAAACGGCCGTTCAGCCCCCTCCGGCAATACCCTGTCATGCGTCGTATTTTCTCCATCAACATGCTCAAATCTACCATTAACAGTATGCAAAGTTAGTGCTTTTTTGGGGAATAGCAAAAAAGTCTTGATAAAAATTGATGTTCTATGCAATAAATAGCTCATCTGTGAGTTATATATATAAATAGCAATTGCGTATGACGATATATCTACTCGGTGCATTTTTCTTGAGCATGATTTGCGGGCTGGTGTTCACGCCCCTGATTCTTGATTTCTGTAAACGGAAAAAACTATACGACCTTCCCAACGACCGGAAGGTCCACAAGAATGCCATACCCCGCTTGGGCGGCATATCCTTTCTGCCCAGCATGATGACGGCCTTCACCGTCATGCTGCTGTATTTCACCTGGATGCGCGACAAGGAGATTGCCTTCAACACCTGGAGTGCCACCTACGTCATGGGCGTCGCCATCATCTACCTGACGGGCATCGTCGACGACCTCGTCGGACTCAAGGCCAAGAGCAAGTTCCTCGTGCAGGTCATCACAGCATGCCTGCTGCCCATGGCCGGACTCTACATCAACAACCTCTACGGACTCTTCGGCATCGAGGACATACCCTACTACATCGGCATTCCACTGACCATCTTCGTACTGGTATTCGTCGACAACGCCATCAACCTCATCGACGGCATCGACGGACTGGCTGCCGGGCTGACGCTCATCGCACTGACCTGCTTCCTAGTCTATTTCATCTACTACGACGTATTCATGCACACCTACTCCATCCTCGTTGCCGGACTCATGGGAGCACTCATCGCCTTCCTCTATTTCAACCTCTTCGGCAGCGTCGAGCGCAACACCAAGATATTCATGGGCGACTCGGGAAGCCTCTCGCTGGGATTCACCCTCGGCTTCCTCGCCGTCAAGTGCGCCATGAACAATACCGCCATCTGGCCGGTACGTCCCGAGGCCATCATCGTCGGACTCACACTGCTCATCGTACCCACAGCCGACGTGGCGCGCGTCACACTCTACCGACTGCGCCACCACCGACCACTGTTCGATGCTGACAAGAATCATATCCATCACAAACTCATGCGAGCCGGACTGTCGCAACACCAGGCGCTCGTCGCCATACTCCTGCTGGCCGTCGCCTACATCATGCTCAACAGCCTGCTGTTCCCACTCGTGCCGGCCACCCTGCTGGTTGTCATCGACGTCGCCCTGTTCTGCGCTGTCAACGGCTGCATCAATTACAAACTCAAAACAACCGCATAACACATTGTGAAACGCTTCATCGACTTCATCATATCGGCCTGCTGCCTGCTGGTATTCTCGCCACTGTTCCTGATATGCTTCCTGGCTATCAAGCTCAGCGGCGGTCCCGTTATCTACAAGCAGGAACGCATCGGACTGCACGGCAAGCCCTTCTATATCTATAAGTTCCGCAGCATGAAAACCAACGCCGAGGAAAATGGCGAAGAACTGCTCCAGAGCGAGAACGACCCCCGACTCACCAAGGTCGGACGGTTCCTCCGAAGCCACCATCTCGACGAGCTGCCACAGCTGTGGAACGTATTCATCGGCGACATGGCCTTTGTCGGCTACCGCCCCGAGCGGCCCTACTACATCCGTCAGATCATGCAGCACGACAGCCGCTACGAACGGCTCTATGTGCTGCGGCCCGGCGTCACCAGCTACGCCACGCTGAAGAACGGATACACCGACACCATCGAGAAAATGCTGAAACGCCTCGAGTTCGACCTCTACTATCTCGAACACCAGTCGCTATGGACCGATTTCAAGATACTCGTCCAGACATTCCTCAACATCGTTTCCGGCAAAATCTTTTAGCAGTAAACAAATAATAATAAGGTTTATGAGCAAACAGAAATACCTTTTATTTTTTATTTTTTATTTTTTATTTAGCCCCGCAGGGGCGCAGGACACGCTGAAGACCCGCCTCACCTACGACCTGACTGCAGAAGCAGCAGTGGGAACGGGCGACTATACCGCCTTCCAGCTGACAGCCAACCGCCATCATGTGCTCGCCACGCGGCCCAACACCGCCTACCTGCGCGGAGCCATGACCGTCAGTCATCCCTTCAACCACCAACTGACACTCTCGGCCTGCGTCGATGGCATCGCCGCCGTTCACGCCGACCACAAGGCCTACCTACAGCAGTGCTACGCCAACCTCAAGTGGAAGTCGTTCTTCATCGAGGCCGGCAGCCGCGAACTGGACCCCGTCCTGCGCGACGCGCAGCTATCGGCCGGCGCTTTCGCCAAGGGCAACAATGCCAAGCCCATTCCCCAGGTGCACCTCGGCACCGACGGCTTCTGGACCGTGCCCTACACCCGCGACTGGCTGCAGCTCAGCTTCGACTTCGGCTACGGCAAATTCCTCGACAGCAACTACCGCGAGGACCGCTTCCTTCAGGGCGGCGACGCCAACCTGCTCTACGCCACCGGCATCTGGTACCACCAGAAGCACCTCTACTTCCGCAGCAACCCCGACAAGCGCTTCTTCATCACGGCCGGCATCGAGCATATCGCACAGTTCGGAGGCACCAGTCATGAATACGTCAACGGCGTGCTCACCGCCAAAACCAAGGATGCCAACCTGAAGGCGTTCTGGAATGTCATACTGCCCCGCGGCGACAAGAACTACTACGAGGACGACGCCCTCGAAGACTGGGTCTACGGCAACCACCTCGGTTCCATGACCATACAGATAGGTTGGAACATCGACCGCCACCACCTGCTGCAAGCTTATGTCGACGACATCTTTGAGGACGGCTCCGGCATCCGCAAGAGCAACGGCTGGGACGGACTCTGGGGCGTGCAGTATCAGAACCGTGCCGCCGGACCGCAGTATGTCCGCAAGGCCGTCGTCGAGTATTTCCAGACCACCAACCAGTCCGGACCGCTCCACATCGACAGCGGCGACTATCCCGAACCGGCACGCAGCCAGATTTCCGACTTCGTCACCGGCGACGACAACTACTACAACCACATGTTCTACGACAGCTACGCCCACTACGGCATGACGCCCGGCAACCCATACATCACCTCGCCACGGTTCAACCAGAACGGCCACACCGGCTTCAGCGACAACCGCGTCCGGGCCTGGCACGTAGGCGTCACCGGCGACATCACCAGCCGGCTGTCGTACCTCGTCAAGGGAGCCTACCGCGAGGGCTGGGGCACCTATCGCAACCCCCTACCCCACAAGCACCACTCCTTCGACGCCGTCCTGCAGGGTGAATACCACACTGGTCCTTGGAATTTCAGCGCCGCCTACGCCTTCGACAAAGGCAACATCCTCGGCGACTGCTCAACGTTCAACTTCAAAATCAGTTATCATGGCACGATTCTTTAAATCCTTTATTTTCTATTTTTTATTTAGCGTAGCGCTATTAACTTCTTGTCAGGAGGGCCGCGAAGCCGGCGACTTCTTCGGACAGTGGCGACTGACCGGCTCCGACACGCAATACATCAGCTTCTCAGGGTCCATCGTCTGGATCAAGAACCTCAACCAAGCCGAGGTCTATGGCAATTTCCAGCACCGCGGCGACAGCCTCTACATCCAGTGTTTCTCCAAACACGCCATACCCGCCGACACCATCCTCGTCGAACAGACCTTCGGTTTCCGGCCCTTCACCGACATCCGCCTGAAAATCGACCGCCTCGACGACGACAACCTCATCCTCTCCGCCGGCAACCAACACTGGTCGTTCTATAAATACTAAAAAGTAACATAAAATATCGTGCACCTCGTGCTACTGAGGCTTATAACTTACATAAATACAATAAGTTAACAGGTGCACGATAGTTAAAAATCGAACTACTATCCTGCACCGATGCTGCACCTGCAAAAAATCCTGTGACAGCTTTTGCGTATACGCGAACGGTCGTTTGCGTAGGCGCAAACGGTTGTTTGGGCTAACACAAACGGTTGCCAGGCAGGCTCGGAATCCCTGCTCCGACGGCACTTGTACCGCGTCCGGATAGTCCTTATACCCTATAAGGCCCTATTGGAACAATGCAAAGGAACTATTGGAACAATACAAAGGAACTATCCGAACGAGGCAAAGATGCCTTTTCTTACCACACAAATGCCTTTTTATGCATACTTTTTGGAAAAAAAAACTTGCATTTTCACCTATTTTTTTGTACCTTTGCAAATAGATAAAACAATAACAATTACTATAACGAATAATAGCGAATACTCATGAAGATTACAAAGCTGAAAACGAAGTATGGAGAGTTTGGCAAACCGGTATCCACAGAACTGGAGGCCGTTGTGGAGCGTATGCGCTCGGAAGACACAAAAGCTGCCGCAGACAAGATCCGGATGGTCGCCCTGCACTCGCGGCTGGCCATGCAGGAGGGCATGCCCCGTTACTTCCTGGAGGAGAACGACCGCCTGCCATATCTGCTCTTCTCGGCAACTTTCGGCAAGGGCGGTTTCGAACATCCCAACACTTTCACGCAGTTACTGCTACTCGACATTCCCTGTCCGGAGGGCATACAGAGAATCAACGAACTGAAACGACTGGTGTCGCAGGTGCCATATACCATGCTGGCCTTTGCGGGTGTCAGCGGTGTCACGCTGAAAGTCGTGGTGCGCTGTGAGTACAATGGCGGTGCCACGCCCTGGGCATCAGCCCAGCGTAGCGGGAAGGCGCAGCTCGATACGGCCAGGTATCTGGCCTTCCTGAAGGATGCCCAGCGTTCGGCTGGCCGCATCTACACGGCACTGGTGCGCTGCGACCTCGTCGTTGGCGAGCCTGCGCTGACAAAAGGCTGCCGCATGAGTTACGATCCCCAGCTGTACTATCATCCTGAGGCACTGCCGCTGCCTGTCATTCACGACGAGGAGGGTGCGCTGACGCCCTATGCAGGTACCCGAACGGACGACGACGGCACCGTCATCTGGTATCCCGACTCCGACGAGCGCGAGCGCTACAGGCTGGAGTTCTACACCTGTCTGAGGAAGGCCCTCAGTGATTGTTCCAACGACAGGGAACAGTGTCTGGTGCTTCTGGCAGGCTATTGTCAGAAGGCTGGACTGGAGGAAGAGGCCTGCGTCGCGCGAGTCCTCTGGGACCATCGCTTCAACCCCCTGGGCGACGATGTCATCCGCAAGATATTCCGTGCTACCTACGAGAAACCCTACAACGGACGGACACTGTCGCAGATGAACGAAAAGGAGCGCATCATCCGTTTCATCGAAAATTTCTTCCGCCGCCGCTATCAGTTGCGATACAATGTGGTGAAACAGGTCACTGAGTACCGCCCCAACGATATGAACTTCAGGCAGTGGGAGCCGCTGACGAACCGTCAGTTGAAGAGCATCGTCGTCGAACAGATGAAGGAAGGCGGTGAAAGCTGGATGAACGACATCCGCATCTACGTAGAATCGGCCCATATCCCCGAATACAACCCCGTCCACGAATTCCTGGCAGGTTGTGGCGACTGGGACCGCAAGGCGAACTATATCGAGGACTTCGCCCGCCGTCTGCCCACCGACTATGCGCTGTGGCCCAAGTATTTCCACCGCTGGTTCCTGGCGATGGTGGCCCAGGCTCTGAACATCAACCGCGACTATGGCAACTCGATGGTACCCATGCTCATCGGCAGCGAGGGGATCAAGAAGTCCATCTTCTGCAAGAACATTCTGCCGCCCTCGATGCGTGAATACTACATGGACGACATCAAGATGGAGAATTCCGAACAGGTGGAGCGTGTCTTGGGGCGCATGTGGCTCGTATGCATCGACGAGTTCAATGCCAAGACGAATCGTGAACAGGCCAAGGTGAAGCGTCTTCTCACAGAGAAGGACGTGCAGGTGCGCCAGATGCGCTCGGCAGAGTACACCATGACGCCACGTCTCTGTTCGTTCATCGCCACCACCAACGACCCCACTCCGCTTTCATCGGCAGAGGGCAATCGCCGTTATCTGTGCATCGAGGTAAAGGGTGAAATCAACATGTCCGAACGTGTGCCCTACAAGCAGATGTTCGCACAGGCCGTGACGGAGTTGCACGCCCCCGATTGTCTGTATTGGTTCACCTCCGAGGACGAACGCGAAATTCGCGAGCACAACCAGTCATACATGGAGGAATCGTCGGCAGAGGGCATCCTGCCCAGTCTCTTCGAGATCACCACAGAGCATACGAAAGATAATCTCTGGCGTGTCATCGACATCCAGCAGGAACTCGCCAAACATCTGAAGGCAAAGGATGTACCCAATCTGAAAGCCCTCAGCAATTCCATCAAAGCCCTCCACTGGCCCAAAGGAGCCAACAACGGCGTACGCGGATACTATCTGAAACTGCGCAAGTAGCGCAATCAGTAGCACCATCAGTGCAGGATAGTAGCTCGATTTCCTACTATCCTGCACCAACTATTTTACTAACATTCAATCGGTTACACTCCTCAGTAGCACCAGTAGCACGATTTTTGTTGTTTAATCATTTGATGCACTTGACGATGCCATAATACTCTATCTTGTCTTTGGATAGGTCGTCAAACGACTTTCCCTCCATATAACTTAACACCCGGTCTATGGCATCAAGCATATGTTCCAAACGTCCCTTGTCTCTAACTGGCTCTCTCATAAATCAGGATTTTATCGCGATTAGCGCTTTTTGCTGCATTTTCAGGAAACCGCCAAAAGGAATGCAGAAAATATTTCGAACAACGAAAAGAATCAGTGTATCAAAGTACAATCCGTGATACAAGGGTGAGTGGAGAGTGGAAAGATGCAACAATAGGGATTTCCCCCGGTGAGTTTAGGGGAAATCCTTTTTTATTGTTCAGAAATGTTCGTACTTTTGCCGGTGAAAAGTTAAGAAACCGATTGTTGAACAATAAAAAAATGAGATGAATATGAAGAAGATGATGATGACCCTGGTAGCATTGCTGACGATAGCAGCAACGGGCAAGGCAATGAGCTACGAGCAGGCACGGAACGAGGCTTTGTTCCTGACGGACAAGATGGCCTACGAACTGAACCTGACTGACGCACAATACGAGGCAGCCTACGAAATCAACCTCGACTACTTGATGGGTGTGACGAGCTACGACGACGTGTACAGCACGTACTGGGAGCGCCGCAACCTGGACATGAGCTATATTCTGCTGGACTGGCAGTGGCAGGCTTTCATTAACGCCACGTATTTCTACCGTCCGCTGTATTGGGACGGGGGCTACTGGCATTTCGGCATCTATGCCCGCTATCCGCACCGCGACTACTTCTACTTCGGGCGTCCGGTGTTCTATGCCAGCTATCGCGGCGGTCATGCCTGGCACCATGTCGGCGGACACGGTTACTACCACTCGCGCCGTGACCACTACCGCCCGGCAGGACACAGCCACTTCGGCATGCTGGACCGCTGGAACCGCGGCGACTATCGTGGCACGCACCGCTCGAGCCATCCGCAGAACAGCAACTACGGCGGACATCGCCATTCGTCGACACGCACTACTGTGAATAACGACCGCTCGTTCGGACATACCGGAGGTGGCAGCAGCCGTGACCGCGGCAACAGCGGCGGCAACTATGGACGCGGCGACAACGGCAATCGCGGCAACAACAGCGGCGGCAACTACGGACGCAGCGACAATGGTGGACGCAGCTTCGGCCACAGCGGCAGCGGCAGCAGCTCGACCATGAGTCGCAGCAGCCACAGCTACGAGCGCAGGAATTCGAGCAGCAGCGGCATGACGATGCAGCGCCCGTCGGCTTCGGACAGCCGTCCGTCGCATAGCAGCAGCAGTTCGTATAACAGTGGAAGCAGCTACAGCCGTAGCAGTGGTTCGTTCAGCAGCGGCAGCAGCAGCCGTAGCGGAGGTTCGTTCAGCAGCGGCAGCAGCACGCGCAGCAGCGGATCATTCGGCGGAGGCAGCAGCAGGGGTGGTGGCAGCAGCCACAGCAGTAGCGGAGGCCGCTCGTTCGGCGGTCGTCGTTAAGACGCGCACCTCGGCATTCATCATACGCTGCACCTGACGCATGGCACAGCCGGCATAGACGGCAAGAATGGCTTTATTGATGATTCCATGACCTACGGCCACCACCCGCTGACCCGGGTAGGTGGTCGTAATATGTATAAGGAACTGTCGGGCACGCTGCAGGAGGGCCTCCTCGGACTCTATATCGTCGGGCCAGACCTCTCCTTTCAGTTCGGGAATGTACCGTCCGGTAAAACTGCCCCAGTCGCGTTCGCGCAGCAAGGGTGTCGTGGCGACCTCCAAACTATGGGGTTCGGCAATGATCCGGGCGGTCTGAATGGCGCGGTGCAGGTCGCTGGCCACGACGGCATCGAGCGATTCACCGGCCAGGCGACGGGCCACCTGAAGGGCCTGTTCCCTACCCCGCTCGTTGAGCTCGCCCTGGGTTTGTCCCTGCATAATCTGGCGGGCATTGTCGACGGTTTCGCCGTGACGTACAAGGATGATTGTTGTCTCCATGCCGGCAAAATTACAACGAAAAATGTAAAAAACCAAAAAATAATTGGTAATTTATACACTTATTTTTTGTTTTTCACTCACTTATTCGTACCTTTCTCCTTTGGAGAAAGTAGGCTGCAACTCGGAAATGAAAATAAATCTTAATTTATTTTGCATTTCACTCGTTTTGCACTACCTTTGCACCCAAATTTCAATTAACGAACAATCAACTTAACAATGAAACGTATTATCTTACTATTCACGGTGGCCGCACAGGCAACTTTCGGATGGAGTGCCGACGAGGCAAAAGGACTGATTATTAACGAACTGATGCAGTCGAATGTGGAGAACATTATGGACGACATCAAGGAATTTCCCGACTCGTGGGTGGAGCTGTATAACCCCACGGACGAGACCATCAACCTGAAGGACTACAAAATCAGCAACAAAAACAAGGAAAAGAAGGCTTGGCAGTTGCCCGACAAGACTGTGGAGCCGAAGAAATATGTCGTCATCTACTGCGACAAGGAAGGCAAAGAGGACAACCGCCTGCACGCCGATTTCCGTCTGGAGTCGGGCAAGGGTTGCCAGGTGTATCTGTTTAAGGGCAAGGAGGTGGCCGACAGTCTGCCCGAGGCCCTGAAGAAGATGCCAGCACCGGACGTGGCCTACGGCCGTGTGACCGACGGCGCCGACAAATGGGGCTACCAGCTGACACCGACAGCCGGCAAAGCTAACTGCGGCAAGACGACGAAGAACATACTGGGTGCACCGGTGTTCAGCGAGAAGGGTCGCGTGACGTCGGGCAATGGTACCATCACGCTGACGCTGACGCTGCCGGAGGGTGCCCCCGAGGGAGCATACATCGTCTATACCACCAACGGTAGCGAGCCCACCGCCGACGGCAAAAAATACGATAAGGCCCTCAGCATCAGCAAGACAACGGTGGTGCGCGCCAAGGTGTTCTGCGACGGCTGGCTGTCGCCGGTAAGCACTGCCCAGTCGTACATCTTCCACCCGCGGAAGATGACGCTGCCCATCTTCTCGGTACAAACCAACGACAAATATTTGAACGACAAGACAATTGGTCTGTTCCCGAACAACAACAGCAAGGAGGACAAGAAGACGCACGACTGGCGCCGCCCCGTGAACATCGAAATGTTCACCAGTGAGGGTGCAGAGAGCGTCTTCAATCAGCTCAGCGAGACGCGCATCCAGGGTGGTGCATCGCGTGCGAATGCGCTGAAGTCGATGGTATTCTACGCCAACAAGCGCTTCGACCCGGACCACAAGCGTTTCCAGTATGAGTTCTTCCCCGACCAGAAGCCGGGCGTGACAGAATTCAAGTCGTTCTCGCTGCGCGACGGCGGTAATGACTTCGGCGACCTGTACTTCCGCGACCTGATTATCCAGCGCACCATGGCGGGCCATGTGGACTTGGACTGGCAGGCCGGACATTCGGCCGTGCTTTACATCAACGGCGAGTATATGGGTATGCTGAACATCCGCGAGCGTTCGAACGAGGACAACATCTACAGCAACTACGGCGGTCTGGAGGATATCGACATGGTGGAAATCGGCCACGAGCAGATTAACGGTGTCGATCAGTTTATTGAGGAACAGAAGGAAGGCGACGACAAATTCTATAACGCCTTCAAGGCTTTCTACAGCGAAAAGGGCCACACACTGGCAGAATACGAGCAGTGGATGGACGTCAGCGAATATCTGAATGTTGCTGTGATGAACCTCTTCTATGGCAATAACGACTGGCCTGGCAACAACACCGTTTTCTGGCGTCCCAACGATGATGACACCAAATCGGGTCTTCCCAAAATCTGGCGTTTCATCGTGAAGGATACTGACTTCGGACTGGGACTCTACAGCAAGAAATCGGACTACAACATGATCGACTTGCTGTATCATCCCGAGAATCATCAGGGTGAAGCCTGGGCATTCACAGAGCCTGCTACCCGACTGATTAAGAACATGCTGGAAGATTCGGACATCTTGAAGATGTTTATCGACAAGTGCTGCGTCTTCATGGGTGACTTTTTGAACGCTGAGGAAACAGGTGCCACGATAGATGTCATCATGGATGAAGCATTAGATGAGTTTGTGGCCCACCGCAGCAAGTATCCCACATGGGGAGGAAACAGCCGTGAAGAAATTACCAACAAGTTCAATGACGCCAAGAAATGGGTAGCCGGCTATACCGAGCAAGGCTGGTGGGGTCAAACGACCACTTATAAGCCACGCACGGAATACTTCGCCCAGCACATTGGCAGCCAGTGGAAGCTTGGCTCACCCGTTGCACTGACTATCAACAAGAGCAAAAAGGACGTAGCCATCACGGTAAACGGCATCAAGCTGACAGGCAATACATTCGACGGATACTTCTTTAAGAACCGCCAGCTGACCATCAGCGCTACGGCTCCCGAAGGCCAGGAGGTGAAGGGCTGGAAGCTGAGCGGTGCCAAGAGCGAAGAGGTGAAGGGCAGCGAACTGACCCTCGACATGACGTCGAGTGCACTGACCATTGAGCCCGTCGTCGAGCTTACCAGCAGCATTGAAATCATTCAACACTCCACACTCCACACTCAACGCTCCACCATCTACGACCTGATGGGCAACCAGGTGACTACGCCCCAGGCCGGCAGAATATACATCCAGAACGGAAAGAAACTGATTTGGCGCTAAACACGTATGAAATCACTCGTATTACTCCTCACCGGAATGCTGGGCGCAGCAGCTGCGACGCATGCTGCCGACGAACAGACGACGCTTGTGATTAACGAGCTGATGCAGTCGAACATTGACTGCACGATGGACGATTTGAACGATTTCCCCGACTCGTGGGTGGAACTGTATAATCCGACATCGGCAAGCATGAATCTGGGCGAATACCGGATTGGGCTGAGTAATCGGGCGGACGAAGCGTGGAAACTGCCCTTCAAGACGGTGGAGGGCCAGCGCTACGTGGTGGTGTACTGCGACAAGGTGGGCGACGGCATGCACACCGACTTCCGCCTAGACTCGGGCAAGGGCAGCGTCTACCTGTTTAAAGGCACCGAGGTGGTCGACGAGATTAGTGTCAAAAAGCAGCCTGCGCCGAATATTGCCTACGGTCGCCAAACCGACGGCAGCAGCGAAATGGGCTACCAGCTGGTGCCGACACCGGGGGTGAAGAACTACGGCACACTCAGCCTGGGCGTTCTCGGCGAACCGGTGTTCAGCCAGAAAGGCTTGGTAGTCACCGACGACCAGCCCATGGAGCTGGCGCTCAGCGTGCCCGAGGGGTCGCCCGAGGGTACCACCATCCGCTATACCGTCAACGGCAGTGAGCCCACCGCCAGCAGCATACTGTATACGAAGCCCATCGACATCCCCTCGACGCGGATCGTGCGGGCGAAGCTGTTCTGCAACGGTTACGTGTCGCCGCGCTCGACCTGTCATTCGTACATCTTCTTCCCCACGACGCGCGAGCTGACACTGCCCGTCATCTCGATTATGACGGACAACCGCTATCTGAACGACCAGAAGATTGGCATCTACGTAGACGGTACTTACAGTTCGAAGCAGAAGAACTACGAATACGACTGGCGCCGTCCGATGAATATCGAGTTGTTTGAGCAAGGCGGAAAGAAGAGCGTCATCAACCAGCTGGGCGAGATGCGCATTGCCGGCGGTGCGACGCGTAGTTCGAAAATGAAGTCGCTGATTATCTATGCCAACAAGCGGTTTGGCATGAAGCGCCTGAACTACGAGTTTTTCCCCGACCAGAAACCCGGGCTGAAGGACTTCAAGAGCATCATGCTGCGCAATGCCGGTAACGACTTTGACTACCTGTACATGCGCGACGCCATCATCCAGCGTACGATGGCACAACACGTCGACTTAGACTGGCAGGCCTGGCGTCCCGCCATCATATACATCAACGGGCAGTATAAGGGCATGCTGAACATCCGCGAGCGTTCGAACGAAGACAACATCTACACCAACTACGACGGCTTGGAGGATATCGACATGTTTGAGAACGGCGAACTGAAGGAAGGCACGTGGGACCGATACATCGCCTTCAAGGCTTTCTACAACAATCACGGCCACACGCTGGCAGAATATGCCGAATGGATGGACTGGAAGGAGTACATCAACCTGATGATTGAGAATCTGTACTACTGCAACCTGGACTTCCCGGGCAACAACAACGTCATCTGGCGTCCCAGAACGGAGGACGGCAAGTGGCGCTGGATTACCAAGGACACCGACTTCGGACTGGGCCTGTATGGGTGCAGCGCGGATTATAACACCATCAAATGGATCTATAATCCGAACTATGACCCCGACCGCGCATGGGCTAACAAATCCGAGCACACGCGGCTGTTCCGCCGACTGATGGAGGATGCCGATTTCAGCCGTGAATTCATCGACCGCGCCGCCATCTACATGGGCGACTTCCTGAACGAGAAGGGTACACGTGCCGTGTGGGACCCCATGTACGACATGATCAAGACGGAATATCCGCACCACCGCAAGCTCATCAACGAGTGGTGGCCCAACTACAGCGAGGAGCTGAACAATGCGCGCAACTGGATCAAGCAGCGTACGACGGTATTCTATAAGCACCTGGCCGACTACTACACGCTGGGAAAACCCACCGTGCTGAACATCAACAGCACAGGGGACGCCACGGGCATCACGGTGAATGGTGTCGACTTAACTCAGCCTACGTTCAGCGGTAAGTTCTTTGCCAACAGGGCACTGACCATCAGCGGTCAGGCTCCGGAGGGTAAACGCATCAAAGGGTGGAAACTGACGGGAGCTTTGGACGAAGAGCGCGACGGCAGCGTGCTGACACTCGATATGCCGACGAGCGCACTGACCATCAACCCGCTATTAGAAGACGCCACCGGCATCGAAATCATTCAACACTCAACACTCCACACTCAACACTCCACCATCTACGACCTTCAAGGCCGCAAGGTGACGACGCCGCAAGCGGGCAGAATATACATCCGGAACGGAAAGAAAATCACCTGGCAATAATTTGCCAGGTAATTTTAGACCGTATCTTTTTGGGGCATTAAAGCCAGGTAATTCTTTATTTATATAAGTCGACGTGAATGTCGAAAGGACTCTCGAAGTCACGCAGCAGTGCGTGGCGCGTGTCCTTGTCGGACAGGATAGCCCTGTCGGTGGGTATGCGCCAATCGATGCCTAACGAGTCGTCGAGAATGCTGATGCCGTCGTCGGCTTCGGGATGGTAGAACTCATCGCATTTGTATTGGAACACAGCCGTCTCGGAGAGTACGGCAAAACCATGGGCAAAGCCCTTCGAGATGAAGAACTGGCGATGGTTGTCCTCGGTGAGCTCGACAGCGACATGCTGTCCGAAGGTGGGACTGCCCTTGCGGATATCGACTGCCACATCGAGCACGGCACCCCTGACGCAGCGCACCAGCTTGCTTTGGGTGAAGGGCGGACGCTGGAAATGCAGTCCGCGCATGACGCCATAGCTGGACATGCTTTCGTTGTCTTGTACGAAGGTGATGGGGCGTACTTTCTCGTCGAACTCCCGTTGTGAGAAGGATTCGAAGAAATAGCCCCTTGAGTCGGAGAAGATGCGTGGTTCGATGATCAGCACGCCGTCGATAGCTGTTGGAATAATGTTCATTGCTGTTGGATTCTAATTGAGCTGGAGCCTGACTTTGAAACGGCAGCCAGGTCCTGCGTATGAGGTATCGAGTGTGACGTCGCCCCCCATGCGGCGCGCCATGGTACGACTGAAGGTGAGTCCAAGTCCCAGTCCCTCCTTGAAGGGGTCGAGCTTGACGAAGCGCTCGAAGACGCGCTCAGCGTCTTTGGCGGGAATGCCCTCACCATTGTCCTCGATATCTATTTCCAGGAATTGTTCGGTTTTTGCTACCCGCACGATGACATGTCCGTCCTGCGGGGGCAGGTTCTTGTAAGCGTTGTCGAGCAGCGGATTGAGGATGCGCTGCATGAACAGTTCGTGCGACGGGAACGAGAAATCGTCGTCCACGCCACTCTCGAACGTCAGCAGTTCCTTCGGACGCAGGCGGTCCTTACAGAAGCTGTCGATGACGTGCGTCAGCAGTTCATTGCAACGGAACGGCTGCAACTCGATGGCCGTATCGTAGGAATCGCCACGGGCTATCTCGAGCACCTCGTTAATCATGGTGGTAATGATGCGCGTATTGTGCATCATGGTTTCCGAGATGTGGCGACGCTCGTCGTCGGTGATATCGTTGCTGGGGTCGGCCAGGACCTGCGCAAAACCGCTGATGATGTTTAGGGGCGTGCGTACTTCGTGGCTGACATTCTGGATGAATTCCGCCTTCATCTTATCGGCCTCGAGCACCCGGTTATAGGCTATCTCCATCTGCCGCCAATGACGACGTCGGCTCTGCACGATGTAAACCAGCGCGGCAATGAGCAGCAACAGCAGGCTGATGACGATGACCATGCTATAGAACATGACGCGGCTCTGCTGGCGGCGCACCTCATACATCTCCAGCTCGTTTTGGATGCCCTGCATCGAACTCGACAGGAGGATGCTGTTGACGGAATCGGTCTCTGCTGTTCCTTTCTTCAACGCTTCGAAAGCCTCCTGCCAACGCCCAGCCTGCGAATAGATCTCTGCCTGGGTCTCGAATGGATCATCTGTTATTTCTGCAGCCATCCGTACAGCCTCATCAGTTTGTCCGTTATAGGCCAGCCACCTGATTTCCAACTGCCGTCCATGTACCGACGAAAGGCCCTTGGCGGCGCCCTCCTTGTAGGCCTTGTAGCCCTCGACGAAACGCTCCATGTCACCTAATTTATAATAGGCCAGCGTGCGACGTGCCTCGATATCGAACACGCGCGTTGGCGAGGTGGCATGGGCTATGTCCAGTGCCTTGTCAATGAGTTTCAGCGCCTCCTGGGGATCTTCATCGATGACGATGTTCACCAGATTCAAGTAAATGGGCGGAATACTCTCGGTATAGCCCTCCTTCTCCATGCGGTGGATGACGTCCCAGAAGCACTGCTTGGCCAAATCCTTGTTGCCGGTATAATTGTAGACATGACCCATCATGTTGACGGCCATATACATCTCCTTGTCGAGTTTCTTTTCGGTCAGCTCCTTAGACAGTTGCTGAGCCAGTTTGTACGACCCGAAGATGTTCATTCGGTTCAGTTCGAAGACAATCTCGTTACACCGTTGCGTATAGTACGCATGCTGGTCGTTCTGTGCCAACAGGTAGTCCTGCAACTGGCGGACGGCAGCATAGAATCGGGCGCTGTCGCCATCGTTGAAGGCGTGATGCACGGAGTCGCGCAACGTCAGATACTCCGGCGACTCCTTATAGTCAGCAGCTTGTGCCGGCGTAGCCAAGAGCAACGCCAGCATCAGGGCTGACAGGATGGTTTTGATGTTCATGAATTACAGTTTAACACTCACCTCTTTACCAGCGTACTGCACCATCGTACCCTCAGGATTGTCGAGGTTCAGTGGCTTAGCCTGGTCCTTCGTGATAAGCACCACATTGAAGCGGCGCTGCTTCAGCATGCCGGGGAAGTTGCCCTTGCGTGCCGAGAAAGTGACGGTACGGCTGTTGTCGTCGTACGCGATGTCGATAGTGGCATATTTGCCCTTCTCGTAGTTGTAGTTCACACCTTCGTCCTCGTACAGTTGGAACTTACCATTCTGGCCGGCATAGACGTAGAGGTTGATGAGCTCGGCGGGTTTCTCGTCGCTCCACTGCATCTCGGGTCCGAAGGGGATGATGGCACCCTCGCGGACAAAGACGGGAATCTGCTCGTAAGGAGCCTCGACGATGAGGTTCTGACCACCCTCGACGTACTCGTTGGTATAGAGGTTATACCAGCCACAATCCACGGGGAAGTACACCGAGCGGTTGCGTGCCTTGTAGTAGCCCACGGGACAAGCCATCAGCGCCGGACCGAACATCCACTGGTTGCCAATGTTCTCTACCTCCTTGTCGCCATTGAAATCCATGATGAGCGGACGCATCAGCGTGTAGTCCTTGAAGTGAGCCCAACCAGCCATCGAATAGAGGTACGGCATGAGGCGATAGCGCAGCTTGTCGTAATAGACGAACGACTTGTAGGCAGGATGATTGTCTGGAGCGATGTTCCAGATTTCGCGCAACGGCCACTGGCCATGCGAGCGGAACAGGGGGATAAAGGCTCCAAACTGGTTCCAGCGGGTCTGCAACTCACGCCACTCCTTCAGGTCCTCGTTCTCTACCCCACTCTTGTCGAACAGCTGCTGAGCAGCCACATAGCGGTTCTCCACACAGAAACCGCCCTGGTCCATACCCCAGAAGGGAACACCCGAGATGGAATAGTTCAGACCTGCCGTCATCTGGGCGCGCATATCCTCCCAACGGGTTCCGATATCGCCGCTCCACGTAGCCGTCGAGAAGCGCTGTTCGCCGGCAAATCCGCTACGCGTCAACAGGAACACGCGCGGTTCGTCCTTCTTACCCTTCCAAACGGAACGCTGGCCGTTGTAGATGGCATCGGCATTCACCGTCGAATAGGCATTGAAATATTCCGTAGAGGTTCCCAAGGCCGTAGGACCACTCAACGCCTTGCGATACCACATCGGCGTGCAGTCGCGCACATTAGGCTCCGAGGCATCCATCCACCACGCGTCGACACCAGCGATGCCGTCGTGGTTGTACTTGGTATACAGATTCTCGTCCATCTGGCGCCAGAACATTTTGCGTGCTCCGGCATCGTAGGCATCATAGAAACCATTCTTATAGCCAGGACCCACCCAGTCGTGGATGTCGTCCGTCGGACTCTGTACATACATCCAGCCCTTGGCATCGAGTTCCTTGTAGTTGTCGGTGTTGCAATAGAACTTCGGCCACACCGAAATCATGAAGCGTCCGTGCATCTGGTGCACCTTGTCTAACATCTGCTGCGGATTCGGATAGCGCGACTCCTCAAACTGATGAGAACCCCACTGGTCCTCGGGCCAGTAGTTCCAGTCCTGCACGATGTTGTCGATAGGAATCTGACGCTGGCGGAATTCAGCCAGTGTGCCCTCAATCTCGTCCTGCGTCTTATAGCGCTCGCGACTCTGCCAGAAGCCCAGCACCCACTTAGGATAGAGGCTGGCCTTACCCGTCAGTGTGCGATAGCCGGAGATGACTTCGTCCAGATTGTCACCGGCAATGAAGTAGTAATCCATGTCCTTGGCCATCTCGCTCCATACGCTCAACTTGCCGCGCTCCTCGGCACTGCGGGGTTCCGACACACGCAGTCCGCAATAGGCCTCGCCGCCGTCAGGACGCCACTCGATGCGCAACTGCACGCGCTTGCCCTTCTGCAACTCGGTGGCAAACTTATAGGTATTGGGGTTCCAGGCCGTGCGCCAACGCTCGGGCACCACCTCCTTGCCGTCGATATACACCTTCACATAACCGGAATAGTAAAGCACAAACTGATACAGCTGCATGTGTTTCTTACCCTTCTTGCCTTGGGCCTTGCAGCAGCATTCTGGCTCGATGAATCCCTCGTAGGTCACGTTGGCACCCATCAAGTTGAAGTCCTTCGGGAAATTCTTGATGCCGCCATTGTCGGTCTTCAGGGCAATAGCCGATTTCGCGGGCGTACCATATTCATAATATATACTATCCTCGTCACGCACCAGTTTCTTACCCTTGGCGTCGACGTAGGTTCCTGTCAGGTGTCCTTGCTTGCCATTTCTGTCGTAGAGTATGAAGGCGCGGTTCAGTTGCAGGTAGTCGTTCGGATTGCCAAAGCGGCAGTAGCTGTACGAATCCCACAGCAGTCCGTAGTTCTTGTTCGACAGCACAAACGGGATACTCACCTTGGTGTTATACTGAAACAGGTCCTCGTTCTTGCCCTTCATGTTGAACTCCTCGCTCTGGTGCTGTCCCAGACCGTAGAACGCCTCGTCGTCGGGCGAGTCGAACTTCATCTGCCACGACAGGCCGTGCTTCTGCTCCTCAGGCACCGTATAGCCGTTTCGCATACCCAGTTCACGCTCGGGTACCGTGAAGTCCCAGAACTTCTTGCCGTCCTTCGACTCCTTCAGCAGTTCCCTTTCCTGCTCGTCATAAAAAGTAATTTGCCCAGAGCCGGTATTCACCTTGGCCATCACCTTGGCAGCCTTCACCCAAACCTCATCGGTATTGTCCAGGGAATAGACGTCGAACTTCGGCTTCTGTGTCTGCGCCACAATCATCAGGCTCTGCTTCTCGGGCAGCTGGGCCTTCGACGTTGCCTGCACACGGATAATGCGGTCGTTCACTACTTGCAGGCGTACCAGCTGGGCTCCGCCTGCCTTTGCTTCTTTCACGGGAATCGTGACATACTGTCCGTCGACGGTGTAGTCTGCAGCTATCATCGCTGTTGCTGCAAATGTCAGCACACCTGTCATCATCGTTCTAAGAATTCTCATTCTGTAATTTATCTTTTTAGTTTGTTTTTTAGTCTTCTATGATTATGGCCTCTTCCACCTCGGCATCATCGTCTACCGTAGGCAGCGTGATGTAGAAGATGGTACCGCCGCCGGGGTTGTCGTCCAGCGTAATCGTACCGCCTTGGCCCTCAATAATCTCCTTCACGCGGTCCAGTCCCAAGCCCTCGTTATTCACCATGGGGTCGAAGGCGTGTTCCTTGAACTCGTCCCTGATGCCGATGCCGTTGTCAATCACCTGTATCTGTGCCTTACCGTCGCGCGTACGAGCCACGCCCACACTGATGACGGGGTTCTCGTGGGTAAACGCGATGGAATTGCGGAACAGGATTTCATAAACCTCCGTCATCTTCGCTTCGTCCATCAGCACAGCCAGCTGGTCGAGCGACGACAGGAAATTCACCTTCACTTTTTTCTCTGGATCGGGCGACTGGTATTGCTCGCAGAAATTGCGCGTAAAGAACACCAGGTCTTCCGTCTTGATGTCCAATGCAACGTCCTCATGGTTCTGGGCAGCAGCAGGTGCAGCGTCCTGCCGTTCCTTCGCCATCTGCATACGCATCTGGTTCATCCACTGCTGGTTCTCCATTTCCCGACGGAACGTCTCGGTTTGCATGCGCTTCTCGTGGCGCTTCATGAACCACTTCCGCCAAATCCAGGCAGCAGCGGCTATGATCAGCATGTAAAGCAGTATCATCCAGCGCGTACGCCATAGGGCAGGACGTATGGTGATGTCCAGCGTGGCCTCCTCCTCGCCAAACGTACCGTCGTCGTTCAGCATGCGCACATGCAGTGTGTAGCTGCCGGCACGCAGCGAGTTATAGGTGATGTTCGGATTCAGCTCCGACGTTTTTACCCAGTTTTCGTTGAATCCTTCCAGGCGGTACACGAAGCGCTTGCCGTTGTTCACCATGCCCGCATCACTGGCCAGCTGAATGGTAAACTGATCGTTGTAGCGCAGCGTAATCTCGTGGCAGTCTTCCAGCGACTCCTCCAGAATCAGTCGTCCGTCCACCTCGCGGTCTACGGGCACATCGGCATCGAAAATCTGCAAGCCGCTGAAGATAGGGCGCTCCTTGCTCTTCTCGTCCGTCATCGCCTTGGGGTTGATGATGTCCAGACCACCCTGACCGCCTATCAGCACCAATCCGTCGTGCGTCAGCCACGTCGAGCGCTGGTTGTAGGCTGACTGCTGCAGTCCGTCGCGGTTGTTATAGCTGCTGACGCTGAACTGCCACTTGCCGTCCTCCTGCAACTGGGGCACAATCTTCGAGACGCCGTGCTCGGTGACCACCCAGATGTGGTGCTGCGTATCCTCGATGATCGAACAGACACTCGATCCGAACAGACCGTCTTGCATGTCCAGCAGACGGACCTGACGACGCTGCTGGTCGTAGGCTATGGCACCCGAACTACTGCCCTGCCAGATAATGCCGCGCGAATCTTCCATGACACACACCGTGCTACCCGTCTGTACAGGCACGCTGGGGTCTTCGGGGATGATGCGGTTAGCCAATTTGCCCGTCACCGGATTCACAAAACTGTAATACCAGCTCGTACCCATCATCAGCCAGCCTTTCTTGATCCACGAGGCCGAGGTGATGTAGTTGCTGGGCAGTTGCGTGTTATTCATATCCCACGTGCGGAACTTACCCGTCTTCAGGTCCAGCATCTGGATGCCGGCACCCAACGTACCCAGCCAGATGCGGTGCCACTTGTCTTCCGTAATGCTCCACACGTTGTCGGTAGCCAGTCCGTCGGGATCGCCAGTATATCGGTAGCTTACGATAGTGGCCTCGCCCTGGGCATTCTTGGGGATGCAACGCGTCATACCGCTGTTGTAGCCGCCAAACCATATGCTGCCGTCGCTGGCCCGGTGAGTTCCCACCATGATGTTACCCAGCATGGGGCTGTTTTCTTTGGTATAGTGCGCCAACTGCTCGTGCGTCTTGGGGTTATAGACGATGATGCCGCGCTCGTTGGTGCCCAGCCAGTAGTTGCCCCATCGGTCCTCGCTCACGGCATTGATGTCGCCCAGTTCCAGGTTCATCATATTCGTCGAACCTTCCTTATACATGTTGACACCGTTCTTATAGGTACCGATCCACACCAGTCCGCGGTTGTCCATATAGACGTTACGCAGCGTGTTGTCGCTCACCGATGTCTCGTCCAGCTTGTTGTTCAGGAATTGGCGCATCTCGCGGTTCTTCAGGTCTATCACCAGCAAGCCTTCATGGTCGGTGGCAAACCACAGCCGTCCCTTGGCATCAAATTTCGTGTCCCACACCTGCAGGTCATCAGGCATTCCCTCAATCTGCAGCTCGCGCAGATAGTCGACATACCCTACCCTCCACTGGTTGGTTTTCTTCAGCTTGATATAGCTCTCGTGCTCCACCGACACCCAGATGTTTCCCTCGGGGTCCACCGACAGGCGGTATTCCCTGTTCTCCATCGAGCCGTGTTCGCGCATCCAATTGTCGTCCATCACCTTCACGCCCTGTTCGCCGTTGAAGCTCACCAACTGGCCGTTCGTCGTCACCATCAGCAACTCGTCACCATAGTCGGCATAGGCGGTGATGTTGTACGTGGGGTTCATCTCGTTCACCCCGTAGCCATAGCTGAAGTGGTTGGTCTTCTTCGTGCGCGGGTTGTAATACCACAGACCCTCGTCATAGAACTTCACCCAGAAATTCTTCTTCGAGTCTATATACAACTTCTCGACGCCCTTATTAAAGCCGAAATACCGTTCCAGCTCCTTCGACACGTTTCGTTCGAACTTCTCCGTCGTCGGGTCGTAGACGCTGTAGTTCATGCCCTGGTGCAGCCACAGCTTACCAGAGTAGTCCTCCATAATCTCACTGGTATAGTTGTCGCGCATGGTCGTCGTGTCGCGCATATTCGTGAAGAATGTCTTCACACGATAGCCATCGTAGCGGTTCAGTCCGTAGGCCGTACCAAACCACATATACCCTCGCGAGTCGCGGAACGAACAGTTTACCTGCGAGTTCGACAGTCCGTTGCGGGTGTCCAGCCTGCGGAACTTCATGTCGGGCAGGGCTGCCTGCAGGGCCAGCGGCACCATCAGCAAAAATGCCAGCACCATCAGCACCTTCTTCAGCAGCGATTTCGACGACGTCTCGCGGATGACCACCTTCTGCGGCACAATCTCCTTGTACACCTTCGTGTCGCCCTGAATGCTCTTCAGCAACAGCTGGCAGGTCTTGACGCCCATCTCGTACGACTGGTCCTCAATGGCCGACAGCCGCGGTGTCACGTATTCCGCGTGCACGTCGTCCGTAAAGCCTATCAGCGCCACGTCCTCGGGAATCTTCTTGCCGCAGTTCTTGATGGCCGTAAAAGCAGCAAAGGTAATGATATCGTTAAATGCCAGGATGGCGTCCGGGCAGTGATCGCTTTCCAGCAAGTCCATCGTGTTTTGCAGCGCCGTCTGGTAGTCTATCTTGTCGCACACCACCAGGTTGCGGTCTATGCCAATCCTGTTGTCGCGCAGCGCCTCCAGGTAACCGTGCTTGCGGCGGCACACCATGTCCAGGTGGTTCGGACCGCCAATAAAGGCTATGCGCCGGCTACCCGTCTCTATCAGGTGCTGCGTGGCCTCGTAGGCAGCCTCGTCGCCGTTGGCCGTTACCGACGAACAGCGGTCTGTCAGACAGGTTCGTCCGAAGAACACCAGCGGAATACCCATCTCCGCCAACTCCTCGAAGTGGCTGTAGTCCTTCGTATTCTGTGCCAGACAGGCTATGATGCCCTCCACGTGCAGTCCGATGAAATTGTCCACCGCCATCGCCTCGTCCTCGAAATTCTCATGGCTGTTTGCGCTAATCACGCTGTAACCTGCGCGCCGTGCTTCACTCTCGATGCCGTCCAGCACGGCAGCATAGTAGTGCGTCACCAGGTTCGGTATCACCACGCCAATCACTTTCGGAGCCTCCTTACGCAGGCTCTGCGCAAAGGGGTTCGGACGGTAGTTCAACTTCTTGGCCAGGTCCTTCACGCGCTGCTGCATATCCTTGCCTATTTCGGGAGAACTGCGCAGGGCACGACTCACGGTAGCGATACTCACGTCCAGCTCGCGGGCCAAGTCTTTCAACGAAGTTCGGTGTTGTCTGTTATTTGCCATAGGTCAGCGTTATTATATTAGTACTTTGCAGCGTTTCCGCCACAATGCTATGTAAACGCTGCAAAGTTACGTAAAATTACGCAAACTCGCAAACGTTTACGTGCTTTTTTTACGTAATTTCGCTTGTTCTTGTCGAAAAACTCCGTATCTTTGCACCAGAAAAATTCAGAATGAGTAATGAATAGTTGATAATAAGTTAGTTAGAAAAGGGATTAGGGGTGTCGTGAGACATTCCTAATTTTTTTGTTTCTTCATTCTTTAGAACATCATGGTGAAGCCGAGTCGGATGCTGTTTTTGGCGCCGTAGGTGGCGGGGTTGTAGTTCATGCGGCGGACATACTCGATTTGGAAGAAGCGGAGTATGCCGCGGACGCCGGCTGAGATTTCCCAATAGGGCACGCGGGGGTTCATAATGCGCGAGTCGTCGGGGAAAAGCATCAGCACGTCGTTGTTGGCATTCTGTTCAAGATAGGGATTGTTCTTATCCGACAGTCCGCCCCACAGCATCTTGACGCCGATGTATTCGCGCAAGCGAGCCTTCTGGATAAGGGGGATGCGATTGAGAATCTTGCCCTGCATATCCCAATTGAGGTCGACACTCCAGAAGCGGTCGTTGAGGAACTCCATATTGGCAATCTGGTTGAACATCTGCTTGCGGCTGATATAGGACAAGTTGGCAGCAGGCATACAGAGCAGGGGGAAGGGCACCTGGTTCCACTGCTTGCCGACGCGGGTATAGAAGTCGATGCGTCCCCAGCTGTTGAGCCACAGGCGCTTGAAGAGGCTAAACTCGGTATAGTTGTAGTGATAGTCGCCACCGAGGAAGCCCTTGACACCCATGGTATGGCTGAGTGTAAGGACGGGCGCCTCGCGGTTGACCTTGAGACGACGTATCTTGGAATTGGTGTAGAGGGCACCGGGGCTATACTCAATCTCGGCCTTGAGTTCGGTGGTACGAATACCGATGGACGGCGAGGGTGCTTGTGAGGATTCAAGGACGTAGCCGCCAAGGGGGATGAACTGCATGTTGCCGGCGGCATCGTTGCGCTCAGCCTTGATGCTGAGCAGGGTACGCAGGCCCCAGCGCTGCTCGTACTCGAAAGAGAGCTGCTGGCGGTTGTAGTACATCATTTTGTCGACCTTCATCCAACGGAAAGCCGTAAACAGGTTATCCTTGTCGGAGGGAAGGAACTTATCGGAAGGCGACATAACGTCGTAGGTAGACTGGAACGTCAGGTTGCGTTTGGGGAACTCGTCGGGAGTGTATTTCTTGCGGTTGAGCGCCCAGGTGACTTGTGCGTTGTAGTACCAGTTGTGGCTCTTCCATCCTCGAGCCACGAAGCCCTTGAGGAACAGGTGGGGCGAAAGGTTGGCAGTGGTCTGTGCGCCCAGACGGGTGCGCAGTCCGTCGATGAAGTTGGTGCTGAGCATGGAGGTGATGGGGCCAATGTCGACCTTGCTGTGTTCGCTGGTCTCGATGAAATTCTCGCTGAGGATCTTCAGTCCCATGAGGATGTAGCCGAAGCCGCCCATAGTTTTCATGCCTTTCAGGAAGTCGTCCATCTTGGCCTCGCTGGCCGTGAGAGGCACCTTTCGCTGTTGCTCCCAATAGGCGGCGTCCTGCAATTCCGCATCAGGATCGACGATGGTTTTGTCAAGGCCCTTGAACTGTTTGTCGGGAATCTCGGAGAACTGATAGTCGGAGAGTCGCGTGGTGCGGATGGCGACACCTTTCTGGATGAAGTCGAAGAGGACCAGTTCAACCACCATGTCGTCGACGGAGAGTACCCATTCGCCCGTGGGCAGCTGGGTGAACTCCTGAATGATTTTCAGGTCCTCGACGAAGTTGACGTCGCTCTGGTTGGGGAGTATGATTTCGCAGCGCTTGACCTGATAGCTGGAGTCCTTGAGGATGTAGAGGTCGCCGCGGAATCCGAAGTCCTGCTGATTATTGGGCAGAAAATGGACGTGGATGCACGAGTCGCGCCCCACAGCGAGCGTGTCCTCGATGTAGTATCGGTAGAAGGATATGGCGCCGTCGGCAATGGGCGAAGTGAAGGGATGCTGCAGTACGCGCACCTGGTTGTCGTAGATGTTGACATCGGTGAAGACGTCCTTCGAGGCGGTGTTGATGATGTCACCCGTCTGGAAGAAGTTGGTGATACCCACGGAGCGCTGTCCCTTGACGATTTCCTTCTCGTCGTGGGGGCTGCGGCGGTAGATCTTCTGTGTCACCGTCTCGTCGATGCTGGCAGGGAGGATAAGTTTACCCGTCTGCTGGCACTTCTCAACCTGATCAGTAAGCCAGGGGAACTTCTTCAGCTTCGGATTGGTGAGCATGTCGGGCTTGACGTCGTTGAGCGCCAAGGTGAGCTTCTGGTACTTGGTGTACTGATAGTAGTCGCGATTCGAGAGGTTCGTTTTTTTCTTATTGGCAATGACCTTGCGCATCAGTTCGACGGCTGGATTGCCCTTACGGCGGTAGCGGCCTCGTTTGGCACGCACGGTGACCTCGCTGATAGACTTCATGTCGGGTTTGAGGGCTACGAGCAGACGGTGGCTGTTGGGACCGATGGTGACGCTGCGCGTCTTGTAGCCTACACCGCTGAAGGTGAGTTTCCAGCCGACGTGCTTGGGAATGGAGAAATAACCCCGATGGTCGGCCATGGTGGTAATCTTCTGTCCCTTATACTGAACGGTAATAAAGCCTATGCTGTCGCCAGCCTGATCGTCGATGACGTATCCGGTAATCTTTTCCTGAGCGTAGAATGGCAATGCGGACAGCACTACCAACAACATCAAAACAATCTTTTTATACATCTTCTAATTATACGCGCGTACATTTTCCTTATTCAGTTCCACCCAGAACGTAGAGCCCTTGCCATATTCCGAATCGACACCGACACGTGCTCCTAGGCTTGCTGCCAGACTGCGGCAGATGCTGAGTCCGAGGCCGGTACCGGACACGAACTCGTCGACCTTGACGAAGCGATCGAAGAGCTCGTCGTTCAGCTTGTCGGCAGGAATGCCCTTGCCAGTGTCGCGCACCCAGATGCGCAGCGCGTCGTCTGTGGGTGTGCAGCCTACGGTGATCTGTCCCTGAGTAGTAAACTTGAAGGCATTGGCCAGATACTGGTTCAGGATTTCACGCAGGCGGTCGATGTCGGTAAACAACTGCGGGAGCGGCGTGGCGGCGTCGACTACCAGGGGAACACCCTGTTCACGCGACTTGTCGGCATACTTGTTGAAGAGTTCGTCGATGATTTCCTTCAGGTCGAAGGTTCTGTTGAATACGTTGGAAGCTCCGCCGGCCTCGAGTTTCGACATGTTTACCACATCGTCGAAGAGCGTCAGCAGCTGGGTATTGTTTTTCTGGATGAGCTGGACAAGGTTCCGGCGTTCGTCCTCGTCCTCGGCCATCGAGAGCACTTCGCTGAAGCCCACGATGGCATTCAGCGGGGTACGGATTTCGTGACTGATATTAGCCAGGAAGGCAGACTTCAGGCGGTCGCTCTCCTCGGCATGATAGAGGGCGTCCTTGAGTGCCGTCTCGATGTCCTTCTGCTGGTCGATGCGCATGGTGGTTCCCACGAGGGTGGTGGGGTGCCCGTTGAGGTCGCGATTTTCGACAGTGAAATAGGTATCGCTCCAATAGGGCTTCACGCTGTGCGAAGACTGAATCTGATACTGGATATGGAACTGCTCGACGGCGCCTGTCAGCAGGTCGTCGATGCCCTTGCGGAAGGGTTCCTGGTATTCGGGAAGCATACGACTGACGACCTCGTCGAGGTGGGTGCCGGCAGGGATGAAAAGCAGATTGCTGTTATCACGATAGTCGCTGTCGAAGGTGAGGGTGCGCGTGGCTACGTCGATGCGCCACACACACAGGCGCATGGACTTGAGCACCAGCTCGTACTCGACGGAGAGCGTTTTCACCTGGGCCAGCTGGTTAAGTTCGCCCTTGAGCTGCCGTGACTGGCGGTACTGGCGGTACAACAACACGACCAAAAGCACCAGCACGGGAATGCCGATGAGCCACACGAAAAAGTCGAGTTGCAAGATTGACTCGAGCGCGAAAAGTATCGTCTTTGAGGTTACGGTCATTGCTGTAATCTTCAATTATTGGGCAAAATTACATAAAATTTCTGAATAATACATGTTTTTTTAAGATTTATTCGTAACATTGCTTATTTTTTCGTACTTTTGCAGCATCTTTATATATAGACATCATGACACAGACATTTGAAATGATCGCCAAGACCTTTATGGGACTGGAACCTGTCTTGGCGAACGAACTGACGCAGTTGGGCGCTGAGAATGTAACGATAGGACGCAGAATGGTGTCCTTTACGGGCGATAAGGAGTTGATGTATCGTGCTAATTTCCAACTGCATACGGCCATCCGTATTTTGAAACCCATCAAACACTTCAAGGCCCTGTCGGCAGACGACGTCTACGAGGGTGTGAAGGATATCGACTGGACACAATATCTGGCACTGGACAAGACGTTTGCCGTCGACTCGGTGGTATTCTCCGAAGAATTCCGCCACTCGAAATTCGTAGCCTACAAGGTGAAGGACGCCATTGTCGACCAGTTCCGCGAAAAGACGGGCAACCGTCCGAACATCAGCGTAGCCAATCCCGACATGCGTCTGCACATCCACATTGCCGACGTGGCCCCCGGACAGAGTGAATGCACGCTGTCACTCGACTCGAGCGGCGAGTCGCTGCATCGTCGCGGCTATCGCCAGGAGAGCGTCGAGGCCCCGCTGAACGAGGTGCTGGCCGCAGGTATGATTCTGATGACGGGCTGGACGGGCGAGACGGATTTCATTGACCCCATGTGCGGAAGCGGTACGCTGCTCATCGAGGCTGCGCTGATAGCCCGCAACATGGCTCCAGGCCTGTTCCGCAAGGAGTTTGCCTTCGAGAAGTGGCCCGACTTCGACGCCGACCTGTTTGACGAGATTTACAACGACGACTCGAAGGAGCGCGAATTCAAGCACCACATCTATGGTTACGACGTCGACATCAAGGCCGTGAATACGGCGCGCCTGAATGTAAAGGCTGCTGGTCTGACTAGCGATATTACCGTCACGGAGCAGGACTTCAAGGTGTTCACCCAGCCCAAGGAGAAGAGCATCATGGTAACCAACCCGCCCTACGGTGAGCGCATTTCGACGCCCGACTTGCTGGGAACATACAAGATGATTGGCGAGCGCCTGAAGCATGAGTTTACAGGTAACGACGCGTGGATTCTGTCGTACCGCGAAGAGTGTTTCGACCAGATTGGTCTGAAGCCCAGCATCAAGATACCCCTGTATAACGGTTCGCTGGAGTGTGAATTCCGCAAATACCAGATGTTCGACGGCAAGATGCGCGACTTCCGTGCCGACGGCGGCATCGTCAAGACTGACGACGAGAAGCGCCAGATGGCCGAGAAGCACCGTTTCAAGAAAGAACGTGAGTTTAAGAAGCGTCTGAACGACCAGGAGGAGAACGAGGAGGGCGACATCCGCTCGTTTAAGTTCCACTCGCTGGAGCGCAAGGAGCCCCGCAAGCCCCGTGAGCCCAGAGACGACAGAGAGTCCAGAGACTCTCGAGATTCTAGAAAACCCAGAGACTTCAAGAAGGATTTCAAGAAGGACTTCCGTAAGTCGAAGGACTTTAAGAAGCCTTTCAAGAAGAACAACGACAGACGATTCGACGATGAAGACGATAATTAAACGTGGCTGTTGGCTGTTAGCTGTTAGCTTTTGGCTGTTACCTCTCGAAATGAAAGCGCAAAACAAGCTCTTCACACTGGAAGACCTGAACTTCGGTGGCACGAACTACCACAACATGCAGCCCGAGAACCTGTTCCTCACGTGGTGGGGCGACCAGCTGGTACGCACAGACGTTGAGGCCTGCTACACCATCGATGCCAAAACGGGCAAGGAAAAGCTGCTGTTTACCCTTGACGACATCAACCGCTGGGCTGATAGCAACGAAGAGGAGAATCGCTATGTACGCCACCTGACGAATGTCACCTTCCCCTACCCTGACCAGCCTTTGGTGGCGGTAGGCAACAAAAAGGCATTTATCCTCGTCGACTTCAAGGCCCACCACATCGTGTGGCAGGACAGCATCTCGGGACAGGAGGCCAACGACTGGTGTCCTGTATCGCGGGCAACAGCCTACGTAGAGAATCATCAGCTGTTTGTCGTCGACGGCATGGGGCAAAAGCACCAGCTAAGCACCGACGGCAGCCGTAGCGTGGTGTACGGACAAAGCGTACACCGCAACGAATTCGGCATCCACAAGGGCACCTTCTGGAGTCCTGACGGACAGCGTCTGGCATTCTACCGCATGGACCAATCGATGGTGACAGATTATCCGCAGGTGGACATCTTCCCCCGCTCGGCTTCACACGAGCCCGACAAATATCCGATGGCAGGAATGACCTCGCACAAGGTGACGGTGGGTGTCTACGACCTGAAGACGGGCAATACCGTCTACCTGCAGGCTGGCGACCCCACAGACCGCTATTTCACCAACATCAGCTGGAGTCCCGACGCGAAAACCATCTATATGTTCGAGCTGAATCGCGGACAGAACGACTGCCGCCTGGTATCGTACGACGCAGTGACGGGCGAGAAAATCGCTGAGCTGTATCGCGAGACATCAGAAAAGTATGTGGAACCCATGCACCCCATCCAGTTTCTGCCCTGGGACGACACCAAGTTCGTGATGCAAAGCCAGAAAGACGGGTATAACCACCTGTATCTTTTCGACCAGAGTGGCAAGGAGCTGACGCAAATCACCAAAGGCAAATGGGTCGTGATGGAACTGTTGGGGTTCAACACGAAGCAGAAGAGCATCATCATCAAGGCAAACGCCAACCATCCGCTGTGCCACAACCTCTATGCCGTCGATGTGAAGACAGGCCGCATGACTGCCCTCGACAATGGTGAGGGTGTACACAACGGCAAACTGTCGGCATCAGGCACCCTGATATGCGACACCTATACGGCACCCGATGTGCCCCGCAACATCGACGTCGTTCGTGTGTCCAGCGGTTTTGCCGCTGGAAAATCGGTTCAAAGGCTCCTCACCGCCGCTGACCCTTGGAAGGACTACCAGCAGCCCATCTTCGAGAACGGCACGCTGAAGGCAGCCGACGGCAAGACCGACCTTTACTACCGCATGGTGAAGCCCCACGACTTCGACGCCACCAAGAAATACCCCACCGTCGTCTATGTCTATGGCGGACCACACGCCAACAACGTGCAGGCCTCGTGGCACTGGTACAGCCGCACGTGGGAAACCTACATGGCACAGAAAGGCTACATCGTCTTCATCCTCGACAATCGCGGCAGCCAGCATCGTGGACGCGACTTCGAACAGGCCACCTTCCACCAGCTGGGACAGGTGGAGATGCAGGACCAGATGAAGGGCGTGGAATACCTGCGCACCCTACCCTATGTGGATATGAACCGTCTGGGTGTTCACGGCTGGTCGTTCGGCGGGTTCATGACCATCTCGCTGATGACCAACTATCCCGATGTCTTTAAGGTCGGCGTGGCCGGTGGACCCGTCATCGACTGGAAATGGTACGAGGTGATGTACGGCGAGCGCTATATGGGCACGCCCCAGAACAATCCCGAAGGCTACGAGAAAACCAGTCTCATCAACAAGGCCAAGAACCTGAAAGGTAAGTTGCAGATCATTACGGGCTATAACGACAACACCGTCGTTCCGCAGCATTGTCTGTCGTTCCTCGATGCTTGTATCAAGGCTGGTACACAGCCCGATTTCTTTGCTTATCCCGGCGAGGAGCACAACATGCGGGGCCACGCCAGCGTACATCTGCACGAACGCATCACCCAATATTTCGAAGATTACCTAAAGTAATGACTATCCTTCTCTAAACTCTAAACTCTAAACTCTCAAATGAAAGAGCAGATATTAGTCCGCATCACAGGACAAGACCGCCCGGGACTGACAGCCAGCATTATGGGCATTCTGGCCAAGTACGACGCACAGATTCTGGACATCGGTCAGGCCGACATCCACTCTACCCTGTCGTTGGGCATTCTCATTCGTATGGATGAGATGAAATCGGGACTGGCCATGAAGGAACTGTTGTTTAAGGCCACCGAACTGGGCGTCAACATCGGTTTTTCGCCCATCAGCGACGAAGAGTACGAAGACTGGGTGAGCCATCAGGGCAAGAACCGCTACATCCTGATGGTACTGGGCCGACAGTTGGAAGCCCGTCAGATTGAGGCGGCTACACGCATTCTGGCTGATCAGGGACTGAACATCGACTCTATCCTTCGACTCACCGGACGCAAGAGTATTAAGAATCCCACGAAACACGTGCGGGCCTGCATCCAGTTCTCGCTGCGTGGCGAACCCATCGACCGCCAGGAGATGCAGTCGAAACTCATGAAGCTGTCGCAGGAAATGGAAATCGACTTCTCGTTCCAGCGCGACGACATGTTCCGACGCATGCGCCGACTGATCTGTTTCGATATGGACTCGACGCTGATACAGACGGAGTGCATCGACGAGTTGGCCGAGCGCAATGGCGTGGGTGCCCAGGTGCGCGCCATCACGGAGAGTGCCATGCGTGGCGAGATCGACTTCAAGGAGAGTTTTACACGCCGCGTGGCCCTGCTGAAAGGACTCGACGTCAGCGTCATGCGCGACATTGCCGAACACCTGCCCATCACCGAGGGCGTCGACCGTCTGATGAACATCCTGAAGACCTGCGGATACAAAATCGCCATCCTCTCGGGTGGCTTCACCTACTTCGGCGAGTACCTGCAGCGACGTTACGGCATCGACTATGTCTACGCCAACGAACTGGAAATCGGCGAGGATGGTAAACTCACGGGGCGCTATGTCGGCGAGATTGTCGACGGACACCGCAAGGCGGAACTGCTGAAACTCATCGCACAGGTCGAGAAAGTCAATCTGGCGCAGACCATTGCCGTGGGCGACGGTGCCAACGACCTGCCCATGATCAGCGAGGCCGGACTGGGTATTGCCTTCCATGCCAAGCCCCGTGTGGTGGCCACTGCCGAACAGTCCATCAACACCATCGGACTCGACGGCGTGCTTTACTTCCTCGGCTTCAAGGACAGCTATCTTGGCGAACAAGGAAAACTCTAACGGAATATCGAAATAACGAAATAACGACAAAAAATATGAAAATACTTTTATTAGGCAGCGGCGGTCGTGAGCACGCACTGGCCTGGAAAATCGCTCAGAGTGAGAAATGTGAGAAACTGTATATCGCCCCAGGCAATGCCGGGACATCCAATTGTGGCGAGAATGTCAGCATGAAGGCCGACGACTTTGAGGCCATCAAGGCATTCTGCGTCGAAAAGCAGATCAACATGGTGGTGGTTGGTCCCGAAGATCCGCTGGTGAAGGGCATCTACGACAACCTGAAGACCGACGCCCGCACGAAGGACATCCCCGTCATCGGCCCCTCGAAAGCCGGTGCCGTGCTGGAAGGTTCCAAGGATTTCGCCAAGGCTTTCATGCAGCGCCACAACATCCCCACCGCACGCTATCAGACCTTCGATGGTGAACACCTTCAGGAAGGTCTGGCCTTCCTGGAAACGCTCCAGGCACCCTATGTCCTGAAGGCCGACGGCCTGTGTGCCGGCAAGGGCGTACTCATCCTCCCCACCCTCGACGAGGCGAAGAAGGAACTGAAAGAGATGCTGGGCGGCATGTTCGGCAACGCTTCGAGCCGTGTAGTCATCGAGGAGTTCATGAGTGGCATCGAGTGCTCGGTCTTCGTCCTCACCGATGGCAAACACTACAAGATTCTGCCCGAGGCCAAGGACTACAAGCGCATCGGAGAGCACGACACGGGTCTGAACACCGGTGGCATGGGGTCTGTCACGCCTGTTCCTTTTGCCACGAAGGAATGGATGCAGAAGGTCGACGACCGCATCATCCGTCCTACCGTCGAGGGACTGGCTGCCGATGGCATCGACTACAAGGGATTCATCTTCTTCGGACTTATCAATCGTACTAACACTCCGACTGGCCAGCCCGAGCCCTACGTCATCGAATACAACTGCCGCATGGGCGACCCCGAGACCGAGAGTGTCATGCTGCGACTCAAGAGCGACATCGTCGACCTCTTTGAAGGTGTGGCAGCAGGCGATTTAGACCAGCGCACCATCGCGTTCGACCCCCGCGCAGCCGTCTGTGTGATGCTCGTATCGGGCGGTTATCCGCAGGAGTACAAGAAGGGCTACCCCATCACGGGCATCGAGAACGTAGAAGGAAGCATCGTTTTCCATAGCGGTACGGCATTGAAAGACGGTGAGGTAGTTACCAACGGCGGACGTGTCATTGCCGTTTCCAGCTACGGCAAAGACAAGGCCGAGGCTCTGCAGAAGTCGTTTACCGAAGCGCAGAAAATACAGTTTACCGACAAATATTTCCGTCGCGACATAGGCGCCGATTTGTAATAAAAAAGTGAAACGGTATTTACAGAACAGAATAGCTGAAAGCAAGCTGACGTTGCCCCTGACAATGGTCTATGCGGGCATCGTCTGGCTGCTCAGCGGACTCTTCGCCGAACAATGGTGGATTCAGTTCGCCTGCTTCGTCTTTGCGGCATTCCTGATGATGGAAATGAATGCCATCCATGCCCTCATCCGCATCTATTCGCGCATGGTGAGCTGTGTGTTCATCGTACTGGTGTGCATGGTGTGCTTTTTGTTTCCATCCATCCCGGGAGCTGTTACCCAGGCTTGCTTTATCGCTGCCCTGACGCTGCTGTTCAACAGCTATCAGGACAAGGAGTCGCCGGGATGGACCTACTATAGCTTCCTCGTGATGGGCATTGCCACGCTGGCTTGTGCCCACATGCTGTTCTACGTACCCATCCTATGGCTGGTCATGCTTACCCAACTGCAATCCCTCTCCTGGCGCACATGGACAGCATCACTGCTGGGCGTCCTCACGCCCTATTGGTGCTGGTGCTGCTGGCTGGGATGGGAGAAAGACTTCACACCGCTCGTCGACCACCTCGTGCCATTGGGCGATTTCTCTCTGCCGTTCCAATTCTCATCCTATACGAACCACCACCTCATCACCCTGCTTTTCGTCGTCCTGATGCTGATTGTCGGAACCATCCACTACATCCGCAAACACCACGACGACAAAATCCGTATCCGACTGCTCTACGGAGCGTTTATGTGGATGAGCCTGCTGACCATCGTCTTTTTACTCCTGCAACCGCAGCATTACGATGTGCTCATCCGCATACTCATCATCAACACCGCACCGCTGCTGGGACATTTTCTGGCACTCACCCATACCCGCCAGACCAACATCGTATTCTTTGTCATCACCGCAGCCGTCATCCTGATTACCGGCTACAACCTATGGATGTAATCATTTCCCTACTCATCAGCTACGGCTATTGGGGCATGCTCATCACGGCATTCGTGGCAGGCTCCTTCTTCCCGTTTTCCAGCGAGGCAGTGATGACCGGACTACTCGCTGCCGGACTCGACCCCTGGCTGCTCATCGTCTACGCAACCATCGGAAACGTAGCCGGCGGAATGTTCAATTATTTCATCGGACGAATGGGACGTCTCGAATGGATTGAGCGCTACCTGCACGTCAAACAGAAAGACCTCGACCGCGCCACGCGCTTCATGGCCGGACGCGGTGCCTGGATGGGCTTCTTTGCCTTCGTACCCATCCTCGGCTCAGCCATCACCATCGTGCTCGGCCTCATGCGAGCCAACATACCCATCTCGCTCACCAGCATCGCCATCGGCAAATTCCTGCGCTACGTCCTCGTCGTCTACGGAGCGTCGCTGTTCCTCTAATGTCTTTTTCATAATTATTTAAGTTTTTTCTTGTACTTTCCTTCGTTATACGGGTGCAAAGTTAGTAATTAATTCAGAAAAATAAAAGAAAAATTGTTTTTTTCTTTGTATTTTGCTCGCTTATTCGTACCTTTGCAAGGTTAAAGATAATTGAAACTGATGAAGCAAAAGATATTCATTGCCGGACCGTGCGTGATAGAATCAGCGGAGCTGCTGGACGAAGTGGCAGCTAAACTGGTGGAAATCAACGGGAAACTGGGCATTGACATCATATTCAAGGCTTCGTTCGACAAGGCGAACCGCACATCGATCAGTTCCTTCCGGGGACCGGGCATCGACAGAGGACTGCAGATGCTGAGCGATGTGAAAGAGAAATACGGACTGCGCCTGTTGACGGACATCCACGAAGCCTGGCAGGCTGAGCCGGCCGGACAAGTGGTGGACGTGGTGCAGATTCCTGCCTTCCTGTGCCGACAGACGGACCTGCTGCTGGCTGCCGCACGGACGGGACGGGTGGTGAACATCAAGAAGGCTCAGTTTCTGAGCGGACAGGACATGCGATACCCCGTAGAGAAGGCCCGCGACGCCGGAGCACAGGAGGTGTGGCTGACGGAGCGCGGCAACATGATGGGATACAACAATCTGGTGGTGGACTTCCGCAACATCGCCGACATGCTGGACATCTGCGATACGGTGATTATGGACTGTACCCATAGCGTGCAGCGCCCAGGGGGTGCGGACGGCAAGACGGGAGGCGACAGACGATTCGTGCCACAGATGGCACTGGCGGCGAAGGCCTTCGGAGCCACAGGATGGTTCTTCGAGGTGCACCCCACCCCCGACCAGGGACTGAGCGACGCAGCAAACATGCTGGAGTTGGATAAGCTGGAGGGACTCCTGCGGCAATTGATAATTGATAATTGAGTATTGTGACGATAAGAGAATACGCTATACAATGTATCAAGGATGAGGCACAGGCTGTGCTGGACCTGATACCGAAGATGGACGAGGACTTCGACCGTGCTGTGGAACTGATGATGCAGTGCCAAGGAAAGGTCATCGTCACTGGCGTGGGCAAGAGCGGACACATCGGAGCGAAGATAGCAGCGACACTGGCGTCGACAGGTACCCCGTCGTTCTTCATCAATCCGCTGGACGTCTATCACGGCGACCTGGGCGTGATGTCGAGAGGCGACGTGGTGGTGGCCATATCGAACTCAGGCCAGACGGACGAGCTGCTGAGGTTTATTCCGATGGTGCTCCACATGGAGATTCCCATCATCGCCATGAGCGGGAACCCGGAGTCGCTGCTGGCCAAATACTCGACCTGCCATCTGAATGTGAGCGTAAAGAAAGAAGCCTGTCCGTTGAACCTGGCACCCACCAGTTCGACAACAGCGACACTCGTCATGGGTGACGCACTGGCTGTGGCACTGATGGAACGACGCAATTTCCAGCCACAAGACTTCGCACAGTTCCACCCGGGAGGCGAGTTGGGCAAGCGACTGCTGACCACCGCCCAGGATGTGATGCTGACAGAGAATCTGCCCCTGCTATCGGAAGAGATGCATTTGGGCGAGGCTATCATTCTGGTGAGCAAAGGCAAGCTGGGACTGGGCGTAGCCATCAAGGACGGACGCATCAGCGGACTCATTACCGACGGCGACATCCGCAGGGCCATGGAGAAATGGCAGGCAGAGTTCTTCGACAGGACGGTGGCCGACATCATGACGCGCAACCCCAAGAAGGTAAGTCCGCAGGCCAAGATTGCCGAGATACAGAAGACAATGAACGAACATAAAATCCACAACGTGCTGGTGGTCGATGATGAAAACAGACTACTTGGAATCGTCGACAGATATGCATGTGTGCTTTAATACATACAGACTATGAACAGACTGAAGAAAATATTGTTAGTCCTCATGCTGGCACTGCCATTGACAGCTGCAGGCGTATATTTGTTTAAGACACTTGATGCCCGCAACGGCCTCATCAGCAGTCAGATTAACTGCGTGCTGAAAGACCAACGAGGATACATGTGGTTCGGAACCCCTGCGGGACTGTACCGCTTCGACGGCTACACCTTCAAGAATTTCCAGAGCAACTCGCAGGACGGCTCGTCGCTGCCCGACAGCTACATCATCAGCATTCAGGAAATGCTGGACGGCAACCTGTGGATTGAGACATCGGCAGGGTTCTGCGTATATCATCCGCAGACGGAAAGTTTCGAGCGCGACATGAAGCAGATCTATGCCAGCATGGGTGTCGAGGGTAAGCCCAATGTCGTGTTCATAGACAGGCACAAGAACTTCTGGGCATCGATTCCCAACAAGGGTGTCATTGCCTATAACATGCAGCAACAGACCAGCTATCCGTTTGCCTATACCAACGATGCTCACGGCATTCCCCAAGGCACCATTACCTCCATCAACGAGTGTCGCGACGGAGCAATCCTGGTCTACGAGGACGGGCGACTGGTATGCTGCGACATCATGCGCCAACAGCAAACGGTGTGGCAGACTGACCACATCGCGCAACAGCATCTGCGTAAAACAAAATCGCTGAAAGTCTTTGCCGACCAGCTGGACAATATCTGGCTCTACGGACAAGGAACACTGATGCTATACAACAAAAACGCCAACACATGGAACACCACCATCGGCGACCAGCTGGGACTGACCAGCGTAGCCGTAGACCATAGCGTGAACGGAATGACGGGCGACCGCAACGGCAACATCTGGGTGGGTACTGACCGCTCGGGACTCGTCCGCATCAACGTGAATACGCACGAAATGGAAAATGTGCAGCCACGCGGCATCAATCCCCGTCGCATTGACAGCGAAAACATGGCCATACAAAGCGTCTACGTGGATGACACTGACCTGCTATGGGTAGGTACAGAGAAATCGGGCGTGGCCTATTACGGCAGCAACATCTATAAGTTCGACAGTGAACTCATCGGCGATGTCACCGCCATAGCGCAAGGCAACGACAACACCATCTGGTATGGTACCGGTTCGAAAGGTATTATTGGCTATAACGGTACGCTAGCCAGCACCAAGGTGTCGTGCATGGCCACTACGCCGGACGGAAGCCTGTGGGTGGGTTCGAAGCAGAACGGACTGACACGTATTCAAAACGGCATAGGAAAAATCTATTCGGCAGCCCGCGACAGTGTGAAGACACTCATCGACGACCACATTAACGCCCTGTGCAGCGATAAGTCGGGTAACCTGTGGATAGCCACCAACGGAGGACTGCAGGTGTACAACCCGAAGATGGACACCTTCTCGGCATACACCCGCGAGAACGGTATGCTGAACACCAACAACATCACGTCGCTCTTCTACGGACAGAACAACCGCATGTTGATTGGTACGGCAGAAGGACTCGTGATATTGGACCTCTCGACGCGCGAAAAAACGGTACTGACGGGAAATTCGACAAATATACAGACATTCACGAACAATTATATCACCCAGATTTATGAGGACACACGCGGACTGATCTGGATAGGAACACGTGAAGGTCTGAACATTCTGAATACCGTCAAGGACGAAGTCAGTCACCTGACGGAAAAGGACGGACTTTGCAACAACTCCATCTGCGGTATCGTCGAGGACAGAAACCACAACATCTGGGTATCGACCAGCAATGGTCTGAGCCGTGTGGTAACACAGCGTGACCACGAAGACGGCACGTTCACCTACGGACTGTATAATTACAGCGTCTATGACGGACTGCAGAGTAACGAGTTCAACATGGGAGCTATCCTGACGAAAAACAACGGTGAAGTGGTGTTCGGAGGTCTTTATGGTGTGAACTGGGTGCGCCAGGGTACAAAGGACGACCAGGAATCATTGCCACGCGTCATGCTGACACAGCTGTTTATCGGCGAGGAAGAGATTCTGACAGGACACGAATATGGCGGACGCACCATCTTGACATCAGCGCTGAACGAAATAAGCAAGATAGAACTGGCAAACAGCCAGAACACGCTGACCATCAAGTTTGCAGCAGGAAACTACAACCAAGGCGAACGTCTGCAGTTCATGTACTGGATGGAAGGTCTGGAAAACGACTGGAGGAACGGCGACGCACTGTTGCATGGTGTCCGATTCCGAGATTTGAGCAGTGGCACCTATACGCTGCACGTTAAGGCCGTCAGTGCTGACGGAGCAGTGAGCAATCAGGAACGTACGCTGGAAATCACCATCGACCGCCCCTGGTGGATTTCGTGGTGGGCGCTGACGGTATATGTCATCATCGCCATCCTGGTATTGGCCATCTGGCGCTACGGCATCCAGAAGATCAGAAAGGTATGGAGAAGCAAGCGTACCGTCATTGACGAGCTGAAACGCCAGCGCGAGGAAATCAAGAATACCAGTGAGGACCTGCGCCAGCCTATGGCCCGCATGACAACTATTATCGGCTCGCTGGCTGAGAAAGAACAGACCATGGAGGGACGCGAGCAACTGAACTCGCTGCACTTCCAACTGTTGCAGGTCATTACCCGCATTTCGGAGATGCAGTCGACTCTGGAGAATCCGGAGAAGAAGGCCGAATCGACCGCCAAGGACCGCATGGAACTCAACGACCGAGGCGAGGTGGCCATGATATCGAATTCTACCGCCAAGGAACTGACTGCCGAAATCAGACCTTTCAAGGTCGACTCGCAGGCGAAGAAGTTCAGTGTGGTGTTCATCGATTCGAACCACGAATTCCTGACCTTCGTCAATGCCCATCTGCGCGAGGTCTACGACTTCCACGTTTACGACAATATCAAGGATGCACTGCCTGACATCGAAATGCTGAATGCCGATCTCGTCGTATGTAAGCAGGATATGGACTACATGACGGGTAGTGAGCTGTGCAGCCGCTTCAAGATGGATCCGCGCAGAAGAAAGACCAAGTTCGTGCTGCTGACGGACGGTGTGCTGTCGCAACAGGATATGACCGACCAGAACATTACGCTGGCTGCAGACGACTACCTGGCTAAGCCGTTTAACATCCAGGAGGCAGTTATCCGATTCAACAAACTGATGGGTCTCGGACCTATCGAAATGGAGAGCAACGCCATTGAAGGAGAAGAAACGCGCCGCCTGGAGAGCCGCAATGCCAGTATGACGACGGCCACCTTCCACTACGACGACGAAGGTGCAGAACAGCGTGCTGCCAACGAGGAGAATGCAGAGGACATAGCACCTCACGAGCAGGAAGAGGAACAGCCCCAGCAGAGCGGTCCTATGAACATTGGAAGCGAACTGATGCGCCAATACTACGGCGGTAACACCATTGGCGACTACTCGATGAGTGATGCGATGGACCAGCAACTGATGCGCAACATCGAACAATTCGTGCTGCAGAACATGAGTCGCGGACAAATCAGCCTTGAAGAGATGGCTACCGCCATGGGCATGGGACGCGTACCATTCTACCACAAGGTACGTGCCATCACGACGAAGACACCAGCAGAGATTGTGCGTGACCTGCGTCTGAAACATGCCTGCACGCTGCTCGTCAGCACCAATATCAACATGAGCGAGCTGGCAATCAACGTCGGATTCATGACAGCAGAGAACTTTGCCAATATCTTTAAGGATAAGTTTGGAATGACGCCGCTGGAGTATCGTATGAAATACAAGAAGTAATTTAAATTAGTAATTAGTAATTAGGAATTAGTAATTATGATTTGTTGTGTAGGCAGAATATGCCGATGGCTATCACATGGTATTGACTTTCGGTTAATTATTGTAATCATCATTACTCATTTCTCATTACTCATTACTCATTATGCAAAAGCTCAGACGAGCGACTCGCTGATTGTTCAGACACTGCGCGAGAGTCACATCCGATTCAGCAACGACAACAGCGTGACCCTGTTGATGTCGGGACAGGAGAAATTCGACGACATGTTCAAGGCCATCCGCCAAGCCAAGAGCAGCATACACTTGGAGTACTTTAATTTCCGAAACGACTCCATTGCGTCGTTGCTGTTCGACCTGCTGCGCGAGAAACGCAAGGAAGGTGTGGAGGTGAGGGCCATGTTCGACGGGTTTGGCAACGACTCGAACAACCAACCGCTGAAAAAGTATCATCTGGAGTCACTGCGCGAAGATTCCATCGATATCGTGGAGTACTCCCCCATTCGATTCCCCTGGGTGAACCACATCTACGGACGCGACCACCGCAAAATAGTGGTCATTGACGGCAAGATAGCCTATACGGGCGGCATGAATGTGGCCGACTACTACATCAAAGGTACAGAACAGGTGGGCGAATGGCGCGACATGCACTGCAGGATTGAGGGCGATGCCGTCAACGAGCTGCAACGCATATTCTTCCGCATCTGGAACCGCACAACGGGAGAGAATGCCTCAGGTATGAAATACTACCGGGGGGGTACGCCAACCGTTTTCGAAGGGCTGAAACCCGACACCACCCATACGAAAAGTCAGAAAATGGTGGGCATCATCAACCGCGAACCCGGTGTGACGCCTAAAATCATGCGCACGTTCTACATCAACGCCATCAATCAGGCGCAAGACAGCATCCACATCATCAATCCCTACTTTACCCTCATCCCAAGCGTTACCCGCGCCTTGACACGAGCCATTAAAAGAGGGGTGAAGGTCGAAATCATGCTGTCGTCGAAGAGCGATATCCCCCTAACGCCTGACTGTGCCCTCTATCAAGCCCGCAAACTGATGAAGCGTGGGGCAAAAGTGTGGCTCTACAAACCGGGATTCCACCATTCGAAGATCATGATGGTCGATGGACTATACTGCACCGTGGGAAGTACCAATCTGGATGCCCGCAGTCTGAAATGTGACTTTGAGGAGAATGCCGTTATCGTTGACAAGGCGACGACGAAGGAACTGGACGATATGTTCTGGCGCGACAAGCAGAAAAGTTTCGAACTGACTGATAAGACGTGGGATGAGTTCCGTACAGGATGGCAGAAATTCCGCGGATGGTTTGCACACTTGCTACAGCCCTTCCTCTAAGAGCGTATCAAGGCTTTCATCATTCGGATTTGCAGCTTATCAATGCCCCGCTTCGACAACCAGTAGATATCGGGGAAATCTATGGGATTGTTGGACTTTCTGAAATGTTCTGCAGCGTCGTCAATACGCCCCATTACCCAGAGGCAATAGCCATAATTCAAGTGGTCCTCAGCTATCACTTTTTCTCCTGTCATCAGTTGCTCGTAGATGGCTGCCGCCTGCTCCAGTCGGCTGTCACAGGTTAGCGTCCACGCCAGCACACGCTGTACGTTCACATCGTCAGCATACTCATAATCTAACTCGTAGAGCAATTTCAAGGCTTCTTCGTAATCCTCGAGCTGGACCAGACAGACGGCCTTGTTCAGCATATAGTTTTTCTTGCCTGGGAACAGCAACAACAGACGGTCGTAATAGTCATTCGCCTTATCATATTCGCTATTCTTGAAAGCATGACGTGCTGCACCACTCAAGGCCTGCTCGTTCGAGGGATCCACCTCAACAGCCTTTTCGTATTGTTCGGCCCAGATATAATACTGAGCATCGCGGTATCGTCGTGGAATAGCGATTAACATGTTCTTCGCCATCTTGTCGAATTGGTATTTCTTCATCATGCGCACTACACTGTGCTTCTGAGCATCGAGTTGCGTACCTGCGAAGAAGACATAACTGAAGAAATTCAGTGTGTCGTATTCCTGCGTGCTATCTTCAAAGGGGTTGTTCAGCGCCGCACGATTGGGGAACAGGCGGAAGAAACGATAGAGGTCCATCAGATAAATACGACGCAGATAGGCTGACGTCTGGTTTTCGCCAAGTGCCAATTCACCCAGCGACGCTTCGTTACTCCTGATAACATCCCGTATGCTTGCAGGCAAACGACTGAGCACTTCCATCGAGGCAATGACAAACGAATATTTGTCGCTATTGCAGAATGGACCTTTCGAGAGAATGGACCTCACAAAGCGCTGGAATTCCAGCCGGTCTACAAACTGAGCAATATCGGGATGGTCGATGTAAAACGGAACCAGCCAGTTGGACATATCGTAAAAGAAAGGATAGCGCTTCATTTGTGCAAACCCTCCGAAATACACGTCGGACCCTTGCTTTTGCATATCTATCATACGCTGCATGGAGGCCTCGAGCTGTTCCATCCGACGCTCCGACGCATCAGGGTGCAGGACGTCCTCCAACGGGTCTTCCTCGACCTCCTCAATACCATTTCGGGTAATCTGAAACGCATCGTTCTTCATCAGATCGGGCATGATTTCATTCCGTATGATGTCGTTATCCTTCTCGGCATTCAGCGTCAACAACAGCTGCATCTGCAATTCGGTAAGTTCCTGGCACACAGCGTCCGACTTCAGCAAATCGTCAACGATGGTCTGCTGTTCAGGATAGACGTTTCTCATGGTATCGTCCAGCGAAAACACCCACCCCACCAAAGCACGCTGACGCACATGCTCGTCAGTCGCCTGGCGATAGACATCCGTCAGCAAGCGGAACTTCACCATATCGAACTGACTCATCAGCGAGATGGTAATGGCTGAAACGATGAGTTGCTGATCGATATTGTCGATGGTCGGCGACAGTAATAATTCCGTAAAGCCCTTTCCTACACTATTCGTCCACATACGCGACGTGACGATATAGTTGAACAGCATATTCACCTGTTGCTGGTGAGCTTTATAGAGTGCCCGACTTTTCTCCTTTCGCTTGTTCTCAGCCTCAAACTCGAGCATGGCTATTTCGCTGACGAAATTCTCCATTTCATGACGAATGGCTGACAGAGACCAGTCGCGAACCTGCTTTCGTGCACTCTGATGCAAAGCAACCAGAAACGACGATGCCTGCAGACGACGGTACATGGCAATATTAGCAAAAATCAAATACACCTGCTGGAGCAAACGCTGATATTGTTCCTGACGCTGCGGGTCGTCGACGCCTTTGCGCCAATAGCCTGCCATCAGCTCGTATTCTTCCTTCAGCACATTCAGGCGATCAGTAGTCTGTCCGTCGGGCCATGCCGACAGATAAACCTCCAACTCAGCAATTGCCATTCCACAATTGCCTTCGCGGATTTGCCTGAAAACAGGCTCCAACGAGTGATCTAATGACTTCATTTCTCTGTCTTTTTGATACCCAGCCACTTCTCGACCAGCGCAATATCCTGCTCACGGGGTCCTCGCGCGTGTACATATTTTATATCTTTCGGCAACGAGTCCACCATGTTCGCCTTCATCTTACAACGCTCCACAATGAGGTCGCGATAGCGCAGCACCCCGTATTTATTGATGGAGTCACAAGCTTGATTGTAGGCTTGCACGAAGAGTTCCAACTGCTGGCCACGCTCCTGATGGCGCATCTCCTTTTCGCGGAACGCCATCACACCCAGCTGCAGGTCCTCCTTACGGGTGTCATACACCACACCATGCTTCATCATCCGGGCTGCAGTGGCTTGCGGCTCCATGAGCCACAGGGCGTCCATCTCGTTGTTCTGCAACATCAACAGGCGCACACTGAGGTCGTTAATCTGTACTTTATAGATGCGGTCCTTGTCCAGCTTCACCGAATCGATTACACGATCGGTAAGCAAGTCCGTAGCCGAAAAACGCGTCATAGCCACCATTTTGTCGTCCAGTTGTTTCAATTGTCTCACACGGGCATTGCGGTTGGCAATAAGCTGCCAATGGGCATTGGTCACAGTCGGATAACGCAACTTCAGACCTCGTTTCTCCATCCGTTTGGCCCGTACCAGGTCTGTCATGATACCTTCTACCCGACCCCGTTCCAACGCGGTGTCACAGTCCATCTGAGCCATATAAAACTTCAAGCGCACCCCGCCTCGCAACGTGTCGAAAAGCTGATAGTATTCTGCCACATACAATGGCAGACAGTCCAGCGTAGGCATCACGGCCACCTTCAGCGCAGCAGAATCGAGCCGCTGCGCCTCCTGACGACTCATACGTGTCTGGCGTTTGGTTTCCTCGTACGACTGATGGCAAGCTGCCATTAACAGCATGCCAGTTATCATGATGATAATGGTTTTCTTCATAATCGACTGCAAAAATACTAAATAATTTGCAGTTCTGCAAAATTTTTAGTACTTTTGCACTAATTATGGCAAAAGATAAGATCATGTACGTCTGCGAGAACTGCGGACAGGAGTCAAGCAAGTGGATTGGTAAATGCCCGGCATGCGGGCAATGGAACACGTACAAGGAAATCAAAGTTACAGCCTCACCCCAACCCCTCTCCAAAGGGCGAGGGGCTTTTGGCAACAGCGGCGGAATTTCCGATAAAGGAAGTTATACTGCCAAAGTATTACGGCTCAAGGAGATTTCAGCACACGACGATCCCCGCATAGACATGCACGATGCCGAGTTGAACCGCGTGCTGGGCGGTGGTCTCGTACCAGGTTCCATCGTTCTGTTGGGTGGTGAACCAGGCATCGGCAAGTCGACGCTCTCGTTGCAGACAATGCTCAACCTTACCGACAAGCGCATCCTCTACGTCAGTGGTGAGGAGAGCGCTCATCAACTGAAGATGCGCGCCGAGCGTATCCCCCATCAGGCGAACGACAATTTCATGATTCTCTGTGAGAATTCCCTCGAGGCTATCTTCGACCACATCAAGGAAGTACAGCCTGAACTCATCATCGTCGACTCCATACAAACCATTTCCACCGAGGATGTCGAGTCCAGTGCCGGCTCCATCGCCCAGGTGCGCGAATGCGCCTCTGCGCTGCTTCGTTTTGCCAAAACCAGTGGCGTGCCCGTCATCCTCATCGGCCATATTACAAAAGAAGGCACGCTGGCAGGTCCGAAGATTTTGGAACACATCGTCGATACCGTCATCCAGTTCGAAGGTGACCAGCACTACATGTATCGCATCCTGCGCAGCATCAAGAACCGATTCGGTTCTACCTCTGAGTTGGGCATCTACGAGATGCAGCAGACGGGACTCCGACAGGTCAGCAATCCCTCGGAACTGCTCCTGACAGAAGAACACGACGGACTCTCGGGCGTCGCCATTTCCTCGGCTATCGAGGGTGTACGACCCTTCCTCGTCGAGACACAGGCCCTGGTGTCGTCGGCTGCCTATGGCACACCCCAACGCACGGCCACAGGTTTTGACCAGCGCCGTCTGAACATGTTGCTGGCCGTACTCGAAAAGCGCGTAGGCTTCAAACTCATGCAGAAAGACGTTTTCCTCAACATCGCCGGCGGATTGCGCGTCACCGATATGGCGATGGACCTGAGTGTCATTGCCGCCGTACTCTCTTCGAATGTCGACACACCCATCGACAGCGGCTGGTGTATGGCCGGTGAAGTGGGTCTGAGTGGTGAGGTGCGCCCCATATCGCGCATCGAGCAACGCATCTCCGAGGCCGAAAAGTTAGGTTTCAGTCATATCATCATACCGAAGTATAACCTCTCCAATCTGAATCGGAAGAAATTCAATATCGAACTCGTCCCTGTCCGTAAAGTAGAAGAGGCCCTCAGGGCACTTTTCGGCTAACCCATCAGGCCTCTCATCTCACCTCTTACCTCTTACATCAGACATCATACTTCGTCGTATCGTCGATGCCCGCCTCAGCAAAGGCTTCGCGGCGCTCGACGCATGTGCCACACTTGCCACAATGGTGTTCCCCACCCTTATAGCACGACCACGTCTCGCTATAATCAATACCTAACGCCTTGCCACGACGGGCTATATCACCCTTCGTGATGTTGGTATAAGGCGAGCGCAGATGGACCTTTACAAAGGTGCCTGCCGCAGCAGCCTGGTCGAAGGCATCGACGAACTCCGGACGACAGTCAGGGTAGATGGTATGATCGCCACCATGATTAGCCATCATCACATATTTCAGCCCATTGCTCTCGGCAATACCCACGGCAATGGACAGCATGATGCCATTGCGGAATGGCACCACCGTCGACTTCATGTTCTCGTCGGCATAGTGGCCCTCTGGAATCTCGTCGCCACCCTCCAAAAGCGAACTCACAAAGTACTTTGTCATAAAGTCCAAGGGAATCGTGATATGCTTGATGCCCAACCGTTCACAATGCATACGGGCAAAAGGAATCTCCCGAGCATTATGTTTTGAGCCATAGTCGAACGAGACGGCCAGCGCAATGCGTTCCTGCTCGTCATATAATAAAGTGGTGGAGTCGACCCCACCACTTAATATCAATACCGAATCTTTCATAGATTACATGTTCATGCCACCATCAACCTGGATGACCTGTCCGCTCACATAGCTCGACATGTCGCTGGCCAGGAAGGTAGCCACATTGGCGATATCCTCGACCTGTCCACCACGACGCAGAGGAATCTTGTTGCACCACTCCTTACGAACCTCCTCGGGCAGAGCAGCAGTCATAGCGGTCTCAATGAAGCCAGGAGCAATGGCGTTGGCACGAATGCCCTTGGGGCCCATTTCCTGAGCGATACTCTTAGCTAGAGCAATCAGACCAGCCTTCGAGGCAGCATAGTTAGCCTGTCCGGCGTTACCATGAACACCCACGACAGAAGCCATATTGATGATAGAACCACCGCGCTGGCGCATCATGATGGGCACGCAGGCATGAACGAAATTGAATGCCGACTTCAGGTTGACGGCAATCACAGCATCCCACTGCTGCTCAGTCATGCGCAGCATCAGGCCGTCCTTTGTAATACCGGCGTTGTTCACCAGAATATCGATACTTCCAAACTCTTCCTTCACGGCAGCTACCACCTCTTCGGTCTGAGCAAAGTCAGCAGCATTCGAAGCGTAACTCTTTGCCTTCACACCCAAAGCAGCGATTTCCTTCTCAGTCTCCTCGTTGATCTCGAGATCGGTGAATGCAATGTTACAGCCCTCAGAGGCATACTTCAATGCGATAGCTTTTCCGATACCGCGTGCAGCACCAGTAATCAGCGCTGTCTTACCTTCTAATAATCCCATAATTTCTTTTAATTTTATAATTAATTATTTCGATATTTCGTTATCTCGATATTTCGATATTGAGGGACAACATCAGTTCCTGCGTTTTCCCAATGCGCTATACACAATCTTCGCCACCTGGGGCTTCGTGGCCTCGGCAGTCATACCGTGGGCAATACGTCCGTAGATGTAAGGAACCTCCAGGCCCTTGATACAATAGTGAGTAATGTCGGCTACCAAGTCCACATTGTCAATATCGAACTCACCGTCCTCCTTGCCTTCGCGGAACACTTTACGGAACAATTCTATCTCAGCATCGTCAAAGTTTCGTCGCACCTTCTCGACCATCCAGATATTACGGAAGAATTCAGCTCGAAGATTGCCATTGCGCACCACCGTCTCGCGAATCATGCTCAAGTGCAAGTAAATCAACTCAATAATCTTTTCCTGAGGCGGAATACGCTTGGCGGCTACCTCGTCAAGCTGATCGGACAAGCGTTCCAACTCACTTTCTATCACGGCAAAATAAATATCTTCCTTCGACTTAAAATAAGTATACAGCGTGCGACGACCCTTTCCCGACGCCTGAGCAATATCGTTCATCGTCGTGTTTTCAAGTCCGTTTTTTGCAAACAACTGTCGAGCAACGTCTACCAGTTTCTGCCTCGTTTTAGAAATTGACATAATTCTCAGCGCATCGATACCTCTTCTATAAAACTGCACAGTACCAATAGCGTGTGCAAAATTAGAAAATACTTCGCAAACCGCCAAATTTTTCTGCAGAAAAAGTTCAGAATTACCTATTTTTTGTGAAAAGTGATAGAAAAATTTGGTAGTTTCGAAAAATAGTCGTACCTTTGCAGCGCTTTTCAAGAAAAGCTCTGCGAAATCAGGCTTCACCTCAGCAAAAAGCAAGCTTTCTGCGTTCGGTTTGCACTGATTTTGCAGCCGCTTAGAAAAAATATCGCGGAGTGGAGCAGTTGGTAGCTCGCCAGGCTCATAACCTGGAGGTCGCATGTTCGAGTCCTGCCTCCGCAACTATCAAGAACGCTTCGGCGTTCTTTTTTTGTTGTTCAAGAGAAGACCCGCCCAAGGTGAGGCAGGTCTTCTCATGTTTTACAGGTAAACCTTCGGAGCGGTTTCTGGCGTGGCTTCCGAGAATTGCGAGAAATCCATCGGCTGACCGTCGACGACGAAGTCTTTGAGCTCGTATTTGTCGGAAGTCTTCACGTCCCACATGTTTTTCGCCTCAACCTTTACGTTACGGAACTCCACATTGTTACAACGGGAGAGCGGCATGTCCTTGCGGTCGCCAGGCTTGAAGAACTGCGTCCAAGGGTGGATGAACAGCAGACGTCCGCAATGCCCGGTAACGTTCTCCACCAACACATATTCATAATGCTGGGGCGTATCGGGACGCATCTTCAGCCACAATACACGATCGGCACGTTCGCTATAGCAGTTGCGCAGAATGACGTTACGGTCGTGCAACGACTCAGAGCCAAATGTCAGGCAGCCATGTACGCGACCGTAGCGGCAGTTTTGAATCAGAATGCGCTCGCAGGAGCCATTGGTCTCGTCCTTATCAGCCCACGTACCCTTGCCGCCTTTGAGCACAACGGCGTCATCATTAACATGCATGAAACAGCCGTCGATAAGTACATCGGTGCAAACGTCGATATCGATGGCATCCGACGAAGGAGCACCACGCTTGGGATCAGCAGGGAAGATATTCTCCGTGGGAGCAAAGATGTAGCAGTCCAGATAGCGCACATGGTCGCTCTTATAAACGTGGTTCGTCCAAAACGGCGAATTGATGAGGTGTACATCCTGAATAGTGACGTTCTTGCTGTTTGACACGTAGGTCAGGCGCGGACGCTGAGCATCTTTGTTTGTACATTGCGGATTCCACTGACGACGAATCCAGAATTCCTGCCAGAAGTGCAGGCCGTTACCATCGATGGTACCACCGCCGCAAATGGTAAAGCCATCCAATCCGTCGGCGTTAATCAAGGCCGAGAAATACTTGCACGTCTCGCCCTCGATGCGCGTCATGAGTATGGGATAGTCGGCAATGCGATCAGAGCCTTTCAACACAGCACCCTCGCAAACCTCCAAATGGGTTCCCTGACGGAAGAACAGCGCACCCGTCATGAACGTGCCCTGAGGAACAACCACAACTCCCCCACCCTCTTGGGCCGCACGGTCGATGACAGCCTGAATCTTGGCAGTCTGCACTTCTGAACTGCCCAACATCACACCATAATCTGTAATCACATATCGGCGCCCGAGCGTGTTCACATCGACCTTTGCAGTATTTTGGAACCAGGCATCCATTTCTGTTCCATCAGGCCATGTCTCAACAGTCTTTTTTGCTTTTGGTTTTGCCGTTGCCGAAAGTGTCAGCACGGTCAACATCAACAATAAAATCTTTTTCATTATCCGGATATTACTAATTAATAATCTTCTTTATCCACCAATCTTGGGCTTCAACTCATCGGGCGACTCCTTCGTAAACATGTCTACGCGCGGGGCTTCACGCTCGAAGAGGTGGCGGATGGTTTCTACTGGCACCTCGGTCGTGGGTTGGAATTCGCCGCTCTGCATGTAGCGCAGAATGCTATAGCGCAACTGGCGAGCGGCGGGACGACGGTCCAGATCATTCTGAATATCCATCGTCGTCATCAACAGGCGGCCTTTCAACACACGAACCTCGATGAGCATACCCAATTTACGCGACACGTGCCACGTATCGATGGGCTGAACCACGGGCTGGAAATCCTTGGGAAACTCCGCCAGATTCATTACCTGTGTGCGGTTCGTCAGTTCCCACCAATTCAGGTTTTGCCAGTCATCGGTAGGAAAATCGCGGAATACGGGATGGGCGCTTTGGATATAGGCTCCCGTGGTGTGCGGCGGACGCATCTTAAACCACGACGTATTCCAGAATACAGGCAGGAAGGTGTGGCGCACATCATTGCCATAACGCACGCGGCCTGCTGCTGTCAACAGCACATCGCCACCCTCACCCAACACCCGCAGAGCCTCGGCATCGAGTGTGTCCGTCTCGTAGATATTTCCCATTTCTATTATCTCATTTCCAATTTCCTTGGGATAGACCCAGAAATCCCACGAGTTGGTATATTCCTGGCCGTTGTCGCCGACGACATTGACATCCAGCGTCAACTTCATAGGACGCGTGAATGTGGAAAGGGCATATTCAACTTTTCCTAAGGAAATATTCTTACCTAGAGGCAATGACTTCGTACATAGTTCGCCCATGTCGGCCGTACTGTCGCCGACTATCTCGAAGGTACATTTCACCTGTTGCATGGGTTCTCCGGAAGCATTGTAAACTTCGACGGGAACCTGCAGCGTCTCGTCGTTGGTATAGACAAACTTGGGGAACTTCGCCAACGGCACGACGGTGTTACAGAACTGCGTCCAGTCGTCCCTCGTACAATAGCCCTTCTCACGCCAATGCACGTTAAGCACACCCGTCAGCGCAGTACCTTGTCCGCTGTAGTCGTTGAGTCCCAACAGCTGGAATCCGGCATAGTCCTTGGTGCGCAGGTTACGCTCTATCTCGTACTTATAGCAAAGTGTTTGCAGTCGACCGCTGGCCATCAGGAATTTTTCAGCCTGCGACGCCATACCATTGTCAGCCAACAGGTCGCGGAAAATTTCGAAGTTGCGGGCCTTATAGGCACCCGTATACTGGGGAATCTCCTTGAAGTCGGGGAACGCGCACCACTGGCCCTGCTCGTGGGCAACGATGGGTTCGTTATTGGGTTCGCTACCTTTATAGTTACGCGGGAAGAGCAACTGCTGGTAGTAGTCATCATCACTATGCGGGGCGTGCTTGTCCCAGTCCAAACCACGTGCTCCGGCCTTGACGTGGTATTCTGAACCGTCGTCCCACGCCCAACCGCCACCGACGCTGGCACCACAATATAGCCGAGTGGGGTCGTACTCTTTCATCGCCTTGACCCAGTCGTTACAATAAGCCACCCAGTCGCCAGCAGGTTCGTTGCCTGCTACCATCATCGTGAACGAGGGATGGTGGCCATAGGTGTCAATAATGCGGCGTCCCTCATCCAGTAAATACTGATCGATGGCCATACCTCGGCGCAGCTTCACACCATGATTGGGCCACGAGGGTCCTTCGGGTTGCAGGTAAAGCCCCAAGCGGTCAGCTACCGTAAAGGCCACATCGGGGGGACAATAGCTATGGAAACGGATGTGATTGATGCCATATTCCTTACAACGTCCAAGCACGCGCTCCCACGAAGCCTCATCGGTGGGCGGATAGCCCGTCTCGGGGAAACAGCAGTTGCCCACCGTTCCGCGCAGGAAAATCGGACGGTCGTTGATGTACAGTTGCGGACCTTCAACGCGAATGGTGCGCAGTCCGAAGGACACGGGCACTTGCACACCTTCATACGTTACCGTGCGTGTATAGAGCTGTGGATGGAATTCATCCCACAGCACCGTGTCGGCTCCTAACTCGAAATTGTACGTAGCATCGTTCACCACGATATCCACCGTACCCTCTTCCAGATGAGGAACAACACGCTTGCGCCAAATCATCGGCGCTGACTGCAATTCAATACGTCCCACGACGCCGTTCCAGTTGCCTTGCGTCTGGTCGGTAACGCTGTGCGAATCCTGACCCACGCAGACATTCTCAATGCCATTATATACCTGGATGACTATCCGGTTCTCCTTGCCGAATTTCAAATACGGTGTCACATCGTACTGATGAGGTACCGACAGCGACGTCTGATGGCCCACCTCATGGCCATTGATGCTGACGGTGGTTTCTATGTGAGGGCGCTCCAGAAAGAGCACCACGCGGCGCTTCTTCCATGCCTTGGGGACGACAACCGTCCGTTCGTACCACGCATAGCCCACATAGTGACGCTCTGGGGTCAGGAAGAACGGAAACTTCATCTGTCCTTCGTGGCGGTACTTCTCCATGTAGGGATTGAAGTAGAAACTCGAGTCGTACAACGAACCCGTCCATTGCGTATGGACACTCACTTGGTCGCCCTTGCCGTTCGTTAGCATCGAGCCTGGCAACACCACCGTGCCTTGCTCGCGCTCACTACGGAACTGCCACGTGCCACTGAGGTCAATCGTCTGCTGGGCATCAATCGTCAAGCTCAGCGCCAGCGCAAAAAGAATGCTGAACGGTCTCATGCTGTCAATCTAAGTGAAATACTTCCTGCAACGGCACGGTGACTGGCGAATTGTCGGGATTCACCTCCATGATGTCGGCCATCATGTCCCACCATTTCTGCGTGATGGGGTCTACGTTGTCCGTATCCTGCGAGTTACCCTCGCCCTCACACTCCTGATAACCAAACAGGATGTTCGTGTCCTTGTCCCAATAGATGCTGTAGTTGCTGACGCCGCCGTCCTTAATCATCTTCACCAACTCAGGCCAGATGGCAGCATGGCGACGCTCGTACTCTTTCTCACAACCTGGCTTCAGGTACATCTTAAATGCAAAACGTTTCATATATTTTGAAGTTTAAAGATTAGTTACCGTCGGGTTTCAGAATATTGCCCGAGCCTGACATATACCACACAAACTGCGTAGGGTCGTCAGGATGTGCAGGGTCGTAGTCCTGCCAATCCGAGCGCAAATGGTCGGCCAATGGCGATTTCATTTGTTTCAGTCCCATCACCACCATTTTGGCTATCTGCCAGGCACCAAAGGGATTGAAGTGCGTATTGTCGGCCAGAGGCTTGTCCTGACCAGCAAAGGTGTTGGCCGGATAGTGCACCAACGTCTGCTTCGAACCCTCCTCACCCAGCGTCTCGTAGAGCGTTGTCGACATGGCGGTTAGGTCGATAACAGGCACACCTTCGCGCCGGGCAACGGTCTTCATGGCCTCCGGATAGTCGCCATGGGTGTTTTTGATGGTCTTGTGGTCGTCGTTAAAGAAACGGCGCGCCGTGGGCGTACAGAAAATGATGTTACCGCCCCGCTCGCGAACGCGGTCGACGAAAGTCTTCAGATTACGCGAATAGGAGTACCACGCTCCGTCGCCAGCCTTTTTCTCTTTCTCATCGTTATGGCCGAATTCCACAATGACGTAGTCGCCCTTGCGCAGCAATGTCAGAATCTTGTCGAGTCGCTGTTGTGCCAGGAACGACGTACACGACAATCCGCTCTCGGCATAGTTGGCAATGACAACCTGATTGTCGAACCATCGCGTAATCATCTGTCCCCACGAAGCCCATGGCTCGTCCTCCTGATCGACAACGGTACTGTTGCCACATAGGAATACTGTCGTAGCCTCAGTATCGGGCTCTATGCGGATGCTCTTCACGGCTGGTGCCGGACCGCAGAACGAAATGTTCAGCGAGTCGTCCCAGTTCTTGTAGGTCCACTCGCGGGGTTTCAGTTTGACGTTGCTGTGCTGGTCGATGCGTGGCGAGTGCTTGTTGACCACAAAGCTTACCGTTTCCTCCTGCCCCTTCTTGGTAGCTATCATGTCAGAGAAATGTCTGCGACTCTCCGCACGGACCACCGTCTGGCCAGCCTGTTTCTGGTTGCCTAACGTCACGGTAACGCGGTAGTTGCCGTCAGGAACGGCCATGTTATACGTGAAGGGCTGCCTGGCGGCCTTGTTCAGCACGACCTCCACACCTTTTTCTATGAATTCAATCTCGACGATACGCAACTCGTTCTTCGTCTCGCCACCATTCTTGGCCTTGAAGAGGTCCAGTTCACCGGCAGCCGGTTCGGCCACCTCAACAATACCGCCAAAGGCATCCTTATCCTTGCCGGCCCCCTTCAGTCGGATGGTAATCTCGTCGGTCGCAATGCACTGGTTGGGTGTCAGATGCACATACCCCAAGCTGCGCTCCGTCTCGCCACTCCAAATCAGCGTCTTGCCAGCGAAGATTTCCAATGGATAGCTGCGCAGACGCCAGCCGGTAAGTTTCAGGCAGATGTCGTCGACGACGGCCTTGCGCTCAAGTTTATAGGTAATCCATGCTGTGGCGAGCCGTCCATCGTTTTTCCATTCCGACAGTTCATTATCGTCGAAGCTCCGCGAGGCGTGCTGCGAGTCGAAACCAGCCTTGGCGGACACAATCTTCACGCCCTGTGCCTGTTCCGTATACGATGGCGATAGAGGAGTCTCGCCACGAGTAAGGCATCCCTTCAGCGTCATCTGTGGCAAGCAACTTTCACCTTTTATCTTTCCACTTTCCACTTTAATATACGCCGGTTTCACACCTTCAGCATAAGCCGAGACATTGATGTCGCCAGCATTCGGTGTGGTACGAACCAGCACGCGGTTCACACCACACTCCACTGGCAGATTCATCGCGCCAACGTAGTTGTCGGAAACGTTCTTCGTGACAGCAGCATCGAGCAAGCCTGCAGGACGGTTGTCGTCCGGACGCTGCATATCCTTGTTATTGCGCGTACCAATACCGCCAATCCATTTACCCTCGCCCCACAGTTCAAAGTGTATAATGCGGTCGTCCAGCGGACAGCGCCGTCCCTGCTTGTCGAGCACCTCGACCTGGAACAGCACCATATCGGCACCGTCGGCCTTCGTACCCTCGGGATTCTCGATGGCCGTCAGTTTCAACTGGTAGGGATCGCCAACAGTTTCCAACTGATAGCGACTGCCATCGTTAGCCACCGCCTCCAATTTGCCCGGTTCAAAGGGCACATCGTCGAAGGTAAACAGATAGCGGTAGCTCTGACGGCCCTTGCCCAGACTCTTTCCGTTCAGGAACAGCTCCACCTCGTCGCCTGTCGACACAACGTAAACAGGTTTTTTAATGTTTGACGTTTCATAGTTCCAATGGCCAACGATATAGGTTTTCGCCTCTTCCGGCTCCACCCAGCCCGACCACATCACCTGATGGGCAAAGAAGGCATCCTTGGGAATTCGCATAGCATCGGTCACACCGCTCATGCGGTAGTTCGACTCGCCACGATGGTGGGTATTGGTGTCCGAGAAGACAATCTTCACACCACCCGACGACACCCGCGTGCCCGTGCCAGGACGCTCGCGCCAGTAGTCGTACCAGCGACGTACCATCTCGACGGCAAACTGGTCCATGTTGTGATTATAGTCCGTGGCAGGCTTGCCGCGATACAGCGGACCGTCGCCCTCCTTGTGGTAGGGATAGCTCCACTCGTCCCAATACTTACGCAGACCCTCGTCGCGACAGTATTCCATCGCCCACATGGGGTGTTTCTTGCTTTTGTTGATATACAGCATCTCGCCGCCGTATTCCGCCTCGTCGATATCGAGCATCTCACGACTGCCGATGGCTCGGCCTCCATGGGGATCGTATTCGTCGCGGATGGCCTTCATCGCCAGCATGTGCTCTCGGCTGATGCTCTCGTTGCCACACTCATAGAAGAGTATCGACGGATTATTCCTATTATATATGATGGCGTCGCGCATCAGTTCCGTGCGCTGGGTCCAACGCGGACCCTCCACATCCTTCTCGGCATCACCGGCAGGCATGGCTTGGATGAGTCCCACGCGGTCGCACGACTCAATGTCCTGCTTCCACGGCGTGACGTGCATCCAGCGAACCAGATTACCACCCGATTCCACCATCAGTCCGTTCGAATAGTCGCTCAACCACGCGGGCACGCTCAGTCCCACACCCGGCCATTCGTTCGACGTGCGCTGGGCATAACCGTGCACCATCAGCACGCGGTCGTTCAACCATATCTTACCCTCGCCAAAACGTGTCTTGCGGAAACCGGTTCTTGTTGCCACGCAGTCGACGGTTTCCCCGTCGGCAAGGCTCGTCTTCACTGTATACAGGAAGCCGTAGCCCCAAGACCAGAAGTGCAGTCCTTTGACCTGCTGCTGGGCCTTGACGATACGCGTCTCGCCAGGTTGCATGGTGATGCGCTCGCTATGGAATTGCGCCACCTCGCGGCCGTCGGCATCCAGCACTTGGGCACAGAAAGTAAACGTGCGCGCCACGGTGTCTTCGTTCTTCACCTGCGATTCGGCGTGAATCACGGCCTTCTTGCCGGCGATGTCGAAGTCGGTGGCATAGATGTACGTTCCCGTCGTACCCAGATTCGAAAACAGCGGCAATGTCTGATACAGGCGGTCTGCCACGTGCAGAAACACGTTTTTCGGAATGCCGCCATAGTTGGCATTGAAGTTACGGTCGTTCCACTGGTAGCGGCTGTCGTGCTGGCGCGAGCGGTATGTCCAGCTGTTGTCGCAACGTACGGCCAGCACGTTCTTGCCGTCCTTTAGGTAGGGTGTCAGGTCGAAGCCGCACGCCATCACGCCATTCTCGCTGAAGCCCAGATGATGGCCATTCAGGTAGAAGTCTGCTCCCTGGCGCACACCCTCGAACTCAATGAAGAACTTTGAAACTTTCAACTTTAAACTTTCAACTTCAAACGTCTTTCGATACCACACAATGGTGTCCGTCAGGTCGACAATGTCCTTGCGGAACGCCTCGTCGCCATTAAAGGCATAGGGCAGTGTCACCTGCTGCCACTGGCTATCATCGAAGTCGGCCTCGACAGCTTTCGGAAAATCGCCTACCGAGAGTCGCCAGTCGGCATTGAAATTCAGTTTCTTGCGCTCTACACTTGCTGCCTGGATAAACTGCGCTCCTACGGAGCTAAATAAAAAATAAAAAATAAAAAATAACGAGTTCCTCAACATATTATTCAATTTCATTTTTATATCTTATATTTTTTATTTAGGCCTGAAAGGCCGTTTTTTTTAGGATCGAAGAGCCGCACATTAGTATCTGATCTTTCCGTCGTAGTTGAAGATGGGTTCGTTCGTGGGCACATCCTCGTCGTAGAACTGCACGGCGCTGTCATTCATCTTCGGATGTTGGCGCTGCAGCAGTCGGATAATCTCCGCACCAGCCCAGATGGTCGGACCATAGCCGTGAGCCGCCATTACGTGTACCGGACGATAGGCATAGAAGGCTGCATCGAATCCCATGCCCGTTCCCACACAGACGTTCTCCACCTGTCCCTGCTCGTTCACCGACTGGTTGACGGCCTGCCAACCCAACAACGCCACGGGACCATAGGCCTTTGCGTCGACCCATCCCTGGTTGATGGCGTGGGCGATGCAATAGGTATAGATAGCCGTAGCCGACGCCTCCAGATAGGTATCGCTACGGTTCAGCAGCTGGTGCCAAAATCCGTCGTGATGCTGGCGGCGTGCCAGTCCCTGAATGTGAGCCTGCAGCAGGTCGAGAATCTGCGGACGCAGGGCGTGACTGGCTGGCAGAACGTCCAGCACCTCACACATTGTCAGCAGGGCCCATCCGTTGGCTCGTCCCCAATAGAAGGCGGGGTGCGGCTGCATGGCTTCCACCCAGCCGTGACGGAACAGGCCGTCCTCCTTTACCCACATGCGCTGGGCAAACTGCACGACCTGTCGGGCTGCCTCGTCGTAGTATTTGTCGTCGCCCGTCAGCTTACCCAGCCAGGCCACCGCAGGGACACCCATAAACATATCGTCGAGCCATACCGTATTCTTCTGCGGCCGCAGACGGGCGAAGGTGCCGTCGGCCAGACGGTACTCCTTGTTTAGAATATAGTCCGTATAATGGTCCACGCGCTCGCGCAGGGGCGCCGTCGGGTCCTTCAGCAACACCTTTATCATCGACGTGGCCACCGCTCCGGCATCGTCCAGCGCGTGGGGGTCGATGACGCGGCGCACGTTGACGTCTATAGTTTTATGCTTCTGATACACCTTCTCGAACCACGGCGCCATGTCGGCCAACAGGCGGTGACGCTTGTAGACGTAGTCGTGGTAGGCCTCGTCGCCCGTTGCTTCGTAGGCTGCCAGCACGCCCGAATAGGTCACGCCCCACTCGTAGCTGGTCAGTCGGAAACCGCCCTGTTTCAGCTGGGTGTTCTCGTCGATATCCTTCATGCGCGTCACCTCGCGGCCCGTCTTTTTGTCCACCAGCACGGCTGGGGTCTGCCCGTCAATGTAGTACAGCACGCGGTCCATGGTCTGCTTCACCTGCTCCGTCGTCGGAATGCCATAGCGCTGCTGGTTGGCAGGGCGCATCAGGTGCAGCGGGGTGTTGTTGTCGTTCACTTGTTGGGCGCTGGCCGACAGTCCCGTCAGCAGCGTCAGTCCCAAAGCACAAAATTTACTATTCATATCCTATTTTAAAAACGTTGTTACACTTTGATCTGGTCCCAGATAAAATCCTGGCTCCGAGGGTTGGTTATAGCCTACGTTCTGCGCAGCGGTCGACAACCGGTAGGGGATGTCCTCCATCAGACAGTTGATGCGATACTCCGTAGGTATCGGCGACACAAAGATGCGCAGCTCGCTATTGTCGGGCGTACGGGCCAAAACCTCCTCACGCCAGTCGCCCAGGATGTCGGCTGCCAGACAAGGGTTCGACTTCGTGCCGTTGTTGAACACGATGCCGGGGAATCGCACCACCTCGTCGACGGTCTTCGTCTCCCAGTTGTATTTCGTCACTGCACCGCGGTCCAGCAGTTCACGCAACAGGTCGCCGTCCCACCAGATGCCGAAATTAATCGACAACCGGCGGCCCTTCATCCGCAGGTGCTGGTTGTGCTGCGGATCGTCGGCATCCTGTGCCTCGCCAAGCACTTCGCCCTTGATGTTGCGGATGCCGTGGCTGTCGGTACTCCACATCTCCACACCGGCGTTCGTGGGGTCTATGTCAGCAGCCATCGCACGGCCTACGTCGCTCGTCGAGGGAATCTGGAAGATGACCTCACCCGTGCGGGCATTGCGGAAGTCCGAGCCGTCGCGGCGGTTCTCGTGGCAGTCCCACACCTGCAGTTCAGGCGTTGTGGGGTCAAAGGCCATCAGGTGGATGGCGTCGCCGTGGCCCATGCCGGTATTGTAGAGTCCGCGGCCATCGTGGTCGACAGCCATCGAACCGTAGGTAATTTCGTCGCACCCGTCGCCATCGACATCGGCCACGCGCAGGTTATGGTTACCCTGTCCAGCATAGCTTTGCTGGGGCTTGCCGTCCTTGCCCGTGCCCTCGTCGTTGGTGTCGAACACCCAGTGCTGCTTCAGCTCATGGCCGTCCCAGTCCCACGCGGCCAGCACCGTGCGGGTGTAGTATCCGCGACAGAAGATGGCCGAGGCGTGCACGCCGTCCAGATAGCCCACGGCAGCCAGCATGCGGTCGCTGCGGTTGGCATAGTCGTCGCCCCAGTCCTGCAGGTTGCCGCGCTCGGGCGTATAGGGTTTCGTGTCCATGGCCTCGCCAGTCATTCCGTTGAACACGGTGACGAATTCCGGTCCTGTCAGGATGCGACCCGTCTTGGGGCGTCCCTGCTTGTTATATTTAGCCCATTCGCGCTCGGGTGTGGGGTTCTGTGCATTCTCGGGGGCACGATGGCGGTAGTCGGCCGTTGCGTCTCCAATGACGCGGCCCTTGCCATCGCGGGTACCGTCGGCAGTTCTGACGATGAACTCCGCCCGTCCGTCGCCGTCCAAATCGTAGACAATGAAGGGCACGTAGTGGGCTCCGCTGCGGATGTTGATGCCCATGTCGATTCGCCACAGCAGCGTGCCGTCCATGCGGTAGCAGTCAAACAGCGTGGGGCCCGTAAATCCGTCGTGGGCATTATCATGGGCGTTCGACGGGTCCCACTTCAGCACGATTTCATACTCGCCGTCACCGTCCACGTCACCCACCGAGGCGTCATTGGCCGAATAGGTGTAGGTGAGTCCGTCGGGCGTCTCGCCGTCGGCAGGCTTTTGCAGTGGCACGGCCACGTAGCCGTCCCCAGCGTCGGCTTTCAGCACGAAGCGGCCGTCCTGTCCCCCACCCCGCACCTCGTAAGTGGCATCGGCGGCCAGCGGCTGCTCGTCCACAAAGAAACTGCCGCCCTTCGTCAGGGGCTTGCTGTTCAGCTTGACGCCGTTACGGTATACGTCGAACGGCTCGTCCGTGCGGTCCGTCGACAGCGTGCGCCAACTGACAACCACCTGCTGGCCATTTCTCACGGCCACCACGCCGCGGTTCAGCCGTTCCAGCTTCATGCGTTGCTTCTGGTATTGCGGACCCACCTTCTTCTCTACTGCCAGCCCCACGGCCTCCATGGCTTCGCGGATGGCATCCAGCATGTAGTGGTTATGCACTGTCAAGTGTTCGCGGTCGATGATGGTCATCGACGGCATCTTCCTATAGTTCGTATCCCACACGACGGGCACCATACCCTTCTCCATGGCTTTCTGCACCACCGTGCGGTAATGCGCCTTGATCGACGCGTTATGCTTGTCCTGGCTTTCGCCGACAGGCATCGCACGCCAGTTGGCGCCAAACTCGCCGATGTAGACGGGGATGCCCTTGTCGACAAACTGCTTTTTCATCTTCTCCAGCTGCTCCTCCACGTAGTCCTCCTCGCCGATGGTAGCATTATGCAGCGAACCGTCCACGTGGTTGCCCTGTCCCCAATAGTAGAACATGCGTCCCCACGACTCGTCCTTCTCCATGCCCCACCACTGCCAGGGCTCATAGTAGTGCACCTCGACCATCATGCGCTGCGGGGCAGGGTCCGTGGGCAGCGTCGTCATGAAGTTACAAGTATGGTCGATGTTGGTACCCGGTCCCTGCACAATCAGCACGCGCTGGGCATTATTGCCGCCCGTGGCGCGTACGGTATTGATGAATTCCTGTTCGTATTCAACCAGCTGGTCCGTCGCCTCTTGCGTCTCGGCATTCGGCTCGTTCAGTCCAGCAAACAGCAGACGCTCGTCATAGTCGCGAAACTCGTTGGCTATCTGCTGCCATACGGCCTTCAGCACAGCCATATTCTTCGCCTTCTGCGCACCCGTGGCCATGATGTTGTTTTCCAGCCATCCGCCGTCCAAGTGCTGGTTCAGCACCACATACAGGTTGGCCTTGATGCAGTAGTCCACCACCTGCTTCACACGCGCCATCCACTCGGCATCGATGGTATACCGGTCGGCATCGGCCATGTGGCCCCACACCCACGCACACGGAATGCGCACCGAGCGGAATCCCTGCTCCTTCACAAAGTCGATGATCTCCTGCGTGGTCTTCGTGTCCTGCCAGGCCATCTCGGTAGCCAGTCCGCCGCCGTTGCCGAACAAAGTGCTGCCCTTATCCGTATCGCCGGCCTCCAACGTGTTTCCCAGGTTCCATCCAGGCATCATGCGCTGGGCCACCTCACCAGCCGTCAGTTCCATCTGCCGCTGCGCCGTTACGGGCAACAATGCAAACAGGCCAAGCACGGTCAATGCAATATGTTTCATCGTTTTCGTAGTTTGTTTTAAGAATTCGCCTACAAAGTTACGAATAAGTGAGCGAAAATGCAAATTTTTGAGCAGCGAATGCAAAGAAATGCTTGCATTTCATTTGCTGAGTCGAGAAAAAATTGACCAAAGGTCAAATTTATTTGCGATTTTCCGAACGAAAGTACCTTCGACGAAGTTTTTTCCCGCTCCTTGCAACTTTTTGCCTGCTTCACAACGTCTAACCGACAAAGAACAAATAAAAATTATAGCTCACAGGTGTAGTAAATCGGCCGTTACCTGCGTCTAAAGAGCAAAAACAATTATTAATTTTAAAATGAACACAAAAATGAAAAAGATTGTATTTGCCACCCTGCTGTGCATCGCCGCCATGAGCGCCAACGCACAAGTCATCACCTCCGAGACCGTCAACAACGTCTACGAGTCGGCCATCCAGAAGCCCAAGAGCAATTTCGTCTACAACGCCATGCGTACAGGCAAGGAGATTGCCACCATGTACATCTACCGCAAAATCCACTACGGCAACAACATGGAAACCCTCAAGCCACACCGCAAGTACGACTACACTTACGCCCCCGACGGCACCGTCACCAGCCGCACCACCTACCGCTGGACCGACAGCAAGAGCGCATGGACCTGCATCGGACGCTACGACTACACCCTGACCGGCGACGAATACACCACGGCCTTCAGCCGTTACAATCCCGCCACCGAGTCCTTCGACCAGCCCGTCGACATGACAATCATCGTCGCCCCCCAGCCCAACCTCCTCGCCAAGCACTAACGTGCACGCGTTAAAGCGAGCATCCATTTCAGATCCGCATTTAGTATGACACTAAAGGCCCAATGGTATCACACTAAAGGTCCTCTAGTATCATACTAAAGGGTGTTTAGTGTCATACCATATTGCTAATAACTTCTATTTTACCTCCTTCCTCAACTTTTTCGGTACGGGAAGACGATAAAAGAAAAAATCTTTGTACCTTTGCGGCTCGATTGAAATGATTAGACAAAAAAAAGATGACCATGCGAGTAATTTTAACGGTAATGGCAGCCTGGTGCGTGATGGCGCAGGGCTGGGGCTTTAAGACAAAGGGGGACGGAACGACATACAGTTTCGAGACGCTTAGCCAACTAGAGGGCAGCGGAGTGACGGTGGAGACGGTGGACGGCCGGAAGGTGTACACGATGAGCGCAAGCGACACCATCGCGGCAGGCGACTTCTTTAAAGCCGTGGACGGCGGTACGGTGCGCATGATGGGCGACGTGACGCTGAGGATTGAGGGCTCGGCAGACTTCCAGAGCGAAGAGGGCTACACCTTTGTGGACGCCAGCGAAGGGGGTACAGCCGTGGGCATTGTGCTGAACGACGTGACCATTTCGGTCTGGACGAACTGCACCTTCGAGGGTGTGGGACTGAAACTGACGGGCTGCAAGGCCGGCAACCTGACGAAGTGTACGTTTACGAAAAACAACGGCACCATCGGCCAGTCGGCATTGGTGCTGACATCGGACGGCGGCGTGTTTGGCATCAATCGCTGCACATTCACAGACAATCCGAAGGCTGCCATTGCGAGTGCGGCAAACATGTTCTGCAACATGGAGATCAAAGGCTGCGAATTCAAGAATAACGGCACGCTGAACGGCAACACCCCGCAGCTGAACCTGACCGTGGCCGACGCAGTGGTGGTGGAGAACTGTACGATTACGGGCAATCCGGCACACACCATGGTGGGCGCCATTGGCATCTCGAACTTCTACGGCCGCCAAGGCAACAACATCAGCATCATCGGCTGTACCATCAGCGACAACCGCTACGGCATCGGTACCGTGGGACCAATGAGCATCACCATCAAGGACAACACGCTGACGGACAACAAATACGAGGAGAACCCGATGAACGGCGGCAGCGGCATTAGCCTGTATGACCCCTACCAACTGACCACCGCCATGATTAGCGGCAACCGCATCGAAGGGTCGCTGTGGGGCGTGACGGTGATAGGCTGTAAGGACGTGAACCTGGGACGAACTGACGTGGGCACCGACGACGAGAACTACAACGCCGGCGGCAACACGTTCAAGGACAATGGCAACGGCGGGGAACTGTACGACCTGTATAACAACTCGGCTAACACGGTGTACGCGCAGAACAACACGTGGAACGTGAGCAGCCAGACGCAGGAGGAGATAGAAACCGTCATCGTGCACAAGGCCGACGATGCCACCCTGGGCGAGGTCATCTACTGGCCTGCAGCAAACGGCGCGAGTGGAGTGGAAAGCGTGACGGAGAAACGCAAAACGTCAAACATCAAACTTCAAACATCAGACATCTTCGACCTGCAGGGCGTGCGCCACAGCCAACCGCAACGCGGCATCAACATCGTCGGCGGACGGAAATTTGTCGGGCAATAATAAAAAAAACGGGCTGACCATTTGGTCGGTCCGATTTCTTTTAGTAACTTTGCAGACAAAACTTAAAATTAAAGCATTTTAGACAATGGAACAGCAAAAACGTTATGGTCATTTCGACGACCAGCACCGCGAGTATGTCATTACAGACCCGCAGACTCCATGGCCTTGGATTAACTACCTGGGCAACGAGGACTTTTTCTCTTTGATTTCGAACACGGCAGGCGGCTACTCGTTCTACAAGGATGCCAAGTTCCGCCGCATTACGCGCTATCGCTACAACAATGTGCCGATGGACAACGGCGGACGCTACTTCTACGTGAAGGACGGCGACACGGTGTGGAATCCGGGTTGGAAGCCCTGCAAGACGCCGCTCGACTTCTACGAGTGCCGCCACGGCATGAGCTACACGCGCATCACGGGCCGCAAGAACGGTGTGGAGGCCTCGGTTCTGTTCTTTGTACCGCTGAAGAAGTGGTGCGAGGTGCAGAAGCTTACTCTGACGAATAATTCGTCAGAAACAAAACAGCTGAAATTATTCTCGTTCGAGGAGTGGTGTCTGTGGAATGCCGCTACGGATATGGAGAATTTCCAGCGTAACTTCTCGACGGGTGAGGTGGAAATCGAGGGTTCGACCATCTACCACAAGACGGAATACCGCGAGCGCCGTAACCACTATGCATTCTACCATGTGAATGCGGAGATTCAGGGTTTCGACACGGACCGCGAGACGTTTGTAGGCCTGTATAACGAGTTTGCCGACCCGCAGGTTGTGATGGAGGGTAAGCCCCGCAACAGCCACGCCCACGGCTGGAGTCCCATTGCGTCGCACTACATCGAGGTGACGCTGCAGCCCGGTGAGCAGAAGGACTTTGTGTTCCTGCTGGGCTACATCGAAAACGAGCAGGACGAGAAGTTCGAGGCTCCGCAGGTAATCAACAAGAAGAAGGCCCACGCGCTGATTGCCGAGCTGGACACCACCGCAAAGGTGGACAAGGCATTTGCCGAACTCTGCGAGTACTGGGATGCGCTGCTTAATATATATAAGGTACGCACGGGAAACGACAAGTTGGACCGCATGGTGAACATCTGGAACCAGTATCAGTGTATGGTGACGTTCAACTTCTCGCGCTCGGCCAGCTTCTTCGAGAGCGGTGTAGGCCGCGGCATGGGATTCCGCGATTCGAACCAGGACCTGGTGGGCTTTGTACACCAGATTCCGCCTCGCGCCCGTCAGCGCATTATCGATATCGCCTCGACGCAGTTCCCCGACGGCGGCTGCTATCACCAGTACCAGCCGTTGACCAAGCGCGGCAACAATGACATCGGCGGCGGATTCAACGACGACCCCTGCTGGCTTATCTTCGGTACGGTGGCTTACATCAAGGAGACGGGCGATTTCTCGATTCTGGACGAGATGGTACCGTTTGACAATCAGCCAGGCTCGGAGGTGACGCTGTTCGAGCACCTGAAGGTATCGATGGACCACGTCATCAAGAACCTCGGTCCCCACATGCTGCCGCTCATTGGACGTGCAGATTGGAACGACTGTCTGAACCTGAACTGCTTCTCGTGGGATCCGAACGAGTCGTTCCAAACCACCGAGAACGTCAGCGAGGGCACCAAAGCCGAGTCACTGATGATTGCCGGACTCTTCGTAGTAACCGGCAAGGACTATGTGGCACTGTGCAAGAAGATTGGCAACGACGCCGAGGCTGAGCGTATGCAGCAGGCCGTCGACGCCATGATAGACGCTGTGAAGAAGCACGGCTGGGACGGCGAGTGGTATCTCCGCGCCTACGACTTCTACGGC